>NZ_LOPY01000020.1 GCF_001469895.1 Pseudoalteromonas sp. XI10 | reverse complement strand
CGGCGCCATGTTACGCCCAGTGCCATGCTCAGCTTTTAATGACCCTTTTAGTTCAACCGCCACTAAGTTCGCCACATCAGCCATAAATTGCTCGTATCGGCTTACTTGCTCTGGTGTATCAAAAGCTTGGGTGAATACAAAATGCAGATTTCCGGCAAGTGCATGGCCAAAAATAATGGCTTCATCATAACCATATTTAATAAATAATTGATGCAGCGCATTCACGCCATCAGCTAATTTATCAAGGGCAAAGGCAACATCTTCAATTATCACAGTAGTGCCAGTTTCGCGCACCGCGCCAACAGCAGGAAACGTGCCTTTACGGATATTCCAAAGTGCCGCATTACGAGCGCTGTCTGCTGAAAACTCAATCGCTGCCAGTTGGCTTTGTTTAAACTCAGCAAGAAGTTGCTCGGTGATGTTAGTGAGCGCATCGAGATCATGTGCATTTTCAGCTCTTAACTCAATTAACAGTGCCGCTGATTGTTCTGGGTAGCTGGCCACTTCTTTTGGCATTATAGCGTGTTCAGACACCGACATCAGAGCACGTTTATCTAGTAGCTCAACAGCAGCAACATCAAGCTCACTCAGCCTTTGTACCAGCTCACACACCTTGCTGATATCGTCAAAAATAAAGAAACCTGTGTGTTTGTACTTATGCTCAACCACAGTGCGGTAGGTGATATCGGCGATAAAAGCTAACGTACCTTCAGAGCCAATAATGAGGTGCTTTATGATTTCGATTGGATCAGAAAAATCCAGCAGCGCGTTTAGACCATAGCCTGTGGTATTTTTTAAACGATATTTATGGGCGATTCGCTCACTCAAATCGGGATTTTGCTTTACGATATCAACTAGGCTCATTAGCTCATCAACCCAAGGGCTATGACTTTGCAAAAAGGCATTGCAGCTTTGGCTATCAGCCGTATTAAGCACAGTGCCATCGGCAAAAATGAGGGTCATATCTTTTACTGTGTGGTAGCTGTTTTGCGCCACTCCACAACACATGCCCGATGAATTATTTGCCGCCATCCCCGCTATTTTACAGCTATTAATTGAAGCGGGATCAGGGCCAATTTTTTTACCAAACGGTGCTAATACTTGATTTACTCGAGCACCAATGATCGCCGGTTGTAAGCGTATTGCTTCAGCGTCATCAAGGATTTCAAACTTGCTCCAACTATCGCACAACAAAACCAATACCGAATCGGTAATTGCTTGCCCAGATAAACTCGTTCCGGCGGCGCGAAATGTGATGGGTACGTGTTGCTCGTTGGCAGCAATGATCACTTGCCTTGCTTGATTTTGGTTGCTCACTAATACAATTAACTCAGGGATTAATCGATAAAAGCTGGCGTCTGTTCCGTACGCATAACGGCGCGAGTAATCTTCTATTAATGCAGACTCTGGTAAAAAAGGTTTAATTTGCTGTTTAAATGCGTGTAATCGAGTTAAAGCCATCTCGCCCCCAGGCTTGTCATATTTACGCTGATGATTATGGAATATATTATTACTTTAAATTGTACTAAAAAGCGACCCATTAAATTGATAAATTATCAACTTGTCACGCTTTTAATAAGTATAAAGGTTTGTTTATTTAAGCCTGTTAGCCCTATTTGGTGATCTAGCTTAGCTTTTTGCAGTCGGACTGAAAAACCGCTAGGGTAGCAAAAAAATACTGTATTTATATTTAAAAACCCATTAACATCAAGAATAATTTATTCTAAAAACTAAATAAGCGTTTTGCTTTGGAGCTTGCTGTGTTAAATAAGTTTGCACTATCGTCACTGGTTATCGGATTAGGGTGTTTCATGCCATTACAATCATCATTTGCTGAGTCTGCATTAACTTTAAAACAACAGTTAGGGCAAAAGCTCATGCTTGACCTACGTTATTACTGCGAACAAGACCCGGGTGAACAAAAATGCCGTACACCGGTGACAGAGCTACCGGCCGATTTAGCGAATATCATCACTAAACATAATATTGGTGGGGTGATTTTATTTGCAGAAAATATCGATACCGTACCGCAAGTTATCAAACTTAATAATGATCTACAAAAAGCCGCAGCTAAGTCAGAGTTAGGCTTACCGCTGTTTATTTCGATAGACCAAGAAGGTGGCCGAGTTGCCCGTATTCCTCGTGATGTAGGCACGTCGTTTACCGGTAACATGTCGATTGGTGCGACCTATAAAGAACATGGTACCCACTTCGCAACTGAATCTGCACGCATTATTGCCGACGAGCTATTGGCACTGGGTGTGAATGTTAACTATGCACCCACGGTCGATGTAAACATGAACCCAGATAACCCAGTTATTAACGTGCGTTCTTACGGTGAAGATCCGCAATTGGTTGCAAAACTAGGTGGTGCCCAAGTGGCAGGGTTTGAAAACAACGGCGTTATTTCATCGTTAAAGCACTTTCCGGGACATGGCGATACCAATGTAGATAGCCACACAGGCCTGCCAAAAGTAATGCACGATAAAGAAACTATTTGGCAGCAAGATCTCCCTCCTTTTAAAGAAATTATTAAAAACCAACAACCGGGTATGATCATGACTGCACATATCCAATACCCTGCCCTTGATGACAGCACGTTTGTCAGTAAAGAAGGCAAAACCATGATCAAACCTGCAACGATGTCGCGCAAAATCATCACTGATTTATTACGGGACGAACTCGGTTATCAAGGTGTGGTGATCACAGATGCTCTCGATATGGCGGGGATCAGCCACTTTTTCGAACCAATTGAAGCGGTCGTCAATACCTTTGCAGCGGGTGTTGATATTGCCCTTATGCCAATCGAAATCAGAAGCCCTAAAGACTTAGCAGTACTTGAAGCTCTGATTGAGCGATTAGAGCAAGAAGTACAACGCGGCACGTTAAATGCCAACGAAATGAGCGCGTCTGCAACACGTATTTTAAAACTTAAAGAAAAGTTTAAACTGACCTCTTCGCTTGATGACGAGGCAGCCATCAAAAAAGCGCAGCTTTTACTCGGTGATCAAAGCCATAGAAAAGTAGAAGCGGAATTAGCATTGGCAGCTATCACCGAAGTGAAAAACGAGAAAAACACCCTACCGCTTAACATTAAATCGGGCAGCAAAGTGCATATTATTATGCCAGATACTCGTAAATGCTATGCTCTGCAGCAGGCGTTAATTGATAACACCGATAAGCTAATCAGCTTTAGTTGTACGAGTTTGCAAGGTTATGAGCCACTTGCAGCATTAAAAGAAATTAACGAAGCCGACATAATCATTGCCGCTAATGCGTCACCAAAACAAAGTGCTGTTGAAGTCGGCGGGATGGATGACTTAGCTGATAACCCTGAGTTTGCAATTGCTAAGGCCGACCAATCTGCGGCATTAGAATCACTGCTAAAACAAGCAAAATTAGCCCATAAAAAGACCGTATTTGTCAGCTTACGCGCCCCTTACGATATTGCCCAATTTGGAAAATTTGGCGATGCTGTACTTGCCACCTATGCTTACAATATAGATGTAGATACAGATGAAAAGATTGCTGGTCCTGCTTTTACAGCGCTGGCAAACGTTTTACTAGGGAAAGCCCCTGCTAAAGGGCAGCTGCCCGTTACTATTAATGACCTGAACTGAGTGTTATTGTAGCAACAATGGGCAAGTGTTAATTTCAAGGAGAGTCACATGCAAAAAAATGCATCTTTAACCACTCCAGCGGCTATTCGTAAAATGGTACGCGAGGGTGACTACACTGGCAATACATCGGGCTTTGCTCCGGGCTTTGTGCAAGCTAATTTAGTGATTTTACCTAAACAATACGCGTTTGATTTTTTGCAGTTTAGCCAAGCAAACCCAAAAGCTTGCCCAATCATTGCAACTAGCCATATACCGGGCGTTACCGATATGCCAACTGTTGGTGAAGACATTGATATTCGTAGCGACTTACCCCGTTACCGCGTCTTTAAACAAGGTCAAATGGTTGAAGAGGTTACCGATATTACGAATCATTGGCGCGACGATTTAGTCACCTTTTTAATTGGTTGCTCGTTCTCATTTGAAGAAGCACTAATTGCTGCGGGCCTTGAGATCAGAAACATCAGCGAACAAAAAAATGTGCCTATGTATGTGACCAATATGGCTTGCCAAAGTGCAGGGATTTTTCACGCCAATATGGTTGTAAGCATGCGCCCAATGAAACCTGCCGATGCCATTCGCGCGATCCAAATTTGCAGCCGTTTTCCAAGTGTACATGGTGCGCCAGTGCATTTTGGTGACCCTGCTGCAATTGGCATTAAAGATATCAACAAACCTGAGTTTGGTGATGCGGTGACCATTAAAGAAGGCGAAGTGCCCGTATTTTGGGCCTGTGGTGTGACTCCACAAGTTGCAATTGCCAACGCGGCACCTGATTTTTGTATCACGCATAGCCCAGGGCATATGCTGATCACCGATATTCCAAATAGTAAAATGGCAGCGTTATAAATGACGATGAAACTAAACTGTGACCTTGGCGAAAGCTTTGGCATGTGGAAAATGGGCTTAGACGAGCAAGTTATGCCACATATTGATATGGCAAATATTGCTTGTGGCTTTCATGCTGGCGATGCCGATGTGATGGCAAACACCCTAGCCCTCGCCAAGCAACACAAAGTAATGGTTGGCGCACATCCAAGTTACCCAGATAAGCAAGGCTTTGGTCGCCGCTCAATGGCTATGAGCGAAAAAGAGCTGACTAATTGCCTGCATTATCAAATTGCTGCAATTGATGGTATGGCTGCAGTACATGGTTTAACGCTCGAATACGTTAAGCCACACGGCGCATTGTATAACGATATGATGAGTGACGAGCAAACGCTGAATATTGTTATGCGCGCAGTGGCAAGTTATGCAAAGCCATTAAAGTTGATGATTTTAGCTACCAACCAAGCAGCCAAACACAAAGTACAAGCAAAAGAGCTTGAACTAGAACTCATTTTAGAAGCGTTTGCCGACCGTCAATACACAGACGAAGGTAAACTTGTTGCGCGCTCTTTAGCCGGCAGTGTACACGACAAACCGGCGCTAATGGCACAGGTAAAACAGTTAGTTGCACATGGCACAGTTACAACGCGAAGTGGTCAGCAGCTGGCACTTAATGCCGACAGCCTGTGTGTACATGGCGATAATGAAGCGGGTATTGCGCTCATTCAAGAGATCAAAGTACTATGTCAGCAAGCCTAAGCGACGCAGCGCTCAGCCAACAAATTGAAACCATGATGGTTGAACAAAACCCGCGTGGTATGCAGCATTTGTACGCAAAACAACTAACGGGTACGTATTTACGTGCAGCAAAATACCTTTATAAAGCACAAGGTACTGTGTTGATAGGTACGGGCTTTGCGGTTAACAATACTTTCGAAACCGATGGTCCGGTTGGTGCAATTGCACTTTACAAGGTGCTCGAAAAGCTTGGTAAACAGCCTATTTTGGTTACTGGCAACCCCCTTTACAGTGCCTTGAAAAATGACTTTAACTGTTTTGAGTTACCAATTAATAGCATTGATAATGCACACACTTTTAGCATTAAAGCCCTTGCGCAGTTAAAGCCTGATTGTGTTTTATCAATAGAACGCCCGGGGCTTAACGAGCATCAGCGTTATTATAATATGCGCGGTATTGATATTTCGGAGCATTGTGGCTGCTTTGATTTTTTTGTGACAAAAGCACCCTGCCCCACCATAGCGATTGGTGATGGCGGTAACGAAATAGGCATGGGTAACCTTGCACAGCATATGCAAGCGCTAAACATCACTCCTTGTTTAACAACCTGTGATGAGCTGTTACTTGCCGATGTATCTAACTGGGCAGCATACGGGCTCATTGCCTTTTTAAGTCGCTGGCATAACACAGATTTGCTGGCTGATATTGAGCCACTCAACATTTTGCATTATCTAAGTGAGCGCGGTAGTGTCGATGGCGTCACCCATAAAAATGAGCTCACCGAAGACGGCCTGCATGCTATGCATGGTCAACAATTAATAACTCGGCTTCGCCAACTTGGCGGCTTTACGACAGAGAATGAGGTTTAACTATGGGCACGGTATACCTAAACGGTGAATACCTTGGCGCTGATGAAGCAAAGATTTCACCAATGGATCGCGGCTTCTTATTTGGCGATGGCATCTATGAAGTGATCCCATCATACCAAGGTAAAATGCTAGGCTTTGGCGCACATATTGAACGTATGAATAACGGTTTAAACGAACTTGAAATTAAGCTCGATTACAGTGCCGATACGTGGCGTAAAATCTGTAATGATTTATGCGAGAAAAACCAAGGTGATAATCTAGGGGTTTATTTGCACGTTAGCCGCGGCGCCGACACTAAACGTGCTCACGGTTACCCAACTAATATTACCCCGACCGTATTCGCGTTTGCTTTTGAAATTCCAGCAGAGCCAAAAGGCGATATCGACAATGCAACAACTTACACTGTATCGCTTGAGCAAGACCGTCGCTGGCAACGTTGCCATATTAAATCAACGGCTCTGCTTGGCAACGTGATCCATTATCAACATGGCGCAGCAGCAGGTAATAAAGAAACCATTCTATTTAACCGCTTAGAAGAAATTACCGAAGCTAGTTCAAGTAACGTGTTTATTGTTAAAGATGGTGTGATCAGTACGCCACCACTCGATAACCAAATTTTACCGGGGATCACCCGCTGGTTAATCCTCAATATTCTTCACAGTTACAGTGACTTTAAAGTGCAAGAGCGCATTATTAGTAAAGATGAGTTACTTGATGCCGACGAAGTATGGATCACCAGCGCCACTAAAGAAGTTGGCCCAGTTGTAAAAGTAAATGGCAAGTTAGTTGGCGATGGTAAACCTGGTGCAGTTTGGCAACAAGTACAAAGCCTGTTTTCCAAGCATAAGTTTGATTACTAATTTAATCGCACTAAAAACAAACGCCTACTGCAAGTAGGCGTTTTTGTTTTAGCTTTTATTTGCTTTATAAGGCCAAGCTTGCAATAGGCCGTCACTGGTTTCTGAATATAGTTGCTTACCATCGTAAGCCACACTTAGTACTGACGTACGTTGGCGCTGTTGTTTAGCTTCGTATTCAGCGATTAATTCACCATCTGCAACGCGATATAAACGCATCTTCATTTTTGGTGAGCCCGTTAATAGCCATTTATCTTGATTGATAAATTGCGATGCAGTGAATTCAATAAAGTTAGAGTATGAGGCCACTTCTGATAGCTCTTTTTGATTGGCTAAATCAAAAAATACACGGTCATCAACCGAGTCAATTGCAAAGCCCAAGCTTGCTGTTTTATTTAAAGTAACGTGATTCACTCTAGTCGCTAAACGCTCTTCAAAGCGAGTGCTACCATCACTTGTTGACCAAAGCTTAACGTACTTGTCGCTTGAGCCGGTAAACGCCCACTGACCATCAGCCGATAACGCCACGCTATTAATATCTAAGCGATGAATATCAAAACGCTTAGTATCACCTGTGCGAGTATTTATTACCTCAGCCTTGCCGCTACGATAAGCGATAACCAAAGTATCGCCTACGGCTGAAATAGCGATGTCTCTAGCGATTTCTTGCCCGGTAAGCCAAGTACCAATACTACGCCCAGTGCGAGTATCGTATAAAGTCACCGATAATCGATTTGAAATGAAAAAACGAGATTTGTTAGCGCTAAAGCCCACAAGCTCAATATGTTCAGCGCCCTGCCCTGTTATACAATCGTATAAACGCGTTTTTAACTGATTATCCCAAACGCACACCTCAGATTGGGTTGCCACTAACGCGTGACTCGCATCCTCGGTTAGCGCCGTGGCACTTAGTAGCTCATTGCCATGGGCAAACTCACTACTAGCAGGAGCAGTAAACACCTCACCTCCACCACAGCCCAAAAGGCTCAGTGCAAATACACAAGAAAGGGATTGAAGCAGTTTCGACGTCATGATAATTCTCAATTTTTATAATTATTTTGTATAGAAGCAGTGTAATGAAAATAAGCAGAAGTTGGTAGGGGAACTAGCTGTCAGCTGTCAGCTGTCAGCCATCAGGTTGAGAGTCGAGGTGCGAAATGCGAGATGCGAGGTACGAGATGCGAGGTACGAAATGCGAGGTACGAAATGCGAAATGCGAGGTGCGAAATGCGAGGTACGAAATGCGAGGTGCGAGGGACGAGGTGTGAAATGCGAGGTACGAGATGCGAGGTACGAAATGCGAAAGTCGAGATGCGAGGGACGAGAAACGAGATGCGAAGTATGAGATTCGAGGTGCGAAATGCGAGGTACGAGATGTGAGGTAGGAGGTGCTTTAGCGCCGAATAACAGCTTCCTAATCACAGCTTAAGATTACCCTACGATTTTCTTGTAGGCGTGAAATTTATTTCGCGCGACTTTTTGCGAGTTGTAGGTCGTGCTTTAGCGCGTTTTCTAAAAAGTTCGCTTTGCTTACCATGAAATCTATTGTTCTAGTTAGTGCTTGAAACAGATTCACAATTAACAGTCGATTTTTTTAATGTTTTATCTAACTTACGAGTTACTAACAGCTCCCCGTTTTCAACGGTTAAACTTACATTTTTATACCAATCATCAAAACTGACTTTAGTTGCACTAGCTGGTAATTCAAATCCAAACGCGGAATCAATCTGCTCTAAGCTTGTTGGAATTTCTTTCTTCAAACACCAGTATAAGCCACTCAAGGCGCCAAAAAGATCGTCTGGTTCTTCTGCGTATACGGGATGCCAAACTAAACAATAGACAATGAAATACACTAATTTTTTCATAATTCTGCACATTTACTTTAAATGAATTGCTATCACTAACATGTGTATAAAACACAGGAGCTTGTCAATTTTGAGCATGCATACCTTACAAAGGTATAACAGTTCTGCTCATAGCTACCTGAAAACCAGTCCAAATGAACCATAATGTTCTAAGCTGGTGAAACTTACTCTTTATTATCTAAAACCTCAGTTAAATAGGCTAGACCCAGTTTCCTAGAGCCTAGCGTCTGTTAACTTTACTCTTTCTAACTTTCCCCTTGCTAACTTTCTTTACCCATGCGTAAAACAAAACACATTAAGTTTATTACCGTCTAGGTCTCTAAAGTATCCCGCATAAAAGCCGGGCATTTCTCGTGGGCCGGGGGCTCCTTCGTCTGTGCCACCTAATTCTATGGCCTTTTTATAAAAGGCATCTACTTGGGCTGGGGTTTCGACTGCTAGAGCAATCATAGTGCCGTTACCCACTGTAGCTTTTTCATCGTTATAAGGTTTGGTAACCGCAAAACCGGGCTTATCTTGGCCTGTGCTCCATGCGACAAAGCGGTCAGTTTCTAAAAAGCGCTCGGCGTTTAGAGTGGCGAACAATTCATCGTAATACTTTACTGCTTTAGCTAGGTTGTTAGTGCCTAACATTGTGTAACCTATCATTGTGTGCTCCTTACGTTTAAAAGTGTCTGTACTCAACATAAAAGGGAAATGACCATCTGTCTATTGATTTCTCCATTCATCGCAATGGACTATATTTCTGATGGTTGTTACTTTATAACAGGTTAACACGCCCTAATTACTGCTCACTAACAAGGAAATAAAATGAAGTTTAAAACGTCTTTAGCACTGCTTGCAGCAGCTAGCTTTTACAGCCATGCAGGAGCTAGCAATACCTTTCAACTTGAAAATGTTTTTGATCTTGAATATGCCAACCAAATAGAAATGACAAAAAATGGCGATACAATTTACTTCGTGCGTAATCGCATGGATATCAAAAGCGACCGTAAAGTCAGTAATATTTGGTCAGTAAACCCAGATGGTAAAACCATGCTACCGCTAACATCTGGCGTGCATATGGATTACGCTCCGGTATTGTCACCAGATGAAACTCGTTTAGCGTTTATTTCTACCCGAGATGGTAGCAGCCAAATCTATGTAAAATGGTTAAAAACCGGTAACGTAGCAAAAATTAGTAACCTAACGCAAAGCCCTGGCGGATTAACTTGGACGCCAGATGGTAAACAATTGGTGTTTAGCCAGTTTGTGCCAGCAAAATCAGCAAGCCCAGTATCTTTACCGGGTAAGCCTGAAGGCGCTAAGTGGGCTGAGCCAGCTAAATATATTGACGATACCTATTACCGTGCCGATGGCGGTGGCTACTCTGAAAAAGGCTATCGTCACTTTTTTATCATCAGTGCAACGGGCGGCAATGCACGTCAATTAAGCGCTGGTGATTTTGATCATGGTGGTGCTATTAGCTTTAACGAAAAAGGCGATGCGTTTTATTTTTCGGCTAATCGTTATGAAGATAATGAATTACACCCAACTGAATCTGAAATCTATAAACTTAGCTTAGCGGATCGTTCAATTACCCAAATAACAGACCGTAAAGGCCCAGATTCACGTCCTAAAGTCTCTCCAAATGGTCGTTACCTGGCATACACAGGCTATGACGACAAAAAGACTAACTATGAAAACAGCGACATTTATTTACTTGATTTAAAATCAGGTAAAACCTCAGTACTCACTGCTGATTTAGACCGCAGTGTCGAAAGCATTAAATGGGATGATAGCGGCAGAGGTCTTTATTTTAGCTACGATAGCGAAGGCAAAACACACTTAGCTTACCAGCCACGTAGTGGTAAACATAAAGTGATTACCTCAGAGATTGGTAGTGTCGCCTTTGGTCGTCCGTATTCAGGTGGTGATTTTGATGTGAGCGAAGATGGTGAAGTTGCATTCACACTCGCAGATACACAGCGCCCAGCTGATGTAGCATTAATTAAGCGCGGTAAAACGGCTCGTTTAACGCAATTAAACGAAGATGCGCTGGGCGACAAAGAGCTAGCCAAGGTTGAAGAAATTTGGGTTAAATCAAGCCACGACGGTTTGGCTATTCAAGGTTGGATTGCTTACCCACCGGGCTTTGATAAAAACAAAAAGTACCCACTTGTTTTAGAGATCCACGGCGGTCCTGTTGCAAACTACGGCCCTCACTTTAGCCCTGAAGTACAATTATACGCAGCCAAAGGTAATGTTGTACTTTATATGAACCCGCGCGGCAGTGACTCATACGGCAAAGAATTTGCGCAAACAATTCATCATAACTACCCAAGTAATGACTTTGATGACTTAATGACAGGTGTTGATGCTGTCATCAATAAAGGCTTTATTGATGAAAGCAAACTATTCGTTACCGGCGGTTCAGGTGGTGGTGTATTAACTGCATGGATTGTGGGTCATACAGACCGCTTTGCAGCTGCTGTTGTTGCTAAACCTGTTATCAATTGGATCAGCTTTGTACTAACTGCTGACTTCTACCCTTTCTTTGCTGACTATTGGTTCCCAGGTAAACCATGGGACAATATTGAGCATTATATGAAGCGCTCTCCAATTAGCTATGTGGGCAATGTAAAAACACCAACTATGCTATTAACCGGTGAATCAGACTATCGTACGCCGATTTCTGAAACCGAGCAATTTTACCAAGCATTAAAGCTACAAGGCGTTGATACAGCGATGGTGCGTATTCCTAATGCTTCACATGGTATTACCGCTCGCCCATCAAACCTGATGACCAAAGTCGCCTATATTCAATGGTGGTTTGATAAGCATAGTGAGTAGTTGCAAGTTAGCAAGTTAGCAAGTTAGCAAGTTAGCAAGTTAGCAAGTTAGCAAGTTAGCAAGTTAGCAAGTTAGCAAAGCATTGTGGCGCGATTTTATATCGCGCCATATCCGAAACGTCATTTAATAAAACCATAACGCGGGGTAAACCCGCTGCTACTTTCCCCTTTCTAACTTTCCCCTCGCTAACTTCTTCCCCTGTAAACCCCCTTTACAGTCAAAATGTGAGTAACTCCTTACATACATCATTCAAATATCGGACATTAATCCAAAAGCAGTTAGTAAAAAATCGGTTTATAGCCAAAATCAGTAACTTGAGTTAGTAAAAAATCGGTTTGTGCCGCTAAAAACCTAGCTTCAGTTAGTAAAATTTTGGTTTGTAAGGATGTTGAGTTGGTAAAAAATCGGTTTATAGCTTGGGTGAGTTAATAAAAAATCGGTTTGTAAATCGCAAAATTTTACAAAACAGTCCTAAATTGCCGTTTATATGACCTAATTTTAGCCATTCTAGAGGTTGTGCTATGCCAATAAGCACTAAATTAAGGCCCATAAGGCGGAGGTAGTTAAATCCTGATCTAAAATTCTTAGGCTGGTAAATGCGTGATCTGTATTTTTATAAGCTAGTAAATGGCTGATCCAAGACTTGGTTAAAGAGTGATCCGAGATACGGGTTGCGGGTTGCGGGTTGCGGGTTGCGAG
>NZ_LOPY01000019.1 GCF_001469895.1 Pseudoalteromonas sp. XI10 | reverse complement strand
TGCGAGGTGCGAGGTGCGAGGTGCGAGGTGCGAGGTGCGAGATGCGAGGTGCGAGGTGCGAGATGCGAGGTGCGAGGTGCGAGGTGCGAGATGCGAGGTGCGAGATGCGAGGTGCGAGATGCGAGGGGCGAGATACGAGACGCGAGGTGAGAGATGCGAGTCTGATGGCTGACGGCTAAAATGTGAAAAAGGGCCCGAAGGCCCCTAACAACATTATTGAATAGCTATAAAGGTATTACATCATTACTTGGTTAGAACTGGTTCATGGTATTTGCTTCACCACCGGCTTTAAGCGCATTTTCACCAGAGAAGTACTCTTTATGAGTATCACCAATGTTAGAACCTGCTAAGTCTTGGTGTTTCACTGATGCTTGCTCACGGCGGATTTCTTGACGTTGTACGTCGCGAACATACGCTAGCATGCCTAGGTCGCCGAAATAGCCTTCTGATAGAATATCAGTGCTTAGCGCCGCTGTATGGTAAGTTGGTAGCGTGATTAGGTGATGGAAGATACCCGCTTCACGTGCACCATCTTTTTGGAAGTTTTGTACAAGTACGTCTGCTGCCGCTGCAAGCTCTGTGTCATCCATTTCTGGCGCCATTAATGCTTTATTGTCATCGATGCTTGGGTAAGCAGATAGGTCTTTACCTTGTTCTTGCCACTCAGCATATACTTGCTCACGGAATTTAAGTGTCCA
Organism: Pseudoalteromonas sp. XI10; assembly: GCF_001469895.1. Lineage (GTDB taxonomy): Bacteria > Pseudomonadota > Gammaproteobacteria > Enterobacterales > Alteromonadaceae > Pseudoalteromonas. The sequence goes on along the minus strand of NZ_LOPY01000019.1, from coordinate 437,875 downwards.
GTTGAACGACGGTGAGTTATTGTATACCAGCTTAGCATTAGGTACTTGCTCTTTAACGCGGTTTACAAGCTCAGCGATTTGTTTAACGTTTGGCTTTTCTGTTTCAATCCACAGTAAGTCTGCGCCTGATTGTAAGCTAGTTACACAATCAAGAACTACGCGGTCTTTCTCTGTGCCTTCACGGAACTGGTATAAACCATTATCTAAACGTGTTGGTTTGCAAAGCTGACCATTCAGCTTCATTGCTGTATCGCCTTCATTTAAGTCATCTACACTGTTTACTGGTGTTGTTTCAAGGAACGACGTGTATTGGCTAGCAAGGTCGCCAGGTGTTTTAGATACAGGCACTTTTTGAGTAAGGCTTGCACCTAATGAGTCAGTACGTGCAACGATAATACCGTTATCAATACCAAGTTCTAAGAATGCGTAACGAACAGCGTTAATTTTTGCTAGGAAATCTTCATGCGGTACAGTTACTTTACCAGCTTGGTGACCACATTGTTTTGCGTCAGATACTTGGTTCTCGATTTGGATAGCACATGCACCCGCTTCAATCATCTTTTTAGCAAGTAGGTAAGTTGCTTCTTCGTTACCAAAACCCGCATCGATGTCAGCAATAATTGGCACAACATGGCTTTCAAAGTTGTCGATTTTATCTAATGCAGCTTGAACGTCACCACCGTTTGCTTTCGCTTCGTCTAGGTCTTTGTAAAGGTGGTCAAGTTCACGTGCATCAGCTTGCTTTAAGAAAGTGTAGATTTCTTCGATTAGCGCTGGAACAGATGTTTTTTCATGCATACTTTGGTCAGGTAATGGACCAAACTCTGAGCGAAGTGCCGCAACCATCCAGCCACTTAGGTATACATAGCTGCGTTTAGTTGTTTTGTTATGACGTTTAATTGCCATCATCATTTGCTGTGCAGTGAAACCATGCCAACAACCTAAAGATTGTGTGTATTGGCTGTGGTCAGCATCATAAGCTGCCATGTCTGCACGCATAATGTCTGCAGTGTATTGAGCAATGTCTAGACCCGTACGAAAACGGTTTTGTAAGCGCATACGGCTTGCGTATTCTGGGTTGATTGACTGCCACGTTTTGCCTTGTGTTTGACATAAAGTAGCTAGGTTATCGGTTTCGCGTTGATATGTTGTCATAATAAAAATCCTTCGAACGGGTTATCTATTTTTTGTTAGTGAGAGTGGCTACTTGGCGTTTGCTTCGTAGCGCTTAATTCAACATTAGGCGGATTTTTTGGATTTAGTAAATTTATAGTTGTTATTGCCACTATATTTTTAGTGAATGGCAAATAGCCTGCTTATTAGCCTTTTTTACGATATGGTTGAACCATGAATGATCAAATTAAGCTCGTTTAAAGGACATTATTATGACCACTCTCTCACTTAACGGTTTAAGCGTTGATCAACAACTTGCACAGTTTGTTGAACAGCAACTTTTACCTGGAACAGGCATTAGCACAGACACCTTTTGGCAAGGTTTTGCTGATATCGTCAATGAATTAACGCCAATCAATCGTGCACTTTTAGAAAAACGCGAACAACTACAAGCTAAGATTGATGACTACCACAAGCAGCAGCCGGTATGGGATGCAACTAACTATCAAGCATTCCTTGAAGACATTGGCTACCTCGTTCCTGAGCCAGCTAGCTTCAGCATAGAAACAGAGCAAGTAGAGCCTGAAATCGCAAGCACTGCAGGGCCGCAGCTTGTTGTGCCAGTAAGCAATGCACGCTTTGCCTTAAATGCAGCAAATGCACGCTGGGGCTCTTTGTATGATGCGCTATACGGCACTGATGTGTTAAGTGAAGACGACGGCGCTGAGAAAGGCTCTACATACAACCCTGTACGTGGCTTTAAAGTGATGGCTTATGCCCGCCAGTTCCTCGATAAAGCATTGCCTTTAGCAAATGGCTCACACATCGAAAGCACCAGCTATTCGGTGGTAAATAATGAGCTTTTAATCACATTACGTGACAGTAGTCAGGTTCGTTTAGCAAACCCTGAACAACTTATTGGCTACCAAGGTGAAGCGCAAAACCCAAGCGCTATCTTATTGAAAAATAATGGCTTACATGTAGAACTGCAAATTGACCATCATCACCCAATCGGGCAAGCAGATAAAGCAGGTCTTAAAGATGTACTACTTGAAGCAGCCCTCACAACAATTATGGACTGTGAAGATTCTGTTGCTGCCGTTGATGCCGAAGACAAAGTAAACGTTTATCAAAACTGGCTTGGTTTAATGCAAGGAAACCTTGTAGAAGCATTTAACAAAGGCGGTAAAACTATTGAACGCCGTTTAGCACAAGACCGCCAATACCAAGCTTTAAGTGGTGAAACAATCACGCTAAAAGGCCGTAGCATGATGTTTGTGCGTAATGTTGGCCACTTAATGACTAACCCAGCTATCCAAGATAGTGAAGGAAATGACGTGTTTGAGGGCATTATGGATGCCATTATCACCAGCACTGCAGCACTTCATGACTTAAAAGGTACAAGCAGCCTTAAAAATTCAACAGCTAATAGCATTAATATTGTTAAACCAAAAATGCATGGCCCAGAAGAAGTGGCATTTACAAATACTCTATTTACGCGTGTGGAGCAGCTGCTAGGCTTACCAGCAAACACCATTAAAATGGGTATTATGGATGAAGAACGCCGTACATCAGCTAACTTAAAAGCCTGTATTTTCGAAGCTAAAAAGCGTGTTGTATTCATCAATACCGGCTTCTTAGACCGCACTGGTGACGAAATTCATACTTCAATGCAAGCAGGTGTAGTACTGCCAAAAGGCGCTATTAAACTTGAGCCTTGGATCAGCGCATACGAAGACCGCAACGTAGATATTGGTCTTGCAACTGGCCTTAGTGGTAAAGCACAGATTGGTAAAGGTATGTGGCCAATGCCAGATAAAATGGCGTTAATGATGGAACAAAAAAGTGGTCACCCGAAAAGTGGTGCAAATACCGCGTGGGTGCCCTCTCCTACTGCTGCAACACTGCATGCTATGCATTACCATGATATTGATGTATTTGCCTGTCAAAAAGCGCTTATGGACCGCAAAGAAGCAAGCCTTACCAGCTTACTCACTCCGCCGCTTATGAAAGATGCCAGCAGCTTAAGCAAAGAAGATATTCAAGCCGAACTTGATAACAACGCACAGGGTATTTTAGGTTATGTTGTGCGTTGGATTGACCAAGGTATTGGTTGCTCAAAAGTACCAGACATCAACCATGTCGGTTTAATGGAAGACCGTGCCACACTGCGTATTTCAAGCCAGCACATGGCCAACTGGCTGTATCATGGCGTTTGTTCTGAAGAGCAAATTAGAAAAACCATGGCACGCATGGCGAAAGTTGTTGATGGTCAAAATGAAGGTGATCCGGCCTACAATAATATGGCTGATTCAGCCGAAACTTTAGCGCAAAGCGTTGCTTATCAAGCAGCTTTAGCCCTTGTATTAGAGGGAGTTAAACAACCTAGTGGCTATACTGAACCATTATTGCATGCGTTCCGTATAAAGTATAAGTCGTTAAATTAGCCACTACACAACTCCCCTTCGAGTTTCATGTGTCGTTCATAGCAGCCCAAGGGCTGCTTTTTTTTGACTAATATCAATTGAACTCATAATAACAGTGAATACTCATCATTCACGGCATAATGAAAATCTATTAAAAAAGGGGCATTTGTTACCAAATGCCCCTTTTTACGTACTAAAAAGTACTATTTTTTCAAAAATTAGCTTTTGACAATCGCATTGTGATAAACGTTTTGCACATCATCACAGTCATCAAGCATAGAAATAAACTTTTCAAAGTTTGCGATATCATCTGGATCAGTGATGTCAGTATGAACTTGTGGAACAAACGTGATTTCGTCTACTTCAAAGTTAATACCTTCAAATGCTTCTTCAAGAGCAGTTTTTGCTTTGTAGTACTCAGTATGTGGAGCGAAAACTGACACTTTGCCATCTTCTACTTCTACATCAGTTACGTCTACATCAGCCATCATTAGCGCTTCAAGTACAACTTCGTCGTCATCACCTTCAAAGCCTAAAACAGCTAAGTGATCGAACATATGCGCTACACAACCCGGTGTGCCAATTTTTGAATCTGTTTTTGTAAACGGTAAACGTACATCTTTGATAGTACGGTTAGGGTTATCAGTTAAACAGTCTACAATTACCATACAGTTACCTGGGCCATAGCCTTCGTAACGTGCTGGAGAATAGTCTTCCCCTGCTCCACCGGCTGCTTTTTTGATTGCATTATCGATTACGTGTGCTGGAACTTGGTCTTTTTTTGCACGCTCAATAATACGTTTTAGCGCTTGGTTAACTTCTGGATCTGGTTCGCCATTTTTAGCAACAACGTAGATTTCTTTACCGTACTTAGAATTTACTTTAGTTTTTGCATTGGCTGTTTTAGCCATGGCGTTTTTGCGGACTTCAAATGCTCTGCCCATCTTATGCCTCTATGAATACATTTGATAATTGCCGATATTTTAGCAACTCATGACGGCTTGGGCTAGTACTAGGACATTTTGAAAAATAAAAAACTAACAATTAATCTCAGGAAAAATTAAAAACAAGGCTATTTAACATAACACCTTATTTTCTTGGAATGAGTCAACCAAAGTAGGTAGTTCTGAAAAATGATGCATTACATAATCGGCCTGATTCGCATACTCAGGAATTTCATCTGGCGCGTACAAGCAAGCACGCATATTGGCATTATGTGCAGCCTGAATATCAAATAAGTAATCGCCAACATAAAGTAACTCTGATTGATCAAGTTCCCATAATGTCGCAATCGCATTTAAAGCACTTGGATCAGGCTTAGCTGGCGCATCAGAGCGAGTCAGCACAGTTTCTATTGGTAAGGGGTTATTTTTTAATTTAATAGCAGCTGCACGGTCGTAGTTACGAGTTACAATCGCCATCGGGATGTTATTTTCTTTAAGCCTAGTAATTGCATCAGCAACACCTGGCAATAAATGAGCGTGTTGTGCATCTATGAGTTCATGCTGATGAACTATGTTCATCGCCTCTTCACGCATGTAAGGCGAAGGTAATGATGCAATGTAAGCAAGTAAGTCATTCTCAACAGGACAGCCTACCTGCGCTTTGATAAGCGAAAAATCCAACTCTGATGAAACCAAAGTACCATCTAAGTCAAAGATTACACCACGGATATTGTTGTCATGGATAGTCATATAAATCCCTGTATATGAGAATTGGGAAAATTTTGAAGCCCATTAATAAGATAGTTTACGAAATGGGTTAATTAAAGGATCAAAGGATTAAAAAAGGAACTTTTTTAATCCTTTTGGATTGGAATTACTCTGGATTGACCGACTCAAACCTTGCCTCAAGCCAGGTATCATCTTGGCTAAAGGTCAATGTTTTTACCTTTCCTTTGCCTTCAATGTTTACCATATTCACTTGTGCTGGCCATAGGTCACGAAGTGCTCCGTTGCTCATACGAATGCCATGAATTCCCTCAGGTATCGTGACTTCTTGATAAACCCAAAAGAATTTACCATCAACTTGCGCACCCACATCTTTAAGTTCAAGTGGTTTGCCACCTAAAGTTTGTAGAGCAATATGAGACTCAACATAATCAGCAAAACGCTTTTGATCTTCTTTATTACTTAAGATATCAGCATTGCCGTCAAACAAATGTTCAACGGCGTGTTCTGTATCATGTAAATAAAAACGATGCATCAGCTCTATGTTGTTGGTGCGTTTATTAAATAACACGGTAGTCACAGACGCTTTTAACTGGTGCGCCATGCTTGGCGCACTCAGTAATAAAGCAAAAATAATGGCTGCAAAGCGCATTATTGTTGCTCCTCAGCATCTTTTTCGTCGTCTTTTTTCAGCTCAGTTTTAATATCTTGCATGATATCGCGGCTAACTTTCGCTTTACTCTTCTCACGTTTGTACACTTCAATGCGTGATGGAATAATACGACGCGGGTAATTGTTGTTTTCTACATCAACATCCGCTGTTTCCCAGCGTGGGTCAACTGTTACAGACACTAGGTTTTTACCTTTTTCTGTAACAATTAGCTTTTGTACATGCTTGTGGTTACGACGCCAGATTTCAGCCGGAATGTACTGCTCTTCTTTCGTACCATCTTCATAAGTAAGCTCTAATAAGATAGGCATGACTAAGCCACCTAAGTTTGAAAACTCAAGTACGTAGTAGTTTTTATCTTCTTTGATTGCACGCTCAAACGTTTTACGTTCCCAAGGCTCTAAACCTTTAAGGAATTTGTTATACGCGTTGCGCTCTTTGTTAGTTACTGTGAAGCGGTCGTTTTCGTCGTAGAAGTCAGTTACGTCTGGGTTTTCTTCAACCCAAAGTTTTTTGCCTTCTTCTTTATTACGTTTTACAAATAACGGCATTGGCTTATCAGCTTCAATATCACGTAAACGATTAAAGTCGATATCAGGGTTTTTGGTATCTAAACGAAGCTGGTAAACCTTGTCTAGCGAGATATCAACGTGATCTGTAGTGTAGAACCAACCACGCCAGAACCAATCTAGGTCAACACCTGACGCTTCTTCCATAGTACGGAAGAAATCAGCTGGAGTAGGGCGCTTGTACTTCCAACGCTGTGCATATTCTTTGAATGCAAAGTCGAATAACTCACGACCAAGGATCACTTCACGTAAAATGTTAAGTGCAGCAGCAGGCTTAGTATAAGCATTAGGGCCTAAACGTAATACGCTGTCTGACTGAGTCATAACAGGCACTTGGTTTTCAGACTTCATGTATGCAACGATATCACGAGGTTCAACACCCCAAGGAATTGTGTGGTCCCATTCACGACCAGCAACGCCATCTAAGAAGCTGTTGAGGCCTTCATCCATCCACGTCCATTGACGTTCATCTGAGTTAACCACCATAGGGAAGTAAATATGACCTACTTCGTGGATAACAACGCCGATTAAGAAACGTTTTTCTGCTTGTGAGTAAGTACGTGTACCGTCGTCTTGTAGGTCAGTACGTGGACCATTGAAAGTGATCATTGGATATTCCATACCACCTACAGGGCCATTTACAGACTGAGCCACAGGGTAAGGGTAGTCAAACGAGAAGCGCGAATACACTTCCATTGTATGAACAACAGCTTCAGTAGAGTACTTCTTCCACAGGTCGCCACCTTCTTTCGGGTAGAAAGACATCGCCATCACTAACGGCTGATCTTTACCACCTTGATGATAGCCTTTTGCATCCCACATAAATTTACGTGAAGAAGCCCATGCAAAGTCACGTACATTTTCAGCTTTGAAGTGCCATGTTTTTGTTTTGTCTGTGCCTTCTTTCTCGTTTTCTAACGCTTCTTCTTCAGTCACGATGAAAACAGGGCGCTTAGCATCTTCAGCTTGTTCAAGACGCTTGCGTTGTGTGCTGGTTAAAACACTGCGAGCGTTATCAAGTTGACCCGTTGCCGATACGATGTGGTCAGCAGGCACTGTAATTTCTACATCATAATCACCAAACTCAAGCGTAAACTCACCGCGGCCTAAGAAGGCTTTGTTAGTCCAGGCTTCATAATCAGTGTATGCAGCAAGACGAGGGAACCACTGCGCTAATAAGAAGATGTCGTTACCATCTTCTTCAAAGTGTTCATAGCCTGAACGCGCGCCAACAGCGTCTTCTTCAACAATGTTAAAGGCGAAGTCCATGCTGAACTCAACGTCTTTACCCGGTTTAAGCGGCTCGTTTAAGTCGATACGCATTAAGGTATCTACTACAGTAACTTTAAGCTCTTTTCCGTCTTCGTCTTTAACATTGGCGATTTGATAACCCAGCTCGTTGTCGGCCATGAATTGCTGACGACGTAACTGACCTAAACTCAATTTAGTTGATTTTGGCTGAGGGTCACCTTGCAATGTTTTACCATTGAAAGTTGAAGTCATTTCAGCAATTGAGTCAGATTTAAAGATATTTTGGTCTAGTTGTAACCATAGATATTTTAAAGTGTGCGGCGAGTTATTTTTGTATTCGATAGTTTGGCTTGCTGTTAAGCGGCGTTTCTTTTCATCAAGCTTTACATCGATGTCGTAGTTTACTTGCTGTTGCCAATAATTTTCAGCGGGAGCCCCAGCGGCACTGCGGTAAACATTTGGGGTTGGGAGTGCTTCGTCTAGCTGACGAAATTTGTCAACGAATGAGCCTTTAGTTTGCTCAACAGATGACGCCATGACAGCTGAAGATACTGCTAAAGGCAATACCAAAGCCCCGAAAGTAAGGATTACTTTTTTCATTGTTATTCCTGTGATTTATGCATTTACAAAGGATCGCAAACTGCAAACAAAGATGCAACATTATAACGATAAAGTGCGGTTTTTATCAGTTAATATCCATACTTTAGTAATCACAATATAATTCAGGTTTTAAATACTAAAAAATCAACTTGTAAACCCCCTTTACAAAACACTGGTTAATTTTAGTTCAGCACTAATTCATCCCAAAGTATTACAGTTAAAAAGAAGGTAATCGACTTAAATTCTAGTTAATGATGAAAGGGTGATTAGATGAAGTTTTATATTGTAAAAAAAGACTCTCGTTTAGCAGCCATTCCTGCTCAAGAATCAATTCTAAACGAGTACAAAGAGAGCGGATTTGAATTTGTCGAAGTCATCGCAGCTTGTGATGAGTCAGATGCATTATCTCGCACAAACCCTAGTGTAAATGGGTCTAAAAAATGGCTAATTTACCCGGCTGCACTGGTAATTATATCCTTTATTGCCATTATTTTTGTAATAAATTAAATTTTGCGACATTTGCTATTGAAATTTACTGCCATTTGTATTTAAAATCGCCCACTTTTTTGATTTTGGGGTCTGCGAAGCATGCATTTTAAACCTCAAAATGTTTGGTAATCAGCATAGAATTCGGTGAGCGTATGGATTTCTATATCCTAAAAAAACAACAAGAACTAATTGCAATTCCAGCGGACGAACAAAATTGTAAACAGTACCTAGATTCAGGGTATTTTTATATCGACAAAGTAGCGGCATGTAATGAAACAAATGCCCTTAAGATTTTACAAGCTAAGCAAACTAAAGCGCTTAAAGTACCTATGATAATGGCATTGTTAGCTTTGCCAATGGTGGTTTTTGCTTGGTATAGCTTAAGTTAACAAACCAGGCTGGGCATCTTGGCTCAGCTTAGGTATATTGACGCTCTTAATAAATAATAAGAGCGTTTAATGAAAGTCCTTCATACATCTGATTGGCATTTAGGCCAACAATTCTACGAGCATTCCCGATTCGATGAGCACCAAGCATTTCTAGCTTGGTTAACCGATACGCTTGTGTCAGAACAGATCGACTTACTACTGGTTGCGGGTGATATTTATCATACGGCAACGCCACCTGCCAGCGCAGAAAACCAACTCTACCAATTTATTAAAACCACTAAGCAACATTGCCCTGACTTACACATAGTGATTATTGCTGGCAACCATGATTCAGCAAATCGTATTATGGCGGCAAAACCTTTGTTAGCTCAGTTTGATACCCATGTTGTTGGCCGCTTTGATAGCAACGCTCCTCATGAGGTGGTACTGCCAATCAGCACAAAAAACGGCGATGCGAATGTTGTTGCCATGCCATTTTTACGTAGCAGTGATTTAAGCAGTTATAACCGCCAACAAGAGCAACCGTTAAGTTACAATCAAGCCGTTGCCCTTGCCTACAAAGATGCATTGCAAGCAGCAAGCGAATTACCAAACGCGCCATTAATTGCTATGGGCCACCTGCATGCAAAAGGCGGAGACATCTCATCTGATTCTGAACGCAATTTAGTTATTGGTGGTGAAGATGCGATATCGGCAAGCATATTTACTGATCAACCTGATTATGTTGCGCTAGGGCATCTTCATAAAGCTCAGACCGTCGCGAAGAAAGAGACCATTCGCTACAGTGGCACGCCAATGCCGATGTCATTTTCTGAAAGACGCTATCAGCATCAAGTTGTGCTAGTCGAACTTAGTGACTCAGGTACATCTGTAAACCCCCTTTACATTCCTAGCTTTTGTAAAGTCATGTTGCTACCAGAAAAAGACTGTGTGCCACTGAACGAACTCTGTGAGCTTATAAAACAACTCGATTTAACGGATGAAGATTTAGCGCCATACCTACGGGTTAAATTGAGCGCCCATGACACTGACACCACTTTCAGAGAACAAATAGAACAAGCCCTTGAAGGTAAGCAGGTTAAGTTTTGTGGCATTGAAAGGGTACGTCAGCAAAGCAACCAGCAAGACGATGAACAAACTCTATTTGAAGATGTCTCGCAAATTGAAGCGCTAAACCCACATTCACTTTTAGAGCAAGCATTTGCAAACAATAAAGATATGGCAGGGCAGGCGGTGCCAAAAGAACTAGAAGGCTTACTAAGCCAAGTGATCGATGAATTGAATGCAGAGGACCTACTATGAAAATTTTAGCGATTCGTGTTCATCAACTCGCCTCTATCTTAGACGCCGAAGTCGACTTTAGCGCTTCACCTTTAAAAGAAGCAGGCTTGTTTGCCATCACCGGTGATACTGGCGCCGGTAAAAGCACATTACTCGATGCCATTTGCTTAGCGCTTTATAACAAAACAGCAAGATTACGCGGCGATACAGGCAATAAAATTGACTTTAACGGCGACAATATCAAACTCAATGACTCGCGAAACTTATTACGCCGCGGGGCAGGGCAGGGCTATGCCGAAGTCGACTTTATTGGCCAAGATAAACAACAGTACCGAGCAAGGTTAAGCTTTAGCCGAGCGCGTAATAAAGCCGATGGCAAGTTACAACCTGCACAACATAGCCTGCACTCTTTACCTGATGAAACCCTAATCGCTGATAGAAGTGCTGCAGGTAAAGAAATCGAGCGTATTATTGGTTTGAGCTTTGAGCAATTCTCAAGAGCAGTACTTCTTGCGCAACATGAATTCGCGGCATTTTTAAAAGCAACAGGGGATGAGCGTGCGCAACTACTTGAATGCTTAACAGGCACCGATAAATTCAGCCGTATTGGCCAGCGAATTTTTGAATGCCATCGTGAGCAGTTGCAAGCATTAGAGCAGTTAAAGTTAAGTTTAAGTAATTATCAGGTTTTAAGCCCTGAAGAGGTCGAAACGAAACAAGCAGAACAAAAAGCGCTTGAGGCTAAACTTGCTGAGTTGCAAAAGCAAATAAAACAATTTGAACAGTACCAAGGGTGGTACAAGCAAGCATCTCAGCAGCAACAACAGCTAAACCAAGCTGAGCAAGCAAAGCAAGAATTACAGCAGCAAATGCACGCGCTTGCTGAAAAAGCCACTGAAGCGAAACAAGCTCAGCAATGCCTAGAAATAAAAGATAACCGTGAACGCGTCACTTCGATTGCTGCTCAACATGGGCAACTTATTAAAAACCGCGAGCAGCTTTTAAACGTTGACCATAAAACACTGATCAAAGACGCTGAGCAAACACTTGAGAAACAAACCGCGCAACTAAACCAAGCAAAGCAAGCACAAAAAGACGCGCAGCCTATTATTAGCCAGGCCCGTGAGTTAGACAAGCAACTTGCCGTATTAAACCAGCAAGCAGCGGCGCAAAAAGTACAAGCTGATAAATCGAAACACCATCATCAAGAGCTGACTAATACACTAAATAGCCATAAAGCAGAGCTGCAAAAACAGCTCGATCAACAAGCACAAATAAATAGTTATTTAGAAACGCATGCACAATGGCAACCATTAGCGAAAGACTGGTCATTCTATAAAAGTGAGTTAACCCGCTTTAGCCAGCAACAACACACAATTAGCCAATCACAGCAAAACATAAAAGCTCTTCAACCTAAAATTGATGAGCAGCAAACAGCTGCGCAGCAGTGCAAAACTCAATACCAAGCCCTTGAGCAAGAAATTAAGCGCCTAAATGAGCAAGATACCGCCTTTAAATCGAGTTTAAACACCCAATCAATGGCGGATATTGATGCGGGGCTTGAGGCGATTAAACACCTGATTGAAAAGCGCCAAGTGTGGCAAACAAATCATCAACAGTTAAAAAATTGGCAAACCCAGCTAAACACATTAAGCCAAACTGAGCAGCAACTACAAACAGCATTAAAAGATGCGCAGCAAGGTGCAGAGCAAGCACAGCAGCAGGTTTCGATTTGTGAGCTAAGCTTACAGCAAGTGCAGTTAAGAGCCAGTGAAGGGGTCAGCCAGTTACGCGCCACTTTAAAGGCAGGGGAGCCGTGTGCAGTATGTGGCTCAAAAGAGCACCCGTTTATGCATGAAGAAATGGTAAACGAGCAATTTAGTCAACTTATTAACGACTTTACCAACCAACTAACTAACGCCAAACAGCATTTAAAAGCTCAGCAAGCATTACAGCAAGCTAAAAGTAATGAGCTGGCGGCATGCAGCCAACAGATAAGCTCGTTAACTGGGCAAATCTCAGAACTGAGCGCTCAACAACAGAGCCTCAAAGAAACCATGGCGGCTAATCGTACTGAGCTAAATGATTTAACCGAAGATCAGTTAAACGAGCGTCAGCAACAGCTCAGCTTGCAAAAACAGCAATACTACAAAACCCTTGAACAGCAACAGCAGCTGCAAAACACGCTTACGGCTAAGCAAGCTGAGTATAATCAGCAAGGGCAAGCGCTACATAGCAAAGAGCAGCAGTTAAACGAATTACAGCAACAGCTGAATAATCTGCAAACACGTTTAAACGAGCTCAATGATGAGCATCAGCAGCTTTACACGACACTGAATCAACAGTTCACCAGTGCACCTTGGTGGCAGGCACTCAATACACAAAGCATTTCTTTAGAGAACATTGCAGAGCACGTTGAGGCTTATCAAGCTTCGCTGCAAACGGCAGATGAGCTTAAAACTAGCTTAAAAGCCATTGAGCAGCACCTTGCACATGTAACGCCGCAGCTAAACGAAGCACATACCTCTTTAACTCAGTGCAACGAGCAACTAAGCCAAACTCAAAACGAACTCACGCAGATAAAATCAAAGCGCGAGGGCTTATTTAGTAACGCGGCGATATCGGTAGATGAGTTTATAGCAGAGCTTGAAAAGGCGATAGATTCAGCGCAGCAGGCACTGCAACTTGCCCAGACAAACCATAGTAATGCGGTGAAGGCGCGTGACGAACAAGCCATTCAAATCGCCAATATTGAAGAACGTGAAAAAGAGCTCACCGCTGAGCAAGCGGCGCTTAATGAGCGATTTAGCCTTTGGTTTAACGATTTTAAAGCGCAGCACCCAAGCTTGGATGAGCAAGCCGTTAGTCAGCTATTAACGATAAACCCCGCTGAAATTAAACAAACTCTGGCAGATTACCACACCAGCGAAAGTAGCTTAAAAGACGCTGAGGCGCTTTTAAAACAACGACAACAAGCGCTGGCTCAGCATCAAAAAGACAAACCAGCTCTCGGTGAAGATGAGCTGCAATTACAGCTTAATCAAGCCACAGAGCAACAAGTACAAGCGAATAATGCACTATTGCAAGTTGCGACTGAGCTTAAAACCCATCAACAAAATAGCGAAGCGCTGGCTGATAAACAAAAGCAATTGGTTGAACAGCAAAAAAGCTATGAGCACTGGCATTTACTCAATAAGGTGCTCGGGGATGCCAGCGGCAAAACCATGCGTAATTTAGCACAAACACAAACTTTAAAAATACTGCTGCACTACGCGAATAGTCACTTACAGACACTAAATAAACGCTACAAATTAACAGCCATAGGGCAAACGCTCGATATCGCTATTATCGATAAAGACATGGCCGATGAGCAGCGCTCTGTTAATACATTATCGGGGGGTGAGTCATTTTTAGTATCGTTAGCACTGGCGCTAGGGCTTGCTTCGTTGTCGTCGAATAAAGTACAGATAAACTCTTTGTTTATCGACGAAGGGTTTGGTACGTTGGACAGCGAAACGTTAAGCATCGCGATGGATGCTCTTGATTCACTACAAGCACAAGGCCGCAAAGTAGGGGTTATTTCGCACGTATCAGAAATGACCGAACGCGTTGCCACGCAAGTGCATGTAGCGAAAAAACCAGGTGGTTATTCGACCATCTCAGTTATTTAAAGGATTAGCATGCCAACTTTTAATCACGAAGAAGCAAATCACTACGACGAACGCATTTTGCGCCTAGTTCCAGGTTATGAGCTATTACATCAAGCAACCGCAGCCCAATTAGCAACCACGCTGAGCGATGATGCGTGCATTTTAGTGGTTGGTGCCGGAACTGGTAAAGAAATCATCGAATTAGCGGCGCTAAAACCAAGCTGGCAATTTATTGCTCAAGATATTTCACAAGACATGCTCGATATTGCCGAGCAACAGTTTGGTCAGCATAACATCAGCGATCGCGTAACAGTACACTGCGGTGATATCAACGACATCGACACTCAATGTGACGCCGCACTGTGTTTACTGGTAATGCACTTTGTTGAAGATAACGGCGATAAAAAAACGCTGTTAAAAGAGATTCACAGCAAGCTTAAAAAATCGAGCAACTTATTTATTGCCGATTTAATGCGCCCAGAAACCGCTTTTGAGCGCGAATCTCAACTACAGCTTTGTACGCAGTTAGGTTTAACCGAAGTCGGCGTAGAGCGCATGCGCCACAACCTAGAGCACGAGTTTTACCCATTAGACCGCATTCGTTTTGCAGAATTAATGAATGAAACCCGCTTCAGCACCCCAAAACAGTACTTTAAAGTGCTTGGTTTTGCAGGGTATGTGGTTGGGAGTTAGGAGTAACTAGAGCTGTCAGCTCGTAGGTTGGGTTTCGCTCCGCTCTACCCAACCTACGAGCTATTAACCATCGCGCAAAGTTAATTTCACGCCTACGGTAACTAATCCATCTCAGCAGCGAGTAGGCATCAACGACTTAAAGCTTATGACTTACAGCTTAAAGCGCCTTTACTCTTTCCCCTTGTAACTCGCTAACTTTACCTAAGTTTGTTGGGTTTCGCTCCGCTCTACCCAACCTACAATAGCCTAATACCCCGCGGCCTGTCCGTCTTTGCGGGTTTCAGATGCGCCGTAATAAACGCCGGTTTTTGGGTCTTTCAATATTGCTTGATAACCACCGTATGGGCCAACCGCGTCTTGTAAGGTGTGGCCTTTTTTAATTAACTCACGGCGGGTTTCCATCGAAAAACCTGACTCTAAGCTAACAAAACCGCCGTCTTCCATAATCTCACCGGTTGGCTGCGAGGAACCTGTGTGCAGAATGCGTGGTGCATCACCGGCTTCTTGTAGGTTCATGCCAAAATCAATCATGTTGATCAGTATTTGAGCGTGCATTTGTGGCTGTGTTGCGCCGCCCATTACGCCATAACTCATATATGGCTGACCATCTTTGGTGACAAACGCAGGAATGATTGTATGAAACGGGCGTTTGCCTGGCTCATATTGATTCATGTGGCCTTTTTTAAGGGCGAACATTTCGCCACGGTTTTGCAATACAAAGCCTAATTTTGCAGGTGTCATACCTGAACCCATGCCACGGTAATTACTTTGAATAAGCGAAACCATGTTGCCGTCATTATCGGCGGTAGTCATATAAATGGTATCGCCTTCTACTGGGCCTGCGTGGTCACGTTTTGCGGCTTTGTTAGGGTCTATCAGTTTGCGTCTTTGGTCAGCATATTGCTGTGAAATAAGTGTTTGTACGGGAATGGTGTTAAACGCTGGATCGGCGTAGTACTTTGCACGATCTGCAAACGCGAGTTTTTTCGCTTCAACAAAGGTGTGTACGTATTCAGGGCTATCAAAACCCATTGCTTTGATATCGTAACCTTCAAGAATATTCAGAATTTGCTGTGCAGCAATACCTTGGCCATTTGGAGGCAATTCCCAAAGCGTATATCCTCTATAATCGGCGCTCACAGGCTTAACCCATTCACTATGGTGGGCAGCTAAATCTTCATACGATAAGTAGCCGCCGTTTTCTTTCATATAGCGACCAATTTCTTTAGCAATATCGCCTTTGTAAAAGGCATCGCGGCCGCCTTTGGCAATTTTGCGATAGGTGTTTGCAAGGGCAGGGTTCTTAAAGATTTCACCTTTTTCAGGCATTGCCCCATCAGGCATATAAACATCTTTAAAGCCTGGGTATTTACCACGAGCAGCCACACTTTTTTGCATGTAATAAGCAATCAGTTCAGACACAGGGAAGCCATTTTCAGCATAGTCGATAGCTGGTTGGAGTAAGGCTTTCATTGGTGTTTTGCCAAACTTTTTATGTAACTCAAACCAACCATCTACAGCACCAGGTACCGACACAGGCAAAGGCCCATAAGCAGGAATATAGTCACCTTGTGCTTTTAAAGTATCAAAAGACAAGCTTTGTGGTGAACGGCCAGAGGCATTTAAACCGTAAAGTTGCTTGCTTTTGTTATCCCAAACAATGGCAAATAAATCGCCACCAATTCCACACCCAGTCGGTTCAACCAGGCCAAGCACTGCATTTGCCGCAATAGCCGCATCAATGGCATTACCACCGTCTTTTAATACTTGTAAGCCCACTTGCGTAGCTAACGGCTGTGATGTTGCAACCATACCTGATTGTGCGATAACTTCAGAACGACTAGCAAAGTTATGGCCAGTGATGCGATCGTAAGCTTGAGAGGCGCCTGTCGCGCCTAAGCATACTGCTAGCACTAAGCTTTTAAATAGTGGAGTTGGTTTCATAATTTTTTGCCCTTTTTGTTATTTTTATCACTATAAAAAGCAATTAAAGATGAGGCAATGGCTTTGCGTTCGAGCGCGAAAAATCACGGTTGACTTCAAAAATAAGAAAAACAGCGGCTAACTTACCTAAAACCACTCCAATTTAGTAAATAGCAGAACCATTTAAGCACTGCTGTGCAACTGTCAATGTTTCGCCGTGAGAGTGCATATCCTCTGCTACAAACTGATCAACAAGAGGGTCAATTAGGTTTTCTTGCTTCATGGTATCGAGGGCGTGTTGCAGCTTAGTGATCAACTCTGGGGATGTGTTTTTGTTAAGTGCTAAGTAATTACCCACTAAGGCAGGATGCTTTAACTCAAATACCGGCGTGACTTGGTCTGGGCTCATACCTACATTCATCAACTGTGATGACAGAGTGAGAGAGGAGCCAATCAGCAAGTCGTGCTTACCTTGCTTAAACATTTTTAACTCTTCAAACTTTTTTGAGTAAGTTAAAAATTGCTGGCCTTCAGCAAGGTTAAAATCAGCAAGAACTGTTTGATAAACATCACCACGAGATACGCCAATGGTGTAGCTTTGCAACGACTGTGTACTCGTTACTTTAATGTCGTTACGGTTATTTAAACGGTATAAACATGAATGCCCAGATACCAAAGGGCCAACCCAATAAAATTGAGTTTCTCGCTTTGCGGTACGCGAAGTAGAGTAAATTCCAGCATTGGGTTGGGCAAGTGTTAGTGACATTGCGCGCTTCCAAGGCAATACACTAAACGTACAGCTCAACTTGGCTCTTTCACACAAAGATTCCATGATTTTGGTGTTAATACCGGTAAGCTGGTTGTGCTGCACAAAGTTATAGGGAGGGAACACTTCTGTATACAAAGTCAATTGTTCAGCACTCGCCACTGCAGTACTTGCTGTGAATAAACTCACTATTGTTAAATGCTTAAACATCGCTCTTAACTCCAGTTTTAGCTGGTTATTCTGGTTTAACAATTCGACTTAACTGCTTTTGCAGTGTATTTAAACAAAAAGGCTTAATGATAAAACCGTTCACTTTTGCTGTGATCATCTCATTGACCGTTTGCTTACTGTCTTCGCAGGTTACCATTAATACGGGTAAATCACTTAGGAGCGGGTTTTCGCGAATATGATTAAGTAAACATTTGCCATCCATTTTAGGCATATGCAAATCAGTAATCACCAGATCAAAGCTGTGTTTTTCGATTAAATCAAACGCTTGAGCACCATCAGTCGCCTCCGTTATATCGTTATAATCAAGCCTACGCAACATGTTTATTAACACATGGCGCATAAGTGGCATATCGTCAACGACCAGTATTTTCATCTAGATTACTATTAAGTTTTACAGTATTTAAAGCTTAGTTTGCTAACTCAAGAACGCAATAAACCAGAAACTAAGAAAAAATATCTGCAACTAGCTGGCTAAGTCGTGCAATTTTAATGTTGCTCAACTGGCGGTAATCAAAATATGGGCAAACAATCACTTTATCTGATTTACTAATAGCAAATTCATCATCAAGCCATATTAATTGGCAATCCAAAAGCCCGTCATTTATAAGCTGCTTAGCATGGGTTCGCCCTGCAATTATATGTAATTGCTCTGGTTTGCCTAAAAACGGTGGGCTAAACAGTAATGCAGTTTGGCTATGTGCTTGCAGTAGTTGTTCATCGCGAAAGCTCTGCCAATCAGCCGCTCTTTTAGCAAAATCATAATATTCACTTGGTAGTGCAAAAAGTACTTTGCCATACACATTAAATACTTTGCGCCAACCATTGCCACATGCTTGGTTTATTTCGTTTATTTGGCCGGGTTGCATTGCATGCAAATGCTTAAGCTGTTGCCAAGCAGGCATCGGCGGGCGCTTTTCAATATAAACAGCGACTTTAAAGGCTTCATCACCAAAACCCTGCAGTGGCGCACTATTAACGATACTCATGACTTTTTAGCGAGGATTCGATCTAGGTTATTTGCAAAGTTTTGGCGGTCTGCTTGGCTTAAAGGCGGTGGGCCACCGGCCATTTCAACGCCACTTGAGCGCATAGTTTCCATAAAATCACGAACGTTTAAACGTGAGCGAATATTTTCGGTCGTATATAACTCACCGCGAGGATTAAGCGCTTGGGCGCCTTTTTCGATGACTTCTGCAGCCAAAGGAATATCACCGGTGATCACCAAATCATTCGGCTCAATACGTTTAACGATTTCGTTGTCGGCAATATCAAACCCCGAAGATACCTGCAAACGGCTAATATACTTTGAAGCGGGTACTCGCATCGCATGATTCGCCACTAATGTGGTAAAGGTCTGTGTGCGCTCTGCGGCACGAAACAATATTTCTTTAATAACGACGGGGCAGGCGTCTGCATCAACCCAAATCTTCATGCTGTTCTCAATCTTTAATTTTAGACATTAATAGTTTACCGTAATTGAACTAAATTAGTGCTATTAACGTATTAATTTGTTTAATTTTTTAAAGGGAGTAAAAACGTGCAAACATCATTAAAGTTAATCGGGGTTTTATGTATCACAGCCATTTTATCTGCGTGTACAGGCGTGCCAGACAACATCAAACCCGTCGATAATTTTGAGTTAAACAAATACACAGGTACCTGGTACGAAATTGCACGTTTAGATCATTCATTTGAACGCGGCCTTGAGGGCATTACCGCCGAATACTCAATTAACCCTGATGGCAGTGTAAAAGTTATCAATAAAGGTTACAGCGCTGAAGATAAAGAATGGCAGCAAGCTGAAGGTAAAGCAAAGTTTGCAGAGCAACAAGACATAGGTCACTTAGAGGTATCATTCTTTGGGCCATTCTATAGCTCATATGTAGTGTTTGAATTAGATAAGCAAGACTATCAATACGCTTATATTACTGGCTATAACAAAGAGTATTTATGGTTTTTGTCGCGCACTCCTAACGTTACTGAACAGCAAATGCAGGACTTTATAAACACAGCAAAAGAATATGGTTTTAAAACAGACGAACTTATTTATGTTGACCATGAGAGCTTGTAAAGGGGCTTTACAACTGTCTTTAAACTATCACGAATGTGCAACACAACTGTAATGGATGCTAGGCAAACTTAGCGTCGTTAATTTGAAACAACATGTGATCCCCCAATTTAATCCCCTGCTTGGGTAGGCATTGCCTACCCATTTTTTTAACTATTTGCTCAATTAGGCATTATTGCAAATTGGCATCAGATCAGTTTTTTACTAACTAGACTACAAAATCATCACCGAAAAGCCACTCAACAGCAAAACAGACATAGTTAATACACTGACATGCTTCACCCATGAAACAGTAAAGCTGTATAAAATCATGAGCATAAGTACACTTAAAGCCATATAACCGCAAAACAGCAATGCGCCGTACCCAGCATCTGACAGCACGCAAAGCACTAAACTTAGTAAAATACTGATCCAGCCGCTTAATAAAAAGCTACTTCGCTGTTTTTCGGTTAATTTCTTTTTAAATACATCACGGTAATGATTGAATTTTGCAAGTGCAAAACAATTAAACCCTAAAAAGCACAGACTAAATTGCAGTAACTCCATCATCCTTGTTGCTCCTTTAGCAGCCTGTTTTTATTTGATTTAGTATTATTTTCAACGGTTTTATAGCTAGGTATTTTTTTGCTTTGTAGTAAAAACAGCAGCCCAGCGCAAATAAATGCACTATCAATACCGAATAAAGCCCACTGGTGAGTTAGTAAATACGTGATCCAATTGCCATCTGTTGTCAGCGCATTTACCACAGGTACTAACAAACAAGCAGCAGCGTTAAGCCATGCACAATAGCGCCAATGATGTTTTTCTCGGCCGCTCACAGCGACAACTAACATCGCCAGCCAAGCTAAGAAAAACACGAGTATTTCTTTATCGGCACGCCCGGCTAACCCTAAAGGTAATAGTCGATTAGCAATGAAGAACGCTGCGGTTGCAATTGGTAAACCCATCAGGGTGGCTAAATTTAGTGTCTCAACGAGCTTAAGCCCAAAGCTTGGTTTTTGCTCTGCTTTAAGCCTCTCGCGTAAACGTTTTGCCCACATGATGCAGCCTGTAGCTATCATGGCACAGCCAGCTACGCCACAGAAAAAATACAACCAACGCAGCAGCGGCTCGGCTAAACGACCACTATGTAATGCTGTCATTGAGTCATAAAACTGCGCCGAAGCGCTCCAATCTTCCCCAGAACTCGCTTCAAGCTCACCTGTTACGCCATCGAATAAGTAGCGTGGTCCGTTATCTACAACCTCTTTGCCAGTTGCCAAATAAACCACTATTTGTGAGGTCGCTGTATTGGCATTTCTAACAAACACGTAGCTAATGTCGGCATTCGGTGACTTAGTATAAATCTGATCTAACACATCTTTGATTGCCACCATAGGGCGCTGCTCTTCACTGGGCTTGGCACGTTTGTTAATCGGCAATGCCTCTTCAAACATTTGCCTTAAGCCATTTTCATATACAGTCTCGGCAGGGTAGGGGAACAGCATAAATATCAGCGTGATAATCCCCGTGTAGGTGATCATGATATGAAATGGCAGTGCCAGCACTGACGAAACATTGTGTGCATCAAGCCAACTTCGGCTGCCTTTGTTTGTTCTAAAGCTAAACATATCTTTAAAAATACGTTTGTGGATCACGATGCCTGTTATAAGCGCTATCAACATAAACAATGAGGCTAAACAAACAATTATCCGTGCAGTAAATACATCTATGTAATGTAAATCAAAGTGTAAGCGATAGAAAAAGTTACCCCCCTTAGTTTCCCGAGGTTCGGGTAATTGCTCTAAGGTATTAGGGTCTAGATGTGTATAGTTGAAAGGTGCTCGGCGCTGGCCTGGCTGTTTAGGCTCAGCATAACCATAGCTTAAAACAGGGTTACGTGGCTCAGGTAAGTTTATCCGCCAAGATAATGAATTAGGTGCCTGTTGCTGTAATTGCGCAAACACATAATTAATTTGCTCGGCTTGAGACTGAACCCGTTGTGCTTGATGCTGCACATGGTGCGTTTCAGGCTTGGCCCAAATAGTGATTTCATCTTTAAAAAAGCTGATGGTGCCAGCAAAAAAGATTAAGAACAGTAACCAGCATACCAGTAAGCCAACCCAGGTATGAAGCCAAGTCATTGAGCGAAAAAAGCTCTCTTTCATAACCATCCCTTAATCAATGAAAGGGCCAGTAATTGCCCACCAGAAGTTAGTAAAATAGTGATCCAAACAATCTTTAAAGACTTAACGGCAAACACCCAAATAAACACACAACAGTAAAAAAATACCGATAGAGTCGTGGTTAACAGCACGCTGTCGAGTTTATTAAGTGGTAATAACACAGCTAGTAATGAAATAAGCACACTGGTAAAGGCGTAACCACCAATGATGGCTGCAACAAAACGCATAAACACAGCAACACGATAAGATAGGCTCACAGAGCGCTTTTTAGCTGTATTTTTAGGGCGATTGGTAGTCACTGCATCTAATGATTGAGAATGCATGATAATCCCTTAAAAAATAACACGAGAAGAAAACCCCGTATTATATCGCCGACAAACAGAAAAGATAGTAGTTATCATTTGCATACACGTATTAAATAATGAAACACAATCAACTAAGTCAAAGTGTTAGTAAAATAATGATCTGCTAGCTTTGTTCTGTGCAATATCATATGGTGTTAAGTAAATAAAAAGGGAGCTGAAATGAAAACAACAGGCTTAATCGGTGGCATGAGTTGGGAGTCAACGCAAAGTTACTACCAGCTTTTAAATCAAGGCATTAAAAACAAACTAGGGGGGCTGCATAGTGCCAAGATAGTACTCGTTAGCCTCGATTTTGCCGAAATAGCTGTGCTTCAACAGCAACAGGATTGGCCACAGATGGCCGAGATACTCATTAAAGCTGCTAAGCAAGTTGAAGCAGCGGGCGCGGATTATCTATTAATTTGTACCAACACCATGCATAAACTCGCTGAGCAAGTACAAGCTGCGGTTGCAATTCCTTTGTTACACATTGCAGATGCAGTTGGTGAAAACCTGATCCAGCATAACTTTAAAAAAGTGGCTTTGTTGGGTACCCAGTTCACTATGGAACAAGACTTTTACAAGCAACGCCTAGCTGATAAATTCGCCATAGACGTGCTAATTCCTGATGCACAGGAGCGTGAAACAGTGCATCGTGTGATTTATGATGAACTATGTAAAGGCATCATCAGCCCAGAATCTAAAGCTGAGTATTTAACCATTATTGATGATCTAACTCAGCAAGGTGCAGAAGCCATTATTCTTGGTTGCACCGAAATAGCCTTGTTAGTTCAACAATCAGATACGTCTATTCCATTACTTGATAGTACAGCACTTCATTGCGCTATGGCGCTTGAGAATAGTTTAAATTAGGAGCACACCATGTCGAACCACCATAGCTTAAATTATGTTGAATTTGCTGCTAAAGATTTAGCAACAACAAAGGCATTTTTTCATCAAGTTTTTAAATGGCAATTTACCGACTATGGCCCTGAATACACGGCTTTTAGCGCTGAATCAGCGGGCCTTGATGGCGGTTTTTATCAAGCCCCATTAACTAGCTTAACCAATAATGGCGGCGCGCTACTGGTGCTTTATTCAAATAATATTAAAGAAACTCAAGCACAGGTAGAAAATCACGGCGGCACAATTATTAAGCCCTTGTTTGATTTTCCTGGAGGCTGTCGTTTTCACTTCACAGAGCCAAGTGGTAATGAGTTAGCAGTTTGGTCAAAGCAAGCATAGATCATATTTTTACTAACTCATGAGTACTCAATCATTATTAGAACAAGTTAGTAAATGCGTGATCTGCGAGCCTCATTTGCCACTAGGAGCGCGGCCCGTTATTCAGTTTAATCCACAGGCTCGCATTTTAATTGCTGGTCAAGCACCGGGAATTAAAGTACATGAAAGTGGCAAACCTTTTAATGATGCAAGCGGGCAAAGGCTTCGTTCTTGGCTTGGTGTAACGAGTGATGAGTTTTACGATGAGCGCAATTTTGCTATCTTGCCGATGGGCTTTTGTTACCCGGGCAAAGGAAAATCAGGTGATTTACCGCCAAGAAAAGAGTGCGCGATTGCATGGCGTGAAAAACTCTTAGCGCAACTAAATAATATTGAGCTCACCATTATCTTAGGTAAGTACGCGCAGGCATATCATTTACCCCACACTAAGCAGCTACCCTTAACTGAGTTAGTAAAATCGTGGCGTGAATATTGGCCAAATTACTTGCCACTTCCTCACCCAAGCCCTCGCAATAATATCTGGCTAAAGAAAAATCCGTGGTTTGAGCAACAAGTATTGCCTGAGCTTAGTAGTAAAATACGTGCAACTTTAGCAAGGTAAAAAATGGAAAATAACTTTTTTGCTGAAAACGGCTACTACCATGTAAAGGGCCTTTACACAGAGAGTGAGCTTAGCAAGGTAAGGCCAATTCTCGATAAATTTCATCAACACTGGTTGCAAGAAAACAAATCTTTTTACCAATCTAGAGGTATTAATAGCTCAGGTTTGACTGGCGCTGCATGTTTAAGTGTTGAGGAAAAGTTTACTCTTTTTGAGTTTGTAAGCGCCAACACACTATTGAAACAGGTTAAGGGTATTGTTTCTGATCCCCAGTTTATGAATACTCAATTATTTTTTAATCCTTACAACCCTAAACAAGCAAATTATTGGCATCGCGATATGCAGTATCACTTAGAGCTTGATGCGCAAAAGGCCGCTCTTAGCGGCCCTGAAGTGTTACATTGCCGCGTTGCTTTTGAAGATGAACCGGGAATAGAACTAATACCGGGTAGTCATAAAAACTGGGATTCAGATGAAGAGTTAATAGTTAGATTAGAACAGCAGGGCGCTCGAAATAGTGACTCACTAACTCGTGGAAAAAGTGTAGCACTCAAAAAAGGTGACTTACTCATATTTTCGGCAAATATGATTCATCGGGGCTTGTACGGTATGAATCGTTTTGCCCTAGATATTTTGTACTTTGAACGTCACCCAAGCCTTAATGAATTTGTACAAACTGGATTTTTACCAACTGCAGAACAAAAGCAGCATCTAAAAAACGCTATGGTATTCAAGTAAGCATAAAAAAAGCGGCTCACTCGCCGCTTTCTTTATTTGATAGTGCTGTTACTGCAACATTGCGAACAGTTCTTTTAACTGCGGCATATACTGCTTAACTAAGTTGACGTTACTTTCGCTAACATCTGCTGTTGCAGTACTTGCTTTAACACCTTCTAAAGCACCTGCCATTGAACGAGTACCCGCATCAGATGATGATGCCGTAAGGCTTTGTAAACCACTCATTGCTTGGTTTACACGTTGCTTGTTCTCTTCTGACATACCCGCTTTAAGGTTTTCTAAATACGCCATTGATACCTCTGAGCCAACAGTAACTAACTGCTCTGGCGTGAAACCATATTGTTTGGTAAGGGCTTCGAACTCAGTATAAAGCTCATGCTCTTTGATGTGACCCAGCGCATCCATAACTGACGAACTGTCAACACCATCAGAACTACCTAGCATACCACCAAGGTTTACAGTATCTAACTCAGATTGGCTTTGTGACCAATTAACGACTGCAGGAAGGGCTTTAATGTAACGCTGTAACTGATTTTCAGAAATATCTTCTGCGAAGCTAGAAAAACTCATCGCAAGTAGGCTCATAGAAATAAGTAGTGCTTTCATCGTGATCTCCTTTCTTTCAAAATGGTTAGCAACTGGCGCAAATAGTCGAGCTATTATGTTTAGCCAATTACAAATGTTACAATGCCTTTTTTACCATAGCTAACTGAACCTGATGTTAATTATTTCTAATACCGTCACAATTGATGAATGGGAACTCGACTTTAGTGCGATCCGCTCGCAAGGCGCAGGCGGGCAGAACGTCAATAAAGTAGCTACAGCTATTCATCTTCGTTTTGATATTAATCGCTCAAAGTTACCTGACTTTTACAAACAACGTTTACTTAATTTAAATGATTCTCGAATTACCAAAGAGGGCGTTATTGTCATAAAGTCGCAAAGTCATCGCACGCAAGAAATGAACAAAGAAGATGCGCTTAATCGTTTGAAAGAATTAATCATTAATGCAACACAAATACAAAAGAAACGAAGAGCAACAAAACCAAGTAAAAGTTCTCAGAGAAAGCGCATGGACTCTAAAACAAAAAGAGGACAAACAAAAGCATTAAGAAAAAATGTAAAATTCTAACTTTCACATCAGAAGATCGTGTCAAAAATAAGCAGAACTGTAAAGAAGTGTAACTTGTTAACAAAGTTAATTGATGGTTAATCCTGCCGCGTCTATAATAGTAATACAATTTCACTGCTAATTAAGGAGCCGGGTATGGGCCAGAAATCACGCATTGTTGCCGCTGCAATGATAACGCTGTCAGCTTTGCCTATGTCGAGTTTTGCTGTAGATTCATGGCAAGCCGGAAGCGCGTATCCGCAAGGTAGTGAAACCTGTTATAACGAAATTCTTTATAAAGCCAGATGGTGGGCAACCCCAGGAGAAGAGCCTGGCAGTTCACAATGGGGCGCTTGGGTTGCAGATGTCGCCTCAAAAACCTGTGTACAGAGTGTTGTAAGAAAACAAGACGATTTACTTAAGTCTCTACCTACAATTTTCGAACCAAATAACAATAAAAAAGGGAGTTCTGATTAACTCCCTTTTTAATCTTTAATCAAACGTGTGATGCCTTGTCATTTCAAAGCTATTTAAGATGTGATGCATTATGTACACCGCACATAAGCTCAATAGTATGGCCACAGACACCGACGAAAAACGATACAGCGCGCTGTAAACCAGATCTTGCCCCGGCCCTAATGACTGGCCAAACAAAATACCAAATGTCGTGATAATACCAAAGCCAACACCCGGAATACCGCCACCAATTATGTGATAACGACTAAAGATAAAGGTCAAAATCCACAGAATTAACGCAGGAAATATCAAAATATCTGTATGGTTATACAAAAATAACTGTGCCACTAACGCTAAGTTACAACCGATTAAGGTGCCTATCGCGCGTTGCCATGCAGCCATACCCGCCGCTTTCCAGCACAACGAAAACAATATCAGTACCGAGGCCGCTTGAGCAGAGATAGAATCTTGTAAATCAAATACCTGAAATACAACAAATGATAAGGTCGCTACGGTTGAACAAAGTAATACTTCATGGCGCACACTTTCTTTTGCTTTCTCTGGCATTACCCGACCTTGGCGCGGTGCAACATCAGGGAATAAACCATGCATTAGCATCGAAAACAGTACAGTAACGACGACTGCAACAGCGTTACTAATGATCAGCGGATAAATACTGACACCACCGCCGGTGTAAGTCGAAAAATGCAATTGAATCGACAAGCTCACCACTGTTGTGGCGCCAAATAAAAAGTTAGCACCACGGCTCATTTGATAGAACAAAAAGGCAAAGGCTATAAAGCTCATCATTGTCATTACAACAGGCAAGTGTGCAAACAATCCTTGTACAACCAATACGAATAGCGCACTGAACACCGCGCCTGCGTAAAACTGACGAATAATATGCATGTTAAGCACAGGCACTAAACCGAGCAGTAGCATAGGGTAAACTGTGAAAAAGATGCCATTCGGCCAGTTCATCAATTTTGCCAGTGAAAACCCTAATGCTGAGCCCGTAGCAATGCGTAGCGCTTGGCGTAAGCCATTACCATCGAGTTGCAATACTGACATAACTCACCCAGCCTTAGTAAATAAAGTGCAGAACACTAATGAAGCGAATTTGCATGCTTGCAAACCAACTGCCAATGCTAGAGTCAGGCAGAAGTTGCACAGTTGCACGCGCACCACTTGGAAATTTTGCCAGCATCTGGTGTTCATCTAGCTGAATATGGATACGTTGACGCTGTGCATCTCGTACCCAACGGTTGCTGCTTTCAGTGGCACTGAGTAAACCGTTAGCATTAAGCTGGCCATCACTCACACCCGCTTCAAAACTAACAATTTTGCCTGTAAACACTTTGCCTGGTAGCGCATCAAAGCTGACTTTTGCAGTGCTACCAACTTGCACATGAACTAAAGACTTTTCACGAAAATCAGCCACTAAATCAGCTTTATTAGCAACTATAGCCATTAACGGTTGGCCCTTATTAGCATAGGTACCTGGTGTTACCTGTAAGTTTGCTGTTTTACCGTCGGTATCGGCTGTCACTGTGGTGTACGACAGGTTTAGTTTCGCTTGTTCAAGCTGGTTTTGAGCATGACGAAGCGCTAAATTGTCATCCCCTATTTTACCGCGCGCTAATTTAGCCTCGCTAAGCTGGGCTTCAATTGCAGCCACATTGGCTTTGCTTGATTGATAGTTCGCATTGATTGTTTCGTACTCTTGCTCTGAAATAGAACGCTTTTTCAATAGCGACTCACCGCGTTCAAACAGCAACGTTTGCTCATGTAGCTTAGCTTGAGCAGCCGCTAACTGTGCTTCTATTGCTTTCACACTACTATCTAAACGTTGGTTTTGTAGTTTTGCATCATCATATGCAAGTTCAGCTTGTTGCACGGCAAGCTCAAAAGGCTCATCGTTAATCTTAAACAAGGCTTGCTGTTTTTCGACGGCTTGATTATTGGTCACTAATACGTCGGTTACGCGACCACTTACCTGTGGGGTCACTTGCACAACCGGATGATACACACGGGCCTGCGGTGTAACTGGCATATACAGGTCAGCAATCACAAAATATAAAAATAAAACAATAAAGCCCGCTAAAGAGATTTTTACGTAACGGGCAAACTTTTGATCTGGTGTCATAACGTTACTTATCTCCTGAATAATGACGGATACACTGACGGGCGTTTTGCTCCATCTGAATTAAACCATGCGCCATGGTATCGAGTTGCTCAGTGGTTAAGTCGGCATAAAGATGCTCTTTCACATCGGCAATAATCACCTGCAATGTGTCTAACAATTGTAGACCTTGCTCAGTGAAGTACAGACGTTTGCTGCGTTTATCTTCAGCATCAGCTTTACGAGCAATAATCTCTTGTTGCTCAAGCTGCTTAATCGTGCGAGTTAGTGAAGGCATTTCAATGCCTAAGCTATTTGCCAACTCTTGTTGTGTGCAACCTTGGTTTAGATGAAACAGGTGCATCATCGCAGTCCAGCGAGATTGAGTAAGACCCAAAGGCTCAACCGCCAAAGTGACAGCATCGCGACATAAACGATGCACACGGCCCATACTGCCGCATAATGTTAAATCAAGAGTTTCGTGAAAAGGGGGAGTGGAAGACATGATGCGCTCCATTTACTTAGCATGCTAACTATTTTAATGTAGTTAGCATGCTAAGTAAATATTAGTGCAATTAATAAAATAGATAGCTGTGTTCGATAAAAGCGAACAACTGCAAAAGTTATCTGATAGATAACACTATTTCGCAATTAACTCCTTGATATGGCTTTCATAGAGGTCTAATTTATCAGCTACAAACCCTGTGTGTTGGAACCGTACTACGCCTTCTTTATCGATTAAAAAGCTGCTCGGCATCCCTTTAAGTTGGTATTGTCTGCCAATAACAGCATCTGGGTCGTAAATAATATTAAAGTTCACTGCAAACTCAGCTAAAAATGCATCTGCATCACTGCGTTCAACATCAATGTTTACAGCAATCACTTTAAGCCCTTGCTGTTGATACTTGCTCTGCATGGCAATAAACCAAGGAAACGAGCGTCGACAAGGGCTGCACCAAGACGCCCAGAAATCGAGTAACACGACTTGCCCTTTGTATTGATTCAATAGTTTAGACAACTGCTGCTGACTTGCAGCTAAGGGTGGGGGTGAAGGGTGCTCTGCCATAGCAGCAGAGCTCGTAATTAAAAGAAATGCAATTAAGGCGTATTTGATCATTGATAATTTAATAAATTCGCTGGTGAATATTGGTCAGTGAGCACCTTGGTATCCGCTGGCCAATCTTGATTTCCCTTAGTATAAAACAAATGCTCGCTGAGTAACTGCAAATCAACATCGTAAGGGGTTAACTTATTTGCGAGTTTGTTGACGCGTTCGGCTAACTGTTGCTGGCTAGGCATAGTCTCGAAGCCAGCTAAAATAATGCGATTAGAGTTTTCATCGGTCACAACATTAACAAAGTCACCAAACACATCGAAGTAAGTTGCCGACTCATGCTGGTACAATTTACTCGATGAAAAAGTATTTGCAGCGACAATTCCACCATCAGCTAAAACACTTTTTACTTCCGCAAAAAATTCCTTAGTGAGAAGGTGCTCAGGGATATAATCGCCATTGAAGGCATCAAGAATAATCCAATCGTACTTTTGTTTTTTAAGTGCAGCACGTTTAATAAAAATACGGCCATCTTGCACCTTAGACGTTACGTTATCAGTTTCTACAAAGCTAAAATAATCACGGGCAACTTTTATTACCGCTGGGTCAATTTCGACATTTTCGATATGAGCGCTAGGGTAAAGCTCATGAATGGTATTTGAAAGTGAACCTCCCCCTAAACCTATGATCAGTACATTTTTAGGGTTATCAATAAATAGTAAGCTTGCAAACGTCATTTTGGTGTAATTAAACACCAGCTTTTTAGGCTCACTCTTATACATACAACTTTGCGTACTTTTACGGGTTTTTTCGTTAAATTTTAAACACAGTAAATCGCCAGTCTTCTCCACTAAAATATTGCGATAAAGCGATCGCTCTTTATGTATTACTTCGGCTAAGCAGCTAAAAGGCAATGTCATGAGCAAACAAACCATTAAGACTCTAAACATACAGCACGCTCCTTCGTTTTTAATTGACTAACCGCAATTGCAAGCAAACCAAGCGCGCCTAATACCGCAGCAAAGGTCTTAATGATGTCGTTAACATCGAAAGCTAGCACCATATAAAAAGAGGTAATAATCGTGCCAAGGGCGCTTCCTAGGGTGCTCACAAAATACAAACCACCGGCAACCTGACCACTTTTTTCATGATCGGTAACCAATAATCGCACTGAGTAAGGTGAGATCATGCCGAGTATTGTTGTAGGGATAAAAAACAACGCCGTTGATGCCAGCAACGAGCCGTAACGACTGTCTTCAATATGGGTGAAAATGAAGGTCATAATTGGCTCTGCAAACAATACTATTGGCACCACCATAATACTCGCTACAAAGAAAATGAGACCATATTTAGTTAACGAAGGATTGCGGGTTGAGAGCTTACCGCCAAGTAAATAGCCGAAAGATAAGCTCAACATAAATACAGTGATAATACTGCCCCATATATGCACACTGCTACCAAAGTACGGCGCTAAAATTCGCCCGCCTAAAAGCTCAATTCCCATAATACAAAAGCCGCTACTAAAGGCTAAAAAGTAGATAAGCGCATTGATTTTATTCATTAAACACCCGCTGATTTTGTTGTTATTTTATCCATCTTAACCTGATGCAGATAAGGATGCCATGACTGTTTTTTAAGCTGTAAAGGTCGTTGACAAAATATAGTCTTTTTAAAATAAATAATTAAAAAGGCTAGGTTAAAGTACACATGCTCTGGTATTTTACTGGGAACAAAATAAGCAAGGAAAAATGCAATGGATCAGCAAGTAACGAAAATAAATATAGACAACCCAACGACTTTATTTGGCCTCAAAGTTCGCACCAGCAATATGAAAGAAATGAGTGGTGAAGGAGCTAAAATCGCTGGCTTATGGCAGCAATTTTACACAGACATAGCGCCAAATTTAACGCCATCTAGCCAAGTTTATGGCGTGTATACTCATTATGAATCTGATGTCACAGGGGAGTTTGATGTATTTGCGTGTACTGACATGCAAGTCACGTCATCAGAGGTAGAACAAACTAAACTCGCTACAGGTAACTACCTTCGCTTTAGCGGCAAAGGTGCAATGCCACAAACCGTTATCGATGTTTGGGGCCAAGTTTGGCAGTACTTTAGTAATGAACAGTGCCCGCATATTCGTGCATATAAAACTGACTATGAGTTTTATAAAAGCAGTGAAGAAGTTGAAGTATTCATTTCAATTGAATAACGCCAAACCCTATTTTTAGTGTAAAGCCCCATTACAGATAAAGCCGCTTATTGCGGCTTTTTATTTGCTAAAAGGTATATTAATCCTTGTTGTTATCTTCAAGAATAAGATTCTTTAAAATGGGTCGTACAACTACCAAGATTAAAGTAATAAGTACTATCGCGGCCATTGTCATGCGAACTAATCGGAAAAACCATTCAGTTTGATAAATAGGACTATTTTTCTTTACTTCTTGTGATTCAAGTAAGGCACATGCTTGTGGTATTGAACTAAATGCATCTTTATTTGGATAATCAAAGACGAAACCTACTTTAGCAAGTGCTAGCTTTGCTTGGTCTGAGTGAAGAACATCGACGTACAAAATATGATTTTTAATATCAGCCTTGTAAGGGATCTCTTCAACGTCCAGTACATCAACTATCTTGACGGCATTGACTAAGCGCATATCTTGTATCAAAGGCCGGTATTCAGGAGCTCGAGACCATATAATTACAAATATAGCGAATACCAAGGATAAGCATAATAACCCCCACAAGGTGTAACGCTTAGGTAGCAACTCTAATATATGCGGCGGTTTATTGCTCATTATGACTTCCAATTCAATAAGTTAACTTTCATAATATAAAAGTTTTGATATGTAAAAAAGTAGTTATATACAAATAACCATCATTTAAGTTACTGTGGTTTAGTAACTTTTAGTCACCAATAAGGATGTTGTTGTGTATAAATTACTCTTATTTACCTGCTTATCTCTCGCTGTTTTTTCTACCAGCGCAGCGAAAATTATCGATGATGAACACGTCACAAAAGAAACAGACTGCTTCACAGGCATCTTTGCTGACTATGATTCGTGGCACCAATTTATTGCGCAAAAGAATAAACGCAAAGCTAAAAACGAAGAAGCATATTTAAAGCGTATTAAAGCCTTTGAAGAAACCTTTCCACAAGATATGTTCGATAACTTTAAAGCTAATTTAACCTGCCATAATTTTAAATATCAGATCGATAATGTTGAGGTGCTTGGTTATATCATCAAACCTAAAGTCATCAAGAATAAGCTTCCAGTATTAATTTATAACCGCGGCGGTAACGGTAATTTTGGCAGTGTTTATTTTGCAGCAATGATGCGAAATTTATTTCCGTTAGCAGAGCAAGGCTTTGTGGTTATCGGCAGTCAGTACCGCGGAACATCAACAAAAAGTGATGACTTAGATGAGTTTGGTGGCAAAGATGTTAACGACGTACTTGCGCTTATCGATTTTATTCCTCACATAGCAGGTGCAGATGAAAGTCGAATTGGCATGTTAGGAGCGAGCCGAGGCGGTATGCAAACTCACCTTGCGATGCAACACACAAACAAGATTAAAGCCATTGCAACCATTGCAGGGGCGACTGATTTAGTCAAAGAGCTTACGTTTAGACCTAACATGGAAAAACACGTGTATGTGCGTCGTATCCCCAATTATAAAGAGAACAAACAAGCAGAGCTTGAAGCACGCTCTGTGATGAACTGGGTAGATAAGCTCTCGCCTAAAGTGCCCATATTACTTATTCATGGCAGTGACGATAAACGAGTATCGGTCGATAACTCAATTCAATTTGCCAAAGCGCTAGATAAGCATCATATCCCCCATAAACTTGTAGTGTATGAAGGTGATAACCACTTTTTAATGAGCAATAAAAAGCAACTAGAAGCAGAGCTTGTTAATTGGTTTAACACCTATTTGTAACTTTGTTTTGAAAGTAAAAAGGGCCAAATAAGGCCCTTTTCAGTCATTACTGGTCATATCAAAATGATTAAATGCTCCATCTAGCGCACTGCGAACGGATTGTTTTGCGTTTTGTTCATGGTCAGCTCCTTTGTTGATGTGGTGCAGCCAAGTAAGGTCGTTTGGTGCAAGATTTTGAAGAGCATTCACTAAGCCATTAAATGCACCGGTTATGATTGGATTCTCATCACCACCTAATGTGACATAAAAATAGTGAGTGTTGCCTGCTGTATTAGGTAAGCTTTTACGGAACTGTTTTACGACAACATTATCGTCATACCAAGCCGCAGGGCTAAAAGCAAAGTATGCATTAAATAACTCTGGTTTAGTTACCATGGTATATAACACAAAGCTACCTCCCGCCGAAAAACCTGTTAGTGTGCGCTGCCCGCTAATACGGTACTCCCCCTCTAAATAGGGTACTCCCCCTCTAAATAGGGTATTAGCTCTGTTTCAATAAACTTTAAAAACACATCAGCTTTACCAAATATTTCTCGTTGATTTTGATTGATTGGGCGCGCTTCTATCGCCACATCCTTACGGGCGTAAGGTGGCACTAAATCACGATTCCGTGTGTCATGCCAAAACAGGTTCGGGATGGACACTAGAATAACCTCATGCTTGTCATCGGTGCTTTCAAGAAAACTTAAAGCGTCATCCCAAGTATCAAGGTTAAAATTGCCGTCAGTTTTAATTATGAGCGGATAAGCTTTGTTAGGGTTGTAGTTTTTGGGCAAGCGAATGAAAACTCGGCGCATTTCTGAAAGCGCATTCGACTTGATATCTATATCAATAAAGCGTGAACTATAGTGCTGTTGATACTTAAGTCCAACATAAATCACTGCAGACAAGATTAAAAAGAACATCAATAACACTATGTAACGAAATCGCACACTCAAAAAAGCCATATCATATCCCTAGTCAACAAGTGCAATAACGCTACCTTAGCTTTATGACCAAGTTAACCAGGGATTTGTAACAGAGTGTTATAAAGTTAAACCTCCTTAAAGCTTCTCGCATATTTCATGGGCTAAACAGTGAATTCTAGGCGCTGAAATGAAAGAAATAACCCCAGCAGCAGGCCACGCTAAAAACCAAGCAGACATCCAATACGAAGTGTAGTTTTCAACTAAGCCCATATTAATAAATGTGACCCATGCAGACATGAAAAATGTGAGTACGAAAGACATAATTATGGCGAAAATAAATCGGTGCTTCATCTAAATTTATCCTGAGTTGAATTTAAGAGATGTTTTAGACTACTGATTTGCACATTTGTGGTATATCATGATTATTAACAATCTTATTTGCAAATATGAAAAACAAGAATGTTAGATAATCTAAAGATCTTTATTGCAGTTGCTGAACAGCATAGTTTGACATCTGGGGCTGAGTATTTAGGTATGACCATAGCAACCGTGTCTAGGCGCATAAATGAACTAGAAGTCAAATTAGGGTGTGAACTATTTCACCGCTCAAATAAAGGGCTAAGCTTAACTCAAGCTGGTCAGGCGTACTACGATGAAACAGCTGACTTTGTACATGAGTTAAACTCACGGCTTTCCAATTTAGAAAATACTTTGAACAGCTTAGAAGGTGAACTCAAGATAATGGCTCCCACCAATATAGGTAGCGGGCCTCTCAATAAATTTTGGCGATCATTTGCTTTAAATAACCCCCATATTTCACTTAATATTTGCCTTGGAGATCCCGACAAAGATGTTATTGCTAATCAAGTTGATATTGCTATTCGCTCTGGCCCCCAACAAAACTCTTCATTGATACAAAAGAAATTAGGAAAAATACATTCAGTACTTGTGGTATCTCCTAACTATCAAAACTTTCTGCCTGAAACCATCAATCAACTCGACTCTCATCCTAGTATTGCCGCGCAGTTATTCAAAAATTGGGAATTAGAAAAAGGACCAGAAAAGTTTGTTTTATCTAAAGAACATGAACATATTAGCAATGATATGAATGTCACTTTGAACTTAGTGAAAGCCGGCGCAGGGATAGCCCTTTTGCCCATGAGCATAGTTCATGAAGATATAAAAAAAGGTGAACTTATTCAGGTTTTACCTCCTTGGGAGGGAACGCAACGTGAAATATCACTTCTTTGGCCCCAAAAGCGTACTTTGTCGAAACGAGCACTTAAATTTAAAGAAGAGCTAATTGCTTTTTTAGCAGAGCAACCTTGGTTCGATATGACCCCATAGTTAATTACAAATAGCTTGTAACGGGGGTTTACAGTTTGCATAAAAAAACCGCAGCTTAACGTCTAAGCTGCGGTTTTTAATAAAGCATATTTACTTGTTAAGTAAATGCTTTTCGAAGAAGTTAGCCATCATAGTGTGATAGTGCAGGGTAGTACCTTTACCTTCTCGTAGGCTGTGAGAACGGTTCGGGTAAGAGAAAAACTCGAACTGTTTATTGTGCTTAACTAATTCGTTAATTAAACGCTCTGAACCTTGGTAGTGTACATTATCATCTCCGGTACCGTGGATCAGTAGCAACTTTCCTTGCAGGTCTTTTGCAAAGGTGATTGGAGACGTGTTGTCGTAACTTTCAGGATCGGTATTTGGGTTACCCGCATAGCGCTCTTGGTAGATAGTATCGTACAAGCGAATATCTGGCACTGGGGCAGAGGCAATACCCACTTTATATTTATCACCATGGCGGAATAACAAATTAAGCGTTGAACTACCGCCACCTGAGTGACCCCAAACACCAACACGGTCGGTATCAATGACATCCCAACGTTTTGCCATTGCATCAAGGGCGTCAACTTGGTCTCGTACGGTAATAGAGCCTATTTTTTTATAGATAGATTTACGCCAATCTCTGCCTTTTGGTGCGCGCGTGCCGCGGTTATCAACTGAAGCAACAATAAAGCCTTGCTGAGTTAGATACGACTTGTATAAATAACTGTTACCTTCCCAGCGATCTTGTACTGTTGAGCCCCACGGTTCACCGTAAACATAGAAAACGATTGGGTATTTTTTACTTTTATCCATATTCGCTGGGAACATGATGTAGCCATCAAGCTCAACACCATCGCGCGCATTAACCGTAAAGAACTCGTGAGTCGGTAATTGCTCAGTCGCTAATTTCTCTTTTAATGCTTTGTTCTCAACTAAGGTTTTTACATTACTGTGATCGCTTACTTTGATGATCTCTTTCATTGGAGGGGTGCCAAATTTAGAGAAGGTATGCATTGCCCAAGAGGTATCTTTAGACATGTAATAGCTGTTTGAACCATCAAATGACGCTGGCGTTACGCGTACCGGTTTAGAGCTGCCATCAAGCGAGGTACGGAATAGATATCGCTGGCCAGGATCATCCGGTGATGCAGTAAAGTACATAACGTTTTTATCTTCGTTGAGCGCTAACATATCAATAATGTCGTACTCGCCCGGTGTTAAATCGACTATCGTTTTACCATCGCGAGATACGCGGTACAAATGGCGCCAGCCATCACGCTCACTGTGCCAAATAAAGAACTTACCGTCTTTTGACCAGTTTGCTTTATAAAACCATTCAATAAAGGCATCGTCTTTATCTTCAAGAATTTTAGTCAGCTGTTGTTTTTGCCAGTCGAATAACCAAACCTTGTTGTGGCTTTGCGGGCGGTTAAGATCTTGGATCATTAATGATTCACCAGTGCCTGCCCAGCTAATACGTGGAATATAACGATCGCGATTATCGCCACCTAGTTCAGCCCAGCGGGTTTTCTTGTCGCTAAGGCTTACCACACCCACTTTAACCGCAGAGTTCATTTCGCCGGCTTTTGGATACGGGAATTCTTTAAGGGTAGGGTAGAGATCATCTGTGTTATTGATCATGGTGAAGTATTTCACGCCACTGGTATCAAGCTGCCAATAGGCAATTGATTTGTTGTCTGGACTCCAGCGGAAACCATCACGAATGGTAAATTCTTCTTCGTATACCCAGTCAAAATTACCATTAACAATGGTGTCGTTACCATCATTGGTTAAAGCAGTCACAGCCTTGCTGCCGACTTTTTCCATGTAGATGTTGTTATCACGCACGTAAGCTACTTTTGAGCTATCTGGTGAGAACTTAGCAAACATTAGCTTTTTCGCTTCGATGTTTTCGCCACCTAACTGATATAGCGAATCAGTTTCGAGGTTTAAAAGCCAAAAATCACCACGGCTACGTGAGCGCCACACTTGCTCGCCATTGGTAAAAACCATCAGCCATTTACCATCTTTAGACCATTGATAGCTTTCAACGGTGAGTGGCTCTTTATCACCCTTGGGAATTAATTTTTCGTAGCTAACAAGTACCTTACGACCCGTTCCATCGGCGTTATAAAACACAATATCATTGCCTTTTACGCCGTGCTCATCGTCTTTAGCTTTGTCGTCTTGGTTGTTTTTATCGCTTTCGCGCTCTTCAAGTACTGTGTAGCCAGTACCATCATCGAGCCACGTAAAATAGGTGCTACGCTCAGCTTTAAAGTCTTTTTCTTTATAAATTTGTTGAAGCGAGAGCGGATTAGCCGTTGCGTTCACTGTTGCTGATGGGGTGCTAGCTTGCTCTGTAGTTGAGCATGCCTGCAAACCTAAACCCGCAACCACAGCAAACGCAAGGGTTGATGTTTTTATTAAGTTCATTTTGTTGTTCCTAGGTTTTAACTTACCTAGCGTACCAAATTAGATGAATAAAATCTGAGCCTTTATCGTGTTATCTGGGGGGTTGAACTTAAACTTAATCGTCCCACAAGAACATACTGGCTTGCTTGTTTGCAATACGTAGTTCGTAGATATCACTACAAGGGCGCATAGCCGCACCATAGCAAACATGTAACGGCAATAAGTGCTCTTCACGAGGGTGACTAAAACGCGCCGCAGGGGCCATTTGCCATTCTAATAGTTTAGCTTGTCGCTGCTGTTCACTCAGCTCAGTATTGCCACATACATCAACTAACCATTGCTCAAAAGCCATATTTTGAGCTTTAATTTCAGTGGTTTCAGGGGTGAAAAATGCGCGCATATTATGAAAAGTAAAGCCAGACCCAATGATCAATAAATTATCGTAATCAAGTTGTTGTAAAGCCTCACCTATCGCTAGGTGTAAGCTTGGCTCAAGGCTTGGATGTAACGACAATTGCACACAAGGTATATCTGCTTCTGGATACATAATTTTCAAAGGCACATACATACCGTGATCAAAGCCACGAGATGGGTTTAATGCGCTATCGATATTAGCTTTTGCCAATGCCTGATGTACTTTTTCGGCAAGGGCAGGTTCACCTGGGCTTGGGTACTCAATACTGTAAGCAGGCTCAGGAAAACCATAGTAATCATAAATTAGCCCAGGAGCAGCGCTCGAAGTGATACTAATTGGGTTCGCTTCCCAGTGTGCACTCACCATCAAAATAGCAGATGGCTTTTTAATTTTTGCTGCAATAGACTGCAAACAAGTGACCATATCGGCATGACTTGGATCGCCAAGTAAAGGCATAGGACCGCCGCCATGTGAAACAAAGAAAACGCGTGGCTTTTGCATAAATGTACTCCTTAAATACGCTTATCTCTATAGTGCACGCACAGAGGTACAATAACTAGCCACAAAAACGCACAACTAGGGTGTGAATTTACACACCACTAGTTTGTAAGTACTAACTTAGAAGAAAAGCTACGTTCATAGCAGGGACTTGCCCTTTTAAGCCACCTTCGAGAGGTTCTTTGCACAGTAATGTTAGTTGATAAAAAGCATCGTAGTGCTGATGTAGTTCATCGGCGACCACACTAAACGGTGGACCCGAAAACTCACTTTGCTGATACTCAAATACCACCACTAACTGTTTAGCTCTATTAGTTAATTCAAGTAAATGCTGGGTATAGCGAATGCGCACTGGCTTTGGTAGCGCAACTAAAGCGGCACGGTCATAAACCGCGTTGATAGTGCCAAGTTCATTCGCGGTAAGTGCAAAAATATCACCCACCCAAACGGTTAGATTTGCGCCTTGGTAACGTAATAGTTCACCGTGTTGGCTAACTTCGGGTTCTAGCTTTAACTCATCAAATAACTGCTTAATGGCAATCTCACTAAGTTCTGCCCCAACAACACGCATACCTTGCGCTAGCAAATAATGAATGTCGTGAGTTTTTCCGCACAGTGGTACAAAAACAGTATCGCCTTGCTGCAAATTCAAGTTAGTAAAATACTGATCTAGATAACGGTTAACGTCTCCTTCATGAAAACCAATTTCGTTATTTTCCCAACGTTGATGCCAATGCTTTGCGTCCATTACATACTCCTAAATAAATTGAATGAATTGAGCTGATAAATATATTCCGACACCAAAAAGTAGGTGAGTTACAGCACTTTTTAAGCGGGCTTGGAGTGGGTTTGCTGTTTTCGTAGCCATTATCCCCATCCCTAAAGCGGGCTGCATAACAAAAAATGGCATAGATACGCTAGCTAATCCAAATATACATGCAGCGATTAAGGTGGGCTGTTCAAGCCAAGCAATACCGACCAATAATATAAATAGAAACGAAAGTAAAACACCAATAAAGTAGTGTAAACACCAGCCAAACACGCACTCAAACTGCTTAACTGGACTAGTTGCTATATTCAGGTGCTTAAACTTTCCATCTAATAAACCCAAGCCCCAACGGCCAACTAAACAAAAGTTTAATGACGGTATCTTAAACACTTTAGCCAGCAGAAAAGCATAAAGATCAATGAGCAAAGTCGCCGCTATGCCTACAAAAGTTATCACATAAATATCATTAACACTCATAATTAGATGCTCTTAAATGATTTAATAAAAGACATGATATCTAATTGCAAAAATGCTAAAAATAGCAAGATAAACAAACTATGATTGCATAAATGAGAACATGATTGACGATATTGCTCTATTCATACAAATTGTTAAACAAGGTGGCCTACGTAATGCGGCTGAGAGCTTGTCGTTGCCTACCGCAACTGTATCGAGACGCTTGCAACGACTTGAGCAACGCCTAGGCGAACAGCTTTTGAATCGCTCAGCAAGGCAATGCACGTTAACACAAGCAGGAGAGGTATACTTTCAAAGTTATGTTGAATTAATTGAGCAATTTGAACAAACTCATCGCCAACTCAATGAGCAAAAAGCACAATTGTCAGGAAAGCTTAAAGTTTTAGCACCTCTGAATATTAGTCATGGTTTCTTAAAGCCGATGTGGCTCGCATTTACTAAACAGTACCCTGATATTCAACTTGAGCTACTGCTTAATAATCAACTAGAAGATCTGAGTAAAAGCCAAGCTGATATAGCAATAAGAGTCGGGCCGCAGGCTGATTCTATGCTCCATCAAAAAAAGTTAGGCAGTGTTGATACCTTATTTGTAAGCACAAAAACATACCTTGATTCGGCACCTGCCATAGAAGAGCCAACTGATTTAAAACAGCATAGGTTAATTGGTACCACGTTGAGAAATAAGTGGCAGCTAACCAATACGCAAACGAATGCAACTTATACTCACATGTGCCGATTTGCTTCTACTTTTAACGATACCGGATTTGTAAAATACTTAGTTTGTGATGAGCAAGGTATTGCTTTGTTGCCTCGGTTTGAGGTTATAGATGAACTAAAATCTCAGCAGTTAGTTCAAGTACTGCCACACTGGCGAGGAGAAAACCGCGACATTTATGCTATCTGGCCAAGCGCACGTTTACTGAGTAAAAAGGCTGTCTGTTTAAAACAGTTTATAACCGACTACATTGCTGAGAAATTATAAAGTCTGCCATTGATATTCCATCTGTTTAGCAGTTAGTAGGGCGTGCTCGTAACTAATAAACTCAGCGACTAACGCTAGGCTCATATCAATGCCAGCAGAAATTCCTCCTGAGCTGGTAAACTTACCATCGGTGATCCAACGAGTATCTGAAATCACATTGAGCTCAGAAAACAAAGCAGCCAACTCTGGTTGATCTTGCCAATGAGTCGTGACATTTTTACCGTTCAAAAGCCCTGTTTTAGCAAGCAAAAATGCTCCGGTACAAACAGAGGCAACACGCTTGGTGTTAGTGGCTGTGTGTTTTAACCAAGTAATAACCTCTGCTTTTTCTAGCTCTCGTGTATGGTCGCCACCAACCACAACAAGGAGATCAAGGGAAGGGCAGTCAGCAAAGCTGTAATGGGGGTTTACACTATAACCGCCGCGGGCAAGTACAGGACTATCACTTTCGGCAATTAAACTCACTTGCCAATCATTATTCGATAGGCGCTTGGCTGTACTAAACACCTCAAACGGACCTGAGAAATCGAGTACTTCGGCATCATCATAGATGTAAATTCCAATATTCATACAATTGTTCCTATTATGTGGATTTATTTCTCAAGTAAAAAAACGTACTATGCCATTTTTGCAGTTCGTTAATGACATATTATTAAATTGCGCACTGTATACAAACAAAACTTCAAGGCATTGTTAATGCGTTTTTTATTCTTATTGAGCGTGCTGCTGGTTGGTTGTAAAACAACACAGCAAAGCGTTGCTGAAATTAGTGAAGTATCGCCGGGCACTATTTATTTTCAGGGCGAAACATCAAAGCAAAATGTTGAAAAGTTCGAACAGTTATTAGTAAGTAGCGATCAACAAATCAACACCTTGGTTATTAATAGCCAAGGTGGTGATGTGATGGCGGGTTTACATTTAGGTGGCTTAGTTCATGAATATCAACTCGATGTTGTGGTACACGAGCTTTGTGCATCGTCTTGTGCCAACTATGTACTTACCGCAAGCCCACATGTCCTCGTTGAAGAGCAAGCCGTTATTGGCTGGCATGGGGGCTCATTACAGCCATTATACGTGCCCATGGAGCAACCACCTGAGGTCGCTAGCTATATAGCAAAATGGCAAGCCGCAGAGCGACAATTCTTCGATATCATTAATGTTGAACAGGCGGTTACTATCATAGGTATGATGCCTGGTATTACAGAGAAACGTGATTCTGCTATTTATAGTTACGACGCTCAAACCCTGAAGCGTTTAGGGTTGCATATTGAGTTTGCTGGTGCGCAAACAGGGATGTCAGCAAGTGGCGAAAAACTAGCGCAGGTATTCGAACTTGAAGAGTCTGTACTTAACCACTTTTTAATGCTCAACGATATTGTTTCAGCAGAACTTATTAACTAATAAAAAGCCAACATGACGTTGGCTTTTTATTAGTTATGTTGGCTAAGCCAAGAGTGGATTTGTTTAGCACTTCTTGGTGACACTATTTCAGCACGACGTTTTAACTCTTTATGCCACGCCAGATCATTTAAAGCCGCATCACTTAATGGCGCATTTCTGTCAGTGTTTTTTAGCACATAATAGGCATCTGCAACATCCGCAAGGCTTACATTATTATTTGTCGCAAAGCGCTTAGACATTGACGCTAACGGCTTATTCAACGAACTATTAGCCGATAAAGGGATCAAGCTGTCCGCAGGGTATGATGATGCAATACCATCGTTTTTCATCGCAGGCCAAACAGTGTATGTGGAGCCCGGTTTTTGCTGCTCAAGTAATGCAATAACAGAACTAAAAGGCGAAGCTTGATTGCTTATAACTACCGGCTTTTTAAACGTGTGAAATGCACCAAAGAGTAAGATTGCACGGCGATGCTTAGCGACAACATGCTGATTTATTGCCTCTAAATAGCCAGTTTCACGGCTACGTTCTAG
The DNA here is from genome assembly GCF_001469895.1 of Pseudoalteromonas sp. XI10. Lineage (GTDB taxonomy): Bacteria > Pseudomonadota > Gammaproteobacteria > Enterobacterales > Alteromonadaceae > Pseudoalteromonas. Next base: position 394,578 of record NZ_LOPY01000019.1, on the reverse strand, counting down.
CTTTTGCCAATCCTCTTTAGAGAGGGTTTGCCAGTTCATTGCAGGCTCAGCAAGGACAAGACGAACTTTATGTTCACGGGTACTATTAAGCTGTTTTAACTTTAAAACTAATTGCTCATAAACATCATATTGCCATGCCATAAAATACAAGGTGTCGCGCCAAATGTGCCTTACGTCATCAATGCTTATATTCTGTTTGCTCAACAAATATTGATCAGCTAAATCTTGATACCGCGCATTACCAAACTCAACGACAAGATCATCAAGCTGCTGCCAGTTACTAGGCTCATCTAAGTATTTAATAAGCCTAGTAACAACATGCTTGCTGCCATGAACATCACCAATTGCAACGAGTTTATTAGCGTGTAACGCTTTATTAAGTTGGCTGTCGTAATCATAATTTGCAGCTTTGACAGTAGTTGCAAAACATACAGATGCCAAAACAACAAACCCGATACGCTTTAAAACCTGCATATTAATCTAACTCTAATTGGGCTTTTTCAACAGTTTCCGCGGGTAACTCTTTTTGAACAGAAACCCCCAACTCTTTGAACTCAGAAGCCTGCTTAATCAAGTTTCCTTTACCGCGGTACAGCTGAGAAAACGCTTTATCATAGCTTTCTTTGGCGCGGTCTAATTGCTTGCCAACCCCTTCCATACTGGTTAGGAAACCATTGAGCTTGTTGTAAAAACGCTCAGCACGGGCGGCAAGTTCTTTTGAGTATTTAGTTTGCTCTTCAAAACGCCACAATTGTTTTACGATGTTCAAGCTAGTCAGTAAGGTCGTTGGAGTTGCAACTAAGATATTTTTTTCGATTGCTTGCTGATAAATATCACTCTGGTACTTAAGCGCTTCAACAAATGCAGACTCTATTGGTACAAACATGATCACCACTTCGGGGGAGTTAATACCGGGTAGTCTGTCGTAGGCTTTGCTTGCTAACTCGTTTATACGTGATTGCACCGCCGTGACATGCTCTTTAAGCGCTTGCTGCGCCTCAAGCTCTGTATCGGCATTTACATAGCGCGTATACGCGTTTAAAGAAGTTTTAGCATCGATAACTAAATGACGTTGCTGAGGTAAATACACCACAACATCTGGGCGCAAACGGCCATCTTCGGTGTTAAACGATACTTCTCGCTGATAATCTACTCCAGCACGCAGCCCTGCGCTGTCTAGTACATTTTCAAGCATTAACTCCCCCCAATTACCTTGGGTTTTCTTTTGCCCTTGTAATGCGGTGCTCAGCCTATCAGCTTGTTCGGTGATGGCTTGGCTTTTAGCCTGTAAATGCAATAACTCAGTTTTTAGTGCTGCACGCTGCTTTAGATCTTCCACGTGGATCAATTCCATCTTATCGCGAAAGCCTTTTAGCTCACCCTGAACCGGTTTTAAAAGTTGCTCAATACTCTCTTGGTTTAAGGTTTTAAAACGTTGTGATTTTTCTTCAAGGATTTGATTAGCGAGGTTTTCAAACTCTTTTTTGAGTTGCTCTTTGCTTTCTTTGATATGACTAAGCTGCTCTTTAAAATGCAGTTCTTTTTGCTCTATAGTGCTTCGTAAGGTACTTAAATCAACATCGCGCTGATTAAGTGCAGCTTTAGTGTCAGCAAGCTCAGCTTCAACTTGACGCCAAAACTGGTTGTATTGTTGTGCTTGCTTTTCTTGTTCTACAAAGCGGGTTTTAAAGTGTTGAGACTCATCACGTTGCTCAGCGTAATCTTGCTGTAACTGCGAAAGCGTAAGTTGGCTTTGTTCAAGTTGCAGCTGCTTTTGTTCTAAATGATTTTGCTGGATTTGCTGACTATTTTGTAGTTCGGTTAACTGATTTTTTAAGCGACTTTTTTGTAAGGCAAAAATAACACCACTTGCAACAGCACCTACAGCAGCACCAAGCACTACACTTTGCCAATTAATCTGTGCAATCAGCTCTGTAATCATAACGAAAACTCAATAACTTAAAGACACATCATCATAACGAATTAGTGCTCAGCAGAGTAGGGGGTTTAGGCATAAAAAAAGCCAGCTCAAAGTGAGCTGGCTCTAACATTACTAAAATTTAGTAACCAAATGGGAAATCAACATAATGCTTATGTAAACTGCAATTTAACAACAAGCATAATAATAGACGCCCCAAAATTTGATTAGTTCAAAAAAACTTTAAAAAAATTTAATTTTTTATCAGAGCAAGCATTTGCTCTTCATCAAATTGAGTAAAACTCATTGATTTTTCGGTAAATAATGCATCAACAAGAGCTTGCTTATGCTGCTGCATTTTAAATACTTTTTGTTCAATTGAGTTAGCCATAATCAATTTATAAACAAACACAGGGTTAGTTTGGCCAATACGGTAGGCACGATCTGTCGCTTGTTTCTCAACAGCAGGGTTCCACCAAGGATCAAAATGAATCACAGTATCGGCTTGAGTTAGGTTTAGCCCTGTACCACCGGCTTTAAGGCTAATTAAGAATACGGATGTATCACCTTGAGTAAACTCTTCGATAACACGGTCGCGGTGTCTTGTTTGCCCGGTAAGCATACTAAAACTGATGCCTAGTTCATTTAATCGCTCTGCTATGACATCAAGTGCCATGGTGAATTGACTGAATATAATCACCTTACGACCTTCGCTAAGCATGATAGGCAAATGCTTAGATAACCATTCAAGTTTAGCGCTACCAGCCTGTGAACTAGGGTCGATCAATTTTGGATGACAGCAGATTTGTCTGAGCTTTAATAATGCATCTAAAAAGGCTAGCTTACTTTTTTGTACACCTTGCTGTGCAAATAGGTCGACTAATTTCTGTTCTAAAGATTCAGTTATACCGGTGTAAATTTCCTTTTGTTTGCTCTCAAATTCAAACTCTTTAACTAGCTCAGTCTTCTCTGGGAGCTCTTGCGTTACCTGTGCTTTAGTACGACGCAAGATAAATGGCATGATCAATGACTTAAGTTCATCAGCTCGAGCAACGTCGTTATCACGCTCAATAGGCGTTTGAAAATAGCTCTTAAAATGTGCTTGCGAACCAAGTAAAGAAGGCATTGCAAAGTCGAGCAAAGATTTAAGCTCAAATAAGTTATTTTCTATAGGCGTGCCGCTTAAGCAGAGCTTAAAGTCAGCATTAAGGCGCTTAACCAAGCGTGAAACCTGCGCAGCGTCGTTTTTAATATATTGCGCTTCATCAAGAATGATGTTTTCAAAATACAGCGGCGAATAAAAGGCAATATCACGCTTCAATAGAGGATAAGTTGTTAAAATACAATCTGCTTGCGACAACTGTTGTAATTGGTCGCTGCGCGCAGCACCGAAAACGGTGGTAATTTTTAAGTTACTCGCAAATTTATTAATTTCACTTTGCCAGTTACCAACCAAGCTGGTTGGGCAAACAATTAACGTGGGGCCTGCTTGTGGTGATTGCTTGGCATTAGCTAAAAAGGCAATAACTTGTAGGGTTTTACCTAGCCCCATGTCATCAGCCAAAATACCACCAAGCTGGTGACGTTTTAAAAAGTTAAGCCAATCAACACCGTGCTGTTGATACTCACGCAATTGCACACCTTGGTTTAAGCCTTGAATATCGGACTTTTTAATAAGCTGTTGTGAGCTATTTAATTCAGATAGGTAAGCATCTAGAGCATCGTCAACAATATTAACCTTAATTGCTTTTTGCTCGATAAGCTTAGGCAAAAACGACAAAGGCATTAAAATTTCGTCACGGGTTTTAATATGCTCAAAACGTTCACGATAATCATTAAGCTGCATCATCGCGGCCTTTTCAACCACAGCAAAGCGTTTTCCTACTGTAAAGTAATAAAAGCGCTCACTTTGTCGATTAAGTGATTGATAAGTATTGTTATCAGTCACAAACAATTGCTGAGTTTTAACACCAGAGATCACGATTTTACTAACTATCTGATGACCTTTACCACGCTCAACTTGCAATGAAAGTTGTTTAAGGACTTTGCCGACTGCTAACTCATCATTAATTTTCCAACCGCGTTTTAATAAGTTTGGAATTATTTCAAACTTTAACCAGTGCTCATGAATAACTGATTGTTTATTAAAGATAAACTCAGTTTGTAAAGCCCCTTTACATAATTCAAAGCCAAGGTTTGTTAATTCATTTACAACGGTGTTTTCTAATGACTGGTTTAATATATCAGCTGGCGCCTGGCTTAAATCATACAAAGAGTTTTGATAATTAAACTGCAATGATAAGCGAATTGTGCCCTCGTCATTATTAATACTGATGACAGGGAATACCGTTCGAGCTAAGCTTTTTTTGCTTTCCTTAAATGCATGAGGGATCACACCTTCACCAAAATTATCATTCAGCTTTTGATAAACGCGATCAAAGTTCTCTGTGTGAATAGCAGGCATATTGGCAAGTAACGCTATTTCATCAGCCGTTAACGGAGTACGAATTCGGCCTACTTTTAGCTTCTCAGGGTCAAGGTAAGTAGGGGGTGTTGTTTTTAACAATAACCAATTATCTTGCCCAGCAAGCGTCATGCTCAATGACGTTAAGTCTTTGTTTTGTTTCCAATCAAACTCTAACGCTTGCATACTGTCAGCTTTAATTGCTTGGCGCGAACGGCCTAAAAACAAACGCTGGGTGGCAATTAATTGCTGTAGTGCTGCAAAGCCCCATTGACCTTTAAGCTCAAGTTTTCCAAGGGCATTTTGAGAACGGATCCAACTATATAACCGAAAGTCAGATTCTAATAAATCAGTAGGGGTTACAAAACTATTTAATTGCTGCTCGGTAAGGTTACGACCAAGAGTATAGTTATGCTCAACGTCATAATTAGCTATTTTAGGAGTAAGGGTTACAACAGATTTCTCTACATCAAGAACAAATAATAAAACCTGTTTGGCATTGTCATTAGTAACTTGCTTAAGTGTTTTTAGCTCACTAAACCAATCGTTAATGATGTAGTCTTCACCGTAGTCACCTGAATGTTCAATTTTGAGTTTTAGGAGCACAGCTGCAATGTGACGGCATTTAGTTTTAGAGCCACAAGTACAATGCGAATCAACCGAAAAGCCACTTGGTAATTTACTGATCTCAATATGCTGAGTAAAGGTATTCCCTTCGTTACCAAACATAGATGCATCAATAACGCTAAAATCACTGTTATGCTCTAACCAGTTGATTTGGCCGTTCTGGTGATACTCTTTTGCTTTACTTAACACATGCGGCTTAAATAGCTGTTTGATGAAGCGCTCAGACAGAGGAAACTGAGTTTCTTGCTCTTGTTTGATTTCTTCAAAGATAGCTAATAAGTCATTTTTGGATAAGTTAGCAGACATAACGCTTTTGGCAGTAAAAACAAAAAATAATTCTGCCAGTATATGATCTATCGGCCCAGAGCTAAAGCACTATTGAGCAATATTGGACTGGTTGGAGCTGATAACTTGGTAAAAATCTGCTTTAAAATAAAATCAACGCTGAAAACTGACATACTGAGTATTTAACAAACAACAATCGCACAAGATATAAACAGGTTAATAACAAGGCAGGGGCTTTACAGATCAATTTTTTACTAAGCAATCTAATTATGAGAGTAAAAAACCTGTAAAGGGGTTATTAGTTGGTAAAAAACTGATCTGAGAGTGTAATAAGTACCAATTTCACTGGTCATAGATCACTATTTTACTAACAAAAGGGAGGGGGGAGATCACGCTTTTACTAACAGTAAAAGCGTGAGGGATCATTTTTTTACTAACTAATTAAAGCTATTTAATAGCTTGGTTAGCTGCTCTAAGCGTTTGTCTGTCATCACTTTATTATCGATTTTCACAGATAAATCACCGCTTTTGATATTACGCTGTACGCTAACAAATTCACTATCGATTAGGGCTTCACGACGGCTTGGCGCTGCTGGTTCAGCAGTTAATAGCTTGGTAATTGCAAGAGCGCGTTTATCATCGCTGCTGATTTGCGCTATTTCGCTATCACTACTTACATCATTTACAAGCTTGGTAAACAGCTGCTCATCACGCTCTTTGGCACTAATAAGCTTTTTAGCTACTTCACGGCCAACATGATTCGCTGTAGGGTAAAGGCTTAAAACCTCAGAAGGTAGATTCTCATACGCTTTGATGGCATCAGCAATAGCAGTGTGTGATACACCTTCAATTGCCGCAATCTCACGATAAGAGCCTTTTTTACCCTCAGCAATAAGCTCATCACGGGTCTGTTGATATGCTTGACCAAGCTCCCATAGACTTGGGGCAATGTATTGATCAGATGATACAGCAAGAATTTTAGCATCTTGATCTGTGAAATCTTCAGAGCTTAAAACTAAGTAATCAGAGTTACTTAATATACATGCTTTACGACGACGAGAGCCTGCTAATACAAGCATTTCGTCACCTTTATCCCAACATAAGGCAGGGTGCTGGTTACGGCCGTCTTCGGCAATTGCAGGTAGGATATCGGCAACTGACTTTTCATTTAGTAATGATTGTACACGGCGGTTTTTACCATAGACCTTTGTTTTAGCCTCAATTTCTGAGCTTGGAATAACCTTACACACCAAAGTAATTTGACGTGTAGGATCGCTTGGAGCAGGCATACTGATAACATCACCAGCTGAAGCTTGCTCTAGCAAAGCATCTAAACTGCTGCTTTCGATAGACGTTGAAAAAGGGTCTAAGCTGGTATCGTTTTTACGTTTTTTAGCCATTTTTATTAATTACCTTACTTAGCTGTATTTAGAGACGATTGAGTTGAGTGCCAATTAGAGCGGATCAGCATTTCAAGTTCATCAACTACATCTTTGATATTTTCTTGCGCACGAAGTAGTGACTCACGACTAGCTAAGCTATCTGACGTTTTTTGATCAAAAATGGTATTAAAAGAAGATGAGCTGGCGGTAATTGCCGAACTATGATTGATTGGGTAACTCATTACTTGACGACCAAATGCACTACGAACATCTTTAACGATGTCGCGCTGTGAATGGTTCCCTTTAACATAGTTAGTTACTAAGAATTGCATGAAATCCCAACCTTGGTGGCCAAGCGCAGCAACTGTATGGTAAATCTCGCCTAATCGCTTTAAGTATTTATTGTTTGCATCAAAGTCTACAGCTTCAGGATGAACAGGGATAAGCATCGACGTAGAGGCCATTAATGCATTATAAAACATAAAGTTAAGTGATGGAGCTGTATCAATTAGAATAATATCAAATTGATCTTTTACCGGTTCGATAACTTTTTCGAGCAATTTATGATAGTGACGAGTTTTATCATAACTAGAGCTATCTTTTAATAAAGTTGCTGTTTCATGCTCGAAGTAAAAATCATCCATACCAGAAGGCAAAATACGAATATTCGGTATATGGGTAGGTAAGAAAGAGTTCGATACTAACTCATCCCAGGTTTCGTTTTCATCAAGTTCAATACAGTCACGCATTAAATCGCCCACAGTAATTGGGTCTGGCTCACTTGGTGGGAAAAAGCTTGATGAAGAACCTTGTGGATCAAGGTCAATAATACCAATTCTGTATCGTTTAATATTGGTAGTAGCAAGTGCAGCGGCAATGTTTACCATGCTGGTAGTTTTACCACAACCACCTTTTAAGGAGTTAATAACGATAACTTGTAATTTATCATCAACTGTACGGTGATCAGGTTTAATATCCATGATATCAGCCATAGCAAAGATATTTACTAAGGTATAAGCGTAGTGGCCATTTGCACCACGTTTGATATCAAGTGCATCAAAGTCACCATTATCATGACGTCGTTTTAAGGTACGGTTATTACAGCCTAATAAGTCAGCGGCTGCTTTTTGCGTATAAGTACGAAGTTCTTTTTCTTCAGACTTTAAATGGGCACGATAATGTTGAATACGTCCTTCTAGCGATTTTTCAGCAACTTCTGCTGTCGCTTTTAGTAACCTATAAGTGGCTAGCGCATTATTATTGATAGACATACTTTCTTCCTCAAAGTTATGCTTTAAGTATAATGTCCATTCAAATTGCTGTAAACAAGTATTTAAGACGACATACCTTTTATTTATAAGACATTTAATAAAAATTTGTAACTTTACTGATGCTAAGTATAAATAAGTAAGTTTAATATCGGTTAAGTATATAGGTATATAAGGTTAAGATGCTAAAATAGTGAAATATATGACTGATTTCGTTGAATATTTACTAAAAAGCCAGATCGTGTTTTTACTTGGTAAAGATCAGATCTTTAATGACTCGCAGATCAGCCAATTACTAAGCAAAAAATGAGCTTTCGACTTATACACAGTTTAACCACTGCTTTACTCACAAAAATAGTGGTGTAGATCAACTTTTTACTAACTAAATTATAAAGTTATGCACCGAGAGCATGACTAAAATGCACAATAAGTTGGTATGGATCTGATCTATAGTTGGTACAGATCAGATCTATTATAACTTAAGAGCTGTTTATCCACATGGAGTTTTAAAAAAGCGATTTATGTCGTGTTAAATCGCTTTAAAAAGGTGATTAACAGGACATAATTTGAACTGAGTTAGTAAAATTGCGACCTATCAACTATAACTTAGTAAAAATCTGATCTGAAAATCAGCAATTACGAAACAGTTAGTATAAAACTGATCCGAAGAAATTAATTATGATCGGATCAAGTTTATACTAACTTAAACATTTAACTTTTGAAGTTTTATGTGTTGTTATTAACTGTCGAAGAAAAATTGGAAATAAGAACAATGAGCCGAAAGGTCAACATCTCGGTAGATAACTTACCCGATACATTACGCGGGCAGATCCACGGGGTGGAAAGTGCAATAGATAATGAAAGTCTTGCACTATTTACAGACAACAAAGATGTGCGTGTTTCAATTGAAAATGCTGCACATGGTTTGAGAGCTTACTCAAATACATTTAATCATTATGATTTATGGGGACGATTTGTCCGTTCTGGTCATAAGAAGCTTCCTGTTGAAGAAGCACCAAAGAAAACCATCGTTACACGAAAAATATCTGAAAAAGTAGACGGCATTCTTTATGATGGTGAAATCAAAATTACACCTGCAGTAGTAAGCACAAGAAAAGATGGTGAAGATGTTGAATATCTTGTTTGGCCATCTGATCGTGAAGAAAAGGTCGAACGTGCCTTAATTCGTTTAGCCTCTAAAGGTAAAATTGTAAAAATCAATTTTAAGTCTGGTATTCAATACGCAGTCGTTTTTTCAATGAATGAATTAGCGCAAGAGCTGAAAGCTGTTGGTCAGTCGATGCCTTATCCGCAAATCAAAGAATCATTAGAAGCATTACAAGGTTCTAAGCTTTCTTTTAAATATTCAGCAACAGATACTCGTAACTCTGATATTGATGACTCATTTTACGAATCGAACATGAACTTTTTATCGTCACTTCATTTTAGCGGCAAAAAAGGTCAGGGTGGCAACGTAAAATGTGTAGCTTGTTTGAATGCCTTCGTTCATAACATGATCGATAACCTTGAATACAAGGGTTACTACTTTAATAGTGCTCAAGAATTAAAACGTGGTTTATCTCGTTGGATGATGCTTCGTTTATATCATTTATGGCGTTATGCGGCACCGGGTAAGACCTACCATTTCCGACTATTATCGATTATGGAAAAATATGGCTCTATTTATTCAACAGACGAAATTACCGAGAATAAATTAAAAGCTTTGCGTCGTGATATGACTACGACAATGAAAGACTTAATTGAGAAAGGTGCAATCTCTGAATATAACATTACCAATGTCAAAGATGACAAAACGGGTAATATTATTGATTACACATATGAGATGCATCCATCTGATCAATTTTGTGATGAGATTCTTACGCTTAATAAGCATAACAAACGAATCGAAATTCAAGGTGGTAAGCGCATTGTTGAAAATGCTGTTTTAATCGATGAAGATAAAATTGAAGAAATAGTAGAAGACTAAATTTTTAAATACTGCTAACTATAAATAAAAGGCCACGTATGTGGCCTTTTTAACATAATCAATCTGTTACTTGTTCTAAGTAAAGTCTATCAACTAAGAAATCATATTCTCTTTTACGAGGATGACTTTCTGGTTTTTGATAATCAGATAATGTACCAAGTTTTACATCTGGTTCTGGGTTTATCAAAATAAAAGGTAAAGCAGCACTAACATGATATCGGTTTTGAGCTGTATACCTTACATTAACTTGTGGGCTAACTCTTGTTGGTCTACGAATTCGTAATTTTTCTTTATCACCTAAACTTGCAACACGACTTTGCTCTTGTGCAACTAGCGCTTGCCAAGAGTGTTGGTCGATCATTCTTGGATTAGAATAACTAGCCGATTTATCGAGCATTGCTAAGGCCATTTTTTTAGTTAGCGTTTTAGTTGCATGTTTGTGCATCCAAGTAAAACGAACAGAGTAGGGCGATTCAGTTTCAAAGTGGATCTTACGATATGCAGCAAGTGTAATGAGATTAGGCACAGCATTGTGAACCGCTTCAAATCGCGCATCATTATTATCGATAGCTATTACACTATTTTTAAAATCAGCTTTGGCTTTATTTAACTGATTTATCCTTGCAATGAAATGTTGCTTATCGACATCTTTTAAAACTAATAAACCTGGATGTCTTTTTAATACTCGACTACTTAATCCTGTCTTTTTATAAAAATCACCAAATGAATTTAGAATTAACTTATGAGCATCATCGCCTTCAATTTTTTGTACACTAATTGAAGAAGGGACTTTCTTTTCGTCGTTTATATCGATATCTGGTAATTGATAATATGATGCCTTATGAAAACCAACTTCCTTTAATTCTTCACAAAGCAAATGAGTTAACTCACTTACTAAATCAAACTGACTGCGTATTTCTAACTTTGTACTCATAGGAACACATCTTACTTATAGTTGGTTTAATTGTAACGCTATCCCCTGGTATTTAGAAGTTTATTTTTCCTAGTAATGCTGACCTTACATCTGATTTAGATTAAGTATGATGTGTTCCTTAACATGCTACTAGTACAAGTTTTTAATTTGATCAATGTAGAACTAAAAAAGCATATTTAAGCATGTAAAGCTGAGGTTACAGTAAGGCTTTAGTTAAGTAAGATGTGTTCTTATATTATGAGCCAACGAATAAGGTGATCAAAAAAGTGTAACTAACTGGTTTGAAACAATAAAATGTTGGAACCCTAATTGTTAATATCGAAACTATTTATCAAATAACGAAATAATCGTAAATAGCTTAATATTGTCCTTGAACTTAGTACGTGCAATAAGTTAGTTTTCGTTAACGGTCTATGTTAGGAATGAGGAAAGAACATGCAATCGTGGAACCCAGACAGCTGGAGAAAACTGCCGATACTTCAGCAGCCAGAGTACCCAGATCAAGAAGCCCTTAAATCAGTTGAAGGGCAATTAAAAAGCGCACCACCTTTGGTATTTGCCGAAGAGACGCGTAGCTTATACAAACAACTAGAAGCTGTATGTGAAGGTAGAGCCTTCTTATTACAGGGTGGTGATTGTGCAGAGTCATTTAGTGACTTTAATGCCGCAAATATCCGCGATACATTTAAAACACTTTTACAAATGGCCGTTGTTTTAACTTATGGTGGTAAATGCCCTGTAGTTAAAATTGCGCGTATGGCAGGTCAGTACGCTAAGCCACGCTCATCAGATTATGAAACAATCGACGGTGTTTCATTACCTTCGTACCGTGGCGATATCATTAATAATTTTGAATTCACTGAGCAAGCGCGTGTACCTGATCCACAGCGATTGATGACGGCATATCATCACAGTGCTGCAACGCTAAATTTACTACGCGCATTCGCGCAAGGTGGTTTAGCAGATTTACATCAAGTAAATCGCTGGAACATGGGCTTCGTTGCTGCAAATCCACTTAAAGAAAAATACCAACAGCTAGCTGACAGAATTCAAGATGCGCTTGAATTTATGGAAGTGTGTGGTATCGACTCAACCGTTGCGCCGAGCTTAAAAGAAACAGACTTATTTACATCACACGAAGCGTTATTATTAGGCTATGAAGAAGCTCTAACACGCCGTGACCACTTATCAGGTGATTGGTACGATTGTTCTGCACACTTTGTTTGGATTGGTGAACGTACACGTCAACTTGATCATGCACACATCGAATTCTTTAAAGGCATTAAAAATCCAATTGGTGTGAAAGTTGGCCCAGGTATGGACCCAGATGAGCTAATCAAACTTATTGATGCAGTTAACCCAGATAACATTCCAGGTCGCTTAACGTTAATTACACGAATGGGCGCTGATGTACTGCCAGAGAAACTACCGGCACTAGTACGTAAAGTACAACAAGAAGGTCGTAAAGTTATTTGGAGCTCAGATCCAATGCATGGTAATACTGAGAAAGCGAGCTCAGGTTATAAAACACGTAGCTTTAATAATATTCTTCGTGAAATTAGCCAGTTCTTCGCAGTACACAAAGCTGAAGGTTCATACCCAGGTGGTGTTCATCTTGAAATGACTGGCCAACACGTTACTGAATGTACTGGTGGTGCGTATGGATTATCTGATGAAGATTTAGCACAACGCTACCGCACACAGTGCGACCCACGCTTAAATGCAGATCAAGTTTTAGAACTAGGTTTCTTAGTTGCTGATTTATTAAAAGACGCACGTAAGTAACACTAAGTTATTCAAAAAAAGGCTGCACATTGCAGCCTTTTTTAATGTCCGATACTAAAATAAGTTAGTACTTACGTCTTTCAAGTCCAGTATCAGATATAATCTTTGCAGAAATTTCTTCTACTGAATGATGAGTTGAATTTAAAAATTGAATCTTCTGCTTTTTATAAAGCATTTCTACTTCACGTACTTCAATACGACATTGTTTTAAAGACGCATATTTTGAATTTGCCATACGACGCTGGCGAATATCGGCAAGGCGAACAGGGTCAATCGTTAAACCAAAAAGTTTATGTTTGTAAGCTTTTAAACACTCAGGCAGGGTGCCTCTTTCTAAATCATCTTCTGTTAGCGGGTAATTGGCTGCTTTAATGCCATATTGTAATGCCAGGTATAAACTAGTAGGTGTTTTACCGCTTCGGCTAACACCCACTAAAATAATGTCGGCTTCAGAGTAGTTTTTAATGTTAGCGCCATCATCATTAGTCAACGCATAGTTAACCGCATCAATACGAAAATCATAACTTTTCTCGTGCATCGAATGCGTTCTATGAACCTTCGGTACTGGCGCAACTTTTAACTCTTGTGAAATTTTATCACTGTATTGTGATAAAAAGTCATAACACACCGCGCAAGACGATTTTATAATTTCACTTAGCTCGTGGTTAACAAAAGTAAAGAACACGAGTGGCTGTTCTCCATCACGTTGCGCTGTTGAATTAATTAAGTTCTTAACTTCAATTGCTTTTTTTTCAGTTTCAACAAAAGGAATTGTTTTGTGATTAAACTCAACAGGAAACATAGATAAGGTCGCATGACCAAAGACTTCAGAGGTGATTGCTGTTCCATCAGAAATATAAAATGCAGTTCTCATATTTAACCTTTTTATTACCTTTATCTGCAAAATAGGGGCTTCACGGTTTACGTGAGGTCTGTTGCCAGTGTAGAATGACTACGACCTTTTTAGAAGGTTTTCTTTCTTAACTCTCACAGTTAGTACTACAATTTGTTTATGGAGAAAGATCCGTGCAAGAATACGTTCTCTGGTATCAAGAGCTTGGTATGCAAGATGTTCCTCGTGTTGGCGGTAAAAACGCTTCACTAGGTGAAATGATCTCAAACCTAGCTAACGCTGGTGTTCAAGTGCCAGGTGGTTTCGCTACAACCGCTGAAGCATTCAATGAGTTCCTAGAGCAATCTGGTTTAAACTCAAAAATCCACGATATTTTAGACACATTGGATGTGGATGATGTAAATACACTCGCTAAAGTCGGTGCCGAAATCCGCCAATGGATTATCGATACACCATTCCAACCAAACCTAGACCAAGCCATCCGCGACGCATATAGCCAACTACACGGCGACGCATCACAAGATGTTTCATTTGCAGTTCGCTCATCTGCTACAGCAGAAGATATGCCAGACGCTTCATTCGCAGGACAACAAGAAACGTTTTTAAACGTACGTGGTATTGATTCAGTAATGACTGCAATCAAACACGTGTTTGCCTCACTATTTAATGACCGCGCTATTTCTTACCGTGTTCACCAAGGTTATGACCACCGTGGTGTTGCACTATCAGCTGGTATCCAACGCATGGTTCGTTCAGATAAAGCAGCTTCAGGTGTTATGTTCAGTATTGATACTGAATCTGGCTTTGAAGATGTTGTATTTGTCACCTCAAGCTATGGTCTTGGTGAAATGGTTGTACAGGGTGCTGTAAACCCAGATGAATTTTATGTTCATAAACCAACTCTTGCTAATGGTAAACCAGCGGTAGTTCGCCGTAACATTGGTTCAAAAGCAATCCAAATGATTTACTCAGCGGATGAATCACATGGTAAGCAAGTTGAAATTGTTGACGTAGATTCGTCACTTTCAAACAAATTCTCAATCACAGATGCTGAAGTTCAAGAACTTGCAAAGCAAGCTGTGATCATCGAAAAGCACTACGGTCGTCCAATGGACATCGAGTGGGCAAAAGACGGTAACGACGGTAAGCTTTATATCGTTCAAGCTCGTCCAGAAACAGTTCGTTCAAACGAAGACGCTAACGTAATGGAGCGTTTCCAATTAAATGGTACAAGCACTGTTGTTGCTGAAGGCCGTGCAATTGGTCACAAGATTGGTTCAGGTACAGTACGCGTTCTAGATTCAATTGATGAAATGGACAAAGTACAACAAGGTGACATTCTAGTTACTGACATGACTGACCCAGACTGGGAGCCAATCATGAAACGTGCCGCTGCGATTGTTACAAACCGTGGCGGTCGTACATGTCACGCGGCCATCATTGCTCGTGAATTAGGTATTCCTGCAGTTGTTGGTTGTGGTAATGCAACTGATTTAATTAAAGCAGGCCAAGATGTAACTGTTTCGTGTGCCGAAGGTGACACAGGTTATATCTACGAAGGTGTTTTAGATTACGAAGTACTTACTTCACGTGTTGATGAAATGCCAGAATTACCAATGAAAGTTATGATGAACGTAGGTAACCCTGATCGTGCATTTGACTTTGCACGCTTACCTCATGCAGGTGTTGGCCTTGCGCGTGTTGAATTCGTAATCAACCGTATGATTGGTGTTCACCCTAAAGCACTTCTTAACTTTGATGCTCAATCTGACGAGCTAAAAGCTGAAATCTCAGAAATGATGGCAGGTTATGAATCACCTGTAGAATTCTATATTTCTAAGCTTGTTGAAGGTATTTCAACACTAGGTTGTGCGTTTGCACCTGAACGTGTCATTGTTCGTATGTCTGACTTTAAGTCAAACGAATATGCAAACCTTGTTGGTGGCCAGCAATATGAGCCGGAAGAAGAAAACCCAATGATTGGTTTCCGTGGTGCAGCACGTTATATCTCTGAAGATTTCCGTGACTGTTTCGCGTTAGAGTGTGAAGCGATTAAACGTGTTCGCAACGAAATGGGTATGACTAATATTGAAATCATGATCCCATTTGTTCGTACACTTGAAGAAGGAAAGCGCGTTATTGAATTACTTGAAGAACATGGCCTTAAACGTGGCGAAAATGGTCTGAAAGTTATCATGATGTGTGAATTACCATCAAACGCGTTACTTGCAGATGAGTTCTTAGAATATTTTGATGGTTTCTCTATCGGTTCAAACGACTTAACTCAGTTAACATTAGGTCTTGACCGTGACTCAGGTTTAATTGCGCACCTATTTGATGAGCGTAACCCTG
Organism: Pseudoalteromonas sp. XI10; assembly: GCF_001469895.1. Lineage (GTDB taxonomy): Bacteria > Pseudomonadota > Gammaproteobacteria > Enterobacterales > Alteromonadaceae > Pseudoalteromonas. The sequence continues at coordinate 378,723 of NZ_LOPY01000019.1, read as the reverse complement.
CAATCAAAAAACTATTATCAATGGCAATTCAAACTGCTAAAGCAAAAGGCAAATACGTAGGTATTTGTGGTCAAGGTCCTTCAGATCATGAAGACTTTGCTGCTTGGTTAGTTGAGCAGGGCATTGATTCTGTTTCTCTGAACCCAGATACAGTATTAGAAACTTGGTTATATCTTGCTAAGAAATTAGCCGACTAAGTACTTTATTTAACTAAAATAAAGATTCTAATATAAAAAATGCCAGCACTTAGCTGGCATTTTTGTTACTTCGAAGGGCGTGTTGACCTTTTATGATTGATTTTGCAGCAGTGTGTTTGGTATTTAGGCAAGGCAGAGCCTGTGTAGTGTGGTTTTTTCACATAAATAGGCGATAACGCAGCATCAATGCCAAACACGCGTTGCCCTTCGGGTTCTTTCTAGGGGCGATTAACTCTTTGTTGCTCGATTTTTACTTAGCCCACTAGGTTACAAATCTCGCGCCGCGATTAAATCGCCCCTAGAGTGAACAAAGTCTAATCTACAAAGGTCAACACGCCCTTTAAATCAGCGAGCAAGTTTTTTATCTATATAAGCACATGACTTAGTCAGAGCCTTTTGGCACAAGGTTAAATAATCACGCGCTTTAGAATAATAAAAAGATAAACAGAAAAGTCCTGCAATAAAGAAGATCAGCGACGGTCCGGGAATAATGACAAAAACTAAACCCAATAACATGCACAAGGCACCTAAACTGATTAATGCAATTTTTTTCATCTGACTATCTCATTTGCTGCTTTAATACACAGTATAAAAGTATTGCCCCCGAAATCGATAAAAAGAGTGTTACAAACTGTAAAATCTTCAATTTATCTTAGCTATTAGCATGATATAATTTGCAAAATGCCTTAATTTATCACCGTCATGATAGCAACAATAAGTCAACAACAAGCCGCCACAGAACTCGTTTCTAATTACTTAGATACAATACAAAAACAAGGTTTTAGTGGTGATTCCGATGCAAGCTTTTCTACACGTTTAAGTTTATCGACTGATAACAGCGTTTACCAACAGGTACCTCAAGGTGTCATCTTTCCAAAGTCAGCAAAAGACATACAACTAGCTATGCAAATTGCTTCACGTGATCCATTTTTATCACTGACTTTTGGTCCACGCGGAGGTGGTACAGGTACTAATGGACAATCGCTAACCCCAGGTATAGTTGTTGATTTATCTCGCTACATGCGTGAAATCTTAGAAATAAATGTTGAAGAAAACTGGGTGCGCGTGCAAACGGGTGTAATAAAAGACCAATTAAACGACTTTTTGCGTCCTTATGGTTTTTTCTTTGCGCCCGATTTATCAACAAGTAACCGTGCAACAATCGGTGGAATGATCAATACAGATGCATCAGGTCAAGGCTCATTGGTTTATGGCAAAACAAGTGATCACGTTTTAGGTCTAACAACTTATCTTGTTGATGGCACTGAAATGTCAACAACCTCTATGCCTATTGAAAAAGCAAAAGTAATTGCTGAACAAAACACGACTGTAGGTAAGTTATATAAAACAGTTCTTGATATTGGCCTTGAGAATCGAGACGCTATTTTAGAAAAATTCCCACGCTTAAACCGTTTTCTTACCGGCTACGATTTAGAACATATTTTTTCTGATGATTTACAAACCTTTGATATGAGCCGATTAATTACTGGTTCTGAAGGTTCATTAGGTATTGTAACTGAAGCAAAACTAAATATTACGCCCATTGCTGAATTTAAAACATTAATAAATATTAAATACGATAGCTTTGATTCTGCACTTCGTCATTCACCATTTCTAGTTGCAGCAAATGCAACTTCTGTAGAAACAGTCGATAGCAAAGTACTTAACCTTGCTCGAGAAGATATCATTTGGCATTCAGTATCGGACTTAATAACCGATGTGGAAAACAAAGATATGCAGGGACTCAACATGGTTGAGTTTAATGCAGTTTCACCTGAAGACATTAAAGATAAAGTAGACACTCTTTGTAAGCTACTCGATGAATGTGTTGCAAAGCAAACTAATGGAGTGATCGGTTATCAGTTAACGAATGACAAAGCTGATATTTTAAAAATTTATGCAATGCGTAAAAAATCAGTAGGCCTTTTAGGTAATGTAAAAGGAAGTCAAAAACCGTTAGCTTTTGCTGAAGATACTGCAGTACCTCCAGAAAACCTAGCAGATTTTATAGTCGAGTTTCGTGAACTTCTCGATAACCACAACCTACAATATGGTATGTTCGGTCATGTTGATGCCGGCGTATTACACGTAAGACCTGCACTAGATATGTGTGACCCTGAGCAAGAAAAATTACTTCGTCATATTTCAGATGAAGTCGTTAAACTGACTGCAAAATATGGCGGGTTGATGTGGGGTGAGCACGGCAAAGGATATCGAAGTGAATATGGCCCTGAATTTTTTGGCGAGCATTTATTTACACAACTTCGAAAAATCAAAGCAGCATTTGATCCAAATAACAGAGTAAACCCTGGTAAAATCTGTACGCCAATTGAAAGTAAAGACTCACTCGTTTCGGTTGACGATCAAAAGCGTGCCTGGTTCGACAAAGAAATTTCTATCGATGTTAAAACAGAATTTAATAACGCGATGACCTGTAATGGTAATGGTCTGTGTTTTAACTACGATGAAAAATCACCAATGTGTCCATCTTATAAAGTAACAGGTGACCGCCGTTATTCACCTAAGGGTCGCGCGAGTTTAATGCGCGAATGGTTACGACTTCAAGAGTCCGAAAATATTGATTTACTCAATGTCGAAAAAGAATTAGTTAATGGTGAAGTAATCACTTGGTGGGAACGCTATCAACATAGTCGCGATAAGAAAAAAGGTGTTTATGATTTCTCTCACGAAGTGAAAGAATCAATGGACGAATGTTTAGCTTGTAAAGCATGTACTACTGCATGCCCAATAAAAGTTGATGTACCGACATTTCGTTCACGCTTTTTAAATTTCTACCACAGTTATTACGCTCGTCCTGCTAAAGATTACTTAGTAGCAGGTATCGAGCAAACTGCGCCGGTGATGGCAAAGTTTGCTAAAGTGGTAAATCCAATTGTAAATACAAAACTTGTTTCAGGTTTAATTAAAAATACAATTGGTTATGTTGATACGCCAAGCTTAAGCGTACCGCAACTTTCTAAACGTATTTCTAAAGATCAGCAATTTAATTTTAAATTACTTAATTCGCTTTCAAAAGAACAACAAGCCGAGTATGTTCTAATAGTTCAAGATCCATTCACTAGTTTTTACGAAGCTGAATTAGTAGAAAGCTTTATTAAAGTGATTAAAGCGCTAGGCAAAAAACCAATGCTATTACCGTTCAAACCAAATGGTAAAGCTCAGCATGTAAAAGGTTTTTTAAATGAATTTAAAACAACAGCAAAAAATGCAGCTGAGTTTTTAAATTCACTGAGTGAAATCAACGCTCCTTTAGTTGGGCTCGATGCATCTTTAGTTATGTGTTACAGAGATGAGTATGTCTCAATATTAAAAGATGAGCGTGGTGACTTTAAAGTTGAATTAGCTCATGAATGGCTTCAAACGCAAAACTTTAAACAAGTTACTCTTACCACTAAAACGAGTTCGCCATTTAAATTGTTAAGTCATTGTACTGAAACAACAGCAATGCCGAATGCTTCTAAAGTTTGGCAAACCATTTTTGCAGATCTAAATTTACAGCTTGAAACTACCAGTACGGGTTGTTGTGGTATGGCAGGAACGTACGGCCACGAAAAGCAAAACCAAGAAAATTCACGTGCTCTTTATGAAATGAGTTGGCAACCAATTATCTCTGATAATGAGCCTGAAACTGTTTTAGCAACAGGGTTTTCTTGTCGTAGCCAAGTTAAACGCTATGAAAAATTTAAACCAAAGCATCCACTACAATTAATTGCAGAGTTACTTTAATTTTTTTGAAAATAATAAAGGCGCTTAACGCGCCTTTATTTTTGGTAACTTTTTGCGATTGGCTTTGTACTCATGCCATGAATGAAAACACTAAATAAAATGGTTGTTAAAGTTACTGTGGCAATTTGTTCTTTGTTTGCAATTGCTGTATCCATCACCATTAAAGTGAAAACGATTGACGCCAAACCTCTTGGACCAAACCAGGCAAAAGTAAACTTGTCTTTGAAATTTAGATTGGTAAACATAAGTGAAAGTAGTACCGGCACAATTCTAAAAATCGTCACACTTAATAACGCATAAAAAACAATTGGCCAAGTGATATCATTCACAATTAAGTGACCACATACAAAACCGAATAAACACCAAATTAGAAGCGCAACAAATTCAGCGATATGCTCAGAGTCTTTAACTAATGTTGAACGTATTTTTTTAGGTGCTAAATAATCAAATAAAAGTCCCGCAACAAAAACAGCTATAAAACCACTGCCATGAAAGTTTTGTGTTAAAGAGAAAATGGCCATGACTAAACCAATCAATAAAAATGGACTGCTATTATTTGCAAAATAATGACGTGCTAATGCTATTTTTAAAAGTGGAATAAATACTGCCATCGACACACCTGTAATAACAAGTGCAACACCTAACTCTCTTGCGAAAACAAGTAAAGTATCAATTGTCGTTACAGCACTTTCTGGGTTTTGAACTAATAAAAGTAAAACTAAAAAAATGGGAACACAAAGGCCATCGTTCAAACCACTTTCAGTATTTATTCCTTCGCGAATATTTTCTGGTACCGATGTACATTCTAAAATTCCTTTGCTAAGCGCGGCATCCGTTGGTGTTAAAATAATTGCAATCAAGGCAGATTGAAAAAGTGATAACTCCGAAAAGAAAAACAACCCACCGGCAACACCTAACATTAGTGTCATCGGCAAAGCCACAAAAAGTAACAGGCTAGGGTACTGATAACTATGTTTTAATACGGGGAGTTTTGATTTGGCTGCATCGGTAAATAAAAAAATACTCAAGGTTAATTCAACCAAAGGTAAAATATCACTGAGTCCGGCTTCGCCTAATTTGAACTCATTCGGTAAGAAGTAAGACATTGCAATTCCGACCAATACAAAAAACATTGGCCCGGTAATTTCTGTTCGTTCTAACTGGCGAATTGTCAGCGAGTAAAATAAAAGAGCTAAGCCAACTAATGCAAGTATTGTATATTCCATTAAACTTTCCTTTTTATTCCTGACTTTGCGCGCTCTTTTATATTTGTTTGAATATAAATTTGATCTGTCGTAGCGATTTTTGCATGACCTAAATCTTCAGATAAATGTTTTAGCGGTCTTGTTTGGGCATCGTGTGTTGCACCGGTATGTCTTAACCAGTGAGCCGTAGCCGCTTCAAGTTGTTCCGCATCATCTTTGAAACCGTCATCTAAAAGAGACTGTTTTGCTAAGTCAAAACTTTGTTGGACTAAACGACGAATTTGACGAACAGTCATTCCACCTTTGCCACGAATTTTATGAACTAATGGCTCGGCTTCATCAACGCGGGGCAGGGCAGGTAAACCACGGTAAAGCCTATAACGTTTTAGATAAGATATAAAATCTTCACTTAAGGTAACATCACGTAATTTGTTACCTTTACCCATAATTCTTAAAAACCAAAAACCATCATTATCTTGCCAAAAATGTGACATAACCGGCGACCACTGAGGTCGCTCGGATAACTCAGAAATTCGTAGATACAATCCTTTTAAGCAAGCGAGAGTAAATAAATTTCTTTCTAAATCAGGTTGTTGCTCACATAAATCTCGAGTAACACCAAATACATACTCCCATTGAATATCACTGAGTGTATCGGGAATTTTGATTTGCGATTGCACAACTAGGTATGGACTATTCTTTTTAACAACCGGTACAAAGTTAGCAAAGGTTTTTTCTTCTAAAATTGCGAACTTATAAAATACATTTAGTGCTGTAAACATAGCGGCGAGTGTTTGTTGGCTAGCTATATTTTCTTTTTTTATGAAAGGGCGCCAATTTGTATTGAGTCGTCTTATTCCTTGTTCATCTTTATAACGCCATTGCACTGAACTTGATAACCAGGCCGAATCTGGTTCAACCATAAAATCAACATAGGCTTCAATATCTTCACGTTTTAGATCAAAAACTGATTTCTCTGCAACCAACCATGACCATAAACAGAATCGCTCAAGCTCATTTCTAAATCGATTAAATGTAGCTTCTGATTTTCGGCCATACACATATAAAAATTGATAAAGAAAAGCTAAGTCATTTTTTGATTCAGCAACAGTCAATCCAACATAATGTATAAAGTTATCAAGTTCTGGATATTCTGTTGCAAGAGTATCATCTTCAAGATGGGCAATTTGGTAACGCAGTTGTTTGAGTGTATCAACGAGAGCAACGAGCATAATGATGTAATATCTTGTAAAATAACTAGTTATAAGATTACCATAAAGTCCGATACTGTCTAGTATTGGACTTAATATATCTTTAGTATTTGCAACATTAACTAGATTGCCATACTAATATTCAAGGAATATGTATGAAAAAGTTTATCGCTATTAGTTTAGTTTTAATAACTACAATTTTAACCGGTTGTGCTACAACAGGAAGTGCATCTCCCGATGAAAAACGTGCTTTAGTACAAAGCATGAAAAACAATACATTAAGTGAGCTTTACTCGCAAAAACCTGATGTTAAACAACAAATTGCTAACTCTGCAGGTTATGCGGTTTTTGATAATGCCAATGTAAATGTTGTTTTAGCCAGTTTTGGCGGTGGTTATGGTGTTGTTAAAAATAATCTAACCGGTAAATCAACTTACATGAATATGGGTGAAGCTGGTTTAGGCTTAGGTTTAGGTGTTAAAGACTTTAATGTTGTGATGGTTTTTCATAACCAAGCAGCAGTAAATCGCTTTATTGAACATGGTTGGGCATTCGGAGGTAATGCAGATGCAGCAGCAAAATATGAAGATAAAGGTGGCGCTTTAGTTGCCGAAGCAATTGCAGACCAAGTAACCGTTTATTCTTTAACCGAAAATGGCCTTGCGTTACAAGCGGTACTTAAAGGCACTAAGTTTTGGGTAGATTCTGAGCTTAATTAAGCTATTTAAAACCCTTCTAAAAGTGGGCTAGTTAGCAACCTAACTCCCACTTTTAATTACTTTAGCTAATTTAACATAACGTAATTTATGGGTAGTTGTTATATTTTAATCTTTAAGTAATCACCTAGTTTTCTAAACCCACATTTCTAATAATTTAATACTTAAAACTGCTATTCATTTCGAACTTTTGATTTATCTTCGCTATCAGAAATTTCGTATTTAATTCATAAGCTACTAATTTTACTTAATATTATTTCTTCGACTTATTATAGTAAGACTTTCGGGTTGGGCCATTAGGCTTAGGCTTCAATCCCTCTCACGATTCACATTAGTCTAAACAATAATAACAAGGATTCATCATGAGGAAGTTTTTTCTAATCATCATAATTGGCTATTTCGCATGGGATTATTATGCAGTTAATTATGGGGGTATCTCACCAACACAAACGCTTCAAACAAAAATTATTGATCCCGTAAAATCAAATTACAGCCATAATCGAGATATCACAATATCTGATTATGAAAAGCCAGAGTATGAATGTGATGGCCGTCAATATTGCAGCCAAATGAACTCTCTAGAAGAAGCGTTATTTTTTACCAAAAATTGCCCTAACACAAAGTTAGATCAAAGCCCCGGTGAAGCCCCCTGCCAGAGTGATTTTATTTTGCGAGATTAATGTATTTTTAAAAATCAAGTTGGCTAAATTTTACAATTTAGCTAACTTTTAACCCATCTCCCCCAACTTTTCTTAGTTAAATAATATTAACTTTTGTAACATAAAACCGGAATTTTCCTAGTTCTTTATCACGAATTTATCGCTAAATTGTTTATAAACATTAGTGTTCAAATTAACACTACCTCTTTCTGGTTCAGACTGTTTTTACTCCGCTAATTTACTTTCTGAATTTAAAGCTGTACTTGGGTGATTTTAACGTGAAACATAGAATTAATACTGATACCGAAGTTAAATTTTCTGAATCTGACATCCTCCTATCGACTACTGATTTACAAAGTCATATTACTTATGCCAATGATGAATTTTGCAAAATAGCTGGTTTCACGCTAGACGAAATGGTAGGTAAGCCTCATAACCTTGTTCGTCACTCTGATATGCCGAAACTGGCTTTTGCAGATTTGTGGCAACATCTAAAAAATGGTCAATCTTGGATGGGACCTGTTAAAAATCGCTGTAAAAATGGTGATTATTATTGGGTTAATGCCTTTGTAACACCGATTAAAGATAAAAGTGGTCGTACTGTTGAGTTTCAATCAGTCAGAACTAAACAAAGTGATGATGTCGTACAAAGAGCGACCGCTGAATACGCTAAAATAAACAATAATCAAAAATCTCATGCCACTGCAGCAAAGTTCGATTCCACTCTTTACATAAGTGCCCTATTATTTATTAGTTTTTTAGGTTCGCTGGCTGCCGTTTTTAGCTCTGGATTCGATATTTTTAATTGTCTACTAGTTCTATTTTTAGCATCAGCTAATGGGCTTATGTATTTTTGGCGTCAAAAATATTTAGCACTTATAAGCAAAGCAAGTGTTTGATAATCCTTTAATGGCCTACCTCTACTCTGGTACTAATGATCAATCTGGCTTTTTACATCTTGCCCTTGAGATGCAACAAGCTAAATTAAAAGCTGTTGTTGGTCGTGTAAATGATGTGACCATGGGCGTTAATCACAATGCGCAACAATGTGCAGAGTCTGGTCATAACGTGACTGAACTTTTAAATAAACAAACAGATGAAGTCTCTCAAATTGTTGTTGCCACAGAGCAAATGACGGCTTCAATCAATGAGCTTTCATCGAGCACAATGCAATCTAATCAAGCTGCCGAAGAGTCAAACCAAGCTACAGAAGAAGGTTCACTTGCGGTCAAACAAACGATAGCTTCAATTAGTGAACTTGATGAAAAACTCAAAGCAGCAAGTAGCCAAGTAGAAAACTTAATTGAAGGTAATCAACACATTGTGGCAATTTTATCTGAGATAAACGCCATTGCTGATCAAACTAATTTACTTGCTTTAAATGCGGCCATCGAAGCTGCCCGTGCTGGTGATCATGGCCGAGGCTTTGCCGTTGTTGCCGGTGAAGTACGTGCATTAGCCTCACGAACTCAGCAATCCACAGAAGAAATAAACAATGTATTAAATCAGCTCACTCACGCTTCGAAACAAGCACAATTAGCCATGAAAGATGGACTTAACTTATCAGCTAAAAGTGTTGAGCTTGCACATCAAAGTGGCGATAGTTTAGACCATATTAAAGCTCAGTCTATCAAACTAAGTGAACTCAATAGCATCATAGCGCATGCAATGAACGAGCAACTGACAGCAAGCCAAGTTATTGCTACCAACTTAACGTCAGCGCAAGACTTTGCTCATGAGTGTACAGAGCTTGGCCATACTTCGCAGCAACTTTGCGAAGCGCTCCTCAGTAAAGTGACAGAGCAAACTTCCTTGATTAATCAGTTTAAGTAGCGAAAGCAATACTATTTGATTAGGTTTATTTTCGGTGTGTGCTTATTAGTACACACCGCATCGAATGCTTCTGCTAACCGTTCTGTTTCTTTGAATACCTGCTGCCAATACTTAATTCGTGTATCAGCATCAAGTTCTGTAAAGTCTTTACGATCAGGGATTTTGCCATAAGGTAACGAAGCAACAAAGTCAGCTGATGGAGTGATCATCACTACGTTTTCATAGTTACTCGGGGTAACACCGCGCTTTAGGCTCTTATCAAACCAACCTGCTTTAGGGCTGTTATTAAAATGTGGATATAAAATAAGCCCGTCATTATGAATACTTAAGTCAAAGTGGTAATCGATGATACCGCCATCGCGATACATACCTGGTGGTGTTCCTTTGATATTTTTAATGCCCTGCATGACTAATGGAATAGAGCCTGAAGCAAGTAATGCATCCGCTAAATTATCTTCGCTTAGCTCAATAGTATGGGTATTGAAAGTATTATTATCGGAAAAAGATAACTGACTATCTGTAGGCTGAAATACATAACGCTCATATTGCTTACTTAACAAACGCCTATTCATTCGATTGAATAAGTAGCTTTTAGATAAACCCATTAACTGCATCACTTTGTTTTCTGATGCTGTAAAGCCATTCGATTTTGCAACTATAAAGTGGGCTTTAAAAATAGGGTTGTTAATGATTTCTTGAATACCATTTTCAGCAAAAACTGTGCTTAATAACTCTCGCGCTTTTGTTGTTATTTCTTCTGGTTTTGCTTTATTCGATGAATAGCGTGTTTCAGAGTAAGACTTTGCTAATCGAGATATTGCAGCAACAGGGTCATTTTGAGCAAAACAGGCAGATCTAAATGCCCCAGCACTTGACCCTAATAAGTTTAAAGGTGTGGTACGGTCTTTAAAAAATTCACCAAATAGATATTTATCCAAACCAAATAATGTAAACCACTTGGGCCCGCCGCTTGCTCCTAAAAAGGTATTAAACAAATCGGCAGACAGGCCTTGCTCTTGAATTACTTTTGCAGCACTTGGCCCTGCGTAAATATCTATCATGATTACTTTTCTCGTTATTGTTTTAGCTTATTTGCGCCAAATCCCTTGTTCTGTTTGACCTTGAACCTGCACTTTTTCAGAATCAAAACTCGGTTCTTGCCCTGCTTCACGTTGACTATGGTAGTCTTTTGTCACAGATAAGATAGTTGGCGTTAAGCGTATGATAGCGATAACGTTCACCACTGTCATTAAACCTAAAGCAATGTCTGCAAGATCCCACACTTGTTTAATGGTGGCCGAAGCACCCCAAATCATCATTGATAAATATAAACAGGTGTAAATACCTCGGCCGAGTTTATTATCCAGCTTAAATAAATGTAGGTTACTTTCTGCGTAGGCATAGTTTGCAACCACAGAAGTAAACGCGAATAAACAAATTGCAGCCGCTACAAAGTAAATGCCACCAGCGGCCATATGCGCTGTCATCGCAGATTGAGTTAAGCGGATCCCTTCCATTTCGCCGCTAATATCAATATCAGCCAATAAAATAATCACCGCCGTACAACTACACAGCACAATGGTATCGAAAAACACCCCTAGCATTTGAATATAGCCTTGAGTGACTGGGTGATTTGGTACTGGTGATGCACAGCCAGATGCATGTGGCACACTCCCCGCTCCGGCTTCATTCGAATAAAGCCCTCGCTGAATACCATTTTTAATTGCGGCGCCCATTGCCCCTGCGCCGGCCTCTTGTAAGCCAAAGGCAGAAAGTAAAATATCCTCAATCATCGCAGGCACTTTACCGATATTCAATAAAGTAATAATAATGGCGGCGAGTACAAATAAAATGCCCATAACTGGCACAATTCGTTCAGCAAAGCGGGCAATAGCTTTAAAGCCACCTAAAATAATAGAGCCTGCCAGTATCGTGATCACAATACCTGAATACAAAGTTGGAATTTCAAATGCGTAATTGAGAGCATCGGTAATGGTATTCGTTTGCATGGCACTAAACGTAAAGCCATAACCAAGGAACAAGCAAAAGGCAAAACACACCGCAAGCGCTCTGCTGCCCAAGCCTTGCTGAATATAGTAAGCAGGCCCGCCCCTAAACTCACCATTGGCATCCCTAACTTTATAGACTTGCCCAAGTACGCTTTCGGCAAAGCCAGTGGCCATGCCCAAAATGGCAATCACCCACATCCAAAATATGGCCCCGCTGCCCCCTAACGAAATAGCAACGGCAACCCCTGCAAGGTTACCTGTGCCTACGCGAGCAGAAAGTCCAGTACATAAAGCTTGAAATGAACTGATTGAGTTTTTATCGGTGGTGCTACTCGACTTTAACAGGCTAAACATATGGCGAAACTTAACCAGTTGAATCACTTTTAGCCTTACCGAAAACCAGATACCAGCAAACAGAAGAATATAGATAAGAATTTGGCCTTCTCCCCAAAGAAGACCATTGATTGTCGATACAGCACTGTTAAACATGGCAAGCCTTTATTGTTCTTATAGATAAAAAATCACAAAAAGTGAATAGCTAACCACTTTAACTCTATTTACAAATATCTCAAGTAGGCAATGGGATTAATTAACTTAGCCTGCTCCCAACTAATTTAGCAGTTGCTGCTGTAAAAAAGCACGACCTGCTGCTAAGCCTAATTTGTGATCATAGCGCAGATCTGAATCTGTGCTACCCAGTAGCTTACTGCGTAATTTACTGCCTGCAAAAATTTGTGTGATACGGGCATCACTTAGTGGGTTGGCAATGAAATCCAGTTCTTCTTGATAAGCTTGTTCGTGTTGAACCAAGTAATCAATGGTTTTAGGGCAATAACCTGATACACAAACCAGTGACTTTAACTTATTTACCCATTCAGATTGTACTTGAAAGTTTTCATCAACAGTTCTAATAACCACAATATCACGAGCACCACGGTTATAAGCTTCTTTCACAGGTAAAGGTGCAGCTAAGCCACCATCTAAATACATATCATGCACTAAATCAGTATTAGAGCTTTGAATAATGGCATCGTTTGCTGCCTTGGTTGTTAACCAAGGAGTTAAGTTAACGCCGTCTTTATATAAAAAGGGTAATGCGCTTGATGCTTTTAACAATGCCAACCATTGCGTATCTTCACCATTTGGGCTCAAATAATAAGGTTTACGGTCAGCCGCGTTAGTGGTTGTGATCAACAGCTCGCGTTTACCTAGGCTTTGTGTTGCAGTTTTAAAATCAAGGGCACGGTTTACCTCTTTGGTTTTATCAAAATACCAATCAAGGTCGACAATGCTTTTACCAAATAGCCCGCGGCCAAGTTGGAAAAAACGTTTATGACGAGAAAGGCCTCTGATCAAACGTTTTGCATAGCCTTTTTGACGCGCTAAATAACTTGTTAAGTTTTGTGAGCCTGCCGATGTGCCAATGAATAAATCGAATGGATCGTAATTATTTTCTAACCATGCATCGAGCACACCTGCGGTAAAAATCCCTCGTTGCCCACCACCCTCAGCGATTAATGCTGTTTTTGTTTGTGGTTCTATTGCGGCAATTGTTTGAGATTTCACGGTGCACCTTCCTAGGGTTATGGTTAATAAATGTATTGTATTAAGTTAAATTCAATCCTTAAAACAGATTATATAAATTGATTTAATCTATAAAACCGTTTAATAAATGAGTGTCAGGGCTTAAGCAATGCGCATAAAAAACTCATTACACGCATTCAATATTTGCCAAACCTTATTAGTTCATGATGCTTGCTAGTATTTCTAGCGCATGTTGCCTGTCACTCAATTCATACAGGTCATTTGTAAAAATAAACTCATCAACCTGTAGCGTTTGTTTAATCATACCCAGCTTATGCTTAACGCTCGCTTGACCGCCAACAACAGAAAGCCCTAAAAAGTTTTCTACTTGCATTTTTTCTTGCGCTGTCCACAAGCCTTCCATTGTTGCTACAGGCTCTTTAAGCCAAAGTGGCTTGCCGCGCATAAGAGCTAAGATACGTTGTTTCGCTGTGGTTGCTAAAAACTGTGCTTGCTCATCGGTGTCAGCTGCAACAACGGGTAAGCCAAGCATGACGTATGGCTTATCTAATACCTCAGATGGCTGAAATTCTCTGCGATACAATGCAATGGCATCTTCAACAAAGCGTGGCGCAAAATGACCAGCAAATGCATATGGCAGGCCTTTTTTTGCCGCAAGTCCAGCGCTATAAAGGCTTGAGCCCAGTAACCAGATTGGCACATTAGTGTCTTCACCTGGGATTGCGCGTACTGGAGAGTCACCTTTATATGGGCCAAGTAAAGCTTGCAGCTCCGTTACTTCATCATTGAAGCGCTCAGCGCGTTGTTCGTCACGGCGCAAAGCTCGGCTGGTAATTGGATCACTGCCTGGTGCTCGGCCTAAACCTAAATCAATGCGACCGGGGTATAAACTCTCTAGGGTGCCAAATTGCTCAGCAACCACCAGCGGTGGATGGTTAGGTAACATCACCCCACCTGCACCTACGCGGATATTCTGAGTTTTACCTGCGATGTGACCTATCAATACTGAAGTTGCGGCACACACAATACCGCGCATATTATGATGCTCTGCCATCCAAAACCGATTAAAACCCAGTTTGTCGGCTGTTTGTGCATAGGTAACACTGTTAGCTAGTGTTTGCGAAACGGTTTCGTACTCTTTCATTGGGCTCAATTCAAGCAATGAAAAAGGTGTGTTGCTAAGATCTGACATTCGCTCTCCAAAATTTAACTCTTTATAATTAGTTAATGAGAGCGAATGGTTATTTTTCAAATGCTAATTAAGCACGGCTTTGTTGCTGTTTTTCCACCTTTAGGCCATCGGCATCAATACCACGCTTCCAATAGGCCGATGCAACAATGTGTTCACGGTCAATTTCAAAACTGCTTGTAATTAAACGGCGAATTGCCTTCACCAAGTTTGCTTCTAATGCCATAAACACCATAGGTTGCGTGTTATAACCTGCGCATAAGCGTGTTACTTGGTCGAGTAAATCTGTTTCTGGCTCATCTGTAACTAACCATTCAACACTATGTTGGGTGTGTGCTTTAATTTGTTCAAGCTCAATGATGTCGGCTTTATCAGCAACATGAATAATGACATCGACAGTGGCATCTTGTGGCAGGGTTTGTAAGTAGCCATTGATTGCATTAACAGAGGTTAAATCTGCCAGCATTAAATAATGTGTTTGCGTAAAATCAGTGAGTTTTTTAGGGCCTGGGCCTGCTATACCTACCTCGTCGCCTACACACGCATTTTGTGCCCAGTTGGTTGCCACGCCTTGATGTTGGTTAACCACAAAATCGAGGGTAATTGCACCGTTAACAGGGTTAATATCACGAATAGTATAAGAGCGCATTAATGCAGGATGCTCAGCGTGTAAATCAAGTTCAACCTTTGATTCTCCGGCATGCGGGAGTAGTACCTTTACGTACGCACCTTTTGCATCTTGCGGAAAATCGGCAAACTCGTCTGAGCCAACGACAATTCTTTGTAGATGCGGGGAAATACGTGTAGTACTTAAAACGTTTGCACGACGAACTTTTCTAGCCATCTTGGTCTCCTAGCTGGTTAAATTGCACAACGCCCCAATAGTTGATATAGTCAACTATACGCTTTTAATTGACTTTGTCAACTAATGCAAACTTGCTTAACTTAGGTGAACCATGCCACAAACCTCTCTTTCTTCTGCTTTATTTACACTGGCACAAAGTTACCGTGTCACTGTACGCGAAGCCATTAACGCCAACGAGCTTGGTCTTAACGCAATGCATGTACGCTGTTTACATATTATTGCCGAAACACAGCACTGTACCGCCAATGATATTGTTGCCAAAACCGGTCGTGATAAAGCACAAATAGCACGCTTAGTAAAAGAGCTTATAAAGCTTGAGCTGGTTTCTAAATGTGCCGACGAAAATGACAAACGCTGTTTAATTTTGTCGTTTACTGAGCAAGGTAACGCCCTGTTCTCGCGTTTAGAAGTTGCAGAGCAAGAGGTTGATGCCAAACTTTGCCACGGTTTAACTGATCAGCAAGTACGTGATTTTATCGCTATTGCCACAACCATGATCGAAAATATCAATCACAACACCCCGTGATCTTATTGGCAAGATAACCACAAAACCACTATACTGTACAAATGTACAGTGCAGTGGTTTTGTTATGCGTGTTATTCCTATTTATATCGAAGCTGGCGTATGTGGTTTTGAATCACCGGCAGCACAATACAAAGAGCTAGGCTTATCATTAGATCAGCTATTGATTAAACACCCTGATGCAACATTTATTGGTATTGCCTCTGGCGAATCAATGCAAGGTGTGGGGATTTTTGATGGTGACTTGTTACTAGTTGATCGCGCCGAAGACGTTAAAAATGGCGATGTCATTGTCGCGAATCTAAATGGTTTATTTGTTTGTAAACTATTAGATAAACACAATGCACAGTTATTATCAGCCTCACCTAAATACCCTGCAGTGCAACTACGCCAATCTGATGAATTTCAATTAGAAGGCGTGGTCACTCGCTCAATTCGCTTACATCGCAGTAGTAAAGAGCTATTAGCATGTACGCCTTAGTCGATGCGGTGGCCTTTTATGCTAGCGCCGAAAAAGTATTTGATCCGGCTATTCGTAGTAAACCGGTTGTGGTTCTCACTAACAACGATGGCTGTATTTGTGCCGTGTGCCCTATTGCACGAAAACTGGCTATTCCAAAATTTCAGCCCTATTTTCAAGTAAAGAAAATACTCGAAGATAACCAAGTGGTGATCCGCTCATCTAACTATGAGTTGTATGCGGATTTAAGCGAGCGGATGATGAACGTGATTGGCCGCTTTTGCGATAATCAGCACATATACTCTATTGATGAATCATTTTTAAACTTTACTGGTTTCAAAAAACTTATTCACGACTGGCATAGTTATGGCCATGATATTCGCCGTACCGTATGGCGCGAAACAAAGCTGCCAGTCGGTGTTGGATTTGGCCCAACAGCAACCCTAGCCAAAGCCGCCAATCATGCAGCGAAAAAACTCCCCGGCTTTGATGGCGTTGCAGTGATTGACTCAGAAACTTCACGGGTAGCCATTTTAAAAGCCATGGACGTGCAAGATGTTTGGGGCGTTGGTCGACGCTTAGCTAAAAAACTCAAAGCAATGAATATCAATACGGCCTTTGATTTAGCCGAACAAGAACCACGAAAAATAAAACGCCTATTCAGTATTGTATTAGAGCGTACAGTGAACGAGCTACGTGGCAAAAGCTGTTTAGCGTGGGATGAAGTACGCCAAGACAAAAAAGAGATTTTTTCGACCCGTAGTTTTGGGGAGCGTATCACTGACGCCACAGCGCTGAAAACAGCACTGATCAATCATTGTGTGATTGTGGCAAGAAAACTACGTGCGCAAGGCTCACACACTCAACGCTTATTAATGTTTGTGGCCAGCTCTCCTCACCAAGATGGCTATTATAAAAAATCCTATATTTATGAGTTTAGTGTCGCCACCGCCGATAGTTGTGTGTTCGCCAATGCTATCAGCGAGGTATTTGATCATCTCTATAAACCTGGGGTGCGATTTTATAAATGTGGTGTAGGTGCTCTTGAGTTATCAAGCCACATGTTTCAGCAGCCTGATTTGTTTCAAGCGCCTATCGATAACCCTAAACTGATGAAGTGTCTTGATAACATTAACACCCGTTATGGCGTGGGTACACTTGCCATAGCCAGCGAAACTCCTACGACCCGTTGGCATATGAAACGCGCGTACTTATCGCCTCATTACACAACCCGCTGGCATAACCTACCAAAAATACATTGCTAAAAGTCTGCCAGCTTAGCATTTAGTAAACTGCATAAATCCTTAGGGGCCAATGCAATCTCAAGGCCTCGCTTACCAGCTGAAACATACATCACGTCAAAGCTATCTGCAGATTGATGCACATAGGTATTAAGGCG
The DNA here is from genome assembly GCF_001469895.1 of Pseudoalteromonas sp. XI10. Classification (GTDB taxonomy): domain Bacteria; phylum Pseudomonadota; class Gammaproteobacteria; order Enterobacterales; family Alteromonadaceae; genus Pseudoalteromonas. The sequence goes on along the minus strand of NZ_LOPY01000019.1, from coordinate 361,165 downwards.
CTTTTTCTGACCTAGCGGACTTACTCCACCTAAAATATAACCTGTAGTATTTTCGACTTTTTGTTGTGGAGCCATCTGTACTTTTTTAACCTTTGCCGCCTTTGCCAGCATTTTCAGGTTAACTTGTTGGCTAACTGGCACAATAGCAACCAAAAGCTGGTGGTCAGCATCTTCAAGTACTAAGGTTTTAAATACTTGCTCAGCTGGTAGCTTAAGCTTTTCAACCGCTTCAAGGCCAAACTGTTGTTGCGAAGGCTCATGCTGATAGCTGAGCACATCAAAGCTAATACCTTTCTTCTTCAGTAAGTTTATAGCCGGCGTCATTGATTTTCCTATAACTAATTAATTAGTAGTCACTTTATGAAACATACCGTGAACATGGAATATAAGGCAATAGAAAAACCACTACAAAACACACGAAATAGACCTAATTCGACTACACTAAAGTGATGAATCTTGGGCAGGGTAACAAGCATGTCTAGACACACAGGGCTCTATCTAGCCAAACAGTTATTTATCATACTCACCCTATTGTATGCAGTGAATTTTGTGTGTAACGAATACCTCGCGTGGAGTGCCTACATGGATTGTCAAAGCAAATGCCATACGCTTGGCTTAGAAAAAGGCCGAATACAAAACACTACATTTTCAGAGGATGTGACTTTATGTCGTTGTCTTGCTGATACCGACTACTACGTTGTGCTGAACTAAATCTGAAAATACCGCCTAGGAATTAGGTAAATTTCACGTATTATTAAATTGATTATAAGTTAAACAAAGGAAAGTACATGTTTTTAGACTACTTTGCACTGGTCATGCTAGTGTTTGTAACGGTAGTAATATTTTATGGTGTTATTGCCATTCACGATATTCCCTACGAAATTGCCAAAAAACGTAATCACCCTCATCAAGATGCCATCCATTATGCAGGCTGGGTTAGCCTATTTACCCTACACGTGCTGTGGCCATTTTTATGGGTTTGGGCGACATTATGGCGTGATGACCGCGGTTGGGGTTTTAACCAGATCCAAAAGGAACAGGAAGACTTAGCAGAGAAAGTAGCTAGCCTAACAGCCACAGTGGCAGCACTACAAGCACAAATAAATGCCCAATCGAATAATAAAGAGAAATAGAATATGGATTTGTTATTAATACTCACTTATACCGCATTGTGCATTGGTATCTTTAAAGTTTTTAAAATCCCACTTAATAAATGGACAGTACCCACCGCGGTACTTGGTGGTGTGGTACTGATAGGCGCTTTGATCCTGTTAATGAACTATAACCACCCACATTCAAATATGGCCAGCAGTGCCTATGTCACAACACCTATTGTGCCAAATGTCCGTGGTACCGTTGAAGAAGTTGCTGTTAAGCCAAATCAGCCTGTTAAAAAAGGAGACTTACTGTTTCGCCTAGACGATACCTTATACCGAGCCAAACTAAATCAAGCTATTGCAGCTTTACAAGATGCAAAACAGTCAGTCCTGGGTTTAGAAGCGGCCTATAAATCAGCACAAGCCAGTGCCCTAATGGCTAAAGCTGAATATGATCGCAGTAAGAAAGAATACGAACGTTATGAAAAAGGCGCAAAAAGCGGTGCTTACTCAAAAGGCCAAGTTGATAATAAATTAGGTGTATACTTAGCAGCAAAGGCAAGTTACGAAGCAGCACAGGCCGAAGAGTTACGTCAAAAACTTGCATTTGAGTCTGAAATAAACGGCGAACAAACTAAAATTGCCGCAGCTCGCGCTAATTTAGAGCAAGCTCAGTTTAACTTAGACAGTACAAGCGTTTATGCACCTACCGATGGCTATGTTACACAACTAACATTGCGCCCTGGGATGATTGCAGTCCCTATGCCACTACGACCGGTGATGACCTTTGTGCACAAAGAAGATACCGTTTACGTCGCTGCATTTAGACAAAATTCACTATTAAGACTCGAACCAGGCTACAAAGCAGACTTTATCTTTAAAGCTATTCCTGGCAAAACCTTTGCGGGCGAAGTAATCGATGTATTACCTGCTATTGGTGAAGGGCAAGTACAAGCACAAGGCACACTGATGGGCACTGAGTTTTTTGCTCGCCAAGGCCGCGCAATTGTCACCTTAAAAATCACAGACGACATGAGTGAATATCACCTACCACAGGGAACAAGCACAGAAGTCGCTGTTTATTCAGAACACTTCGAGCACGTATCAGTGATGCGTAAAGTATTGATCAGAATGAAAAGTTGGCAAAACTACCTATTCTTAGATCACTAAAGTAGGCAATTACCAATAAAAAAAGGCGCTTATTAGCGCCTTTTTTACTCTCTAACTAAAGTTACTTAACTAGAGTTACTTAGTTAGGTCATCGAAAAACTTCTTAACACCGTCAAAGAAACCTTTTTCTTTTGGACGGTTTTTAGAGCCATCTTTACCCATGCTTTGCTCAAGCTCTTCAAGCAATTCACGTTGACGATCATTAAGATTAACCGGCGTTTCAATAACCACTTTACAGATCAAGTCACCTTGAGCGCCACTACGTACAGACTTAACGCCTTTACCACGCATACGGAACATCTTGCCCGTTTGGCTTTCTGATGGGATCTTCAGTTTTGCACGGCCATCCAGTGTCGGAACTTCAATTTCACCGCCCAGTGCTGCTGTTGTAAAGCCAATAGGCACTTCACAATACAGGTTATTACCATCACGTTGGAAAATCGGATGTTCACGTACAGAAACCTGAACGTATAAATCACCTGCTGGTGCACCATGCATGCCCGCTTCACCTTCGCCCGATAGACGAATACGATCACCTGTATCAACACCTGCAGGGATCTTAACAGATAAGGTCTTAGTTTTTTCTACACGACCTTGACCATGACAGCTGTCACATGGATCAGAAATAATTTGACCTGTGCCCTGACACGTCGGACACGTTTGCTGAACCGCAAAGAAACCTTGGCGCATTTGAACTTGGCCAGCACCATGACAGGTAGTACAGGTTTTAGGCTTCGAACCAGCTTTGGCACCACTACCATCACATGGCTTACAGCTAACCCAGGTTGGAACTTTTATTTCGACATCTTTACCACGAACAGCCTCTTCAAGGCTTAAGTCCATGTTGTAACGTAAGTCAGAACCACGTTGTTGACGTGATTGACGACGACCACCGCCACCACCAAAGATATCTCCAAACACATCACCGAAAATATCACCAAAATCACCATGACCGCCGCCGAAGCCACCGCCATGACCACCACCGCCTTGTTCAAAGGCCGCGTGACCGTACTGATCATACATTTGACGCTTTTGCGGATCAGTTAGTACTTCGTAAGCATCTTTTACTTCCTTGAATTTAGACTCAAGGTCTTTATCGCCTGCGGTACGGTCTGGATGATATTTCATCGCTAAGCGCTTATACGCTTTTTTTATGTCTCGTTCGCTAGCATCTTTGCTCACGCCGAGAACTTCATAATAATCGCTTTTTGACATATCTATCACACTACTCTTTTTACTGCAGCTACACTGCGTAAGATAAATCGACTGATACAAATCGTATTATGGTCATAACCATTTAAGATGATTAGCAACTTATCAATTTACCGTTTATATACATGCAAAAGGCGCGTCAAGCGAAATCGCTGGCGCGCCTCAATCATTTCATCCTAACTTAATTGGCTAAACAAAGCAGCCATTATTGCGTTAGGCAGAAGCGAAACAAGCAATTACTTGTCGTCTTTCACTTCTTCGAACTCTGCATCAACAACATCGTCGTCTTGTTTTGCAGAAGATTGCTCAGCACCTGCATCCGCACCGCCTTGTTGCTGCTGTGCTTTAGCTTGTGCAATTTCCATTAGTTTTTGTGACTTCTCAGCAAGAGCTTGCGTTTTCGCTTCAATCTCTTCTTTGTTATCACCTTTAATCGCCGCTTCTAGCTCTGTAAGCGCAGCTTCGATTGCTTCTTTATCTTCTGCAGGTAATGCATCACCCGCTTCTTCGATTTGCTTACGTGTTCCGTGAACCATTGCATCAGCTTGGTTACGAGTCGCTACTAGCTCTTCGAACTTCTTATCTTCTTCAGCGTGCGCTTCAGCATCACGAACCATTTTTTCTACTTCATCATCGCTTAGACCTGAAGAAGCTTGGATTGTGATCTTCTGCTCTTTACCTGTATCTTTATCTTTAGCAGATACATGTAAGATACCGTCCGCATCTACGTCGAATGTTACTTCGATTTGTGGAGTACCACGTTGTGCTGGGCGAATACCTTCTAGGTTAAATTGACCTAGTGATTTGTTATCGCTTGCACGCTTACGCTCACCTTGTAGCACGTGAATCGTTACCGCTGATTGGTTGTCTTCAGCTGTTGAGAAAACTTGTGATTTCTTAGTAGGAATCGTCGTGTTTTTCTCGATTAGAGCTGTCATTACTTGACCCATAGTCTCGATACCTAGTGATAACGGAGATACGTCAAGTAGTAGTACGTCTTTAACGTCACCAGCTAGTACACCACCTTGAATCGCTGCACCTACTGCAACTGCTTCATCTGGGTTAACATCTTTACGTGGCTCTTTACCAAAGAACTCAGCAACTGTTTTTTGTACTAAAGGCATACGTGTTTGACCACCAACAAGGATGATGTCATTTACGTCGCTTACTGATAAGTCAGCATCAGCTAGTGCACGCTTAAGCGGCTCGATTGACTTAGTTACTAAGTCTTCAACAAGTGACTCAAGTTTTGCACGAGTAACTTTAACGTTCATGTGCTTAGGACCAGTTGCGTCCGCAGTCACGTACGGTAAGTTAACTTCTGTTTGTTGTGCAGAAGAAAGTTCAATCTTCGCTTTTTCAGCAGCTTCTTTAACACGTTGCATTGCAAGAGGATCTGTTTTAAGGTCGATACCTTGATCTTTCTTGAACTCTTCAACTAAGTAGTTGATAACACGGTTATCGAAATCTTCACCACCTAAGTGAGTGTCACCGTTAGTTGCTAGAACTTCAAACGTGTGTTCGCCTTCAACTTCGTCGATTTCGATGATAGAGATATCGAAAGTACCACCACCTAAGTCATATACTGCAACAACGTTTTCACCTTTGTTTTTGTCCATACCGTATGCAAGTGCAGCGGCAGTTGGCTCATTGATGATACGTTTAACTTCAAGACCAGCGATACGACCAGCATCTTTAGTTGCTTGACGTTGTGAGTCATTGAAGTATGCAGGAACTGTGATTACTGCTTCAGTAACCGCTTCACCTAGGAAGTCTTCTGCTGTTTTCTTCATTTTTTTCAGCACTTCTGCTGAAATTTGTGGTGCAGCACGTTTCTCGCCACGTGCTTCAACCCATGCATCACCGTTATCAGCTTTAACAATGCTAAAAGGCATAATACCGATATCGCGTTGTACTTCTTCGTCTTCAAAACGACGACCAATTAGACGCTTGATTGCAAATAATGTGTTAGTTGGGTTAGTTACTGCTTGGCGTTTTGCAGGTTGACCAACTAGTGTTTCACCGTCTTGCGTATATGCAATGATCGATGGTGTTGTGCGATCGCCTTCCGCGTTTTCGATAACGCGTGCTTTATCACCGTCTAGTACTGCTACACAAGAGTTAGTAGTACCTAAATCGATTCCAATAATTCTACCCATGAATCTTCTCCAACTTCAAAATTCGTTAAAACGTTCGATGACTAGTAGATAGGGGTGCAGGAAACTGAATTCAACTGTAAAAATGAAAAAAATTTACTTTTTTTTGAAATATTTTCGAAATGGGCGTTTTTTCCACAAAAAGCGCTGTTTTCTCAGCCTGCTTGCAGGATAAACAAACTGGTCTGATGACTTTAGCTATGCTATAACAAACACCATAACAATAAATGTTAAGGAAAATTATGCATTTTGAACAATTACTCGCCATGGCAGCTGAACTTGGCAAAGACAAAACAAAAGTAATGCAGTTTCCAGAAAACTGGTGCCAAGGTCGAACAGCGTTTGGTGGATTATCTGCAGCTTTATTATATCAAGCTATACGTCAGCATATCGATAGTTCTCGCCGCTTACTATCTTTAAGTACTAACTTTGTTGGCCCGTTAATCGCTGATTGCGACTTTTCAATCGAAGTTGACGTTTTACGCGAAGGCAAAAACAGTGCTCAGGTACTAGCAAAAGTGATTCAAAATGGCGATGTTTGTGTTATTACACAAGCCTGCTTTGGGGCCGAGCGCCAGTCCGGTGTTCGTGTAGATGTCTCTAAGGCAATGCAGCTAAAACCGGTTGATGAGCGTTTCACCCTACCTTATAAAGAAGGCGTGATGCCGGCATTTTTCCAGCATGTGGCATTGTGTTTACAAGACGGCAATATGCCATTCTCTGGAGCAGACACCTCACATTTAGGTGGTTGGATGAAATTCAAACACGTGCCAGAGCAAATGGCTGAAGCCCATATCATCGCCCTAACAGATGCATGGCCACCAACCTTATTACAAATGTATAAGCAACCTGCACCAGCAAGTAGCATGTCGTGGTACATAGAATTTGTAGAAGAGCCTAAAATTGCACATGATGCTTGGATTGGCTACGAAGCAGTTACACATCATAGTAAGGATGGCTATGGGCTAGAAGATGGTTGTATTTGGAGTGAAGACGGTAAACTAATTGCACTGAGCCGCCAAACCGTCGCGTTATTCGCGTAACTCAGGCTCTGAAAGTTGCGCGTACTCAGTACCATCAAGGCGAATAATTGCTTGGTATTCGCCTGATTCTATGATTTCACCAAGACCCAAATTAAAGGTGTTTTTTAACGTTTTACTGTAAAAAAACGCAGGTCTTGGTGCTTCTTTAAAAATTGCATGCACAATAAAAGGTTTAACCTCAGCGCTTTGTTTGTATTTTTCTAAATAATATAAAAACACTCGACGCTCTAGGATAATTACATCGACCCAGCCTTTCATAAGGTGATCAACTTGCGCTTCTTGGTTAACTACTTCTTCGTAAGAGCGCAAAATATTAGTAACCGATTTAAAAGGTGCTTCAATGAAATTAGTCGCATTTTGAAATGCAAGCACGCTTTTACCTGCTAAATCGTAGATACTATTAATCTTAAGATCTTTACCAGCAAGACTAACCGCCACATTTTGATAGTGAAGAAGTTCATCGCTCTTGTATACATGTGAAGTAAGTACAGGAGGAAAGTTCAGCGCAATATCAACCTTGCCCTGCATAAGCTGCTGCTCAGCACGCTTATTCGACATGTAATGAATATCGATATTAGAGATGCCTTGCGATTTAAAAGCAGCTTTCAATATTTCAAGTTGAATGCCGCTGTTAGTGTCTTGAAAAACATAAGGAGGTAAGGAGGCGCTCGCAGCAACAATAATGGGTTTTTGCGTATTTGGCTCAGATAAACACTCGCCTTTAACACTAACAAACAACATTAAAAGGATAAATAATTGCTTCACTGCTCACCTTAAAGAATTAAATGTATTAAAAAGCGTAATCGCTTTGTACAAATATTAGCTTATATTAAACAAAGGTGCATTTGAATTTATACACTATTTGATGCAAACTTAACTAAGTTCTTGTTTAAGAGACCCTAAGTTTGCAAACAGCCTGTCCTAGCTGCGATCTTGTCATTGAGATCCCACACTTAAGTGCAAAACAAGTGGCAATATGCCCTCATTGCAATACAAAGCTTTCAGCATCGCAAGCTAACCAAGATAGTATGGTAGTCGCACTAAGCTTAAGTGCTATTGTTATGCTACTAAGTAGTATGTTTTACCCGTTCCTGTCTTTTACCAGTAGTGGTATTACCCAAACAATCACCTTACCCGATGCCGCTCGTATTCTATTTAATTACGACAACGACTTTTTAGGTTTGTTCATCGACACCAGTATTATTGGTCTGCCCTTATTGCTATTGGTACTCATAATCCCTTTGCATTTAGGCTTATTAAAAGCGTTACCGTATCAATGGGGAAAAAGACTGCTAAAAACCACCTTTGCGTTAGAACCTTGGATCATGTCTGAGATTTTTTTAATTGGCGTAATGGTCAGTATGGTTAAAATCATGTCGATGGCTGACATTGAATTTGGTGTAAGCTTTTGGGCCTATAGTGCTTTTGTTATTTGTTATGTAGCAGCTACAGCAAAATTAAATAAGCACACCTTATGGAAACAATTAAAAGAACCTGAATACATAGAGCAAACACAGCCTAACACGCGTGCTATTGATCAAGGGTTAAGAGCGTGCCATGTTTGTGGACAACTGTGTGCGACCGAAATCTGTTCACGCTGCGACTCTAAAACTTACAGTCGTAATCCTTTTAGTGTGCAAAAAGCCGCAGCGTGGTTATTAACCTCAGTGGCCTGTTATATTCCAGCCAATGTCTATCCTATTATGTACACCACAAGCCTTGGCGATGAAACTCCATCAACTATTATTGGTGGCGTAATGATTTTATGGAATAGTGGTTCGTACCCTATCGCAATGATCATCTTTTTAGCGAGTGTGGTTGTTCCCCTTGCCAAAGCGCTAATATTAAGTTTTTTATGCTTTATGGTGATGAGGCCAGCAAACAGACAAACTAAAAGCTATACGCGTATCTATCAATTGACTGAATTTATTGGTAAATGGTCAATGATCGATGTATTTGTTGTGGCGATTCTAGTAGCCTTAGTGCAACTCGGAAACTTAATGTCAGTAACACCTGGCATTGGCACAATATTTTTTACAACCATGGTTATTTGCCAGATGTTGGCAGCCCATGCGTTTGATCCACGTTTATTGTGGGATAACCCAGATAACTTAAGTACTGCGAAACAAGAGACCTTGGCATGAGCGAAACCGCTAAAATAAAAACAGCGCCAAATATATCAGCAATCTGGATCATTCCAGTTATTGCCTTATTAATCGGCGCATGGATGTTGTACCAGTATCAAGCAAATAAAGGCACCACCATTTTTATCAAAATGCCTCATGCAGAAGGTATTGTGGCCGGTAAAACAGAAATAAAAGTACGTAGCGTGAAGATTGGCCAAATCGACCATGTTCGTTTATCAGATAAACAAAATAGCGTCATTGCACGGGCGCAAATCGATAAACATTACGACGATTTACTCACAGATGATGCGAAAATTTGGGTGGTAAAACCACGGATTGACGATACCGGCATAAGCGGCATGAGTACCCTACTCTCTGGTGTGTATTTAGAATTTGCACCGGGAGAGAGTAAAAAGCTGGCCGAAAGATTTGAGCTACAAGATGAACCAGCTCTAATTGGTAAAGATGTAAAAGGTGGACGGTTTACACTATTAAGTTATAACGCAGAAGTGCTTGATGTGAGTACCGGTATTTACTTTAAAGATTACAAAATTGGCCAAATAGAAACCGCCACCTTTGATTGGAAGAATCAAGCTATGAAGTATGGCATTTTTATCAATGAGCCATATCAAAACTTGATCACCTTAAACTCTATTTTCTGGGTAAACTCAGGCATCGAAATAGACCTATCTGCAGATGGTATTAATGTTAATACAGGCTCGTTAAGTAAATTGCTCAAAGGCGGTATTTCTGTTGGTATTCCTGAGCAACAAGCGCCCGGTGAAGTGGCCAGTAACGGCCATAGTTTTTCTTTAAGTAATAGCTACAAAGCCGCCTTAGAAGAACGCTTTTACGATTTTGACTACTACTTAATCGACTTTGAGCAATCAATTCGCGGCTTACGCGCTGGCGCTCCTGTAGAATACCGAGGTATGCGCATCGGTAGTGTAGTTGAAGCACCTGCAAGTGTGATAATAGATGGTAAGCCTGCACACTTTAGAACCGATAACACCGCAGTACCTGCCCTGATAAAAATTGAGTATGGGCGCCTCTACCACGACAGTGCAGCAGCACGAGAGTTTTGGTATTCGAGTTTAGATGGCTGGATCAAAAATGGTCTTCGAGCCTCTTTAAAGCCAGGTAACTTACTCACTGGTGCGGTGTATGTTGACTTAGATATTTACGATAACGCAGAACCTGCCGAATTAAAGACAATAGCCGAGTACACCGTATTCCCGAGTGTATCAAGCGGTATTACAGTCATAGCCGACCAAGTCTCTGATGTATTGAATAAAGTAAATAACCTTAAAATTGAAGATAGCTTGGCACAAATGCAGACCACCTTTGCCGAGTACCAAGCGCTTGCTCATGACATGAGAGAGCTACTAAATAAACAAGATACACAAGACTTACCGGGTGATATTAATCGCAACTTTGCAGAAATGACTAAGAGCATGCAACAGTTCGATAAAACCATGAAACAATTTGAAAAAACTATGGCAAGTTATGAGCAAGGCTCAACATTCCACCAGCAGTTGCAAACAACTTTATCTGAATTTAAACGTTTAAGTGAAGAGCTGCAGCCACTCACACGAGGTTTAAACCAGCAACCTAATATGTTGATCTTTGATAAAGAGCTACCAGCAGACCCAACGCCGAGGAAACAATAATGAACTATAAACTCTGTGCTTCAGTTGCATCAGCGCTATTACTTTCGGCCTGCAGTCAAACGTCATTCTCGACTATTGAGTATTATCAATTTTCGCAGCCAATTATTGCAATGCAGCGCTTAGCTGAGAATACACAAGCTCAGCTCAGAATTAATACCGTACAGCTACGTGGTGCGCTTAATAATCGTGGTATTGCTATGGTTCTCGACAACAACCGAGTCAATGCTGCTAACTACCATTTATGGAGCGAATCACCTGATTTAATGTTAACCGCCAGTGCACATCAACAGCTTTACACTGAGCTTGATAATTGGATGGTAATAAAAGGTTTACCGGTGATCACCGATTTAGATCAGCAAAGTTTCTATGAATTAGAATATGAGCTACATCACTTCAACGGCGATGAGCAAGGCAATGCCAACATTGCAGGGCTTTGGCGTTTGTACTATACAAACCCTGAATCTGGCCGAAAGTTAAAGGCGGTCAATTACTTTAATGAGCTTACACCACTACAAGACAGTGATTACGAAGGGCTTGTCGCAACACTTGAGTCAACGTGGCTAAAGGTCAACAAACAGGTTGCAAACGAAGTATCAAAGCTTGCTCTTTAATAAGAGTTTTAGAGGCTGATTGTCATCGTTAATGATGACATCGCCTATAAACTCAAAACCAAGTTTCTGTAACACCTTCTGTGAACCAATATTTGTTTGCGAGGTTATTGCAGCAAGCACACCAAGCTCTAATACGTGTTTTTTTGCCATCAATAACCGAGCAGCAGATGTAATAATACCCTTGCCTTCATATTTAGCTAACAAGGCAAATCCTAAATCGGGAATAGCTAGCGCATCGCGCTGAAAGAGCCCCACCATTCCAACCGGTGTATCATCAGCTAAACATACAATATAACTGCCAAAGCCCAATTGCTGGTGGCTATTTATAAACGTTTGTTGAATATAATGTTCAGCTTGTGCGGGCGTATTAATATTTTTATTACCTATGTGCTCTAAAAATGTTGCTTGGTTCAAAAGCTCAACGATAAAAGTCGCATCATCAGGCTGCCCGGCACGTAAGTATATATCTAACATTTATTAAAACACCTTACTAACGACATCATTGGTAAAATTAAGGCAGTCTAGAACACGCTCTTTTTGTACTTTAGATAACTCGTCAATATCGAAATAGCCATACTCAGTGTGCTCATTACTCAACATTATCTCAGCGTCATCAGCTATATAAGCACGAAAAATAAACGCATGAGAGTTAAATGCTGTGTGATAATAAACGCCACTTAAATAAGCGATATCTACATCACAATTAAGCTCTTCTTGGCATTCACGAAGCAACGCTTGGTGAATTGTTTCACCTTTATCTAAAGCTCCGCCAGGTAGCCCCCAACTTTTTTGACCGTAATCAGCTTTTAGTAATAACACCTGACCTTGGTTATTGGTGATAACCGCATGGCTACTGAGTCTGTAAGTATCTGAAAATGCCATAATCCCTTTGCTCAATTAATGAAAAGTGACGTTATTGATGAGTGTAAAGTAATTATCCACCCAATAAAAATTGTTATTGGCTAAATTAATACTCAGGGTTATTTCTTCTAAGTTTGCTTTTCGAAAAAAGAAAAGCCCAAGCAATTGCTTGGGCTTTTGTTTATCAACTATTAATTTACTTTTGGAGTTTAATTCCTTTGTAATAACTCTCTAAGTTTTCAACTTTTGTTTGGTTTTTCAGATCAGCAAATGGTTTATCTGCAAACTTACTACCACGCATTTGAATATTTAAACGCGCAGCTTCACTATTGAGCATAGTTTTCTTGTAGTAATCTTTCAGATCAGCCAATGTTACTTTTTCAACTTCAGCGATAAGCTTTTCTTTAGAATCGAAGTTAAAGTTTTCACGGTACCAATCAGAAATAAGCGGCGACATTTCATCACTTAAATTCTTAGGTTGCTCTTTTAAAGACACAAGCGTTGCATTTTTAAGTTGTGCAAATGTTTCTTCTGTCATGTTATCAAGCTCAACGGCGTATTGCTTTTTGAACTCATCAAAACGCGCTTGCATTTCTTTAGGGCCTTTGACCGGTGTTTGAATATAAAGACCTAATGCAGAGTAGTCTTCGATAGGACGTGCTAGTGCACCAACCGCATAAGCCAGCTGCTCTTCAGTACGTAACTTATCAAACGCTACGGTTCTAAAGTGACTTTGTAAAATTTGTGCCTGTGCTTTTTGCTTATAACCTGGGGTTGGGTGAACAACCATATCAATAATTGCTACATCAGCTACATCAATATCTTTTTGCAGTACAATACGTTCACCAGGCTGAGGTAACCAAGCTTTGCTTCTGGCAAACTCAGTCGCTTTATGACCTTTAGGTAAAATTGCAGTTAACTTACTCGCAATAGATTCAACATCGTTTTGGTTATAGTTACCAAAAGTGAATACGCGTAGATCATTGGCTGCAAGTGTAGATTGTTTAATGGCAGCAAAATCTGCAAGGGTTAGTGTATCTGCCGCTGCAATCAAGGTTTCGGTGTCAAATTTACCACTACGAGTAAGCTTAGAGTACTCACCGAATGCTTGATAGAATGGGAACTGTTTTTGCTGATTTAGTAAATCACGCTTAAAACGATCGATTGCTTGGGCAAAACCTTCTTCAGACACATCTAACGTTAGATTTTCAAGGGCCTGAGCTAAAAGTACATCTTGTTTATCAGTGAAACCACTTAGCGATAACACAAGGCCGTTACTTGGTTGTAGCCCTAAACTCATACCTGCAACAGCTGCTTCTGTGCTTAGTTTGCTTTGTTGTAAGTTATAAAGATCAGCCCAAATTGAGTAAAGCACTTGTGATTTAACATTCACAAGGGCATCTGGCGTATTAATATAAACTTCAACAAGGCCTTTAGGTTGCTCAGCAAACTGCTGACTTGCTTGACGCCAAACTTTTACACCCCGCTTATCAAATACTAGTTCAGGGTGCGCTTGTTGTTGAAACTCAGCTGTTTTAATTGCAAAGCTTTCAGGTAATAAGCGGTTAACTGTTGGCAATGCTAAAGCGTATTCGCTCGGTTTGCTCCAACTTGCAACTTCTGCTTCGCTGATGTCTTCTATACGATATTTACCATCGTAAAAATGCAGCTGCGAATCTGTTTCTTCTTGTTGAGAGATATACCAAATACGTAAAGTATCTTCGTTTAATTGCGACAGCACATTTTGCACCGCGTCTGCATCAAACTTAGCATAATAATAAGGTGCATTAATTGCGTTGTTCACAGGGAACTTTTGCATGCTATCAGTTAAGTTACTTACATAACCAAACTCATCACCTTTTTCGAGGAATTGAAATTCATTGTTTAACGATGTACGAATTTCATTAAAGTATTTGCTATCAACACCCTGCTCTTTAATAAGCGCAATGTACTGCATAACCATAGCGACAATTTCTTCGCGGTTTTGCATGCCAGCATCAGTCAATTCAATATTAACCGTTAAGCTGCCGTAGTTACCATACTGTGTTGGTGCATCAGAAGCAGATAGACGTGACACCCAGCCTTTATCACGTAAAATTTGTGCCGGGCTACCTTGCATTTCGTTGCTTAAAAGGTAAGAAACAAAACGATTTGGTTTTACCGCAAATTGTGAACTGTTATCAGCAATAGTGAACTCTAACTGTAGTTGTTTTACATCTTCATTTGGTGAGTAGTAAACACGCTTTCCGCCAGCAACAGAAAAGTCTAACTTATCAGTCACCGTTGGTTTTTCGATTTTTTTATTTTCAATATCAGCAAAATACTGTTTAGCTTTTGCTTCCATTTCAGCCAGTGGACGATTTGAAATCATCGCCACTTTCATAATGTTCGATGAATAATATTTGTTATAGAAAGCAACGGTTTCTTTATGCAGATTGCTGCCTTCTTTATCCCCTAAAGTTTCTAGGTTACCAATTAAGAAGCGGTTTGCAGGGTGTGAGCCCATCATTTGACGCGCTAGTTTAAATTGGCCAAAAAAGTCCATTTCACGACGCATTGACCACTCTGCGTTTACCGCATTTTTTTCTTTGTCTGTGTATTCAGGGTAAAGCTTTGGCGATTTAAAAAAGTCTGCAAAGCGGTCAAGTGCTTCGTCGTAGGCATCATTGTTCACTTTGAACATGTAGTTTGTGATATCTAACCAGGTGTAAGCGTTATGTGCGCCACCATTTTTGGTCATGAAATCACTGTAACCTTTAGTGTCTGGGTAGCGGTCTGTACCAAGGAACAGCATATGCTCTAGGTAGTGCGCCATGCCTTGTTGCGACATAGGGTCGTGCAATAAACCAACGCCTACACTCAAAGCAGCAGCTGATTTTTCAGCACTAGGATCTGAAATTAAAATTACATCAATTTCGTTATCTAGTTTTAATGTTTTGTACTCACGGGTGTCGTTTGGGCTGATAACTAACGAGTCAGGAATAAGGTTAGTATTAGCTGCAGGAGGCGTTGTGGTAGAAGTAGAAGAACAACCTGCTAACACTGCAAAAGCGATTGCACTGAGTCCAATTATTTTTTTCATTATTTTGTATCCATTAGAAATTGAATAAATTTTTATTTATCATGTGTTTTCGAGCGCCGCAATTCAATGCTTTTCAGCTAAGTTACAGCAAAACTTTGTAACACATTGTGAAAATGCAATACTTACGGTTAAGATTAATAGCAATAACTATAACAAAGGATGAGCTATGGAAAAGTGGCTAATTGTAGCAATGTTCACTCAAGTCTTTCTGACTTTTACTGTCATGTACATTATGGGTAAGCGTCGTTTTCGTGCGGCAAAACAAAAAACCATCGAGATGAAAGACTTCTTAACAATGGAGCTTGAAAAGGCTGGGGATAATGTTCGCGTAGCAGATCGTAACTTTATCAATCAATTCGAAATGCCTGTGCTGTTTTTTATTGCGTGTTTAACAGCTCTGCAAGTCAATGCTGTAGGTACTGTATTTGTTGTCCTTGCTTGGGTTTATGTTGCATTAAGAATTATTCATAGCGTAATACACTTAACTTCAAACACCTTGAAGGCGCGCTATTATAGTTTTGTTGTCAGTAGCTTTATAATGCTAATAATGTGGGTGCTGATTTTAGTTAGAATCTTCTAATAATCATCAATACAAAGAAATAAGGCGCTTTTGGCGCCTTATTAACTTTGCTGGTTGGAATTATTTACGACGACTAAATCCTGCAAGAGCTAATAAAGATAGCATCCACGCAAGACTCCCCCCTGAGCTACTACCATCATTGTCTGAAGAGTTATCTTCATCAATTAGCGTGTTCTCTTTTGGTGATAAAGAAGCAGACGAATTCGGATCATCATCAATCACAGTCACACTGTTAATGTAAAATAAGTTTTCACCACTGAAACCTGATGTTGTATCTGGGCACTGCTCTTCATTAAGATTTACTACTGGGATTTCTCCACAGTGAACTAAAGAGGTGATTTGTTCTAAAACATCCATACTCTGTACAGTTACTTCACCAAAAACAGTAAAGCCACCATTTTGTAAGTCGAGGTTAGCGCTGTTATCTTTTAAATTGAAAAACCACTGACTTGTCGCACTATTAGCATTACCACCAAGCTTGGCCATTGCAATGGTACCTTTAACATTCGACAGCTCTGGCTCATTGGTAATAGCGTCAGCAGTTTCTATCGCCTTAAAATCAGTATCAAACTTAAAACCACCACCTTGCAATACAAAGTTATCAACTGAGCGATGGATAACCGTACCGTCGTAGCTGCCATCTGCAACATAGTTTAAAAAGTTTTCAACGGTAACAGGTGTATGTTGATCATAAAGATGAACAGTAATACTGCCCAGATCTGTCTGCATTTCAACAATTGTAGCATTGGCTGTAAAACAGCTAGCCAATAAAGCAGTAGCAAGTAGATGTTTTTTCATTGTTTATCTTTCCTGATAATTTTTATTATAAAACTGCAAGAAGCTTAAACAAAATAGACAGGCGCTTAAATAGCAAACAAAACAGTTACACAAAACGCGCCAAATCAATTACAACTCAGTTACATTGATTTACACCATGTATTCATTATGGTTATAAAAAATTTAAAGAATAAATCAAAATCGTCTTATCAAATAGGCTCAGTTTGTTAGTATCTGCACGACAACAATGAACACACAGGAATGAACCATGGCGAATGAAGAGAACGCAATATGCGATTTTGGCCTACACCAAGGTGAGCCTTATAGTAAGTTACCCGCTAGTTTTTTAAATTGGATGGTCGGCAATAATCATCAAAAGTCTCATTACGCAGAACAAGAACTACAACGCAGACAACTTGCCGCAACAGGACAACTAAATACAGAAAATAGCGACAAAAGTTTATAAAAGACATTTAATTTAAACTTAAGTCGTTTAAACTAAGCGCATAATTAACCTACTGCTCTATTCAGGCAAACAATTATGCGCTTTTTTTTACTAACATCACTACTGGTTACCCTAACCGCATGTAGCTCCTCTTCTAATAATACTGATTCAGCCCAATATTTAACTCTGCTTCATACTAATGATAACCATGGTCGTTTTTGGCATAACGAACAAGGTGAATATGGCATGGCTGCTCGTAAGACTTTAATTGATCAACTAAAAGCCGAAGCCAAAGCACAAGGTCATGCTGTTTTATTGCTTTCTGGTGGCGATATCAATACGGGTATTCCAGAGTCTGACTTACAACACGCGGAGCCCGATTTTAAAGGTATGTCGGTAATTGGTTATGATGCCATGGCAATTGGTAACCATGAGTTTGATAATCCTCTTTCAGTACTTGATCAACAACAAAAATGGTCAAACTTCCCTTTTTTATCAGCCAATATCATAGATAAAACAACCGGTGAAACTCGTTACAAAGGCTATAAAATCTTTGAAAAGAATGGGCTAAAGATTGCTGTAATCGGCTTAACTACCACAGATACCGCTAAAATCGGTAACCCGCAATATATCGGTGGCCTAGAATTTAAAGACCCTACAGACGTGACTGCAAAGTTAGCTCCAGAAATTGATAAACAGTACAACCCAGATATTACCATCGCCGTTACTCACATGGGTCACTATGTTGATGCTAACTTTGGTATTAATGCACCCGGTGATGTGACTATGGCGCGCAACTTACCAAAAGGGATGCTTGATATTATTGTTGGCGGTCATTCACAAGAGCCTGTGTGTATGAAAGAAGCCAATGTTGCTGACAAAAGCTTTATACCAGGTAAAGAGTGTAAGCCTGACCAACAAAATGGTACTTGGATCATGCAAGCCCATGAGTGGGGTAAATATGTTGGTAAAGCTGAATTCAAATTAGAAAACGATGAATTAACTTTACTCAATTACTCACTTATTCCTGTAAATCTTTATATCGATGATGAAAACGGTAATAAAAAGCTAGCTGCTAAGTACATTGAACCAAACAAAAACTTACAAGACATCCTTGCGGTTTATCAGCAAAAAGGCGCAGCACAAATTGCTGGTACAATAGGTAACGTGGATGCAAAACTTGAAGGTGACCGCAATAAAGTACGCTATGAGCAAGTAAACTTAGCACGCGTTATTATTGCTGCACAAATGCAGTCAGTGGGTGCTGATTTTGGTTTGATAAGCGGTGGCGGTATTCGCGATAGCATTCAAGCAGGCGATGTAAGTTATAAAGATATTTTAAAAGTTCACCCTTTTAAAAACCGTATCACCTATATTGATATGACAGGCCAAGAGCTATTTGACTACTTACAAGTTGTTACTTCTTTCCCACCTGATTCAGGTGCTTACTTACAATATTACAAGCTAAGCTTTAAACGCGACAATGAAACTTTATCTGATGTTAAAATTGCCGGTAAGCCACTTGATACGGCTAAAACTTATCGTATGAGCATTAACAGCTATAATGCCTCCGGTGGTGATGGTTACCCTACTCTTACTAATAAAAAAGGATTTGTAAGTACAGATGATACAGATGCACAAGCATTAAAACGTTTCTTTGAGCAAAATAGTCCTGTTAAAGCGGCTGATTACGCCCCTAAATAAAGACTACTTAAATAGAAAAAGGGAAGTCAGGGACTTCCCTTTTTACTTTTAAACTAGATTACTTACCAATGACTTCAATATCGGCAATCTCAATCGCTTTCAATCCGTAATGATGTAATCGAGAACGGGAGCCTTCACCATGGGCCTTAGGTGGATAATAGGTTTCTTTTATCTCTAACTGATCTTGCCAAACTTCATCAAGTGCTGCCCGAATTTCACTTAATGTTTTTTCTAAACTATTGGTAAAGTTTGGGCGCTTACGTATTGTGTGACCAAGCTCTACTAACCGGTAAAAATACTTGTTTGCTAAAGTCAGTAATTCTTCTGGTACATCTTTATTTTGATTAAGCACTACATCCGGATGTTCAATACAAAACTCAACCAATGCAAGGTAAAAGCACAGCGGTTTATTAGCAAGCGCAACCGTTTTATCAACAGCGCAGCTAGCAGCAAAGGTTTTATTTTGAAGATCGACTATCAATTTAGGCTTTTCTTCTGCCTGAATCGCAACTTCTGGTTCTTGTTTAGCAATTTGGATTTTAGTGCGTTCACTTATAAATAATAAGTAAGTAAATGCAGCTGCAAATAAACACACCAAAATAAACACTGCGATATCATCTTTAGCAAATAAAGACGATGCCACAACAAAGCTAACCGTTAATGATTTTTGTGGTGCATGTAATTGCTTAGTGATTAAATCTGCACGAGCAGGATAATCAGAGATCCCCTCAATGGAGTAAACCATCACGCCAGAATCTTTCAACTGAGCATTAAGACGCGCGATATAATTGAGTACCATATCTTTACTACCTGAATGCTTTAAAAAGTCATCAGGTAAATTTAAATGGTTTAAATCAAGGGCAATGCGGTTTTCAACTTTTGCTAGAGTCAGGGCATCATTAGTTGTTGTCTTATAAGCTTTTGCTGTAATAAAGCTGGCAAATAAAACCAAGCAACAGCTTATAAATACTCCGCCATAAGCAAGTTTTACTTTAATTGGCAGCATTGCTATCCCCTACTTTCATTGTTTGCTGAGTCGACTCACATTCCCAAAAAGACTCAACATGATTAAAGTAATGAGAATTTTGATTGTGTGCCAGTTGGGTTAACTGCGCTTGAACTGCACATAAAAGGTCGGTGTTTTCATCCTGCATTTTTAAATACCAACGACTCCCACTTATATTGTCGCGTATAGGCGTAATGTAGTTTTTAGAAAAACGTTGCTGGTCGCTGTCTTGCCAATAAGAAGAAATTAAATCGACCTTACCACTTGCAAGCAGCTCTCTTAATTCAGTATGGGAGCTTGCGTAAGTTATATTAAGGTTTTCTAGGTTGATATCTAATTTTTTAAATAATTGTTTAGGGAGAATGTGTCCAGAGCGGCTCGTTGGGTAATCAAGCAAACCAATACGTTTATCTAAAAAGTAGCTTTTTTCAATGCGAGGCTTTTCTTTACTAGAAATTAAATAAGCAGTGTAGTCAGGAAAGCCAACAACTGCTTGGTAGTTATAGGTTGACTCGGCCATAAAGGCATTAATCAAGTTTTCTTTAGCCAGGATCAAATCTGCAATCCCTTTACCTAAAAACTCAATTGTGTCAGATGTTTTATAACCCCAATAAGAGGTGACCTTGCCGTATTGTTTACTAATGATGTCATCAGCGCACAAAGTTTTAGCGACATCCTCAGCCAATACTTTGCCCGATGAATACACCACCAACTCGTTAAGGTTAACCTCTGATTTAGTATCACATTGAAAAGACGTTTCAATAAATGCATCTATATCAGATACAGCCGGTTTACCCTGCAAAATTCCGATATAAAAAAACAAAATAACTGCTAGAAACAAAAATGTAACAATCGACGATTTTTTTATTAGTATTGTTCTTAAATTCAATTTTAATAGCCAACAACGCTCCGTTGTCTCTATTTGAACAATTATTCTTACTTATTACAACAAGTAATTTTACCTGAATATTTTAAGCTATTGATAAATAATATATATGAACAAGAAATTATGAATCTTATTGAGTCCTTTCTATTTGCTTTTAAATTCAGGAAAATATGCATCAAGAAATCGTGCTTCAGGGCACATTCATTTTTGGACACTGAGTCAATGTTACAAAAAACAATAAAAATGTTGCTGTTATCGACACCAGTTATTTCTGCGGTGTTAAGTAACCCGGCTAATGCATGGGGTCAGAATGGTCACCGTATTATTGGTGAAATTGCATCTAAGCATATTACAGACACCACCAAGCAAGCATTAGTTCCTTTACTTGATGGTGATTCTTTACCACAGGTAGCAACGTGGGCTGATGAAATGCGTTCTGCTCCAGAAAAATTCTGGCAAAAGAAATCTTCGCGCTGGCATTACATTAACTTTAAAGAAGGTGAAGCCAAACCTCATTACGACTCACATGCCCACCATAACAAAGAAACCGTGTCAGATATCCTCGAAGGCATGGAATATTCAATCTCAGTATTACAAAACCAAAAAGCTTCTCTAGGTGAAAAACAGTTCGCACTGCGCTTTTTAGTTCATCTCGTTGGTGATAGCCATCAACCTTTTCATGCCGGTCGCGGTGAAGATCGTGGCGGCAACAATATTTCTGTCACATTCTTCGGTCAAGATACCAATTTACATAGCTTGTGGGACACAAAACTCATTGAAAATGAAAATTTGTCCTATACTGAGTTTGCGCAATTTATAAATACAACAAATCAAGCGTTAATAACGGACTATCTTGCCAGTTCACCTAGCGATTGGTTAATCGAATCTAATAACATTGCAAACTCTCTGTATAAAGAAAATGAAACAAACGTAAGTTATAGTTATATCTATAAAAACTTACCGATTGTTAAAACTCGCCTACAACAAGGCGGGATAAGATTGGCAGGTTTATTAAATAACTTATTTGATAAATCTGCAAAACCGTTAGTAAAGGCACTTAAGATGCCAACTGACAGCAAACTATAAATGAAACATAACCTCTAACACGGGAAATAACATAATGAAAATCCAACTCCGCAAAACAGCTCTATCACTTGCTATTGCAGCATGTGTTGGTGTGAGTGGTGCAGCGTTAGCAAATGAAACAACATCTGCTATCAAGGGTCAAATCAAAGGTCCTAGCGGCAACCCTGCTGCAGGCACTAAGATTACTATCGTTCACTTACCTTCAGGTTCAACTAAAGAAACTGAAACGAACGATGCGGGTTACTTCACAGCAAAAGGCCTACGTGTAGGTGGTCCTTACCGCGTTGTTGTTGATTCTGACGTATTCGCAGATCAAACATTCAACAACATCAACCTACAAGTTGGTGCTGACTACCCAGTTAATGTTACGTTAGAGAGACAATCTGATGTAGAACAAATCGTAGTTACTGGTCGTCCTATCAGCCGTATGTCTGGTGGTACAGGCCCAGCTGCAACGTTCACACTTGAAGATTTAGAAAACCAACCAGCTATCAACCGTGACTTAAAAGATATCGTTCGTATCGACCCACGTGTAACAATTGACGATAGCCGCGGTTCAATCAACTGTGGTGGTGGTAACCCACGTTTCAACAGCTTAACCCTTGACGGCGTTCGTATGAACGATAACTTCGGTTTAAGCTCAAACGGTTACCCGACAATCCGTGCACCTTTCTCTTTTGATTCAATCGAACAGGTTGCAGTTGAACTAGCACCTTTTGATGTTCAATATGGTGGTTTCACATCATGTAACATCAACGCTGTTACTAAATCAGGTGGTAACGAAGTACACGGTGGTATGTTCTTCGATTACACAAATGATTCAATGAAAGGCGACAAAATCGAAGGTGAAGACTACGATAACGGTGATTACACTGAAAAACGTTACGGCTTCAACGTTGGTTTACCACTAATTAAAGATAGCCTTTTCTTATTCACATCTTACGAAAAACTTGAAGGTGTAAAACAATACAACTACGGCGGCCTAGACACAGGTAGTGTTACAGCTGCAGACGTTGCACGTGTACAACAAATCGCTCAAGATGTTTACGGTTATGACGCAGGTGGCATGCCATCAAGCGCACCAGTTGAAGATGAGAAAATCTTGGTTAAGTTAGACTGGAATATCAACGATGACCACCGTGCAAACTTAATCTATAACTATAATGATGGTTTTACACTGTCTCAGTCAGATGCTTACAGCAACACTGTTACTTTAGATAATCACTTCTTCAAGCAAAGTGCTGAATTTACATCAATCATTGGTTCACTTTACTCAGATTGGTCAGATAACTTCTCAACTGAGGTTCGTCTAGGTAAATCAGAATTAGATCAGACTGTTCGATCTTTAGATGCAGCAAGTAGCTTCGGTGAAATGCAAATTCGTACAGAAGACGGCGGTACTATCTATATTGGTCCAGATGATTCTCGTCAATCAAATGCTCTTAGCTATGAAACAGTGACAGCAAAAATTGCGGGTACATACTACCTTGATCAACACACAATTACTGCTGGCTACGAGTTTGAAGAGTTAGACGTATTCAACCAATTCGTTCAACATACGCAAGGTGAGTGGCGTTTTAAATCAGTAGATGATTTTGAGGCTGGTTTTGCTGATCGAGTTTACTACAATAACGCTGCTGGAACTAACGATCCAACAGATGCTGCGGCTAACTTCTCTTATGCACAACACACTTTATATGTGCAAGATGAGTACAGCTTTACAGATTTAGATGCAACATTAACGTTTGGTCTACGTTACGACAAATACACAAGTGACGACAAACCTAACTACAATGAAAACTTTACAAACCGTTACGGTTTCAGCAACCAATCAACATTCGACGGCATCGACTTAATTCAACCACGTGTTGGTTTTGAGTGGTACGCAACAGATGCACTAGAAGTACGTGCAGGTGTTGGCCTATTCTCTGGTGGTAACCCGAACGTTTGGTTATCTAACTCATACTCGAATGATGGTATCACTAACATTGGTACATCAATCAGAGGTGGTGTTGACTTATTCGCTACACCAAACGTAAACGGCGGCACACCGGGTTACGAAGTACCACAAAGCTTGTATGATGAAGTTGCAAACACAGTCATTGGTTCAGGTGATTCATCGGTAAACGCTGTTGACCCAGACTTCGACATGCCATCAGAGTGGAAATACTCAGTAGGTGCAACATACACAACTGAAGATGAGTATGTATTCTCTCTAGACTACTTATTCACTAAACGTAAAGATGCTGCTTTCCTAGAAGACATCTCGTACCAAGATTCAGGTGAAACAACGTTTGATGGCCGTCCAATTCTTGAGTCTAAAGAAGGTCGTCGTGGCGATCTAATACTGACTAATGTAAGTGGTGACAGCGGTGAGTCTCATGTTATCTCAGCTGCAATGAGCAAACGTTTTGATAACGGTATTAGCGTACAACTAGCATACGCTTACACTGATTCAACTGATGTTAACCCTATGACAAGTTCGGTAGCGAGCTCAAACTACGGTAACTTAGCGACATACGATCCGACTAACCCAGGTGCACACACATCTGATTACGAGATCCCACATCGCTTTACCATGACATTAGGTTACACAACTGAGCTGTTCGATGGATACAACACACGTTTCAACCTATTCAGTGAAACGTACAAAGGTCTTCCTTACAGCTACACGTTTGATGATAGAGACTATGATGTTTGGGGTGATAGCAACTCAAACGGTAGTCGTCAGCTAATGTATATCCCTGAAGTGAATGACCCTAACGTTGTTTACGACATGACTCCTGAAGAAGTAACTGAGTTTAACGAATGGATTTCTGCTCAAGGTTTAGCTCGTGGTGAAATCTCTGGTCGTAACCGTCAAAATGCTGATTGGTTCACTAAAGTTAATTTCAAGATGACTCAGGAAGTACCTGGATTCATGCCTGGTCACAAAGGTGAAGTATTCTTCGTTATCGATAACTTAACTAATATGTTAAACGATGACTGGGGCGTACTTAAGAAAGGTAGCTTTGTTGGTAACAGCATGGTGACCGTAGACCTTGATGACCAAGGTCGTTACGTATATTCAAACTTCAACCCTAACAATGGTAAAACTGCAACACAAAGCAGCGCATCAGTTTGGGAAATGCGTGTAGGTGTACGTTACACATTCTAATAACGAGTTAGCCTTGTTATAAAACAAAAGCCCGCCCCTACTGGCGGGCTTTTTACGTTTTAGGGAAAGTTAGCGAGTTGCTAGTTACGAAAGTACAGTTACTAGGGGAAAGTTAGCAAGAGTAAAGCTTCAAGAGTAAAGTTAGAAAGTTGCAAGGTAGCAACGATTTTACATCGCGTTCTAGTGCCTAAAACCTAGAGCCTAATACCTGATAAATCTTTATGAAGGACTGGCTTTAGCCGGTAAAAATAGTAGTTACGAGATAAGAGTTACGAGAGTAAAGCTTCTAGGGGAAAGTTAGCAAGATTAAAGCTTCAAGAGTAAAGTTAGCAAGTCGCTAGGTAGCAGCGATTTTACATCGCGTCAGATGGCTGAGGGCTAAAAACTCGTATTCATATTGCATCTGATGGCTGACAGCTGATGGCTGAAAGCTTTCTAAAAAATGCAGGCCAGTAAGACCCGCACAGATATTTTTATTTAAGCTGCGTAAACCGCAAGTGGGTGTGTTGTATTGATAGAAACATGTACTGCATCGCCTGGGCGTACCATCACTTCATGGCTTACTCGGCTTGTCACCACAGTATCACACGCTAATTTAACAGCACATAAGCGACTGCCACCTTCGTAACGTACCCATGTCACTTTACCGTTGCTAGTAGCTGCATTTTGAATAAGGTGAACATCATCAGGGCGAAGTAATACATCAACCTTCGCAGTATCATGATCAACTTTAATCGCTGGCGCATTACCTAAATCAGTGGTGGCAATATCACCTTCACAATTGCCGGCAATGAAACTTGCTTCACCTAAAAAACGTGCCACAAAGCGATTGCTTGGTAAGCTAAAACAGCGTTCAGGGGAGTCGATTTGTTGAATAATACCTTCTTTCAGTACACCAACACGATCACCAACAGATAAGGCTTCTTCTTGGTCATGGGTTACCCAAATAGCAGGTACACCCGCATCTTTTAATGCATTACGAATATCCCAACGAAGGGTGTCTTTTAAAGCTGCATCAAGGTTTGATAACGGCTCGTCAAGTAATACGAAATCAGGTTCGTGAGCTAGTGTTCGGGCAAGTGCTACACGCTGCTTTTGTCCACCTGATAAAGTAGCAGGCTTTTTATCACGAAATGCTTCAAGACCCAGTAACTTAATCCAATGATCAGCTTTTGAGGTATCGGTTAATCTAAAGCAAATATTTTGCTGCACTGTTAAATGCGGGAATAACGCAAAGTCTTGAAATACCATACCCACTTTACGTTTTTCTGGTGGTACTTTTAATTTGGGTGTTGCACGCCATGAGCCTAAATTAATTTCACCTTCGCTGATAGGAATTAGCCCAGCTAACGCTTGTAAAATTGTACTTTTACCACAGCCAGTTGGACCAACTAGCATGAGGATCTCACTTTCCCCAAGTGATAAGTTAAGTTCACTTACCACACGATTGCTACCATAATCGATAGACAGCTTACTAACTGATAGCATTAAACTGATCCTTAATGTTCTAATTGACTGCGCTTTTCGCCTGAGAGCATTATAGCTAAGCCACATGCTGATATCACTACTAACAAGAGCCCAGGAATGGCAGCACGACCGAAATAACCGGCTTCATAAACACGCCATAAATAAGTTGATAGGGTTTCAAACCCTGTAGGACCAAGTAACAAGGTCGCTTCAAGCTCTCGCATTGATTCTAAAAATACCAAGGCTGCACCAGCAATGATACCGCGTAGTGTTAAAGGTAAGGTAATACGCATAAATGCTTCACGAGGGCTTGCGCCTAATACGCGTGCTGATTTGATTAAACTCGAGTCTAAGTGTTCTGTGCTGGTACGTACAGAGCCAACTGCCAGCGGTAAAAAGCGTAGCACGTAGGCAATCACTAATAATGCCAGAGTTTGGTATAAAAGCGGTAATTGCAGGCCACCATAAACAAGTGCCGTCCCCATTACGATACCTGGGATACCAAATCCGAAATAGGTGACTCGCTCCATAATGCGCCCTACTTTACCGCTTAAGGCAGCATGCGCTACAGGCACAGCAACGACAACAGCGACAATAGCCGCAATGCCAGACGCATAAGCTGAATTCCACGCAATGCTGAAATCAAAATCAGCAATACCATCACGGGCCAGCCAAAGGGTAAAAATGGCTAACGGCAAACAAATAGCCAATAATAAAACAGGTAGAAAAATCACCAGCATTGCTAACTTTTGACCGTTTGATGGAAATAACATTAGCGGTCTACCGTGGCGCTCAGAAGCAGTTTTAATTTGTGATTCGATAAACAGTAAAAAGCCTACTATCACCATTAATTGTAGCGATAACATCGCTGCTCGGCTTAGACCAAAGGCGTTATATTCAACATAGATCACGCGAGTAAAGGTATCTAAGCGCATCATCGCCGGTGTACCAAAATCTGATAGGGTATAAAGTGCAACCAGTAATGAGCCCGCCGCTATACCGTTTATTACACGCGGTAATATGACTTTAAAGACACTCATTGGCATCGACATACCTAAAGTGCGAGCCGCGTTTACCATGCTGGCATCTAGACTAAGTAAAGACGAACGCGTTGTAAGCATTACAAATGGAAACGTGTATAGCGTCATAACAATAGCAGCACCCGTTAAGCCATACATAGGCGGGGTTTCAAAGCCTAACAGCTGATTTATCTCACCACCGGGGCCAAATGCTGCATATAAAGTAAACGCGCCAATATAGCTTGGAATAGCAAGTGGAGATGCAAACAAAACAAGCCAAAGCTTTTTAAAAGGAAGTTGAACATAGGCACTAATAAACGCCAGAGGCACGCCAATTAAAATAGAGCCTAAAACAGTTAACACCATAAGTGATAAAGTGTTACCAAGAATTTTTAAATTGTGACTATCAAAAACAGCCGTCGCATCACTGGCTAAAGTGATCAGAATATAAACTGGCACTAACGCCAAAAGCGCTGCAAGCAGCGCCATGGGATAAGAAGCAGGTATGCGCATTATAAAACACCGCTACTGCGCATAAGGTCGAGTGTTGGCCTTAAATCTGCCAATTGAGTTAAATCGATTTTCGGCGGTGACACATCCGTTAAGGCTGGTAATCCAGCTGGCTGGTCAATACCTTGGATCAATGGAATTTCGTAGGCTTCACGTGCTAAGTAGCTCTGAACTTCAGAACTTAGTAAGTAGCGCATAAAGTTCATTGCGTTCGGGTTATCTGTCAGCGATAACACACCTGATGCATTAACTAAACAACCGGCATCTTGATTGGTAAAAGCAAGATCAAGGTTCGCATCTGGTTTACCTGATTTAAGACGTAACGTGTAATAATGATTTGCAAAACCAATATCCACTTCACCACGTTCAACGGCCATCACTACACCTAGCTCGCCAGCATAGGTTTTCGAGCGTTTTTGAACTTTCTTAAGCCATTTAGCCGTTTTATCTTCACCTTCAAGAATACGCATTGCCGTGACGAATGATTGGAAAGAAGCATAAGCAGGTGCCCAACCAATTGATA
Organism: Pseudoalteromonas sp. XI10; assembly: GCF_001469895.1. Taxonomy (GTDB): domain Bacteria; phylum Pseudomonadota; class Gammaproteobacteria; order Enterobacterales; family Alteromonadaceae; genus Pseudoalteromonas. The sequence continues at coordinate 332,977 of NZ_LOPY01000019.1, read as the reverse complement.
AATCGCTATCAGCAATGGCCATTATGCTATCTGGGATCTGATCTTTTGATAAACGCTTAGTGTTGTAAGGTAATGTACGAATACGACCTGTCACTGGTGCCCAGCCCGGATAGCGGAACTGTGGTTGTAATTGCGCTTCTAAGTCACCTGGTAGCGATTTAGCTAAACCTGCGTCTGTTACTAAGCCAATCGCACCTGAGTCAACGGCCCAAAATAAATCTGCACGTTTAACACCCGCTTTCGCTTCAGCCACAATCATGTTGGCAAGTGCGGCAGTTGGGCCACGGCGAATTGATAAATTAAGTTTTGGGTTTTTCTTTTGGATTGATTGCAGTACGTTTTCGTACAAACCACCTTCACCACGGCCTAAATATAAGGTTAAGTCACCCTCTAGGGCGGGTAAGTCTTTCACTGAAATTGGGCTTGCAGCATAGGCTGCAAAGGCACGAGAAAGAGGTAGCGGCATTGCGCCCACCACCCCAAACGCAGCCAGGCCTTGAATAAAGGTCCTACGCTTCACTAAAATACATCCTTACGTGCTTTTTCGGCTTCTTCTAGTAACACCTTAGCGCGATCTAGTTTTTCTTGCATATCAACAACCACTGCACGTACTTGGTCAACTGACCCTTTGTCAGAAATAGCTTTAGGCAGGGTTACGTTAAAATCTTTTTCGAGAACTTCTACTAACTTCGCATCTTTTTCGATAAGTGTACCTTCAACACCTTCGAATAAGTGAAGGTAAGTATCGTGTACAATTTGCGTTGCTTCATCGCTTAAACGTTCTGCGTATTTTGCAACAACACGGTCTAATTTATGTTTGATCTCATCGATAGTAGCGCTTTGCGTCATTGTTTCAGAAGCAGTTGCTTTTACAGCTTTTAATAAGCCTTTTTGCTGGAAGTCGGCAGCAAGTTTAACAGCTCCAAGACCCTGCCACAAGGCAGCATTTAAGGCCTTTTGGTGCTTACGTACTTCGCTTGCTGGTTTTTTGTCATCAATGGCCATTTTGATACCATAAATGCCTTGCCAGATTGATGCATAAACCGGCACATAATTCGTTTCAATCGCACTGTGAAACTTTACTGATTCCCAGTATTCAATTAAATCATCGCTGTTAACTGCTTTTGCGCCTTTTGTTTCATAATCGGTAACCATGGTGTCAACTTTACCGATCATCCACTCAACGTCTTCTGAGTAATCTTTTAAATTTTCTTTTAGATGATTAACGTGCTCACCAATTGGGCCATTTGCCAATACAGGTTGGGCAATAAAAGTAGATGCTAATACTAGGCTAAGACCTAGTGTTTTAACGGTGTTTAACGCTAATTTCATAGGGGGGACATCCAAGTTTCTAATTGTAAATGATAGCCATTATCATATACGTATCGATTGTCTAAATCAATTGCTATAAAGCCTTGATTACAGAATTACACATTTTTATTTAAGTGATTGGAAAGCTTACTAAGAGTGTTCATAAATTGTTTAAGTTCTTGGCTATCTAAGTCGCTCACTAAACCGGCTTGCCACTCGTTTGCTAATGGCACAATTTGCTCATGCAAACGGTTCCCCTCAACGGAAAGCGATAATAAACTTGCGCGTTTATCCTTAGGGTTTTCTTTGGCAATTATAAGGTTTCTGGTCAATAGCGACTTTACTGCACGAGACATCGTTGATTTATCCATTTGTGCCATATCACATAATTCTTTGGCAGTGCACTCACCATATTGCGCTAAATTCGCAATTATCCGCCATTGTGGCACGGTTAAATCGAACTGCTGTTGATATAGCTCACTAAACTGTTCGCTCATTTGCATTGCAATATTGGTTAATGAATAAGGTAAGAACTGTTTTAAATCGAGCGTTGTTTGATTATCTGTCGTCATGGCTGCACTACTGTCAAAGAATATTTACACATGTAAATTCAATGTAGTTTGAATTTAGTCTCACATGAGAGTATCTTACCTAAAACCTTTCAGGAGTCTAGTGATGAATAACGAATTACAATATATGACAGGCTTTGGTAATGAATTTGAAACCGAAGCATTACCCGGTGCATTACCTATCGGTCAATTCAGCCCGCAAAAAGTTAAATACGATTTATATGCTGAGCAGTTCAGCACAACGGCATTTACAGCTCCCCGTGCTGATAACCGTCGTACTTGGTTTTACCGCATTCGCCCGTCAGTAATACAAGGTGATTACACGCCAATTGATAATGGCCTAATTCGTACCGCTCCTATTACAGAAGTGCCAACACCACCGACAATGCTACGTTGGGATCCAATTGAAATTCCAGAACAACCAACTGATTTTATAGATGGTTTAGTCACTATGGCTGCCAACGGTAGTGCCAATGCACAAACAGGTATTGGTATTCATATTTATGTCGCTAATAAATCAATGCAACACCGTTACTTTTATAATGCTGATGGTGAAATGTTGTTTGTGCCGCAACAAGGTGAGCTATTACTTAGAACCGAGTGCGGGCAACTAACCGTTCGTGCAGGAGAAATTGCAGTTATTCCTCGTGGCATTAAGTTCGCAGTTGATTTGCTCACCGATACAGCACGTGGCTACATCTGTGAAAACTATGGCCATGCCTATATTTTACCAGAGCGCGGCCCAGTGGGTGCCAATGGTTATGCTAATGACCGTGACTTCCACTACCCTGTAGCGGCTTTCGAAGATATTGAAGGTGATTTCGAACTCGTTGCTAAATTCAATGGCAATATGTTCCGTTGTGATATTGGCCACTCGCCATTGGATGTGGTTGCTTGGACGGGTAACAGTGCACCTTACAAGTATGACCTTGCTCGATTCAATGTTATGAATACAGTAAGTTACGATCACCCTGATCCATCAATCTTTACTGTATTAACATCACCATCGGGTACAGAAGGTGTCGCTAATATCGATTTTGCTATCTTCCCTCCACGTTGGATGGTGGCTGAGAACACATTCCGCCCACCTTATTACCACCGTAATATTATGAGTGAGTTTATGGGCTTAATCGAAGGTGTGTACGATGCCAAAGAACATGGCTTTGTACCAGGTGGTTCTAGCTTACATAACTGTATGTCGCCACATGGTCCAGAAGCAGATGTATTCGAAAAAGCATCAAATGCTGAGCTTGAACCACAACGCTACGAAAACACTTTGGCATTTATGTTCGAATCGCGTTACGTTATTTCACCAACTAAATATGCCCTTGAAGGTAAAGAGCGTCAGCCTAACTACACAGATTGTTGGCGCACTATTAAAAAACATTTCACAGGTAAACAGGACGTATAATGAAACTTTATAGCTATTTTCGTTCATCAGCTGCATACCGAGTTCGCATTGCGCTTAATTTAAAGAACATTGATCACGAGTTGGTGACGGTTAATTTATTAAAATCAGAGCAGCAAAGTGACGAGTACCTAGCTAAAAACCCACAAGGGTTATTGCCAGCACTTGAAACTGATCAAGGTGTACTTGCGCAATCGCTGGCTATTTTAGAGTGGTTAGAAGAAACTCACCCAGAAACACCTTTGTTGACTGGTGATGCATGGCAAAAAGCTCAGATCCGTAATTTATGTTATGCCGTAGCGTGCGATATCCACCCTATCGATAATTTGCGTGTATTAAAGTACTTAGCTAATGATCTTGGTGTTGATGAAGAAGCAAAAACGACCTGGTATAAGCATTGGGTAGAAGTGGGCTTTGAGAGTATCGAAAAACTACTTGATGAAGCGAACACTTTTTGTGTGGGCAACAAACCAACGCTTGCTGATGTGTGCTTAGTGCCGCAAGTATTTAATGCCTTGCGCTTTAAAGTTGATATGACCAAGTACCCTAAAATTGCTGCGGTATATGAGCAATGTAATAAGCTTGATGCCTTTATTGATGCTGCACCACAAAATCAGCCAGATGCAATTTAAGCTTTAAGGATTGTAGTTAAAAAGGCCCGAACACTTCGGGCCTTTTTTATATTTTATCTAAGTGCTGAGTTAATCACACTCACATGGTTAATTAAATCGAGGCCTAAGTCGGTTAAGTAGCCCCCATCAGGACTATCTGTAATACCTTTATCATAAAGACGTTTTGCTGCATCTTTAATTGAGCTTTCGGCATCGGAATGAATTTTAATTCCCTGCATTTGAGAGTTGCGAGGAAATTTTGCAAGCAGGGTTAGTTCGTCGATCATATTTTTATCAAATTGCATGTGTTCACCTTTTTATTATTTATTCCTTGTCATAAGCTTAGTGTAGTTATACAGATCTGCCCAACGGGAGGCGCATTTTGTTAAAGAAAATTTTACTGTTAAGTACTTTGTTTACTTTAGGGTTTCTAAACCAAGCACTAGCAAAGGAAAAACCACTAATCGTGCTTGATGGTCAAGAGGCATTAAACAATCAAAAAGTGTGTTGGTATGAAAATAAACGCTATACCGAAGGTGCGTATATTGCCGTTGGCGATATTACGTTAATTTGCACTGCTAAACAGCCTAATTTTTCAAACAGTGATTTGGCTTGGCTCAGACTAAATGCTAATGGCGAGATTATTTACCCTAAACAAGCGAAAAAGATTCACGTCAATTAGCTTAAAACGCACAGATAGGGTACTATTGCGCGGTTGCAAATAACCTAAGATTTATCATGGACAATCAACCAAATAATCCGTTACATGGCGTTAAACTAGCCGACATCGTTACTAAACTTGAAGAAAAACTTGGTTGGCAAGGTATGGCAGCGCACGTAGACGTACGCTGCTTTCAAAATGACCCTAGTGTGAAGTCGAGCCTTAAATTTTTACGAAAGACCCCTTGGGCACGAGAAAAAGTAGAGCAGTTATATATTGATACCTTTATCAATAATGACCAAGCTGATGATGGCACATTCCAATGGAAAAGCATCAAAAAGTAACCACTTAATCTTCAGCAGCTACAATCACCGAAAGCGATTTCGGTGATATCTCCACCTCTAGTCTATCTGCGGTTTTCACCTCACCATCAATAACATAGCTCAATCCTTTTTCTGCTCTTACTGTTACTCGTTTAGCATTTGTGTGGTGACTGTTAATGGCAAAACTAGTTTGCGTAATGCTCGAGAACACTAATTCCGCAATGCTTAAGGTACTCGCTTTAGAATCGGCACTAGGTGTTAGCCAATTTACATCAAGTAAACCATCTTGATGATCTGGCTGCCCTGCAGATTGAGCAAGTAAGGTAGTAAATGGCGCGGCGTTGGCGATGATTAAACTGGTGGTATTGATTGTTTGCTCATCGTTATTATCAAGAGTAACAACATAGTCTTGCGCTTCATGCTCACCTAATGCTTGCCAAAACCCTTGTAAATAAGCTAATTGCCCAGACTCATTTTTAGCATCACGATGGGCTTTTTCAATCATCTTTTGTTCAAAACCAATTCCTGCAAGTAATAACATACGCTCGCCATTGCACACAGCGGTATCTATCCGACTCGCCTGCCCTTCAATTATCAGCTCACACGCCTGCTCAATAGGAATAAGCTTCGATTGTATACCCATCAACACATGAGCGAGCGCATTGGCAGTACCTAAAGGAATAATACCCAGTTTACACTCTGTATTAACAAGTACACTTGCAACCTCTGTTACTGTGCCATCACCACCACAGGCGATGACTACATCAGGGTTCAATTCAAGTGCTTCTTTGGCTAAATCAGTACCATTTACCTGTTCTGACGTGGTGTAAACAGTTAAATCGTAATACTCAGACAAACGAGAGGTAATTTGCTTACGTTTAGCTTCCCACAGTTTTGTACCAGAAACAGGATTAGCAATGAGCACAGCTTTATTTTTGATTAACAAGTCACCTCTACGATGGCGACGCACAAGATGACGCAGCTGGCGCTTGTTTAAATTTGCTGTTTCTCGCGTTTCTTTAATTTGCGCGAGTACTTGGTGCACATCGGCATCTTTATTTTGACTAAGTAAGTAAGCCGCCATTACAAATACTGAGCGACCACGCCCTAAGGCGCAATGTACTACGACACGTCTATCTGCTTTTACTTGATGGTCAATCCAATTAATAGCTTGGTGTAATTGCGCGCGTGTTGGCACGCTATGATCAAGTACAGGGATATTTAAATAACGAATATTCTCTTGCGTAGAAGACCATTCAAGGCCATCAAACTCACAAGTTACATCTAAAATAGCTGTAATACCCATTTCTTTCATGGTGTCTATATCTGAAGGAAATAAACGACAGGCTAAAAATAAATGCTCATTAATTTGTTGTAATGGCGGCACTTTGTCGTGTTTTCTCGACCACGCATTGTAAAGTTGTGCACCCAATAAAAATGGAATAAAAGCCCAACGAATATAGATAGGAATAACGCCATTTTCACGTTTTCTGAAAATACGTGCGATATTAAAAAAGTATGCGCCACTCACCAATAGCAACGACAAAGCCGTCCAATAAAAAAACAGCGCAAAGTAAACAGTTTCTACCCGAATAGCCGCAATTATAAATACAATCGCTAAAGCTAAGTAACTAAATGCTGCCCACATAATCACTCCTTGTTATTCTAATTGCATAACACGTTGCAAGGTTCACTCCAGTAAAAGCCGTTAAATTACCCCTACTGGCTATTTAAAATCAGTAACTTAGCATTTATAAAAAAGCTTACTATTTTAGTTTAGGACATTTTTTCACTATTTTATGAATAACTTACAATAATTTACATAGAACCAATTGGATAGATTTGCCAAGTACTCTTTCCCTGCTAGTCTAAGTTAAAAGCCATGCTAATAATCACAGGTTTTTAGTAGAGTTTTCGTTAAAAATTTAAATCAACCCGAGCCTAATTCGTTATGAAATACGATGACCAAACGCTACTTAATTTACTTGCAGCAGAATATGTTTTAGGCACTTTACATGGCCATGCCCGAGATAGATTTAGCCGCTTAATGCGCACTTCTCCTCGAGCCCGATACGCAACCTCACTATGGCAAAGACATATAAAAAACCTAGAAAACGCGATTGAATCTAACCCACCTGATCAGCAAGTTTGGGATAAAATAACAAAACGGATTGACCCACTTTTGTTACCAACACAGAAGAAAGCAAAAGACCCTAACTTTGGAATATTTAAGGCTTGGGCTGCTATTGCAACAGCGGTCTGTATTGTGTTGGTATTAATTACTTGGCAACCGCAAGAGTCGTTTAGTGATAAAATCACTCACTCGGTAACGTTTTATGACTCAGCAAATAATCCAGTTTGGAATTTAGAAATAAGCCATCACAGTATTTTACTTAAAGCGGCTAGTGGCATGAGTTTACAAACTGATTATGATTACCAGTTGTGGATCCGTTTAAAAGGCCACCCGAGCGCCATCCCTATTGCTTTATTGCCAAAAACAGATAGCAAAGAAATTGCCCGAAACGCATTATTTAAACCACAAAATATCACTTTACTTGCAATAAGCCGTGAGCCAATTGGCGGATCACAATCAGGTAGCCCAAGTGAAATTATTTATACAGCTGTACTCGATGCTAACTAATCTTTCAAAGCGTAGAAACAATTTATAAATACGAGCAAAGCCAGTATTTCTAAGATAAATGACCTAGTAGATAAACCTTTGTAATTGCTATAGTGACAGCCTCTTTTTATATCCGCCTTAAAAAATAGGCGGTAAATCGAGTATTAGACTCGTCTCCTTGTATTATCTTAGGAATAAAAATGAAAAAGTCGTTGTTGTTTACGCTATTTCTATTAATTTTTAGCTCTATCTGTCACGCCCACCAGCAAAGCACCGCTTATCTAAATTTAGAACAACAAACGAGCAATAAGCTATCACTAGTAGGCTCTTGGCAAGCCTCGGTGAATGATCTCGATAAAGCGCTCAGCTTCGATAAAAATCAGGATAATGTAATTACATGGTATGAAATTACATCACAGCAGCAAGCAGTATTAGACTATCTAAATAGCCATTTTAATGTGTTACAACAAAGTCAAAACTGTCAGGTCACGTTTGATGGTGCACTTAGTATAGATAACCACTTTAATCAGTCGTATATCTATGTGCCACTACAAGTTGATTGTCCATCTGATAGTTCTATAACGGTTAATTACACTGCCCTATTTGATATAGATGAGCATCATCAAGCAATTGCTGCCATTGCTAAATCAAGCCGCGTATTTGAACAAAATACACCAAAACAAGTTATAAACTTTAATGAGCAAAGCTTCACCACAACGTTTATTGAATATGTACATCAAGGCATATTACATATTTGGATGGGCACAGATCATATCTTGTTTTTAATCGCGCTATTACTGGGCTGTGTGTTAGTTCGTAAGCAAGGCGAGTGGCAACGTGCCGAGTCTAAAAAACAAATTCTAATTGATACAGCTTGGATCATCACCGCTTTTACACTTGCTCATTCAATTACCCTCACAGCGACTGCTATGAATATCATATCGCCAAACACCCGATGGGTAGAATTAGGTATCGCGCTTTCTGTATTATTTGCTGCAATAAACAATATTTGGCCAATGATTGTGCGCTTAGGCTGGATCACATTCTGTTTTGGTCTATTACACGGTATGGGGTTTGCGAGTGTTTTAGGTGAGCTTGGTTTATCAAATGAATACCAACTAATGAGTATTTTAGCCTTTAATTTAGGGGTTGAGATTGGTCAACTGGTTATTTTAGCAATCTGTTTACCACTGCTAATGCTACTTAGAAATAACACTTGGTACAAAAAAGCTATTATGCCAGCAGGCTCAGTGCTAATTGCCATTATGGCAATCCAATGGTCTATAGAGCGCTTTTAATAAGCGCTTTATTCAAAGGGTAACAATAAGGTTTTCATTGTTGGACGTAGCGCTTTAAGTAACTCATGAATATCTAAATCTGGGTTGAGCATTTTACGCAGTAACAGGCCACCCATTACTGAAAACATCACTTCAATACGGGCATTCACTTCTTCAAGTGCTGTGCCTTGTAATGGCCCTCTTTCACCGACTAATAATTCACGCATAGAATCACGAGCGTGGCTATCTGACTCGCGTAATAAGTTAGCCACTTTTTCATTACGAGCAGCTTCGGCGAGCATTTCTAAATCAAGCGCACCTTGATTCAAATCGGTATGGCGCTCAACGCCTCTGCCTAGACCATCAAGTAATACAGTGACACGATCACCGGGTTTATCAGCAAACTCTTTAAAGATTGAGAACATTTCTTCCATATCACGCTCAACAATCGATTCTATAATTGCTTCTTTACTGGCGAAGTAATTGTAGATATGGCCAGCACTCATACCCGCGGTTTTAGAAATTTCGGCCATTCCCGCGCCATGATAACCCTTACGTCGAAAACAATCCGCTGCGGCACAAAGCACTTGATTACGTCTTGCCTCAGCAAGCGCAGGGTCATTGTGTCTTTTCGTTTTTTGCGTCATGGTTTCTCCAAGCTTTACTGACTAGGGTTAACTTTAATTTAAACAAGGTTTACAGGATCTTAATCTTTGAGGAGAGTCAAAACAACTAAGAACCTGCAAAACCTTAAATAAATTATGCTTTTGCTGATTTATTGCACAGTTTTTTGTGCGTTCCAGCCGCCACCTAGTGCTTTATACAAATTAATTTGGCTCGCTAGATACGCTTGCTTACCCAAAATTAACTGTTGTCCTGCACTGTACCAATTTCGTTGTGCGTCCAATACTTGCAAGTAGCTGTCTGCGCCCTTTTGAAAACGTGCATCCGATAAAGTAAAAGATAGCTCATTACTTTGATACAAGTCATTAAGGGCATCTAGCTGATGCATATAACCTTCACGGTCAGCAAGGGCATCTGAGACTTCTTTAAATGCCTGTTGAATGGTTTGCTCGTAACTGGTTATTGCTATTTCTTGTTGTGCTTTTGCAACATCAAGATTGGCTTGATTACGACCCATATTAAAAATAGGCAAGTTTACCGAAGGCACAAAGCTCCAAGTCCCAGAACCTGAATCAAAAAGATTACTCAAGTCAGCTGAAGCTGTCCCCGCATTCGCGGTTAAACTGATACTTGGATAGAAAGCCGCTTTTGCCACACCAATGTTTGCATTGGCAGCCAATAAATCATGCTCTGCAGCTTTGATATCAGGTCGCTGAGTAAGAAGCTCAGACGGTAACCCTACTGGCACATCAGGCAAACTAAGTACATCATCTATACTTTCACTTGGTAATAAATCTGCAGTGACGGTTTTACCCACTAGAAAATCGAGGGCATTTTTATCGCGCTTAAGTAAACGCTCGTAGTTTGCAATATCGACCTTAGCGGTTGCTACTGTACTTTCAAGTTGCGATAGCGTTAACTGAGAAGCAGCACCTAGAGCAAATGTTTTACGGGTTAGCTCTAAAGACTCCTGCTGAGACTTTAAAGTCTCGTTTGCAAGTGCCAAAAGCTCTTTATCCGTCGCATAGTTAAGCCATGCATTTACTAATTCGGAGATCAAACTAATGCGCACACTAGTCAAACTGTATTCAGCCGAATAAAGGTTTTGTAATGCTTGCTCTGATTGGTTGCGTACTTTGCCCCAAAGATCAATTTCGTAAGCGGTTAAGCCAACAGTCGCTGAATAGTTTTCAGAGATAGTTGCTTGACCAGTACCAGATAAATCTGCCGGAAGACGCTGACGAGTACCCGATGCATTTAGGTCTATGCTTGGGTAAAGCGCTGAATCTTCAATCTGATACATTGCTCTAACCTGCTGCACATTCAGTGCAGCAGTTTTAATATCTTTGTTGTTTTCCAGCGTTAGCGCAATCAACTGTTGAAGTTGCGCATTACTGAAAAATGACTGCCAATTGAGCGCATTTATATCACCCTCTGTACCTTGGATATCATAGTTTTGAGCAACGGGTAATTCACGTTGCTCCATATCTGGCGCCATATTACAGGCAGATAACATAAGTGCAGCAACAGACACTGAGATAAGTTTAGCTTTCATTATGCCTGCTCCTCATTAGTTGATTTTGTTTTGCCTGGGAATACTCGGCGCACCAGTACAAAGAACAGCGGCACAAAGATTACCACAATGGTCGATGACGCAAGAGTACCGCCAATAACAGCAATACCTAGTGCGTTTTGTGCACCTGAGCCTGCACTTGATGCAATTGCCAGTGGTAGTACACCACACACAAATGCCATTGATGTCATAAAGATTGGACGTAAACGTAGACGAATAGCTGCTACCGCGGCATCGACAAGTTTCATACCTTCATCCATTTTATGAATAGCAAACTCTACAATTAATATGGCATTTTTTGATGCCAGACCTATGGTGGTTAATAGACCCACTTGGAGATAAATATCGTTTGATAAATTAAATACAAATGACGCAATCGACGCACCAAATACACCAAGCGGTACAATGAGCATAACTGCAGCAGGAACTGACCAGCTCTCATATAACGCCGCTAAACATAGGAATACAACCAACAATGAAAGTGCATAAAGTAATGGCGCTTGACCACCACTTAAACGTTCTTCATATGAAATACCTGTCCATTCGAACGATACACCTGGTGGTAACTTCTTAACCATTTTCTCAACTTCAGCCATCGCTTGACCAGTACTGTAGCCCGGTGCAGCCGCACCTTGGATTTCCATCGCTGAAAAGCCGTTATAACGCTCAAGACGTGGTGAACCATATGTCCAATAAGAGTGAGCAAAGGCAGTAAATGGTACCATGTCACCATTGGCGTTACGTACATACCACTCATCTAAGTCTTCTGGCACCATGCGTGATTCAGGCGTACCTTGTAAGTACACTTTTTTCACACGACCACGGTCAATAAAATCATTTACATAGCTACTACCCCAAGCCGTTGATAACGTATTATTGATATCTGCTTGAGTAAGACCTAATGCTTCGGCTTTCGCTAAATCAATATCAAGCTCGAGCTCTGGTTTATCTTCTTGACCATTCGGGCGCACACCTGATAACACAGGGTTTTGTGCAGCCATACCTAAAAACATGTTACGAGCTTCTAGTAGCTTTTCGTGACCTAGACCAACCCTATCTTGTAAGAACAAGGTAAAACCGTTTGCAGTACCAAGCTCAACAACCGCAGGAGGTGGGAAAGCAAATACGAATGCTTCTTTAATCGTTGAGAAATATCCCATGGCTTTACCCGCAACCGCACCAACGGTTAAATCAGGACGCTGACGCTCATCCCAGTGTTTTAAACCCACAAAGCCGATTGCCGCATTTTGACCAGAACCTGCAAAGCTAAAACCTGTTACCGTGAAGATAGACCTTACCGCTTCTGATTGTTCTTCTAAGAAGTGGTGTTCCATCTTTTCAACAACCTTTAAAGTTTGCTCTGTTGTTGCACCGGCAGGTAAACTTACTTGGTTAAACAAAATACCTTGGTCTTCATCTGGTAAGAATGCCGATGGTAATTGTGAGAAAATAAACACCATGCCACCCACGATTAAACCGTAAATAAGTAAATAGCGTTTACTGTGCTTGATCATGCGAGACACAAAGCCTTGTGTACCCGAGTTCGTTCTGTCAAAACCACGGTTAAAGCCAAGGAAGAAACGACCAAATAAAGACTTATCGTTATGTACATGACTTGGTTTTAACATTGTCGCACATAAAGCTGGTGTTAAAATTAGTGCAACCAGCACTGATAAGCTCATTGCAGTTACCAAGGTAATTGAGAACTGGCGATAAATAACCCCTGTTGAGCCCGGGAAGAACGCCATAGGCACGAATACCGCCGAGAGCACCATCGCAATACCAACAAGGGCACCTTTGATTTCATCCATTGATTTACGTGTTGCTTCAAGAGGAGATAAGTTCTCTTCTGTCATTACACGTTCAACGTTTTCAACGACGACGATTGCATCATCTACCAGTAGACCGATGGCAAGTACCATCGCAAACATGGTTAGGGTATTAATTGAGAAACCAAACACTTGCAAAATGGCAAACGTACCTAGCAATACAACAGGCACTGCAATAGTCGGAATAAGTGTTGCTCTGAAGTTTTGTAAGAATAAGTACATTACCAAGAACACCAGCACAACAGCTTCGATTAGAGTGCTGACAACTTTTTCAATTGAAAGCGATACGAATGGCGTCGTATCGTAAGGAACAACCGTAGTTAAACCTTCAGGGAAGAAAGGCTCAAGTTCAGCAAGCGCCGCTTTTACGCCATCTGCTGTATCAAGCGCATTAGCACCACTGGCAAGCTTAACACCTAAACCTGATGCCGGTTTGCCGTTAAAACGCGCAACAACACCGTAGTTTTCACCACCTAATTCAACATCAGCAACGTCACTTAAACGAACAACTGAACCATCAGCATTGGTTTTTACAAAGATATTTCTAAATTGCTCAGGTGTTTGTAAGCGGCTTTGTGCAGTCACCGTTGCATTTAATTGCTGGCCACTCACCGCTGGCAATGCACCTAGTTGACCTGCTGAAACCTGCGCATTTTGAGCACTGATTGCAGCACTAATATCAGCAGGAGTTAATGAGTATTTAAGTAATTTAGCTGGGTCTAACCAAATACGCATTGCGTATTGAGAACCAAACAGCTGTACTTCACCTACACCGTTTACACGCGAGATAATATCAAGCACGTTAGATGAAACATAATCACCGATATCGATGTTGTTCATACTGCCGTCTTCAGATACAAAGCCTACAACCATTAAGAAGTTACGGGCAGATTTTGCAACCGAGACACCTTGACGTTGTACTTCTTCTGGTAATAACGGTGTTGCAAGCGACAATTTGTTTTGTACTTGAACCTGTGCAATATCCGGGTCTGTATCTGCACTAAAGGTTAAGGTTAACGTCGCTGAACCGTTAGACTCAGAGGTTGACGACATGTAGAGCAAGCCATCTAGCCCTTTCATTTTTTGTTCAATAACCTGTGTAACCGTATCTTCTAGAGTACGGGCCGACGCACCAGGGTATGTGGCTTGAATACTAATTGCAGGTGGTGCAATTGATGGATACTGCGCAACCGGCAAACTTCTAATTGCTAAGATACCTGCCAGCATCACAACGATAGCAAGCACCCATGCAAATATGGGCCGATCAATAAAAAATCGTGACATTAAGTTTCTCCGTTACTGGCTGTTAGCTGCTGTTTCTGCAGGCATTGCATTGACTGGCGCACCTGGGCGGATTTTCTGTAAGCCTTCAACAATTAACTTATCGCCACTGTTTAGGCCGTCTGTCACTAACCAGTTTGAACCAACAGTACGATCAGTTTTAAGCACACGTGCTTCTACGGTATTGTCTTTGCTTACAACCATAGCAGTAGGCTCACCTTTGGTGTTTCTACTTACGCCACGTTGTGGTGCTAAAATCGCATCACTTTTCACACCTTCAACAATCACTGCACGAACATACATACCAGGCAGCAGTAATTTTTCAGGGTTAGGAAATTCAGCACGTAAGGTTACTGAGCCTGTGCTTGGATCAACAGTCACTTCAGAGAATTGCAATGTACCTTTATGTTGATAAGTACTGCCGTCTTCCATCTTTAATTCAACTTTTGAATGTAAAGCGGCATCTTTATCAAGATCACCCGCAGCAATGGCTTTTTTCAAACGTGTTAGTTCACTGCTTGACTGGGTTAAATCAACATAGATTGGGTCTAATTGAGTAATGGTTGCTAATGCTGTTGCTTGATTAGCACTGACAAGAGCACCGGCAGTGACATCTGATTTACCAATTTGGCCACTAATTGGTGCTAACACTTTGCTGTAGTTTAAATTGATTTCAGCGGTTTTAAGCTGCGCTTGAGCCGTTAGTAAATCAGCTTTTGCACCTTTGTATGCTGCATCAGCTTCGTCGTAATCTTGTTGGCTTACTGCTTTGATGCTCAATAGTTCTTTATAGCGTTCTGCTTTTGCTTTGGCATTTGCAATACTTGCTTGAGCTTTAGTAATAGCGGCTTTACTAGTCGCTACTTCAGCTTCAAATGTAGATGGGTCAATCTGATATAAAGCTTGGCCTTTTTCAACCTCAGCACCTTCAACAAACATACGTGATTGAATAATACCGTTAACCTGCGGACGAATTTGCGCGATACGTGAAGCAGCCACACGACCCGGTAATTCTTTAGTTAGCGTAAGTGGTTTGCTTTGCATCTCAATAACACCAACAGGAACAGCTTGAGCTGCCTGCGTTTGCCCTTGAGCCGATTCTGATTGGCCGAAGCCTGATAATAAAACAGCACCAGCCAAAGCTGACACTGCAAAAAATGGAATGCGAGAGCGCTGCATGTGTAGTTCCTTAGTTTAGAGTGAACGATCATTCTAAACTAAAAAAGGCACAGATCAACCATCTTTAAAGAACTTTACATTAAATAAAATGCTTGCTTTAACGCATGAATTTTGTGCAATAAATAAATTGCTAATTGAATTATTACGAACGTAACTGAGAAAGTTGTTTTAAAACTATTAGTTATGCGAATTGAAGTTATATCAATTCGCAGATTATTCGCCTAAACACATGCCCATTGCGCGAGCACTTGTTATTAAAGAATGCTCTAATGGGATAACGCGATATTCAGAAGTTGCTTCTTTTAAACTGATTGGTTTAATTTCACCGTCTTTACTAACAGGAATAAAACCAAACTGGCCTTGCTTTACTAGCTCGAATGCTTGCACCCCAAACTCTGCTGCAAGCACCCTATCAAACGCATTAGGTGTGCCTCCACGTTGAATATGCCCTAATACGGTTACTCTTACATCAAGATCAAGCGCCACACGTATTTGTGAAGCAAGCTGCTCAGCAATACCACCTAACACTGGGTTTTCGTAACCAAGTTCATTTGATTGTTTACTAACAACACCACCAGCAATAGGTTTTGCCCCTTCTGAAATAACAATATTGGCAAATCCATGGCCTTTATCAAAACGTGATGTTAGTTTGGCTTTAATCGCTTCAATATCGTAAGGAATTTCTGGAATAAGTGCGACTTCAGCGCCAGCTGCAATGGCTGAATGCAAACAAATCCAACCTGCATCGCGCCCCATTACCTCAGTCACAATTACCCGGTTATGACTTTGCGCTGTTGGTATTAAACGATCAATGGCTTCGGTGGCGGTGTCGACAGCAGTCTGAAAACCAATTGTGTAATCAGTGCCATATAAATCATTATCAATAGTTTTTGGTACCCCAACGATATTTAAGCCATGCTCAAATAAGTGCTGAGATACCCTATGTGAACCATCACCACCAATATTTATAACGGCATCAAACCCAAGTTGCTTAATAATACTGATTAACTCATCAGAGCGGTCAATAAACACTTGTTCACCTGCTATTTCAGCAGGAAATGCGGTTGGGTTCCCTTTATTAACGGTTTCGAGAATTGTTCCACCACGAACATGGATACCCGCCACCACTTCACTAGTTAAGTGTATAATATCATTTGGCTTTTCAAGCACACCACAATATGCTCTTCGGCTACCATACACCTGCCAATTGCCATCATGTTCGGCTGCTTTAACCACCGCTCTGATCACCCCATTAAGCCCAGGGCAATCACCCCCACTTGTTAATAGCAGTAATTTTTTCATTGTGTTACCAACTTCGTTCACTGATTAATTACAGATTAGCTTATATGTTCAACTTTCGCGTATGACTTACATCAACTAAAACTTGGTTTTTTATGTGTAGAGAATAGCGCCACAAAAAGCACTAGTAATACATACTTAGGCAGACTAGTCAGTAAACTGGTGTTATCAATATTTGCAGAAAAAGTGTTAACAACAAAATATAAATGCAGCGCTAAAAATGGTGTCAGCAATATAAAGTATGAATACGCTTTATCTCTAAGATACAGGGACTTACTAATGAGTAAAAATACTAAAAGTAACGCTAACAAAGGAAGGCCTAAAGTAACGATATCAACCATTGATAAAGCAAAGTTAGGTGACAAGTCATAAAGGGCTGAAAGTACTTCGGTTGGAATCGCAATAGCCGAGCCATAACCTATGACTGGTATAGATAAATAGGCAAATAAACAGCCAAAAATAAATAAAAGTAGTACGTTATATTTCATAACCCCATTCCATGGTTTGTTCATTATTAGTCTTACGCTAACTAATAATGAACAAATAATCCACTACTTTTTCAGTACCTTACATCTTTAAAATGTCTTAACTTTAAAGGCTAGGTTTTCTACCGCACAGCCTGTACTACTCGTGTTTACACGGTAATAATGAGTGTTTTCAGTGGCATTTAAGTCCAATAAAAACTCATCATGCTGAGCGACTGCTTGTTGCTCTTGTGTTAAGCACATAGCTTGTACAAGCGAACGTAATTTAGCATCTGAAAATATAGTGCCGAAACGCTGCATCGGTAGTGGCGGAATTTTAATACTAGGGAGTGCATTATCAACTGTTCGTTTAGCTAGATTAAAACCATCCTTTGTTACATCAATAACTGCACCAGCAGGCCAATAACTGATTGCGCCGTTGTTTTTAGCGTCAGATTTAACATGCACGACACCGCTTTTACCAATCACCGTCATTAGTGCGGTTTCACCAGCTCGAATTGATACAAGGGCGGTGGTCTCATCAATGCCAAAGCCATGCTGTTGCCCGGTATCTGCCAGTAATCTTGCCAAACGCATTGTTCTGTTGCGCTCGCTAAAGTGTGTATCAAGGACACCATAAGTAAAGCTGCCTAGCCCACCTTGTTTTTCATAGGTAAGACTATCAGCCGAAATCTTATCACCGCATTCATTTTCACAGCGCTCACTCGGCGCAGACACCGCAAACGAGCCTTCTCTCATTGCAACTAAACTTGTACCATTTGAAATCATCGGTACTGTGCCATAGGCATTTTTACCACCACTTTGCACCGCTGTACCTGCGCTTGTGCCAACAAGTAATGGTCTTTGTAAAATTGCGTGAGTCCAAGGATATTGCTTACCGTTATCATCAAACAGTACTTTTCTGGTTAAACTCTGATCACCACCGTTAAACATCATTCCCGTCGCGTTTTCAATCAGTTTAACTAAATGATCGACCCCTTTATCACAAAGCGCTTTTTCGGCCTTAATTCGATCAGGGTAAATTGTCTCACGATTAAAAACGCCCATAGAGTCAGTGCGTAAAGAATCCAAACTCTCACATTGCTTACTGGTAATCGCTTTTGCTAAGGCGGGGGTTAGAGGTAACCAGCTTGATTCTACACCAGTAAAGTCTAATAGCCCTTCATAAAAGTCAGCTGATTCATATGGGTCTCTGCTTGAAGCCGTAACCGCTAAAATTGTTGGTGATTCGGTGGTTGTTTTTAATGATGCAGCAACAAAATCTAAAATATCATTGGCTGCACGTTCGTTATTATCGCTTGTACTAACCTGCTCTTTTTGGCGGGTAGAATCTGTATTTAATACAGCGACTTCAAGTGAGTCTATGACAAAGTTGTATTCTGAATCAGTGAGTTCGTTTAATAACTTGTTATCTAAATCACGCCATGCCCATAAAATATCACTTTTAGTGATCACACCTGACTTTTCACGTGCAATCTGTGCTAATACCTTAAGCGTTTGCTGACGATTTTTTTTATTCTTGGTTGGCCAATTTGTCTTTATTGCAGATAAAGCATCATTATTTAATCGAAATTGATTAGTTTGTTTACCACTAATCTGTTTATCAGAAAGACAATTTTTAGGGCTCATACTTGAGCAGGTAGTCAAAGATCCGCCGACTAAGACCAACGTTTGCTGTTGTTCATTTGCATAGACTTTGCTGCCAAATGACGCGAAAAACAAACCAAATACCAAAGAAAAAGCTGAAGTTTGATATTTAGTCTTTTGCTCCTTAAGGATGTTCATATTGTTACACTCTTGTAAAAAAATATTAGAAAATTGCTTGCGCAGCTTTTTGTTGCTTGCTATAAAAAAAAGGAACATTTAAAAACGCGAGTAAGCTAGCACTGTATCGCTAGCTTTGTCAAAAGACCTTACGGATTGGAATTATGTTGAAAAACGCATTATCGCTTTGCACATATTTCTACTCTCCACACTACCTTTCGGAGTGGTTTGACGAGTAGCCACACCTCACTTCCTGTGAGGGGCTAGTTGTGTCTATAACCCACTGCCCTGTCTAAAAATTATAACAATTATTCAAAACGTCACGGTTTTGCCGTGTGTTTTTTAAGACAAAGGTAAATCAATATGTTTCGTCAGTTATCAATTGCTGTAGCAATCAGTGCTGTGCTGTGCCCAGTACAAGCTGTGTATGCTCAAAACGACCAACAATCAGAAAAAATTGAACGAGTAGAAGTAACAGGATCACGAATTAAAGGGGTTGATTTAGAAGG
Organism: Pseudoalteromonas sp. XI10; assembly: GCF_001469895.1. Taxonomy (GTDB): domain Bacteria; phylum Pseudomonadota; class Gammaproteobacteria; order Enterobacterales; family Alteromonadaceae; genus Pseudoalteromonas. Next base: position 313,654 of record NZ_LOPY01000019.1, on the reverse strand, counting down.
AACCATACCGCTAACAGTGCTTGACCAAGATGCAATCAAGCGCTCAGGAGCGAACACTATTCATGAATTATTAAAAGATTTATCCGTTTTCAAAGGCGGATCCGGTACCTTTTCAACATCTGAAAGTGGTGGTACATCAACTTCAACGCCAGCAGGTCAATCTGCTGCGAGCCTCAGAGGCATGGGGCCCTCAGCCACATTAACACTCATTAATGGCCGCCGTGTTGCACCTAGCTCGTTCGCAGCAGGCACTGAAAACTTTGTTGATGTAAACTCAATTCCACTTGCTGCAATCGAGCGCATTGATATTTTAGCCACTGGCGCATCAGCAATTTATGGTGCTGATGCTGTCGCTGGTGTTATTAACTATATTCTCAAAGATGACTATCAAGGAGCTGAAGTAAACACTTCTTACACCAATAGTTTTGACAGTCATGACGAAGCTAAGAAGCAACTTAACTTAGTCTACGGAACCAATATCGGTGAAAGTAACTTAACGGTATTTGCTGATATTTACGACCGCAATGCCTTTAAAGCGACCGACAGAAGTTATACCGCAACACCTAATCTAGTGAATGGTTACTCATATTTACCGAAACTTGAGAACTCACCAAACATTTATTATTACAGCAGCCGAGATGGCAATGAACTACCAGCGCCAAACTGTAAAACAGAGCTTGTCACGACTGAGTATGGTGAGCAAATTTGTGCTTACTATGCTAACCAAGATGATTACCTAGAAACCCCATTTGAAAGCCTTTCAACTGGCTTTATGTTTAACAGCACCTTAGCTGATTTAGATTGGCATACCGATTTCTTCTATAGCCAAACTAAATCAAAAGCCTATTCATCACCTGCACCAATTAATCAAATAAACGATGATGATGGTCCGTTTATCATAGAAGATGCGCTATTCATTTATGATAACGCTGATGGCAGTAACGACTTAATGGACCAGCTTTATATTGATCCATTTACCACACAAGCGGGTCGAGAAGTGTATGGCTTTGCATTTGACGCACGTTTTAATTCACCGCGTACAGTTGAAGTTGAAACTAAAAACTTTCGCTTAGTCAGCAGCCTAGCTGGTTACATTGGTGACTGGAGTTGGGAGTCAGGTGTAACATTTTCTCGTTCTAAGTCAGAGCAAGAAGCGATAGATGGTATTTACAACCGCTACCAATTTCATGCTGCAATCACTGGTGAATTATGCTCTGACGGTTCAACGGCTACATACGATGGAACACAGCTCAATTGTGCGCAAGGTCAGTTAATGCCATTCTACAACCCTTTTTTACAGGGTGATGCTAATAATGATGCGGTGCTTGAGCTTGCAAAAGCAAATCCAAGTAGAAGTGGTGAAAGTACAGTCTACGGATGGGACTTAAACTTTAATGGCGATTTATTTACATTTAATGAGTTACCCATTTATGCTGCATTTGGTATTGAGGCTCGCCGAGAAGAGTTAAAAGATATTCCGTCTTTAGACTCACAAGCGCGTGCTGAAAATGGTTATTTAGTCGATGTTTTTGGTTTTGGCTCGAGCTTATCAGAGGCAGACCGTACGCAGTACGCTGCATTTGTAGAGTTGAATATGCCAGTTAGTGACCAGCTAGAACTGCAAGTTGCAGGTCGTTATGATCATTACGATGACTTTGGTGGAACGTTTAACCCTAAAGTGGGTTTAAGCTACCGTCCTTCAGATTCTCTGATCATTAGAAGCTCTTGGTCAACGTCGTTTAGAGCACCTTCATTAACTCAAGCTGGCGTAAAATTACGTACCACACAATCAAGCTTTGATTGCGGCGCAAATCAGGCTGTTGCAGATTTATACTGTATGGGTGATGGTACAGAAGTCAGTGTTAACAGCCTTGAACTTGGTAATCAAGCACTAAAAGCCGAGGAATCTGAAGCGCTCAGCATTGGCTTTGCATGGAGTCCATCTGTAAATACCAATCTAACTGTCGATTATTGGCATTTTGATCATGAGCAGGTCATCGATACCAATATGACTGCCGTGCTTGATAGAGCAATCACAGATGCTTCTCTTCGTCACTGTGGCTTAGTACCACAAGGACAACAAGGTATTTCGTACGAGCAGCAGCTGTGTGAAGTAACCGATAATGCAGGCCTTAATATCGAAAGTGAAGGCGCTAATCTTTCAGAGATCCTAACAAACTATATTAGTGAGTTTAACCCGCGAGAAGATGAGCAATTCCTGCCGCTATTTAGAGACCATGTTATTCCACTGGAAAATACCGGCACACAAACCTTAGCGGGTATCGACTTTAAATTCGATCATCGTTTTCTTTTTGCTAAAGGTAACTTAACGCTCGCTTTTGATGGTACACACTATTTAGAATTTGAACGAAACAAACCCGGTTCAGATGCAATCGAAAAGCTAATCGGCACTTATCGCTACCCTGAAAATGTTGGCAGATTCTCTATAGATTGGGATGCCGAGAGTTATTATTTAAACCTAGGCGCCAATTATACCAGTAGCTATGAGGATGATATTGAAGGGCTTCGTGGCCGTGAAATAGATGAGCTAGAAGAACTTGGCGAGCTTAATGATGAGTTAAAACGCGATGTTGATGACTGGCTAGTATGGGATTTATCAGCCGGGTATTTTATCAATGATGCATTATCAATCCGTGCTCGTATCGATAATATCTTCGATAAAGAACCGCCTAAACTGTATGGTTCAAGTCGAGGTTTTGATTCTATAAACCATAATGCTTATGGCAGTCGCTATACGTTAAGTTTGAGCTATCGCTTTTAGCAAGGTATGGGCGACTTAATAGTCGCCCATACCTTTGAGCTTACGTTATCTTAAACAACGACTCTCAGTATTAATCTTTCTTAGCAAGGGCTACAATACCTTGCTTATCTTATAAACGTCGAATGACCTTTAAGTGACTTTATGAAAAACAAACAGTTTGCGATGCCAGATGCGAGCATCATTTTGTTGTGCGTCGCAGTTATCGCCTATTTTGCCAGCCTATTTATAACCCCCGGTGTGTTTAATGCCGAAAAAGATAGCCATAGCGTTGAATTATCACAATATCAAACAGCCTCAGATCATACCCCGCCAGCATTTTTTGCAGAAGGTGGTGAAATTGGCCTAGCTAATGTCTTATTTGAAGGGTTAGTGTCAGGTGATAAGTACGGCGCAGCGATTGGGGTGATGGCGTTTATTTTAATCACTGGTGGTGCGTTTGGGATTATCTTAAAAACCGGTGCGATCAATAACGGTATAATGGCACTGATCAATAAAACACAACATATAGAGTGGGTTTTCATTCCTCTCTTGTTCGTGCTTTTCTCTTTAGGTGGTGCGGTTTTCGGCATGGGTGAAGAAGCCATCGCCTTTTGTATTGTGTTATTCCCGATTATGAAACAACTTGGTTATGACGCAAAAGTAACGGTATTAACAACCTATGTTGCTACACAAATTGGCTTTGCCACCTCATGGATGAACCCGTTTAGCATTGCCATAGCTCAGTCTATAGCTGAAATTCCCGTTTTTTCTGGCGCAGGATTCAGAATGCTTGCTTGGCTTGTTTTTACTTCATTTGGCCTTGTATTCACTATTCGCTATGCCAACTCTATTAGAGCAACTAAACAACAAACTAACCAACACAAAGACAGTGCAATAAATTTAGATAATGCAGATAAACTAATCTTACTTGCTTTTATTGCTGGCATTGTTTGGGTTATTTGGGGCGTGATGGCTAGGCAGTATTATATTCCTGAATTAGCAGCACAATTCTTTTGCCTAGGTATTGCTTGTGCTGTAATCGCCAGCCTATTCAAAAAACAAACTGCCAATGAAAGTGCAAATGCATTTAAAGAAGGTGCCCAAGAGCTCCTACCTGCAGCACTTTTAGTGGCACTTGCAAAAGGCGTTATTTTAATACTTGGCGGTAGCGATTTAACGTCGCCTTCAACCCTTAATACCTTGCTGTACTATAGTGCCACCAGCATCTCAGTTGTGCCCGATTATATTGCGGCTTGGGGCATGCTATTATTTCAAAGTGTATTTAACTTCTTTGTTTCGTCTGGTTCAGGACAAGCAGCCATAACAATGCCGCTAATGTCGCCGCTCGGTGATTTGTTAAATATCTCACGTCAAATTGTGGTGTTGGCATTTCAGTTGGGTGATGGTTTAACGAATATTTTTATTCCTACTTCTGCTAGTCTCATTGGCTGTTTAGGTATTGTTAAATTAGATTGGAGTGAATGGGCACGTTTTATTTGGCGCTTCACTTTAGCTTTGTTTGGCCTTGCCAGTGGTTTTATTTTTCTCGCACACTTTATTAACTATCAGTAAAAGATTTAATTATGTTAACACTTATAAAAGGCGCAGACGTTTTCGCCCCCTCACCTTTAGGCATTCAAGATGTTCTTATTGCTGGCACAAAAATAGTTGATATACAGCCTGAAATAACTATCGATACCTATCAGGGGATTACCACGGTTGATGGCACTCATTGTATTTTGGCCCCGGGGTTTGTTGATTCACTCGTTCATATAACTGGCGGAGGCGGCGAAGCTGGCTTTGCAAGTAGAACACCAGAAATGAACCTGACTGATGCAACACTGCATGGTACAACAACCGTTATTGCAGCTCTTGGCACTGACTCAAGTAGCCGAACTCATAGTAACCTGATCGCTAAAGCAAAAGAGCTGAAAGAGCTTGGGCTCAACGTTTTTTGTCATTCGGGCTCATATCATTTACCTGCGAAAACACTGACAGGCTCTATCACCAGCGATTTAATGTACATAGATGAGTTTATTGGCGTGGGAGAAGTTGCTATATCGGATCATCGTAGCAGCCAACCCACAGTGCAACAGCTGGCAGAGCTTGCCGCTGAGTCAAAAGTGGCTGGCATGTTAAGTGGTAAAAAAGGCACTGTCAGCATTCATGTTGGCCCTGTTGATACACATTTATCTTTATTACATGAGGTTGATAAGCTAACCGATATTTCGCTGACACAATTTTACCCAACTCACATGAATCGTAATATCGACTTACTTAATGCTGGGGTAGAGTTTTGTAAAGCCGGTGGCACTATCGACTTTACAACAAGTACAACCGAGTATGACCTTGCTCATGGTGAATACTCAGCCGCACACGCTCTAGCTTATTGCCTAGAGAATAAAGTCGACCCAACAAAACTAACCATGAGCTCTGATGGCCATGCAAGCCTCCCTATTTTTGACAAAAGCTTTAACCTGCTTGGCCTTGAAGTAGGCAAAGAGTCCACATTGCATGGCTCGTTTGTAGAAGCAGTGCAAAAATATAATGTTTCGATTGAACACGCTTTAATGGCGATTACATCAAACCCTGCACAGATATTGGGTATAAATAAAGGTGTAATTAAGCAAAATGCAGATGCCGATCTTGTGTTACTTAATAAAACAACGCTTGCGCCAACAGAATGCTGGTCAAAGGGTGTTCATATGGTAAGCAAAGGCAAAGCACTTGTTAAAGGCGCCTTTGAATAAGGCCGCATCGGCGGCCTAAACAGTATCCGAAATTCGAGTAACAAGTAGTTGCTCGACTTTCACCCCTTCAACATCAACAACCTCAAACTTATAGCCAGCATAGTTAATAAACTCGGCGCGTTTAGGCAGGCGTTTCATTGTGTAGATCAAAAACCCTGCGACTGTTTCGTAATGAGACTGCTCTGGGAACTCTTCAATTTCAAGGACCTTAGCAAGCTCAACCACAGGTGTTAAACCATCGACCAGCCAAGATGAGTTATCACGTTGAATAATTAACTCTTCACCCTGATGGCTAATTAAGTCGCCCATAAATCCTTTCATTAAATCTTTAACAGTAACAATACCTACCATTAGCGCGTACTCATTAACAACTACGGCAAACGGTTCTGCCGCTTTTTTGAAAGTATTTAGCGCCTCTGAAAGACTCAATGTTTCTGGCAGATAAAAAATATCTTGGCTTATTAATTCTTTATCGATTTCAGCGGTTTGCCCTTTTAGCACCTTGCGAAGGATATCTTTTGATTCAACCGAGCCAATTAATTTATCTAAACTGCCATCACACACTAAAAAGTGATTATGAGGGTGCTCAATAATTTTGGTTGCGACTTCTTGGGCATCAGCTTTTACATCAAAATACACAATTTGATCGCGAGGAGTCATCACACTCGATAAAAAACGTGCTTCTAAATCAAATACATTGCCAATTAGCTCATATTCTTGTTGCTGTAAGCTGCCGTATTCTGCCCCTGCATCCATCATCGCAACGATGTCTTCTGTGGTGACAATATCTTCTCTTTCAGCGGGTACTTTAAACGCGCGTAAAACCAAATTAGTTATACCATTAAAGAAAACAACAAAAGGAGTGAGCGCAAAGGTCACCCAGCGCATAATGGACACCACGTTTACCGCAACCGCCTCTGGCATAATCATGGCTAACCGTTTAGGTAATAAGTCAGCAAATAGAATAAACAAAGAGGTAATACTCAAAAACGAAATCAAAAAGCTGATTTGACTCAATAACGGGCCTTGATAAATCATGCCTAAGATTTGTTCTATGTAAGGAGATAATGCTTGCTCACCAACAATACCACCTAAAATGGCAATTGCGTTCAGGGCAATTTGTATCATGGCAAAAAATGCCCCAGGTTGCTCTTGCAAGCTAAGCACAGCTTGGGCTTTTTTGTTGCCTTCGTCCACCATCACTCGTAATTTGATCTTACGAGATGCCGCAATCGCAATTTCGCTCATTGCAAACAATGCACTGATCAAAATTAAAATCATGATAATGAGTAAATCACTCATTGTAGCTCCTACCGAATAATTAAGCGCATTCAGAGTGTTGAATGCAAACAACTTTTTGCTCGTTTAGGCTACATGGAGTTTGGCGAGAATGGACAAAAAGCAGCTGATTATAGCCACTTTTTAGTAATCAACAAGTGCTATTTTTAATCGATAGCAGCAAAGCCTTTATTTAATTTTTCAAGAGTCACAGGATTGATATTTTTATTGCAGGCAAAGAATAACTGAGGTGTGCCAACGGGCAGTTTTAATATCGGTTTTAAATCCTCAAGGGTGCTGTCGCTATCCCGCTCATATTTAAATTGTTCATCGCTAAGGATAACTAAATCTATACTTGAGCGCCTGCTTTTAAGTACATCATAAATGTTGTCAAAACTATCAAGTAAGATCAGCTGATTACGTTCATCAAAGCCGTTTTCTTTTAAGTAAATATGTGAATAGTTATTTTTTAATACTGCAATTCGGTACTTCTTAGCTTCATCTATACTCGCTATTTTTAATTGCTCAGATTTAAACGAATAGAACGACGCCGAAAAACCACCGATTTGCGCCACCCAAGTAAATTTATCTTCGCGTGCAGGAAGCCTTGCCATAGAAAAGATGCAGGTATTACTATCACGCAATGCGGCGTTATACGAAATTGACCAAGAATTTACAGACAGCTCATAATCCACGCCACTTTTTTCTAAACCTGATTTAACTTTATCAACCACAGTGCCAGTTAATACGCCATTTTCATCTAGGTATTGAAAATTAGGGAAGTTTTCGGTCACAACAGTGATCGCTGCAAAACAAGGTTGCAGAAAAAGCAGCAATAACACGGTTAGAATTGTGCGCATAATGAGCGATACCAAATAAATTATAATTATTTTTTATAATAATATAGCTCGGAGTTGCAGATATTGAAATATTTTTTAGTAAAAAGGAATGAGCGGAAACAGGGTGTTTCCGCTCTAGAGTCAATTACTTATTCATTGCATTAATTAAAAACGCTGAGATTTTAGCGCCTTCTCTTAGAGTTGTTTCAGAACTTGTCTGACCGATTAATGAGCTGTCGGTAAATGGCGCAATTTCCATCATGTCAGCACCAGTAATTGGGAATTCATCAGCCAATGCAACTAGAATATCTAATGCATGCTGAGGTGTTAAACCACCGGCTTCTGGTGTTCCTGTCGCCGAAGCAAAGCTTTCATCAAGTGCATCAATATCAAAACTTACATAAAGCTCATCAACATTATCTGCTTTTAGCTGCGCAATAACTTCTTCGGCAACTGCTTTAGCGCCGCGTTCGATGATTTCGTGTGCCCAATGTTGTTTAACACCAAACGTGTCTTCCCAGTGTTGCTTAGGCTTACCACTAGAGCGAATACCAAATTGAATTAAGTTACGTGGAGCTGGTAAGTACTCAAGAATATGTGTACACCACGAACCAAAGCATAAATCGATACCTAAACGTTCAACTAATAAGTCTGTATGAGCATCAAAGTGAATGATTGCAGTGCATTTTCCTGCGTCACGTTTTGCTTTTAAGTAAGCTTTAGTCAGCGGGTAGCTAATTGAATGGTCGCCACCGATACCAAAAATACCCTTATCTGGGTAATTTGCATAAAAGCCATCACAGACATCTTCAGTGATAGACAAAGGCGATACATGATATTCACTGTTTTCATCAGCATATAACGCTTTTTGACAGTTTGTAATGGTTGCATCGTTAAGGTATTTATCATGCAATAAATGCGGGATCACACGAACATCACCTAAATCAAAGGCGCGCGCTTGTGGTTGTTGATCAATCAAGGTAGAGCGTAAAAATAGTGGACCCCAGTTAGCACCACGTAAAATACCACCGCCACAGTCAGAGCTAATACCTAAAATTACCGCTTTGTGCTCAGAGTCAGCCAGTGTTTCAAGTGACTCTTTCCATAGCACATCAACATTGTCTGTTTGGCCGTATAATTTAGTACGCAGCGCGTCTTTACGTTCTTTTGCTGTATTAACTGTAAATACGCCATCGCCAGGAGGACAAAGACACTGACTTAGTTTTTCGTGGAAGGCTTTTTGTGTGTTACTCATCTCTACTCCGCTGATCTTTATCTGCATATTCATGCGTAATTAAAAAAGTTACGCAATCAGGTTTGTGTAAAGTCTGGATTTTTGAGACTCAACAATCACTTGCTCAACCAAAACTATAACTCACTGATATTAAATGGTTATAATTTTAATGCAGATGAATTTAAACTGCTCTAGTCAAATAAGAGCGCTGTATTTTGGCAGGTATAACATGCGCGAAAAGAAAGTCAAATTTTGCGGCAACCTAGGTGATTGCCGCTATAGATTTATATTCAAACGAAGTGAATACTCATTATTCGTAGCCTCTTGGCTTCTTAGTTTTGATAACGGCAATGTATGCATGCCAGCTGGCGTAACTCAATAAAGGCATAATGACAATAAACCCAGCAGTGCCTGTAATAAAGCCGACAAATACCAAACATAGTATCAAACCAGCCCAGACAACCATGGCACCAAAATTGGTTTTAACCGCATTCATTGAAGAAATTACCGCAGTCATAATATCAACTCTGCGTTCCATCATAATTTGCGGGGTAAACGCTGAGATAGCAAATACAGTGACCAGTAAGATACCACCGACAATACTACCGAGCGTTAAAAACGCAGATAACTGCTCAAAACTCGGGTTAACAACGTTCGGGTACAATGCATGAATAAGTGCAGCTAAGCGCATCCAAACAATCATAATTACCATTAATAACACCGCAAAGCCCCATTCACCTGCTGGGTTTCTAAACATCGATTTAAGGCTGTGCATTAAAGTAGGTTTATGGCCTTTTTCAAGCTCCCATGCAACATCGTAAAGTCCGGCAGCAAAAGCAGGGCCAATTAATGCAAAGCCAACGACTGCAGGCAATATAACTAAGTGTGTATCAAACTGATAAACAAAATACATGATAGTCGCAGGTATCAAAGTAAATACTAATCCGTAGACTAGACTCAGTATGGGCGCATTAGCGATATCTTTAAATGCAAGTGCTAACCAATGAAAAGGCGCACCAATTGAAATTTTCGAGCTTTCTAAACAGCGTGCAAACTCATGGTGTTTACTCATAGAAGATGAAGCAGGCATAGTATATCCTCTTTTATCGTTACTTCTTTAGGTTTAGGTTATCTGTGCAATTCTTGCAACATTGGTGATCTAATAGGACATCTGTCCTGTACTTTAAACACATATGATTAAAGTATTACGCTTTAGACAAAAATAAGGTTTAATAATGGAAAAGGTATTTCACTTAGGGCTTACTCGTCAGGACTTAAACGGCGCAACCCTTGCGATTGTCCCAGGCGATCCTGACCGCTCAGCACGCATTTCAACACTTCTCGATAACCCAGAATGCTTAGCGAAGACCCGTGAATTTCATGTATACCGAGGTGAGCTAAACGGGCACAGCGTTGTAGTTTGTTCTACCGGTATTGGCGGCCCGTCTACATCAATTGCTGTTGAAGAGCTTGCTCAGCTAGGTATTGATACCTTTTTGCGTATTGGCACGACCGGTGCAATTCAGCCACACATTAACGAAGGCGATATTTTAATTAGCCAAGCTTCAGTTCGTTTAGATGGTGCTAGCCAGCATTTCGCACCACTAAGCTACCCTGCTGTGTCTGACTTCTTTGCAACACAAGCGATGGTAAATGCATGTGATAAGCTAGGAATTAATTTCCACATTGGTATTACTGCATCGAGTGACACCTTCTACCCGGGTCAAGAACGTTACGATACTTATTCTGGCTATGTTCCACGCTCATTCCAAGGCAGCTGTGAAGAGTGGCAAAAACTAGGCGTGATGAATTATGAAATGGAATCTGCAACACTATTTACTATGTGTGCTGCCCTAGGCTTGCGCGCAGCCTGTGTTGCTGGTGTATTAGTAAATCGTACTAAACAAGAAATTCCGAATGTTGACCACGGCGAGATTGAGAAAAAATCAGTCGCCGTCGTCATTGAAGCTGCAAAACTATTGCTAAACTAGTTTAGCAACACAGTGCTCAAATGCTGGTGGGTTTTCAAAGCTTGCCAGCACACTTTTAGCCACCTCATATTGATTTTCTGCCCCTTGTGTTTCTAACAAGGTGATTGACTTAACTGTTTTATCATCAAAGGTTAAGCCCGCAAGATAAAACTGACTCAATGCACTTTGTAATGGCGAAAGGCTTGGGCTATAAGCAGCATTTTCAGCATAACTTCCGTAAAAGTCACCTTCATCAAAAGTCGTTAATTTAACCGCACTAAAGTTACCTGTGTAAGGCACGTATGCATTGAGTGCCAATTGAATAAGTTTAGCATCATCAATCGAAAGCTCAGTAAACTGTTTATAGCTTTGCTTATTAGAAAATAAACAGGCTTCATTGCCTAGGTCTTTCGGGCCAAATGAATAAGGTAATAACTCATGTAAATTAAAATCGCGTTCTGGCAATAAAATCTCAAGAGAGTCTGCGGTGCTCAATTCATTCATAAATTGACGGCAGTAACCGCAAGGTGCATCGCTAATAGCAATTTTTAACACTGCTTGTGCGCCATTAAGCCATGCATTATTAATGGCTGATTGCTCAGCATGAACGACTAAACTCAATGCTTGATGAGAAAACTCAACATTTGCGCCAAAATAGAAATTTGTTTCGCCTTGCTTGTTTAACCCAACTGCAATGGCGCCCACATAGAATTTAGAAATAGGCGCGACAGAAAATAAACTTGCGACGGGTACACAGGCTTTTAGTAACTCAAGTTGGCTAACTTGAAACTGCTGACAAAGAGAAGAAATATCAGATTGATATAAGATGCCACGTTGCTGTTTAAGCTGGGCAAAAAGAGAATTTTTTTGTTGATCATTGAAGCTAAACGGCTCTGAATTTTGAGCTAGTTTGCTTGCATCTATCCTAGTTGCTGTCATAACAAATTATAATTATTAATTGGCTAAACAGTTTAAAAGGTTACGTAATGAATTGCTAGGTTTTGGCGGTAAACATCAAGGTAAATCGCACAATAAAAGCTAAAAATTAGCGGTATTTGTAAGCCCAGATATACACAACAAAATAGCGATGACTAGCTCGGCCAATTATTGACGAACCAGCCAATTTTTTGCTTTGTTAAAACATTCAAAGTTTTCAGCTTGTAAGTTATAGCGCTTTGCTTTTTGCATGAATAAGTCGTGCATAAAACCATCAAAACTTACAACTATTGCTACAACAGCTTCTTTCAAAGAGTTTGCCACTTCCGGCATAATGGTGAATAAATCAGCAGGTGCGAAATTGTGCGTCATCTCAGACACATCAACGAGTATTTTCTCTGACCCATGTAATTCTGAATATTGTTGGGCAATCTGGTAAAAATTTATCACATCCTGTGCACTAGCAGTCCCTCTTAACGTCATCATCACGAGTGACGTCGATGCATCATAAGTGATGCAAGTAGACACATTTGGCATAAGTTACTCTAAAAAAGCGTGGGGGTTGATTTGGCTTAACGGTAGCTGAATCAAAAAGCTGGGCTATTTTATTAATATCGCCTCTCTAGTCAATACCTAGCAATAAAATAGGTATGACCAGTTGTGAAATTCAGATTTTAGGATTAGATCTTATTTAAAGAGTTGTTATGCAAATTCATATCTTATTTACTTTAAACACAAGTATGAGTTTTCCTTTCATAGAATCAGCTTTTTCAGATAAACCTATATTTAGTTAAAATTTATAATATTTAGCGTTATTTAGACAGCAAAATGGGTGAGCGTTTTTTAAGCTCACTTTTAAATGGATTGGTGTGTCATGAAAGCGCGATTGGTTTTATTATTTGGCTTTACCTTGTTGATTTTATTAATTTCAACAACACCTAAAGCGATGCCCATTAAAGAGTTTGAAAAGCTTAGAGCCTCAATAAGGCAAAGCTACGCCAGTTCACCTCAAGAAGGGCTTGAGTTTGTCAATGCGCTGATTGAAACTACCGAACTAACACTAGAACAAAAGATTATAGTCACTAATTATAAAGCTTGGTTTTTGCTTGAGACTGACAGGCTTGAACAAGCCATGGAAACCATTGTTAAGTACATGAATATGGTTTCTCAATCTGATGAAAAAGACCTTATGTATGGCTATTTCAATATTTCAGGGGGCATTTATGCGCGCTTAGGTCTATATGAAGAAGCCTTAGCTTACTATCGCGATGCCATGCCATTTGCACAATCTCGAGATGAGCGTTTAGTTTATCAAACCGAAAATAATATCGCTTTGGTAAAGCTACGTTTAAACCGTTATAAAGAAGCTGCCGACTCGTTCAGTTACTATCGAGATTATGCCCACAGTAAAAATCAAACTCTCAACGAATCATTTGCTAGTAATAACTTAGCGCTTGCTTTAATTGGATTAAAACAGTACTCAAATGCACTCAAGGTTATCAATGAAGCTATTGGGCTGCAAAGCCAACACAACTACACCACTCACCTTGCTTCAAGTCTCGTTCTAAAAGCCAAAGTATTACGTTTTCAGGGTTTTTTAGAAGACTCAGAAAAGGTACTCAACGAGGCTTCGACGCTTATTGAAAATAAACAGCTTGAGAATGAGCAACTTAATATTATTTTATGTTTAGCAGAAACGTATGAAGCACAAGGACATACTGACAGAGCACTCACAACGCTTGCATCCGTTGATACTCACACTGTTAGCCATACTAACTTTGAAGCCCTGTTATCGATTGCCAAATTAACTGCAGAGCTTTACGAGCAACAAAAAAATTATGTAAATGCACTTAGCGCTTATAAACAATATTCGTTCATTAACGCAGCTATTTTAACCAGACAAGCCAAAGTCAATTTAGCAAAAGCGCTTGCAGAAGCCGATGTTGCTGCAAAAGAAGTAAGAATTTCTAACCTAACTCGTGCTGAGCAAATAAAAGCCACTAAAGCCAATGCATTTAAAGATCTCACGATTGTAGTAAGCATCTGTTTAGTTGTTATTTTATTTGGCTCATTTATCGCCATTAACAGCATAGACAAACAAAAACAAAAATTAGCTAAAGCATTAGAGCAGTTAAAAGATACGCAAGATCATCTGATTGAAATCGAAAAAATAGCCTCTTTAACAGCACTGGTATCCGGTATGGCGCATCAGCTTAATACCCCTATTGGCACCATAGTGACAGCAAGTTCATTAATAGATGATTACATGGAAGGTTTAGAAGAAAAATTTAAAGCCCGAGAGCTCTCTAGCAAGCATTTTCATAAGTTCATCACTGATACCAATAGCGCTAAAGAGCTAGTGATCAGTAGCATTAATCGACTTGCCGGCATCGTCGAAGAATTTAAAGCGCTCAATGTGTCGATACACCTTGATAAACCAATGAGCAAAATACAGCTGCCAAGCTTTATTAGTCATCGTTTATACCCTTTGAGTAAACATCTGGGTAAACAAATTGAGTTTAAAATTCATGGCGATGAGGGTGTTATTACGTCTTATCCGACTATCTTAAGTGATGTATTAAAAACCTTGGTTATTAATTCCTGCGAGCATGGCTTTGTTAATACTGACAAAGGTGTTGTCGAAGTAATAGTTAAAGCCTATACACATGTGGTTGAAATTACCTACCAAGATAACGGAGTCGGAATAAACGACGAAATACTTCATGAAATATTTACGCCATTTTACACCACTAATTTAGGCGGTAATCATTTGGGACTTGGTTTAAACGTGGTATTTAACGCAGTTAAATATAACCTTAGAGGGAAAATTAGCGCCGAGTCATGTAAACACGGCGCTCGTTTTGTTATTAGTCTACCAATCGATGCTCGATTGATTGATGATACTAGCTATTAACCAGTATTACGCATACCTGCAGCAATACCTGTCATAGTGATCATTAATGCATTATCAATATCGCCCTCTGAACCCTCGTCAGCTTCACGTGAACGACGTAGTAACTCAACTTGTAATAAGTTAAGTGGATCTGTGTACGGATTACGAAGCCCGATTGACTCTTTGATCCAAGGTTGGTCTGCAAGTAAGCTCTTTTGTGGGCTAAGCGACTGAACAAGCTCAATAGCCTCGCTCAATTCCTGACGTAACTTCACGCCTAATGGCTTATATTGCTCAGTTACTAATGCATCATCGTAATGCGCACTTAACCATGTATCAGCTTTACTAAATACCATCTCTAGCATTTCTAAACGAGCACGGAAGAATGGCCATTTTAAGCTCATTTCATGAAGTGTCTCGATGCCATACTTATCTAACGCAGCTTTAAGACCTGTTAATGCACCTAACCAAGCTGGCAGCATTAAACGGTTTTGGCTCCATGCAAAGATCCATGGAATAGCACGAAGGCTTTCTACCCCACCGTTCGGGTTACGCTTCGCAGGGCGAGAACCAAGTGGCAGTTTAGAAAGCTCTTGCTCTGGGGTTGCCATTCTAAAATAAGGCACAAAGTTTTCATCATGGCGTACAACTTGACGGTAATGCTCACACGAATCTGCACTAATAAGCTCCATAACATCACGCCATTCGCTCTTTGGCTCTGGTGGCGGCAACAAGTTACTTTCTAGAACTGCACCGGCATAAATATTTAAGCTTTGCAGAGCAACAGCAGGTAAACCAAACTTAAAGCGGATCATTTCACCCTGCTCTGTTACACGTAGGCCACCTTTTAATGAACCTGGAGGCTGTGAGCGAAGTGCTTGGGCAGCTGGAGCACCACCGCGGCCGACAGTACCACCACGGCCGTGGAATAAAATAAGCTCAATACCGCGATTTTCAGCTAATTGAACAAGTTTATCCATAGCTTCATATTGTGCCCAACCAGCAGCCATCATGCCTGCATCTTTTGCTGAGTCTGAGTAGCCGATCATGACATTTTGTTGGTTTTGAATATGGCCACGGTACCAAGTGTTATCAAGTAAACATTCGATAACCTCTTTACCATTATTTAAGTCGTCTAATGTTTCAAATAATGGCGCAACCGGTAAGTTAAACTTACAACCACTTTCTTTAAGCAGTAACTGTACTGCCAGCACATCAGATGCGGTACGTGCCATCGAGATAATATACAAGCCAAATGTTTGAGCATCTTGCGCTGCGATTACATCGAATGTATCTAGCACCTCTTGTACTTCTGGGCTTGGTTGCCAATGTTTTGGAATTAGCGGACGTCGAGAGTTTAGCTCAGCAAGTAAAAACGCTTGTTTGTCTTCCTCTTGCCATTGATGGTAATCACCTAAACCTAAATAACGTGTTAACTCAGAGAAAACATCACCATGACGCGATGAATCCTGACGTACATCAAGTTTTGCAAGGCGCAGACCAAAGCTGTTAATACGGCGCAGAACATCAAGCAGCAAGCCATCAGCAACTACTTTCATGTTGGTTTTAATAAGCGAGCGATAACACACTTCGATTGGGTGTTTAATTTGCGCGATATCGGTAATTAAATCTTCAGAATCAGTGCGCTTTTTCTTAATTTTAGCGCCCAAATGCGTCACAGTTTCAGCAATTTGATTCTTTAATTTTTTGAGTACCGCACGGTAAGGTTCAAAGTCTTGGCCCGCAAGCTCAATAAGCTCATCGCTTGCATCCGACATAGATAACTCATTGCTTAGCGTTTCGATATCACGGGAATACAAATCGAGTGCCATCCAGCGGCCATGATCAAGTACTTGCTGTGTGACTTCAGCAGTTACAAACGGGTTACCATCACGGTCGCCCCCCATCCAAGAAGTAAATTCAATTGGACTGAAATCAATAGGTAGCTCTAAATCAAGCTCTGCTTTTACGTCATCGCCAAACTCGCGTAAGAAACGCGGTACGGCATGCCACAGGCTATTTTCAATAACCGCAAAACCCCATTTAGCTTCGTCAATTGGCGTTGGGCGTGAGCGACGAATGTCGTCGGTATGCCACGCTTGGCTAATAAGTTGGGCAATGCGATTTAATAAATCTGCACGTTCACTAGGTAAGTTGTCTTTACGCTCTAAAGAGGCAAGGCAATCACTTAATTCTACGTGTTTATTGATCATTGTACGGCGTGTCACCTCAGTTGGGTGAGCCGTCAGTACTAAATTGATGTGGAGTTTTGAGAGTGTTTGTGCCAAGTGATTAGGATCAACTTGACCTTGCTTTGATGCTGTTGCTAACGCTTTTAATGTTTGAGTGAGAGGGTTTAGTTGGCAAAAACCAACATCATTAAAGCGCGATACGGTATGGAATTGTTCAGCAACATTAGCAAGATTCAAAAAATGATTAAATGAGCGTGCAACCGGTAATAGTTCTTCATCTGTGAGAGCGTGTAGTACTTCGATAAGCGCTTGTCTGTCGGCTTCGTTACCACTACGTGACGATTTAGATAAAGCGCGAATCTCTTCTACCTTATCTAAAATGACTTGTCCTTGTGCATCTTTAATGGTTTGACCCAGCATTTGTCCAAGCATACTAACATTACCGCGAAGTGCAGCGTATTGTTCACTCATTCTCATACTCCTTTCTTTAACTAAGTTGAAAGTACTTACTGCACAGTATTTAGCCAAGCACGAACGCTGCTAAATACTGATCCCTTTTATTAATATCATTGTCAGCGTTAATTTAATAGATCGAATTTTCTAACATACTCGTAAAAAAGAATAACCAATCTATAAACATAAAAGTGTAATAAATACGCAGCTTAGTCAGCTACAAAGCGTTAAAGCCAGCTCAATTGGTAAAATGGACTTACCAATTTAAAAGGTAAAATCCCCGTAAATTAAGGCATCCTTAATGTTTGCATGGTCAAATCTTTACCCGCCTTTTTTATGTGTTTGTAGGGTTAGATCAAGACAAACAGAGCTACTATCATTTTATTAATTGGTGATAGTTTGAGCGAAAAAATTTTCAAATATTTTTAGAACAGGTCAAAAATGCAACTCTATATTTTGTGCGGTGCAAGCAGTGAAATTGCAAATGCCTATTTCACTACTCTTCATAAACAAATCAACACGGGTCATATCGTAACCATCAGTCGAGGTGAATTTAAGGCAAGTTTAAATGAGTCATCAAGCAATGAGATAAGCCACCAGCATTTTATTACTGACTACTCAGAGCAAAGCTTAAGTGGCATTGCTAAAGAACTTGCTGGTGGCAACTATGATTTGGCCCAGTTGATGATATTTAACGGCTTATTGCATGATCCAGATAATGCGCCTGAACGTAAACTTGAACAAATATCTGAGCAGCACTTTATAAACAGCATGACGACGAATGCTCTACTACCAATTCGTTGTGTAACTTTATTCTCAACGCTTTTAAAGCCACAACTTTCAACTGTGGTGTGTGCCCTTAGTGCACGTGTTGGTAGTATCAGTGATAACAAGTTAGGCGGTTGGTATAGCTATCGGGCATCGAAGGCGGCATTAAATATGTTATTTAAATCTGCAGCAATTGAACTTAGCAGACGCTATAAAAAATGCCACTGCGTGTTATTTCACCCAGGTACTACTGATACGCCATTATCAAAACCTTTTCAGGCAAATGTGCCCGAAGGAAAGCTATTTACCCCTGAGTTTGTAGCCGAGCAATTGTATTCATTGATAAGTGATGCTGACTATTTACAACAATCACAAAACCCTGCCTACTTTGACTGGCAAGGAAAACCCATAGACTGGTAACAGGAAATTTATGCATTTTACAAAACAAGCCATTGCTGATTTAGAAAACCGCTACCGCGCTCATTTAATTAATAGTTTGTCGGGGTTTAAAAGTGCCAACTTGGTTGGTACTCAAGATAGCAACGGCCAAACTAATTTAGCGATTGTCAGTTCAGTATTTCATCTTGGGGCACATCCCCCTTTAGTGGGTATGATAATTAGGCCTCATTCAGTGCCTCGCCATACCCTAGAGAACTTATTAGCCACCAAGCAGTACACGATTAACCATGTGAACAAAGACATTTATAACAAAGCACATCAAACATCGGCACGCTACGACAAGGACGAGTCTGAATTTGATGCAACAGGGCTCAGTACTGAATACCTAAATGAATTTACAGCGCCTTTTGTAAAAGAAAGTAAGCTTAAATATGCGCTTGAGCTGAGAGAACACCATCACCTTGCCATCAATGGCACTGAGCTGATCATAGGTGAAATAACCGACATTTACTTAGATGAGGCGTGTTTGCAACAAGATGGCTTTGTCGATATTGAAGCCATTGACACAGTCGCAGTGAGCGGGCTTGATAGTTACCATGTAACTGAACGTTTAGCCCGCTTAGCGTATGCTAAAAAATAACCTTTAATTTAAGCACTAGATTATAAATGGCTTAGGCGCATGGGTTAACACCTCAAAGCCAGATTCGGTGACAACTATGTCATCTTCAAGGCGCACACCACCATAGCCTGGTATATAAATGCCAGGCTCAATGGTGATCACATTACCAACTTCAAGGTTGTAGTCAGTCAATGTGTTGATGAATGGCACTTCATGTAAAAACAGCCCTAAACCATGGCCAAGCCCTTTACCGGCGTATTCGCCAAAGCCCGCCTTAGCAATCACCTTGTTTGATATAGCATTTAAATCTAAACAATTAATACCCGGTTTAACCATTTCAAGTGCCGCATTTTGTGCATCAAGAACAGTATTATAAATACGGGTTTGTTTTTCTGACGCTTCGCCAATGATGTAACTGCGGGTCATATCAGAGCGATAGCCATTTACAACCGCACCAAAATCAAGGGTTACAAAGTCACCTTGCTTTAAAACCTGATCTGACGGGTTACCGTGCGGCAAGGCTGAGCGCTCTGCAAATAGCATGATAGTGGCAAACGACATACCTTCTGAACCTAGCTTTTGCATTCTAAATTCAAGCTCTAAGGCAAGGTCACGCTCAGTCACACCCGGTTTAAAATAAGGTAGCGTTTGTGCTAATGCTTCATCAGCGATGGCCGCAGCAGCTTTAATTTGTGCAACTTCCCAGCTATCTTTAACGCGTCTTAGTTTTTCAATTAAACCGTTTACCGCTGTTAAAGTGTGGCCGGTTAGTTCATCTGCCACACCTTGCCAAATTGCTACCGTGACATAGCTTGCATCAAATGCGACATTGCTGTTTGGGTTAAGGTGTCTATTTATACAATGGCCAAGGGTTTCGTTGTCTCTGTCTCGACAAACAATTTCGAACCCTGTTGTTTCAGCAATTGCGCGTTGATGGTAACGATAATCAGTGATCAACACACACGCGTTTTGAGTAATTAAGGCATAAGCAGCATTACCGCTAAAACCACTTAAGTAACGAATATTTTCATGGCCAAGTACTAACATGGCGCTGTAACCTTGTTGCTCTAGCAAGGCTTTAAATTCAGCTTGTCTTTTTAAGTAATTAACTTGCATTGTCGCTCCTTATTTTTTGCGCATGCTAACAGTTATAACCATAAATACGAATATTATGCGATTAGTCGCAGTGAGTTTGCATCAACTGTTTACTCAAGCCACAATGCACAAAAAACCAAGGAGTACACAATGACAACATATGGTATTGGCACACAAACGTCAGATCAGGCACTTGACTCTTTGTCAGATATGACAACAGATTTAACCCCTATTCAAAATGACGAATTTCATGCGCGTATCGCAAAAGCACAAGCGTATATGCAAGCAAACAATATTGATGCAATTTACTTAAATGCAGGCACTAACCTAGCCTACTTTACGGGTATGCGTTGGTACGCAAGCGAGCGTTTAGTTGGCGCTATTTTACCTGCTAAAGGTGATGTGCAATACATAGCGCCATTTTTTGAAATCGGCAGCTTAAACGATTTTATGGTGATTGATGGCCCAATTCGTGGCTGGCAAGAGCACGAAAACCCTTATCAACTGTGTGTAGATATTCTTACAGAAATGGGCATTAGCAAAAATGGCACCCTTGGTATTGATGAAAGCGCACAGTTTTTTATCTACGACGGTATTAATAAAGCTAACGGCAATTACAATATTGTTAACGCACAGTGCGTAACAGCTCACTGCCGCATGCATAAATCAGCCAGCGAACTTGCTTTAATGCAACGTGCTATGGACATGACTTTAGAAGTACATAAAGCAACGGCAAGTATGCTTTATGAAGGTATCACCACCACTCAGGTTGAAGCCTTTATTAAAAAAGCGCACCAAAAAGTCGGCGCACCGGGTAACTATTTTTGTATTGTGTTATTTGGTGTTGCGTCGTCTTTCCCGCATGGCGTTAAAAACCCGCAAACCCTTAAAAAAGGTGATGTGGTACTGATTGATACTGGCTGTAAAGTACATGATTACCTCTCTGACATTACTCGTACTTATGTATTTGGTGAAGCAACCGATCGTCAACGTATGTTTTGGCAACACGAGAAAAATGCTCAACTTGCTGCTTTTGCGGCCGCAAAAAATGGTGAGCCATGTGGCAAAGTAGATGATGCTGCAAGGCAGTACCTCGCCGAAAATGGCATGGGACCAGAATATCAAACACCAGGCTGTCCACACAGAACCGGCCATGGCATTGGTTTAGATATTCATGAATGGCCATACCTTGTCGGTGGTAACCCTACCCCACTCGCAACAGGTATGTGTTTTAGTAACGAACCTATGTTAGTAATACCGGATGAGTTTGGTATTCGCTTAGAAGATCACTTTTATATGACAGACGAAGGTCCGCGCTGGTTTACCGAGCCTGCTCATAGCATTGATGACCCGTTTGGGTTAGCTAAATAAAATTCAAATAAACTTTATAAGGCCAGTTTTCTGGCCTTTTTTGTATCGAAATTATTACAATTATTAACAGTGTGGACATTTTAGAGACAACCAATCCGCTTTTATCATGTTATGATTTCAAGAATTTAACCTAACATAATTACGGAGAATAAATGGGTTTACGTTTTAAAGTTCCACATACCCTGATACTGCTACTGGGCATGATGGTTGTTGCGCTTATAGCTACCTGGTTAGTACCACAAGGTTTTTTCACTACTACATTAAGTGAATCTGGCCGAGAAATGGTTGTTGCGGGCACCTATCAAACAGTTGCTGAGCGCCATTACTTAACCCCATGGGATTTATTACAAGCCATACCTCGTGCATTTGCTGCTGCTCAAGATGTTATTTTCTTTGTGTTAATTGTTGGCGGCGTATTAGCTGTTGCACGTGCCACAGGCACTGTTGATGCACTCATTGGTAGGCTTTTAGAGCGACATGGTAAAAAGCCGCAGCGATTAATCTTTATGGTGGTGTTTTGCTTTGCCTTGGCATCAAGCAGTATTGGTACCGCCGGTGAATATATTCCTTTTGTTATTATTCTTGTAGCGCTTTGTAAGGCAATGCGCCTAGATGCAATGACTGCCGTAGGTATGATAGTCGCAGGTTATGGTATTGGTTATGGTGTTTCGGCATTTAACCCATTTACTGTTTTAATCGCACAGCAAATTGCAGGTATTCCTGTTTACTCTGGTCTGTGGTTACGTTTAGCTATATTTATTCCATTTGTGCTCATTGGATTTCATCATGTTTGGCAATACACCAAAAAGGTAGCTAACGATCCGTCTAAATCGATGATGATTGGCGTGCCTTGCCCACTGGAAAATCAAACAGCAACAAGTTACCCAGCACTTGCCCTGCGCCATAAACTTATTTTAGGCAGCTTTATTATTACCCTTGCAATTGCAGTATGGGGCATCGCAACGAAGGGCTGGTACTTATACGAGCTAGGCGGTGTTTTTATTGCGTGGGGTGTGGTTGTCGCCATCTTAGGCAAACTATCTGCTGATGAAGCAGCAAACAAATTTATAGAAGGCGTATCTGATCTTGTTACTACCGCAGTGTTAATTGGTGTTGCACGGGGTATCGCACTTATTTTAGAAGACGGCCAAATCCTACATAGCCTTGTACATGGTATGTCGTTACCGCTTTCTTATGTATCAGCTGAAATATCTGCAATTGGCATGTTGGTTATTCAAACCCTGCTTAATACCTTTATTCCTTCTGGTTCAGGGCAGGCTTATGTCACCATGCCACTGATGGCGCCACTAGGTGATTTAGTGGGTGTACCAAGGCAAGTCGCCGTGCTTGCTTATCAATTTGGTGATGGCTTTTCAAATATGATCATTCCTACCAATGCTGTACTGATGGGTATTTTAGGCATGGCTGGTGTGCCTTACGGCCATTGGTTTAGATTCTGTTTACCACTACTAATTAAACTAATGGTCGCAGCATCGGTTGTATTAGTTTTAGCTGTAATGTTTGGCTATGGCTTAGATGTGCAGCCCACCCTAAATTAAGTTAGTTGAGTGAGCTAATTGGCTCCTAAATTAATGATGCACGCTAACACCTTTGTGTTAGCGTGGCTCTGTGCAATACTTGCCACGAAATATTGTCAGATGAAAAAGCTAATCATAAAAATTTCTGTACGAAAGCTTTTAACTCGTCTTTCTCAGCTTCACTAGCAAATGAATTTTCCGGAATGATCAATGCTGACAATTTATCGACAAAGATATACACGTTATCTTTATGATCTTCAATTACCTCTACTGCTTCCCACTTATAGAAGCAATGTCCTAGATTAGTTATTTCAGTTATTCCGTCAGCTTGAAACTCTAAGCTTTTCTTTCCAATCACTAAACCACTATCATTTGGAATTGACAGTCTTTTGAATTTATTAATGTTGTATAGAAAAACAATAAGTAATATTGAAAAAGGAATTGCTGTGATCAGCGCAGATTGCCAATGAAAATCATTAAAACGAATAGACTTTAATTGGAACACAGACATAAAAGTTACAGCCAATACAAACCAGATGATCATATTCTTAAGAAAACTAGAGCTTGCTTTACTTTTTGCATTACACAGCCTACTCACCGCAAATTTGGAGTACTCTAAGTAATCTTGCTTTGTAATGGTTATGTTTTTAATCATGAATTGAAAATGTCCTTATAATAAAGAGTCCATAAATACAAAGTCCCTTGGTACAAAGCAAATAATTAAGGTGTGAACACTCAACAGCCTAACCTGTAGAGTGGATTAACAATATACGTTAAGACTTCTTTAAATAGTTTGTGATGTACGTAGTGAAGTTTCTTGAGCAGAAAACAAAGGTTTTACAGATTTAGCTTCTTCTTGATAACGATTTCTCGTATCCCATAAATCTACAGAGTGCTGGATATTAAGCCAAAACTCGGGTGTATTCCCTAAAGCAGCAGCCAGTTTAATTGCAAGTGGCGCTGTTAAGCTACCGCCATTGATCAAGTTACTAACAGTATTTCTATGCACACCCATAGCTTCAGCTAAAGTTTTTGATGTAATGTCCATAGGCTCTAAAAACTCTAGCTTCAGCATTTCACCTACACTCACAGGACGACGCTTTGTTATACGCATAACTCTTACCTCAATACTTATGAGGGTCTAAATAGGTGTTTTCTGCTACACCATCAACCCACTTAAAAATCAATCGATACTGTTTGTTCACTCGTATTGAACACCAATCTTTCAAGTTACCTTCAAGATGTTCAAACCGGTTACCTGGTGGTACTCTTAAGTCAGATTCAGCCTTTGCTGCATCTAATATTTCTAGCTTACGATATAAAGCATTCTCGATAACCTTAGGGATTAATCGATGCCGCTTATCCTCTTCATAGAATGCTTCGAGCCACTCATCCTTAAAATTTACAGCCATATCCTTGCACTGTCCTATTGTGCATCAATACAGAAATAATAGCGCACAGTAACAATGTGCACAACACATATATTTAAAAAGTACTCTAGGCACTTTTGTCGTGTATAAACTTATTCGTAGAAAACCATTTTGGGATATAAATGAGTTGGTGCTTAAGTTCGGCTCTGTTTCAAAATCAGAAAATAAGCCATACCTTGATTCTGCCCCTAAACGTGTTTAGGCGCATGACTCAAAAGAGCGAACTTCAGCCGTTCGAAATTACTGTTCTATTTCGTCAAAGCATATTGCTTGCATAGTCAGGAAAACGACCCAATCGCTCGTTTTTGTCCTGAGACAAAAGCTAGAATTACTGCATTTTAGTATTAATGGCAATTAGTTAAGAAGTTTGTTACAAATGATTCATTCAGAAAAGCGAGCGACGCAGTGGTAGAAAAACGCGCGATTCGCTCGCTATAAACATGTTATGTTTCAAAGGGAAATTGAGTGAGAAGTTTTTATAAAGTACTAATATTATTAGTGTTTATCATATTCACTCTTACGGGAGTACTTTTTGGCGCAAATGTCGGGGTCAATTATTCTCACATCGTATTGGCAGTTTATTATATCTCATCACCGCTTTTCATTGGCTTACTGACTTATTATTTAATTCGTTCTAAAACATTTAAACCGCGGTTAATGGACTTGGGAATTCTCGCCCTTTCAATGTGTTATAGCTCTGTGATTGGAGGCGGATACATTTATTTAGTAAATAGCATCGGCTTGCATAAACCGGTAGAGGTGTCAGGTCGAATCACAAGCAAAAATCAGTATGATTATCGTAAGCCAACCTTCTATATCACTTTTCTAAACGGATCTTCGGGTGAGCCTTTGGAAATTGAGATCACCAGTGATACATACAATCAACTTGCGGTAGGGGATATTTATACTGAAACTATGTATTTAGGTTCGTTAGGATTGCTGTATCGGCAAAAAACATAACAATCGCATTAACCACTCGCTGCGCTCGCTGGGGACAAAAATACGTAGGCTCCCTGCGCTTCGCTTGGTATTGTAGCCTACGTATTTTTGCCCGTTATTCGGGCGTTAGGTTACTAATGAGTACAGATATAGAACCGATGTATATTGATTGCGGTAAGCATGGAAAGCGGGTGGCTGCCGTACTATGTGGTCATCTTGTCAAACCTGAGGGAGAGCCTCTCGGTTTCATTGAAAATTCAAGCGTTCCAAATGATCTTCAAGCTTGGTGTTATCAATGTGAGGTTGTTTTAGAGGAAGAGGACGGCATGACAGAAAGATTCAGAGAGTTTAATCAAATGTCAGTCGTATGTGTTAACTGTTACGAACAAGCAGCACAGTATCACAATGTAGATTGAGGTTCGTAACCTAACAAGCTGTTTAAAATGGACGCCTTACTGCTTGGCTGGCGCTCATTCTTCGCTAATTTTAGCCAAGCATAATCCGCCCATTAACAGGGCGTTAGGTGCTTTAGTGAAGGAGCGTTAAATTGAAGCGTAGTGTTCAGTTTAAAATGTATTTGATTTTGTTATTTTTATGCGTCATAGGCTATCAATTCCAATATACAAGCGTTGATAATTTCTTTGTTAACCCGTTTTACATCGGTAGCATAGTTCTCGGTATTCTATTAGTCATTAAAGCTTTAGGTTATACCTGCCAAAGGTGTTTTAGAAATCAAGTAGTACAAGGCTTTTACAAATATCGTCTACCATCTTCAAATTGTTATAACTGTGGTCATGATATTGATCAAAATCGCACCTAACAATGCCGTTTACGGCAAGAGTTCACCATCCGTTTCTGGCACAAAGCACGCATCCGCTCTAACTCATTTCTGTCCAAAAATGAGTTAAAACCTAGTGCTTTAACTCACTGAAAAGAAAAGTTTGATGCTAACCACGTGTCTTACACTATTTAGACGGCTTTAAACTTTACGTTCTGTAAAGCACTTTGATTACGTGCCAACCAAAGCGCGTTTTAACTAGATGTGGTTCTAAGATTTCGCCGCTGAATGCTACTTTGTCAAACTGTGGAACCATTTGACCACGTCTGAACTCGCCTAAGTCGCCGCCTTTTTTACCCGACGGACAGGTTGAATATTTTTTAGCTAGCGTCTGAAACTTAGCACCTTTTTTAAGTTGCTTGATAATGTCTTCAGCTTGTTCTTTGTGCTTAACAAGGATGTGCAGTGCGTGCGCTGTATTTGCCATGGAAAATCTCGAAAATTAAAACGCGCGTATTTTATCACGGCAATCAACACTGAGCCACTGCGGCTATTTATGTTTACTTGTTGCCTGCAAAAACCCTGTCACCAAACAAAATTGTGCAATGTAATACGTTATCATTATTGCGATATCTGCATGCACTAACTCTAAATAAAAGCGGTTAAGGCCAAGAATAGAGTCTGATATTACAAACACTGCCCCACCTAACACTAAAAAACCGTTCGATTTATCAGTCATCCAAGTAAGGCTTGCCATTATGGTGAGCACCAACATATAGAAAAGCACAGGGATGAGCATGTCATTTAAGTTTGGATAGAATAAGCAAAAAACGATGATAGCCAAAAATAGATAAAGAAATACAACGTCTAGTCGCCAGTTTTTAATTGGCAACATGGTAATGATATAAAAAGCGTGGCTAACAAAAAATGCCGCTAAACCGCCTATAAACAGTTGCCCCGTATCAAGGGCTAGCAACACATCACCTAGTGCTGAAAAACTAAGAGCTAATAATAAAGTGATAAAAGTGCGATTTTGTAACTGACTGCGTGCTTTTAACACCATCACAATCAATAGGCCAATTGGTATTGTTTTAAATAGCGCCAAAAAAGGCTGAGGAAATGCTGGTTGTAATAGCAGTAAAGCAATGTAGACCGAACTAAAGATTAGAAAGAGTATGTTCATATTCTTATTATTGTTGTTGTTTGTTCCCAATAACGAGAATAGCAAGCTTTACTCTAAATGTTTATAAAAAGTGCTGCTTTTGTTCTTCGGTCAGTAACTTACACTGTGTTTGCTTGCCAAAAAACCGATAACGATTACGACCAACCCAATCATACATACGATCGCGAAAACCTTTTGGCAGTAGCTTAAACACCTTAGCTACAGAAAAAGGAAAACCTAATTGTGTTGCGATAAATAACACAGCGTCACTTTGTTTATATAGCTGGTTTTTATCAATTACTAACATGGAGGAAAGTGGATCTTTAACTTTGTAAGCCTTTAATAAACGCTCACCTTTATCGCTTTGCATTGGGCATAACTTAAAGGTTATTTGCTTATCAAAGCGAAGAATGAACTGCACACAAAAATGGCACAGATTGCACTGACCATCAAACAGTATGATTGGGCAGTGAGTTTGCAAGATTAACCGCTTACCTGCACAACTTGTTTTCCGGTAAAACCACCAGCAAGTTGTTTATTTAAAGCAGCTGAAACAGCCTCTGCGGTAAAATCAACGGCATGAATTTGTGGCAGTTTGATCTCGCCACGGGCTGCATTATCGAGTAATAAGTTACCCATAAAGCTCAGCTTTTGCTGCGCACATAAGCTATTTGCAAGCCACGCTCCGCCTAACGATACAATGCCAATATTTGGTGCGCGTCTAAACATCAGTTCTTGTTCAAATTTAGGTAATTCATTTAAACAAGCAATACGGCCACAAAAGCGCATTAGCTCAACGTTACGAATAGTGGTATCGCCACCAATACAATCAAGCACTGCATCAAAGCCTTGCGGACCTAATTCACGGCGAATTTTATCTTCAAGTTTTGGGTCTTTGTAATCAAATACAACATCAGCACCTAATTGCTTAAGTAATTTATGATTATGTTTGCTGGCAGTGGTAAACACGGTTGCACCACGTTGCTTAGCAAATTGAATAGCGAATTGGCCAACGCCGCCTGCACCTGCATCAATAAACAGTGAATCCCCTTCGCTTAGCTGCAACTTATCAAGAGCAATTAATGCCGTCATACCTGAACAAGGTAAGGTTGCAGCGTCTGCCGGTGATACGTTATCTGGCACAACCGATACCGCATAGTTTGGTACCGTTGTGTATTCAGATAACACGCCTTGGTCACCAAGGCTGGCGTGCCATACGACACGAGCACCCACACCTGGGAATACACCTTTATTTGCTTGAACAACCACCCCAACAGCATCATGGCCTAATACATGGGGGTAATGCCATTTGCAAAAACCTTGTTTTGCAAAGTTGGCATCACCATGATTTAAGCCCACATATTCAACTTTAATCAAGAGCTCATTGCCTTCAGGGCTCGGTACTGGCACAGACAGCTCAGATAACGCAATCGCGTCATTTGGCTCAAGCAGTGCAAGCGCGCGCATTGTTGACGGAAGATCTGTAGTTTGTTGAATATGTGACATTGAATACTCTGGGTTAAAGGTTGTTTAGTTCAAAGCTCCAACGACCATTAAACGCTTGATAAGCACTTACTTTGGCCTGTAATGAAGCAATTGTTGAATCAACAGCGTTCTCTTGCGCTATTAAAACATCCTGTCTCGCATCTAACAACTCTAAGTAAGGAATTTGTCCTTCTTGATACATTGCTTGAGCTTGACCAAATGCTTTATTCGCATAATTAAAACGCTGATCAGCATAACTTAACTGTTGCTGCTGTTTGACTAGTCTTTGTAAAGTAAGTTCACTATCGCTAATGGCTTTTAATACTTTACTTTGATAGTCACTGTAAGCGGCTTCACTTAAAAACTGCTGTGCATCACGCTGAGCTAATAATGCAGGATAGCTGAGCAATGACCATTCAACTTTTGGTGTTACTTGCCATTGTTGCACAGTATCTTCTAAGTCATTACTGGTTAAGCTCACCACACCTGCAAACCCTGCCAAACTAATATCTGGCAGAAGTGCTTTTGAGGCGGCAACACTTAGCGAATAAGCCTGACTAAACTGATACAAAGCACTGGTGATATCTGGTCTGAGTGCCATTGCTTCACTGGCTTTATTAAACGACACGCTAAATTCGTGGCTTAATAACTCAGGCTCTTCTATCAAGGTTATGTCGCTTGCAAGTCGACCAGTTAGTACCGCAAGGGTTGCGAGGTCACGATATTGCAAATAACTAAGCTCAGGAATAAGCGCTTGTTGCTGCTTTAACTGCGCAAGAGTACGGTTAAGATCAAGCTCATTCGCAACCCCCTCTTCTACTCGCGCTTTGAGCACATCAATACTTTGCTCAAGCGCCTCGATTTGCATCTCAATGATAGCTTGCTTTTGCACATTACCTTGATAGCTCACATAGCCTTGCACTACGGCTGAAACCACTTCAACCTGTAATGCTCTTAGCTGCTCTGCTTGGTTTAATGCACCCGCATTAGCTGCATCCACCAGCGCTGTAATACGACCAAACAAATCAAGCTGCCAATTAACATTAACACCAGCGTTTGATTGGCGCGTAATTGCGCCATCTAAGCTGCTGCGCTCTGCGCCTACGCTTAGGCTGCCCTGCGGATAATAATCCGCGCGGGCTGCACCTAAACGGGCAATGGCTGCATCAAGTTGAAGTTGACTGGTTTTTAGGTCGTGATTCATTGCTAATGCATCAGTCACCAAGTTGTTTAACTGCGCTGAATCTAAACGGCGCCACCAATTATTTTCGCTCGCACCTTCGTTTTGTTCACCAATTTGTGTATCGCTAACAAATTGTGTCAGGCTCACTTGCTGCTCTTGCATATCGACGCTTTGTGCGCAGCCTGTCAGTGCTCCGGCTAACAGCATTGCACTAACTAGTTTGCCATGTTTAAAGATTGCATGAAGAGGCTTATGCATCATGTTGCTCCTTCTGCGATTTTTTAGTTACTAACATATAAAATACCGGGGTGAACAATAAGCCAAACACGGTTACACCAATCATGCCCGAGAACACTGCGTTACCCATGGCATGACGCATCTCTGCACCAGCACCTGTTGCTAAAACAAGGGGTACAACGCCTGCCGTAAAGGCAATTGACGTCATTAATATTGGGCGAAGTCGTAAGCGACACGCTTTAATAATGGCTTCAAGATGAGACAGCCCCGTTTTATGCTGATCTCGTGCAAACTCAACCATCAAGATTGCATTTTTACTTGCCAGTGCAACCAGTACGATTAATGCGATTTGCGTGAAGATGTTGTTGTCATCACCAACAAGCCACACACCTAACAAGGCAGAGAAAATCGTCATAGGCACAATCAAAATAATAGCCAGTGGTAATCTTAAGCTCTCGTATTGCGCAGCAAGTACCATGAACACAAGCAATACAACCAGTGGGAAAACATACACCATGGTATTACCTGCTAATATTTGCTGATACGTTACTTCTGTCCATTCAAACTCGATACCATTTGGTAATGTATCGGCAAGGATTGCTTCAATCGCATGCTGTGCTTGGTCTGAGCTATAACCTGGCGCTGGGCTACCATTTAGTTCAGCTGTTGGATAACCGTTATAGTGCATTACACGATCTGGGCCTGTTGTTGGCGTGACCGTTAATACAGAGCCTAATGGCACCATCTCACCCATACGGTTACGTACTTTAAGATTCAATATTTGATCTGGATCTTGGCGGTAATCGGCATCAGCTTGCGCATTGACCTGATAAGTACGACCAAACAAATTAAAGTCATTCACGTACACAGAACCTAAGTACACTTGTAAGGCATTAAATACTTCATCGAGTGGAATACCTTGAATAAGCGCTTGCTCGCGGTCAATGTCGATATCCATTTGTGGTACTTGAATTCTAAAGGTTGAGTAAAGGCCCATTAGCGCAGGATCTTGCTGTGCTTTAGCAATGGTTGCTTGCAAGCTATTAAAGAGTGCCTCAAAGCCTTTGTTAGCACGGTCTTCAATTTGTAGTTTAAAGCCACCTGTTGTCCCTAAACCTTGAATTGGCGGTGGCGGGAATACCGCAACAAACGCTTCATCAATAGTCGCAAACTTTTGATTTAATTGAGCCGCAATTGCCATTGCTGACATACTCGGATCTTGGCGCTCTTCAAAAGGTGCAAGTGGAGTAAACATAATGCCGCTATTAGGGCTATTAGTGAAACCATTCACAGATAAACCAGGAAACGATACTGTGTTTGCAACACCCGGTACTTGTAATGCAATTTGTTCCATTTCTTGCACGACTTCTTGAGTTCTATCTAAGCTTGCCGCATCGGGTAACTGTGCAACAGCCACTAAATATTGTTTATCTTGCTGTGGAATAAAGCCACCTGGTACAGCATCGAACAATTTAACTGTGCCACCAACAAGTGCAACATAAGCGACTAATACAATTACACTCATACGAATTAGCTTTTGTACCAGCTTTTCGTAGCCATTTGCGCCTTTATCAAACAAGCGGTTAAAAGGTTTAAATAACCAGTTACCGAATACACGGTTTAATAACTTAGTTAAACGGTCTGGTTTTGCATCATGACCTTTTAATAATAGCGCCGATAACGCAGGCGATAGTGTTAACGAGTTAAACGCTGAGATAACCGTTGAAATAGTAATAGTTAAAGCAAATTGCTTATAAAATTGACCAGATAACCCCGTAATGAAAGCCGTAGGAATAAATACCGCACACAGTACGAGTGCAATGGCAATAATTGGCCCTGTTACTTCGGTCATCGCGACACGGGTTGCTTCAAGTGGTGATAAGCCTTGCTCGATATTACGTTCAACGTTTTCAACCACCACGATGGCATCATCAACAACAATACCAATGGCAAGAACCAAGCCGAATAGCGATAATGTATTAATCGACACACCAAGCCATTGCATTACCGCAAACGTACCAATTAATGATACCGGTACCGCAATCAATGGGATAACCGATGCACGCCATGTTTGTAAGAACACCACAACAACAATAACCACTAACGCGATTGCCTCTAGTAGCGTTTTAATAACAGCATCAATTGAGCCGCGTACGAATACAGTTGGGTCATAAACAATGTCGTATTCAACACCTGCCGGAAAGTCTTTTGATAATACTTTCATGGTTTCACGCACTTGATCAGAAAGCTCTATCGCATTAGAACCTGGGCGTTGGAAAACAGGCATAGCAAGTGCTGGTTGACCATCTAACATCGCTCTTAGTGCATAAGTGTCTTGGCCTAATTCAAGGCGTGCAACATCACTTAAACGTGTAAGCTGACCTTGCTCACCTACTTTGATGATCACATTTTCAAATTCTTCTTGTGAGCTTAAGCGCCCTTTTACATTCATTAGAATTTGAAATTGATTACTTTTCGAAGTTGGTTGTGCACCTAAACTACCTGCAGCAACTTGTTGGTTCTGCGCGCGTAATGCATTTACGACGTCCATGGCTGTTAAGTCACGTGCCGATAACGCATCAGGGTTAAGCCAAACACGCATTGAGTACTGGCCACCACCAAACAAACGTACATCACCCACACCGCCTAAACGCGCTATTTGGTCTTTGATATACAAATCAGCATAGTTCGCTAAGTAGGTCGTATCATGCGTTTTTTCAGGCGAATACAAATGCACCACCATGGTTAAATCTGGTGATGATTTTTCAGCTACAACACCTAAACGCTGAACTTCTTGCGGTAAGCGAGGAAGCGCACTGTTAACACGGTTTTGCACTTGTACTTGCGCACGGTCTAAATCAGTCCCTAATGCAAAGGTAACTGTTAAAGTCATACGGCCATCACTGGTCGCTTGAGAAAACATATACAACATGTTTTCTGTACCATTGATTTCTTGCTCAAGCGGCGTCGCTACCGTTTCAGCAATCACTGTTGGGTTTGCACCCGGGTAACTTGCCGTCACAACAACAGTTGGCGGTACAACCTCTGGGTACTCACTCACTGGCAATTGAAATAACGAAATTGCCCCTGCGATGAGAAATATAAGCGACAGCATCGCTGCAAAGATGGGTCGCTGGATAAAAAAGTGTGAAAATTTCATTTTGACCTACTGTTTAGCAACCAAATCTGAGTGATTATTTGAAAGAGTGAATGCAATTCCATCGCTATTAATAGTGACTGTGTTTGGTGAAATTGGCATACCAGGACCAACACGCGCCGGGCCATTCACAGCAATCACATCATTTTCATTTAGACCTGACGTAATCGCTCGTAAGCTGCCGTAACGCTCACCCACAGTCACTAATTTATATTCAAGAACATTGCCTTCACCTACGGTAAGTACAAAGCGATTCTTTAAATCAGTACCAATTGAACGTTCTGGCACGATGACTTTTTCGCTCACTTTATTGGCAGCAAGCTTGATACGAGCAAATGAACCTGCACGTAATTGTTGTTCATCGTTTTCAAACACTGCACGTACACGAAGAGTGCCGGTAGTTTCGTTGATTTGGTTATCAATGAAGTTGATTTTGCCATTGTAGTTAAAGCTGGTTTGACCCAGTTTTTGCATCACAACCGCTTGTTCACTTTGCGCTGTGACATCAGCAAATGACCGATTCCACGTGCGCTCATCAATATCAAAATAAGCATACATTTGCTGGTTTGAAACAATGCTTGTTAATACGCTTTGACCTGCAAGAACATTGTTACCTTTGGTGATGTTAGCGCGAGATACAATGCCATCAATTGGCGAGCGCACTTGCGTAAATGCTAAATCAAGCTCTGCGGCAGTAAGCTCAGCCTGTAGAGCTAACAATTGCGCTTCGCGTTGTCTTAGTGTTGATTTACGAGACTCAGCTTGCTCCGTTGAAATCGCTTTTCGCTCAGTTAAGCGTTCTGCGCGTTTTGCTTCACTTTTAGCTTGCTCAAGTGCCGCCTTAGCACTTTCGATTTGCGCTTTTAAGCTATCGACTACGGCTGCAAAAGGACGAGCATCAAGGGTGAAAAGCAAATCACCTTCTTTAACGCTGTCACCTTCTTTAAAGTTAATTTTATCGATAACACCCGAAACACGCGGCATAAGCGCAACTTCTTGTGGTGCTTCTAAACGCGTTGTATATGTGTGCCAATTTTGCACTGGTTTAACAAGTACTTTTGCTACATCAATAGGTTGTAAATGTTGCTGCTGCGCTGCTTGATTTGCTTCTGTGCCACACCCTGCAAGGGTTAAGCTCGCAATGGTCACTGCCACTGCAAGAATAGATTTGTTCATCACGACTCTCCTGTTAATAGATTGGAGACAATGTTACGGAACTAATTAGCGGATAAAAATGATAGATTTTTAAATTCATTAATGCCAGAATGGCACCAATAAAGTTTGAGGAACTGCTATGGATACCACCAGCCGCTTATTAATGTTGCTTGAAGTGATTGAACGAGGCTCATTTGCAAAGGCTGCAGAGTCTAGAAATATAGACCGCTCAGTCATTTCAAAACAAATTAGCCGTCTTGAAGATGAATTAGGGGTGCGTTTACTTAATCGTACTACGCGATCTTTTTCGTTGACTGCCGCAGGCGCTGAAATGGTAAAAAAAGCAGCTGAACTGAGAGATTTGTTATCAGATACCGTAAGACTTGCAGAGAATTACCACCAAGAACCCCGTGGTACGTTAAAAATTACCTCATCAAGTATTATCGGTAAGCGTTATATTCAGCCGGTAATTAACGACTTTCAAAAACGTTTTCCGCAAGTTGAAGTAGAGCTTCGTTTAGACGACAGGCTGATTGATTTAGTATCAGAAGGCTATGATTTGGCGTTTCGTGTTGGCGAACCAAAAGACTCATCATTCATTGCTCGTAAAATTGCCCGCAACCGCATGTTGCTGTTGGCTTCACCTGAGTTTATTGAAACATACGGTATGCCCAAACATGTTGAAGACTTAAAAGAGCTACCTGCAGCTAGCTATTCAAGCCCAAGTAAACGCATTGGCGGTATTCGTTATCGTAATGCCGATGGCGATATTATTGAACAAAATATCAAAAGCGTCTTTCGTGCGAACGATGCCGAAGTACTTTTGATGAAGGCAATTTCAGGCAATGCTTATGTTTTAGCACCGGCCTTTATTCTTGATGACGAAGTAAAACGTGGCGATCTCGTGCCAATTTTAACCGATATGGAATTACTCGATTACAGCGCGGTGTATGCGGTTTACCCACACAGAGACTTACCAGTAAGAACACGTTTATTCTTTGATGCTATGCGTGAATACATAGGCAAAGATATTCCAGTATGGGAAGCAAACATTCCTGACTTTGATACTATGTACAAAGGTTAAGTTTAAAACGCTAACCTGCTTTATTTTGTTGGCTTAACTCATAAGCCGCTACCACTCTATTTCGACCTTGCTGTTTGGCTTGGTATAGCGCATCGTCAGCACGCTTAATAAAGTTTTTAAGGGTTTGGTTTGGCATGTAGCAAGCAACACCAATACTAATGGTCAGATTGATTGCTTCCTCATCAATGTTGTGGATAGTCGTTGATAACTGCTCGCGCAGCATATCTGCAAATTCATATGCACTCTGCGGGTCGCTATCAGGTAAGAAAATAGCAAACTCCTCACCACCAATACGAAAAACATAGCCTCTGTTAATACGCTGTCTAAAGAAACTGGTTACATCAATTAAAATGCGATCGCCCACTTCATGGCCATATTGATCATTTATATTCTTAAAGTAATCAAGGTCGAGCATTAAGATGAACAAACCATTTTTGTTTTTTAGCTCAACTTCAAAATAATGGGTCATCGCTAAGCGGTTACCAGCTCCGGTTAAAGGGTCTAGTAACGCTAAGTTCTCAAGCCGCTTACCATATTGTGCACGGCTATTTTCAAAGGTATGAGAGACTGCCCATATACTTATGTAAGTGAATGAAAAATTGAGTAAAAAGTTGACACTATTGAGTGGTTCAAGACTTGGCTTGGTTAATAGAACAACCCCTTGCACTACAGCCACTAGAAGCGACAAAACTTTGCCGTATTGCTTACCTAATAACAGATAAAATAAAACCGGTAGTGAGCACGTCCAAATGAACAACAAACTTTTTATATTACTAAGGTAAGTACCTAACGTGATAAGTAGTGTTAAAAACACGCATAAGGTAAGAGACTGCCAAAGATGACCATTGCGTTTTCGGGTATAAAAAAATATATAAAAACAAAACGAAGCAAAGACGACTTCTAACGCACCTAGAACTACAAAGTCATTTATAAATAGATTAAAAACCGCGAACACGCCAGCCAATACACCCAAACAAAAGCCCATCCATTTAAGAACGTTATTTCGTAAAGCCTGAGTGCCTCTTAGCGCCCCAATATCCATCAGGTTTCTCGTTATTGTTTAAGTTGCCTAATTTTAACGCGAAACAATAAATTTAGGAACAAGTTATTAAGTAAACTTGCATAAAAATGCAAACGTTTACATAAACACCAGAAAAACTAATGCTTTTTAACTTTTATTTTCAAATAATAAACTGTGCTAAAAGGTGCTAAGTAGCAGCGATTTTACATCGCGCCAATGTACACCTAGTAACTAGCACCTAATCATCAATCAAGTCACTTACCTCTTCAATTAACTCATCAAACTCATCGTGAATATTACGGCGTTGTTTATCGGTTAATGTAGGCTTTAGTTCTAATAACAAGTTAATGTAGTTATCAAGATTTTTGTCATCGGCGGCAATTAACTCATCGCTCATAAAGGAATAACGATCATTAATGATAACAGCAAGTTGTTGGTTAAAGTCTGCTGGTTTTTGCTTTTGCATAAACAGCGTTTTTAATGTGTCTAAACGCTTTTGTTTGTATTGCATCCACAGTAAAAATGTACTGACTCGAGTATTTGATGAGTTCTCTATCAATGTTTGTTGCTGTGCAGATAGCTTGGTACCGAACCACTCTTTGTAGTTTTCAAGGTTTTCTTCTAAACGTTCTTTTTTATGTTGCTCAGGCGATTTCTCTTCGTGTTCTTTGTACTCATCATTAATGTTTTCTTGCAGTGCAGCAACAAATTCAACTCGCTGTTCATATGAAAGAGAGTTTGCTAAATCAATAAGTTCAGGCTCGATTTTATCAACCAGCGTTTGCCAATGCTGCTTTGCTTGTACGAAGTGTTCTTTAAGTTCGTTATGATCAACTTGCTTATCTAACATGGCCTTTAAGCTTTCAAGATCACGTTTGTATAGAGGGAGTTGTGTTTCTCGATGCCAATCGCGGCTGGTTTTGACGATATGCTTAAATTTATCAGTTTGGTCGCTGTCTAGGTCAACATAATCATCAATCCAAAACCCTGATAACCAGCCTAAGTTATTGTAAGTGAAGCTAGGAGAACACCCAGCAGCTGTGAATAACAAACTAAATACGATTAGATACTTTGATAGCTTTTTCATTGTAGTTTTTTCAAATCCTGTTAAAAACAAAGTAAACATACCACCGAGAACAAATATTCAGCAATAGCAATTAAATGAAATTAATTATCATTTAGGTATTGACGAACAGCTAAACCTAAGTAATAATCGTTATCAACAACTTGGTTAATTAAACAATTCTCACGACATCATCATGCTGTTAAAGGCTTTGATGCTGTTTAACCAAGTTAGTTCAAGACGTAACTCTTGATTGTCACCTGTTTCCTCGACCCAAACATAGACATAAAACGTTACACTTTACTTGCTACATTGCTCATATCGGTGACGGTAGATATGACACGAAAAAGCCCGCTACGGGCTTTTTTTATTTCTTTAAATTTTCTGTAAAATCTGTATCTTAAGCCTACTTGTTAATTGCAAAGCTTGCCGCTGTCTATAAATTGGGCATTTGCAGCTGTTAGGGCTAAACTAAAAGTGATGTTTTGCTCAGTGGCTGTTTGGCAATGCATTTTATCAATAGCTCAATGCTTTGCTATTGATA
This sequence comes from Pseudoalteromonas sp. XI10, assembly GCF_001469895.1. Classification (GTDB taxonomy): domain Bacteria; phylum Pseudomonadota; class Gammaproteobacteria; order Enterobacterales; family Alteromonadaceae; genus Pseudoalteromonas. The sequence continues at coordinate 275,320 of NZ_LOPY01000019.1, read as the reverse complement.
CCTAACACACATTTGGAGGCAGACTATGATCAAGCCTAATTTTAAAACACTATTGCTCGCTAGCACGTTAATCTTGTCACCTTTAGCAAATGCCAGTCTTGAAGATGCCCAATTAGCGGCGAATGAAGGTCGTTTTGAAGAAGCACTTCATGAATTTAATTACCTTGCAGACAGAGGTTATGCCCCTGCAATGTATGAGCTTGCTAAAATGTATGAAGGTGGTTTTGGTGTAAAACGCAACTACCAAAAAGCGGCAGAGTTGTACGAGAAGGCAGTAAAAAAAGTACATGCTGATTCAATGTTCGCATTGGGTGTACTTTATCAAGAAGGTAAAGGTGTCAAACTTGATAAAGAAAAAGCGATTTCACTATTTGAAATGGCATCACAAAAAAATCACCCAGCAGCTCAGTTTAATTTAGGGGTTATGTACGCCAATGGTGAAGGGGTAATTCAAGATTACCGTACAGCGCTCAGCTGGTACCAAAAAGCGGCAGCAAATAACTTTACTCTTGCTCAGTTTAATATGGCATTGATGTATTACGAGGGTTTAGGTGTTCCTAAGAACCTCGAGAAATCATATATTTGGAATACCATTGCTGAATACAACGGCAACATGGATGCAAGCCATAGCCGTAAGCTTGATGAGCGCAATATGATGCCTGCAGAAATTGAAGCTGCGAAAGAAAAAGCAGACGCGATTTATGCAAAAATTCAGGCTGGTTTATACGCACCTGACGGGCGTCTATAACAAGCAGTGTACTTGCGCTTAACGGCGCAAGTACATCCATTTTAATAATTTGATCAGCGACTTATTTTGCTTTAACAATAAGCTGGTACGTGGATTAAACTTACCTGATACTAGGGTATTTCGTGCGTGGCTAAAGGTTTTAAAGCCTTCAATGCCATGATAGTGCCCCATCCCTGACTCACCAATACCACCAAACGGTAACTGATCTGCTGTTACCTGCATCAGTACATCGTTAATTGCCAATGTACCACTTCTGATTGATGAACTTAACTTACTGATTTTGTCTTTGTCATGACCCAAAATGTATAAGGCAAGAGGTGATGAATCGGCGTTGATAGTGTCAATCACCTGTTGCAGTGATTCATAACTCACAATAGGCAGTAAAGGACCAAAGATCTCATCTTGCATTACCTGCATATCGTCATTTACTTGCGTTAAAATATGCAAACCCATGCGATGTTTAAGTTCATCGATTTGATGCCCTTCTATTGGCTCAAACACTTGAGCCCCTTTGTCTTTTGCATCATTTAATGTCGCAATTAAACGTTGGTATTGCCTATCAGAGACAATAGACGTTAGGTTTTTACCTTCAACACCTTGTTTAAAATGCTTTTTATACAGCTCGCATAGCTGCAACACTAACTGATGCTCAAGTTTTTTGGGCACAAACACATAATCAGGCGCGACACATATTTGCCCTGCGTTGTTTAACTTGCCAAATAACAGGGTTTTTGCAGCCTCTTTGATATTCACATCATCAAGAATCACAACCGGTGATTTACCGCCTAACTCAAGGGTCACTGGGGTGAGGTTTTTACTGGCCGCTTGCATCACTTTACGCCCTACTGAAGTTGAGCCAGTAAATAGTAAATGAGCAAAAGGTAAATCACAAAAAGAGGCGGCTGTGTCGGCTTCGCCTTCAACAATAATGCAGTGCTCAGCAACGTCACCGTCCATTATCTGCTTAATAACAGCATTAGTATGTGGGGTAAATTCGCTTAGTTTTAACATCACGCGATTACCCGCCGCTAATGCGCTAAGAGCCGGTACTAATGCTAATTGAATGGGGTAATTCCAAGGTGCAATAACACCCACGACTCCTTTAGGTTGGTAATGAATATGTGCCGATGAAGGCCATAAACTGATACCCACACTGCGTGATTCGTTTCGTGACCATTTAGGTAAGCGCTTTATGGTGTCAGTTAATGATTTTACCGTTGGCAATAAGTCACCCAGTACCGTATCGAACTCGGTACGGTAACCAAAGTCTTTACTTGTTGCTGCAACTAAGGCTTGCTCATTTTCAATTAGGCGGGATTTAATCGTTTTTAAAAGCTTTATACGCTGATCAATGGCTAAATAAGGCTCGGCCAAAAAAGCATCGTTGAGTTTTATAAATTCACTCTGTAATTGTGCGTGTATATCAGTCAAAACATCATCTCTTGATAAACGATTTTATCCACTATAACTAGCTATATTTATCTGAGCAACTTAATAAATGTAAAAACAGCGCTCATAGTGAGCGCTGTTATTGGTTGGAATAGGTTGAAAACTTAAAGGCTTAACTAAAAACCAAATACCACTGCGGCAATAGTCATCGTAACTACCGTGATCATCGCAATAGCAATTATGTTCAGTGCAAAGCCAGAGCGGATCATATCGCGCATTTGAATTTGCCCAGAGCCGAACACTATCGCATTAGGCGGTGTCGCAACTGGCATCATAAACGCACAGCTACACGCAATAGCCGCAGGAATGACCCATACCAGCGGTGTACCAAATACTGACTCAGCAACAGGGCCTAATAGTGGTAAGAAACCGGCCGCTGTAGCTGTGTTACTAGTGATCTCAGTTAAGAAAGTAATTAAGGTTGCCACTGCTAGAACACTTAATACCAATGGAATTGCACTCGCCCCTTCAATCATGTGAGCAATATATTCAGCTAAGCCTGAAGATTTGATTTGCGCAGCCAGTGTTAAACCACCACCGAATAGAAGCAACACGCCCCACGGTACTTTAGCGGCACTTTCCCAATCAAGAATACGCTCACCATCACCTTTGTTTGCTGGTAACACGAACAATAATAATGCTGCCGCAATAGCAATACCCGTATCAGAGATTTTTAAGCCCGATAAGTCGGCAAGTACAGGTCTGAAGATCCAGCATACTGCCGCTAAAACGAACACGGCTGCTACGCCTTTTTCAGCGCGCTGCATTGCACCAAGCTCTTGTAACTGCGACAAGAATAACGACTTAGTATCTTTACTTGCAGCTTTGGCACAATCTGTATCTACTTTATAGGCAAACTTAGTTAACCAAACCCAACATAAAGCCAGCATAACAGTTGCAAGAGGTACACCTACTTTCATCCACTCAGCAAAGCCAATATCAATTTTGTAGCTGTCTGATAAATACGCAGCCATAAGTGCATTTGGTGGGGTACCAATTAAAGTAGCAATACCACCGATACTTGCACCATAAGCGATTGATAATAACAATGCTTTACCAAATTGATCATTTTCAGGGTTAGACTGTTTAACCAACATAGTAATCGACATAGCAATTGGTAACATCATCACAGCAGTTGCTGTGTTTGACATCCACATTGATAAAAATGCCGTTACTAACATCATGGCTAAAATTTGTAGGCTAGGCTTAGTACCAGCACGAAGCATGGTATTAAGTGCAATACGCTTATGTAAACCCCAACGCTCCATCGCGATTGAGATCAAAAAGCCGCCTAAGAATAAAAAGATCAAAGGGTGTGCATAAGGTGACGCGACCCCTTTGATTGCTGCAATGCCAGCAAGAGGTGATATAACCAGTGGCAATAATGAAGTAGCAGGAATTGGCACAACTTCGCTTACCCACCAAGAAGCCATCCAAAATGCAAGGCCTGCGGTACGTAGTGCTGATACACTCATACCCGCTGGTGGATCGATTAAGCAAGTTAATAACATCACTAATGGGCCCAGTAGTAACATCACTGTGCTCATTAATGGGCGTGGCTGTGAGCCATCTTTTGTTTGATTTACTAATGACATACCGACTCCTTAGAACTTGTATTTAAGGCCAATTGCAACGCTGTTATCTGATTCAAGTTCTAAATCTAAATCAGTATAGAATAAGTATGCTGTGGTTTGTTTATCAAAAACATAGTCAACACCTGCTGTCCATTGTTTACCTTCTTCAGCATGGCGAATTTTTGAGTCGTCTTTAACATATTGCAGCTTAGGTACCCATTTATCGATTGCATAGCTTGCGCTAAGTGCATAGCCATTACCTTCTTTCGTACCGTCGGTTGATTCGCTGCGCTGGAATAAACCAGCTAACTGTAAGTTTTCAAGTTTCCATGCTGCAACCACACGGCTTGCCGTCAACTTGTTAAGTGCATCAACATGGCTGATAGCAACATAATAGTCTTTAGATTTTAATGCACGGTCACCATAAATAACCGTTGCCGCAAAGCCATCTTCATCGTTGCTACTGTCATCTTTTGGTGCATAAGTTAGTGCAAGTGATGCGCCTCCGTATGTTTTTGAGCTGTAGGTAATGGTATCGCCGATACGGTCTTGACCTGGGATCAGCTGTGCAATATCTGCTTGGGTTTCGTTAAAACCGTCTACTTTACCTTCTGAGTATTTAAAACGAGTGTCGTTACGACCTACAACCACTTCACCAAAATCGCCTGCAAGCCCTAAGTAAGTATTACGAGCTGAAAATGGCTCGCTGGTATCGTCATGTTCAAAACCTTTTACTTGTACTTCATATTTGAATACTGCTTTGAGCGACTCAGTTAGTTTGTGGCTACCTTTAATACCAATACGAGAAAAAGGTGCTTCTATTTGCGTACCTTCATCTGCATAACGCATAACGCCTGTATCTGTGTTTGCTATTTGAACTTCTGCTTTACCGTATACCGCGTAGTCTGCTGCCATTGCTGAGCCAGCTGTGCTCGCTAAAATCACAGCCGCCGCTACGCGTGTTTTTGTATGAGTGAATATTGTTGTCATTATGCGCCCCTTATTAGGTTCAAATTGTTGTTCCTAACTATTAAGGCAAGTTGGTTGCCAACTTAGTTAATTTTAAAAAAGCTGTTAAATAACAGTAAATTAACTTTATTGACGTAAAAAGAGCTGTTTTTTATGGGTGGATATCCACACATTTTTAAAAACATGCTGTCACCAGTTCCACCCATTGGGAAGAGTTTAATGTGAGAGGGTTGCTTAGTCTTTGAACATTTCGCGATTAATACCGTACTTGGTCATCTTGTCGTAAAGAGTTTTACGAGCAATTTGTAATGTAGCCATAGTCTCTTTTATGCTGCCGTTATTACGCTCGAGCGCTTCTTCGATAAGAGATTGCTCATAAAAGCTAATTTTCTCGGCAAGGCTTAAGTCTTGAGCAAGCTCGTTGTCACTGTTTGCATCACTGTACGAGGCAAAGGCCAGATCAGAGCCTAGCAATACCGCACGTTCAGCCTGATTTCTAAGCTCTCGCACATTACCCGGCCAATCGTAGGCAAGAAGTCGCTGCTTTGCTTCACTACTTAGTGGTGCAGGTGGTTTATGAAAACGTGTCGCCGCTATCGAGCTAAAATGTTTAAACAAAAGTGGAATATCAGCCTTTCTGTCTCGTAATGCCGGAATACTCACTTTAACTAAGTTTAAGCGGTAATATAAATCAGCTCTAAACTCCCCTGCTTCGACCAGTGTCATTAAGTCTACTTTGGTGGCTGCAACTATACGCACGTCTAAATCAATGGCGTGGTTATCACCTACAGGCGTTACTTTACGCTCTTCAAGCACCCTTAATAACTTTACTTGTAAACTTGCAGGCGTTGACTCTATTTCATCTAAAAAGACAGTACCGCCTTTAGCAAATTCAAATTTACCTTGGCGAGATTGCGTAGCACCTGTATATGCGCCACTGGCTGCACCAAAGAGTTCGCTTTCGATGAGCTGTTCGGGGATTGCGCCGCAGTTTATGGCAACAAAATTAGCTGCCGATCTGTTACTTTGATCATGTAAGTAACGGGCAACTAACTCCTTACCTGTGCCTGTTTCACCTTCTATTAAAACATCAGCGGGAGTATCGATAACCGCATTGAGTAAATGCATCATTTGTTGCATTTGCTCAGTTTCACCTAAAATTCGCACACCCGGCGCAGAGGTTTTCTCTACTGCGATTTTTAAGGCTCGGTTTTCCATCACTAAAGCACGTTTTTCTGAAGCGCGCGCGATACAGTCTAACAATTGCTCTGTCAGTGGCTTTTCGAATAAATCATAAGCGCCTAGTTGCATAGCTTTAACGGCTACAGATACATCAGCAAAGCCAGTCAGGAAAATAACCGGCAGTTCACTATCAAATGCCTTAACTTGTTCTAAAAATGCCAAACCGTCCATTTTTGGCATGTTTATGTCGCTTAATACAATTCCCTCAAAGCGACGACTCAATTTTGACAGTGCCGCTGTAGGCTCACTAAAACACTGAACTTGATAACCTTCAATCTCAAGGAGTTGCTTTAATGAATCGCGTATCACCGCTTCGTCATCAATAACGATTACCTGATTACAGGTCGCTGCAACTACACTCATGATGGTTCCTTATTTGTTTGTAAGGTTATTATAAATTGTGCGCCGCCTTCAGGGCGGTTATGCGCCGATAATCGACCGTTAAATGAGTCGATAATTTGTCGTGAAATAGATAAGCCTAAACCTAAACCGTTACTGGTTTTAGTACTGTAAAATGGCTCAAAGATGTTACCCAATGCATGTTGATCAATACCTGGGCCTGTATCAAGAATTGATAGCTTCACTCGGTCGTCGAATAGTTCGAGATCAAAACTTAATTCACGCTTTTCAGATTCACTCATTGCTTGGCTAGCATTGGTGATCACGTTGACCAAGACTTGTTCAAACTTAACGCTATCGACCCACACCGTTATGTTTGCATCAATATCAGCAGCTTTTACCTCGATATCGTCTTGCTTTAACTGGGCGCTGGCGATCATTAACGCATTTTTTAACATGCTCGCTAAGCTTTGCTGCCTAAGTTGGGTTTGTGCGGGTTTACTAAAATGCTTAAGCTGAGCGACAATTTTGTGGACACGCTCTATTAAAGATTGCACCAGCACTAAATTTTCGCTGGCTTGCTCAATATTGCCTTTAATAAGCAGCCTCTTTGCACTTACTAAATAAGTGTTCATGGCACTTAAGGGCTGATTAATTTCATGGTTAATGCCCGCACTTAATTGACCTATCGTTGCAAGCTTAGCTGTTTGGATCAGTGCTTTTTGCGCTTTTTCGAGCGCTTGGGTTCGTTCAATTACTTCTTGCTCAAGGCTATGTCTTGAAAACAAGAGCTTTTTGTAGCCCGCAAAGCGCACCATCGCCATATGAATTAACACCACTGCAATAGCATAAAACACACTAAACCAAAGCAGCCGAGGTATTTGTGCAAGCTCCACATTAGTCACATCCACCAGCACACTGGCTTTAGCGTTTATAATATCTATTGTTTCGGTGGCGCTAATAAAGCGCGCTTGCTTGCCATTAAGTTGAATATTTTGCTGCGCGGTTTGTTCACTTAAAAGCTTATGGTTATGATTAAGTAAACTCGGTTTATGAGACAAGTATCGGCGCGACTTAACCAAAGCAGCCATTTGTTCGTCGTTAAGCGATTCAAGTGACTTTAATCGCCAGTCCTCAACATCCGACATCACAATAACACTATCTTCTAGTGCAATATAAAAGTGGGTGCTGTCTGATGCATTTAGTAGCTGGCGGTCTTGTTCAAACTTTTTAGCATTCACTTTTAAAGTGACAACGGCAATAACTTTGCCTTTATCAATAACCGGCTCTGAAAAGTAAATGCCCCGCTCACTTGAGCGCATACCTAAAGCAAAATAAGCTACTTTTTCACCTTGCTTGGCTAAATAAAAATAAGGCCGAAAAGCAAAGTTACTACCCAAAAAGGTGTAATCAACTTGCCAGTTACTACTTGCCACCACCGAGCCTGTTAAATCCATTAAATAGACATCTGATGCACCACTGGCACGTTGAATATCTTCTAAATAATAATTAACAGCCTGCTCGCCTATTCCTTGCTTAACCACAAAAGATTTAACTAAATCATTGGCACTGACTAAGGTCGGAATTGTTTTAAATCGGGCTAATTCGCTTGAAAAATAATGACTTAACTGAGTAGCTTGAACACGGCTTTGTTGCTCTGCTTGTTGATAGTCATGAGCGCGTCCAACGTAAAAAACTAATACAAGCAACAATAAAAGCATTGCACCTGCAATAACTAACTTTTTACTTAATGACGACATTCAAACCTTTGAGAGCAGCGCAACTAAAAATTGAACTGGTAGTGTAACGATAAATCTTCTGTTGTACCAGCGACAGCGCCATTGTCCATACGTGGATCAAACACATTATATTTTTTACCTAACAGGTTTTCTGCTTTAAGCATTAGTTGACTGTTTGCGTTTAACTGCCATTTTAAGCTGCCACCTAATAAGCTATAGGCAGACTGTTCAAAGTGAGCACCGGTAACTGAACTTACTTCTACTTTATCACGCCATAGTAGGTTTAAACTCACTTGCCAGCTGTCAGATAAATTATAACTACTCACTAAGCTTGCAAAACGCTTAAAGCTCGCATTAATTGGGTCTTCAAAGTATTGCGTATAGGTACCTGTTACAGAGAACTCTTTACTTGATTGCCAAGTACCATCAAGCTCAATACCACTGTTTTGAGTATTAAATGAGTTTGTAAAAGTAAACAAGGCATCATTAGATTGCGTTGGCTCAATATTTATAAAATCATTGAGTTCATTATAAAAAAGCACCGCATTAGCTTGTAACTCTGAGGTTTGATAATGCCAAACAAGCTCAGTGGTTTTTACCGACTCAGAGCGAAGTGATGGGTTACCTACGGTGACATCATCATTTGAAAAAAGCTCATTAGTAACCGGGGTTCTGAACGATTCGCCATATTGTAGTTTAACGGTATGCTCTGGGTTTATTACATAAACGCCGGCAAGGCGAGGCGAAAGTTTACTGTCGATGTCTTTTACATCGTCATAGCGCGCCCCTACAAATAAAGTAAGTGCATCTGAATAAGGTATTTTTAACTGCCCGTAGGCGCTATATGTTTCGAATGTATATTTAAGTGATGCAAATTCAGGAAAGTCCATCACCGTCGCAATACCTTGCTGATAATAAGCGGGGTCAATAATGACTAACATCGACTCATCATCATAGTAATTAGTACGTACCCCAGCTTCGACTTGTTTAGCCTCTGCGTATTCTATACCCGCGGCAAGCTGCCATTGATTATCAAACTGATAACTCAGTTCAGTTTCAAATTTGCTATCGGTTGTTTGCCAAGCTGGGCCAAGTAAAAAGTCAGGTATATCGTCAAAAGCAGCGATTAAACCAGCACTAGAGATATTATGTTTAGTGTACGAGTAACTGGAGTCTAGCTTTAACTTATCGTTATTAATCCAGTTATATTTAATGCCAACAAAGGTGTTATCACTGGTGTGTTGATTTTGTGTTGAATAGCCAGCAAGGTTTAAAAATTCATCAAGGGATGTTTCGTTGTAACGAGCACGTAATTGCAGCTTTTTGTAATCAACACCTGCTTCTAGGTAAAGCGCCTCAAGAGGATCTTTTACTCCTTGCGGGTAGCTTTCGCCGTCTTTTTGGTCATACGAAAAACTCGCAAAGAGAGCACTATCATCACTTAAAGAGGTATTAAACTGCCCTGTTGCCCCATAGCGACCATTGTTGCCAACCACAAGCTGCAGTGCATTTCGTTCTTTAGAGGTAACAATATTCATCACCCCTAAAAACGCATTACTGCCATACAGCGCCGAGCCTGGACCGCGAATAAACTCTATTTTTTCAATGACTTCAATAGGTATATAAGGCATGTAAACAGAAGCTTTACCAAATGATGACTCATTGACACGCTCACCATTGATCATCACCAGTACATTACCGCTATCAAGATATACACCTCGAGCATGATCTTTAGGCACGGCACCAACCCAATCACCACGGGTAGATTGCATACCTGGCACAAAGTTCATTACCTCATAGGCGTTATCAACACCAAGGGCTTGAATTTGTTTACGGCTAAATACACTCATTGTCGAGGGAACAGATGACAGGGTTTCGCTGGTTTTACTAGCAATATCGACTTGTACATTAAGTAAGTCTTCAAAACTTAAAGAGAATAAGTCTTGCTCATCAGTCGCGTTTGCAACCAGTGGAATGGTTGAGGCAACTGCAATTGAAAAAAGTGCTGAACATCTTAAAAGCTTCACGCTGCGAGATACCTGTACTAATAGCCTATGCTGCAAAAGCAACACCTTGTTTACACTATTAATACAAAAGATTGGCAAGCTTGCAATGTTTTTATAGTTTTAGTTGAAGAGTTCTCGGAAGTAGATACAAAAAAACCCACTTTCAGATAAAAATGGGTTTTAATTTTATTGAGCTAAGCTTAATTAAGCTGTTTCAACATTAGCAGTACGCTTTGCCTTGATGTACTTATATAAACCGATAAGTGACGCCGCTATCCAGAAAATTTCGATAACAAAACTAGCAAGGTTAAAGTTATAACAAAGACTAATTAGTAACAGAATCGCGCCTGTTAAGTTCATCATGTTATACACAAGGCCGGTTGGCGATGCTTTATTCAGTTGTAATAAAAAGAAAGCACCAACCACTAAGAATGTGCCTGTCATACCAATAATATCAAATAAAAGTGCTATCACGTGCGTGAATCCATTTTGTTCATGTGTTTATACCCATACAACTGGCCCAATCCATGGGGAGGGTTGTTTTCATTCATTGAAACAGCAAACCGGTCAATAGTATCAGAGCATGAGGGATAAACGAGGATAAATGTCCGTATTTTAATTACAGTTAATATTTACTCAAAGCAAATACTCAGATCTTCATGGTTAAGCTGCTCTAGCTTTGTCAAAGATGATTGACAAAATTCAGTGGTATACATGGTTTTAAACTCCGCAGGCACTTCATTTACCCACCAAGAGGCTTGATCAGCAATAGATAAAGAAAGGTAAAAAACATCAAACTTTAGACCATCTGCCACATAAAAGGATGATTTTCCTACATGAGTAGTGTCACTTTCTATTTTCAATATGCTGTTTGGGGACTCGACAGTAATCCAATCAAATTGGACGACATTAGCTTCATTTTTTATAGGCTTAAGTCTAAATGCGCCATATTTGTATAGGTTATCGCTTGGGTTTATAGTTCTTACGAACACATATTCATTGATGTTTATTTTTGAAGCTGTCTCTCCACACGAAGTCAAAATGGGAAAAGTCCCAAAAACCATAAGCAAGGCAGCAAATGCATGTTTAACCAAGTTAATCTTTTCCTTCTTGATTATGTTTCCCAGTAAAGCAAATTTACAGAAATGGTATTAATACTCTTTAACCAACTTTAAATTAAACATCAAAAATGTGGCAAATACTAATCTACTTATGGGTCACTTTACCACCGATGATTTTTAGAGCAGGTGCGCCGCGGATCATGGTTTCACGGGCGAATTGACGTTGGCAGTCAGGGCAGATACCTGTTTCATTGGTAAAGTCTTGGCTAATACGTTCAACAAAACATTTAACCAACGCCCCTTTTCCGCCTTTGCGGTATTTAAATAATTGGGTTTTACATTGTGAGCAAAAAATATCGACTGTTTTGGTCGGGCCTTTTTTGTTTGGTTTTGCCATTACAACTACATTGCTAAAATAAAACCTTACCTTAACATGTTAAGGCCAGAGCCCCAAAACTAAGCCGATAACAGAAAACTGTAATATTGAATAACTTGCATTAACTAAGAACAATTTTAATGGGCGTTGTTCAAAAATATAGCCAATACCTAAGGCACAGCTAACCCAGCACAAGCCAATAATAAACCCTGTGCCAACAGCCACTCCCACATTGACATTTGCGCCAATAAATAACGATAAACTAAATGCAATTAAACAACATAAAACAAAGCTGCCGCCAAACACCATAACCGGATTGATGCTCTGAAGGTCAAGCTCTGTTAAACCACAACTTTCCATCCAAATACGTTTAAAAAGCCAAGGTGAATACCACACAGCGCCCAATAAGAAAGATGCAAGGGCAGCAAAAAAGATCGCGAAGTAATTAAGTTCTGAAAAATGCATACGCCAGACTCATACAACTAACAGGTTTAATTTGACTTTAGTTAAGGATCAGCAATGCAGCAAATCAAAAAGGCTTAGTTTTGTACCTATTTATATATAAACCATACTTTAGAATTAACCGCAGAATTATTTAAGTTTAATAAACAATCAATTTAGTGTTGTACGGGTTTTTTCTGCAATTTACGTTGTAGGGTTCTTCTGTGCATATTCAGTTGGCGCGCAGTTTCAGAGATATTTCCATTGTTGCTATGCAATACATGTTGAATATGCTCCCACTCAAGACGCTCTGGCGACATTATTTGGCTTGGCTCGGGGTTTACCGATGAGGAACCAGCTTCAACATCACCCAAGATTGTTTTTAATAATGAATTGAAATCGACAGGCTTTGGTAAGTAGTCATCAGCACCTAAACGTATCGCTTCTACTGCACTGGCAATACTTGCAAACCCCGTGAGCAATACGATACGCGCTGAAGGAAATTGTTCTCTTAAAGGTTTAATTAGCGCAAGGCCGTTATCATCCCCGAGTTTTAAATCCACCAGAAAGTGGCTTGCCTCAAAAGTGGTTGTTTTTTGTAAAGCTTGCTCAGCGTTATGAGCAAGTGAACATGTGAAGCCTTGTTTTGTAAAGCGCCTCGCAAGCGTGCTGGCTAGGTTTACATCGTCTTCAATAATTAAAAGTTTCATACAATTTTTAAACTAACCATCGCAATCGCGCCTTGCTGTGGGTGATTACTTAGTGTTAATGAGCCATTTAAGCGCTCTAAGGTTACATTAGAAAGCATAACTGCCATTCCCATTCCATCGCTACTTGGCATGAGCTGACCGCCTAATGATGCCATTTGTTGCTCGCTAAATCCTTGACCGAAATCACGTAACGACAATGAAAGTATTTGCTCATCGATTTGCCATTTAGCTTCGATGTTGTGTTGCTGATTATGGTTATTTGCCGATACGGCGTTTTGCAACAAGTTTAAAATAGCCGGTAACAGCATAGCATCACTTAAAATCGAACAATCAGGGGCGTCATTTAGCCACTGTAAACTTTGCTCAGGAAAATGCAGAGTCATAGCATCTTGAATAGTGTTTTGCAGTGTTTTAGCACTAATCACTTGTTGTGTTTCACCGGTTCTTAGTGCATTTGATAGTGACCTAAAATGAGCAAGTTGCTCTTTACACTGAGCTAATGGCTTAGCCATTTCTTGCACAATAGGGTCATCAGCTTGTTGCTCTTGTAACTCTTCAAATAATAGCTGTAAGTTTGCTATCGGCGTTGCAAGTTGATGCGTTACTTGTGCGGCAGCGCCATCAAGCGTTAATAATTGCTCATGCCTTAATTGTTGCTCGCGGGTACGGGAAATAGTAGCTTCTCTGGCTCTTAACGTGCTGTTTAATGTGCCAATTACAAAGGCAATAACGATGGCGCTGATAACAAAGTTAATCCACATACCAATAAAATGATGAGTCATCTGCATTTGGTGCATGGTGTGTTCTGGCATTTTTATCAGTAAAAAACTATAAGCGGCGATTGCCAGCACAGCTGTATAAGCAAGCCCTTTCGCATTGACCGTCACCGCCGCTATCATTATCGGTAACAGTAATAACGAAACAAATGCATTAGTAGCCCCACCACTTAATGAAAGCAAAATAGTTAAAAACAATAAGTCGGCTGTAAGCTGCATTAACACAGCTGCAGGCCTTGCTTTCGTGACATTTCGGTAAGCGAGTATACTTAACAGCTGAAAGATTGCTTCAATACAAATTACAGCAAGTAAAGGTAATAAAGGAATTTGGTATTCAAAAAGAAAATACACTGCAATAACAGCAACAAACTGCACGGCGATTGCGGCACTTCTTAAAATTAGTAGGCGACTGATCGCCGGATCGGTTTGCATAACGGACTCTTTAAAACTTAATCATCGTCCATTGAAATTGTAAAAACAGCACAAGGCGTTCCTTGATGAAACACCATTTGCCATTGTTTACCATTAAAACGCCACAGTGACATACGAACTGAGTAGTTAAACTCTGAGCGAGCTGAACGTCTAAAGGCCGCTTGATAGCTTAGCTGTGCAATATCATCACTGAGCATTCGGCCTTTAAAATGTTGATTATAAAACTGCGGTACCACCTCTGTTGGTAGGCGGGTTAAAACTTGGAACTTATTAAATGACGTGCCATCAGCGGCTATTTCAATAAAATCATCATCAAGTAATGCATCAAGCGCTTCTGCAGATTGACGTACCTCTGGCTCAAGGAGCTGCCGCTCTGCATCAATTAAATGATTAAATAACGTCTCTTTAATTTTACCGCCCATAGTAACCCTTACTGTTTGAGCACTTTACCGCCCTTCATAACAAACCGAACCTGACTAAGTTCACTAATGTTATCAAGTACATTTATATTCACGCTGATAATATCTGCTTGTTTACCAACACTCAAGTCACCGAGGTTATCACTTTGACCTAATAGTTTAGCAGCTTCAACGGTGGCTGATTTAATTGCTTGCTTTGGTGTCATGCCGTATTTAACTAATAACTCAAACTCTTTAGCATTATCACCATGCTTAGATACGCCTGAATCTGTACCAAAGGCTATTTTAACCTTGTTTTTTAACGCTAATTTAAACGATGCTTCCATTTTTGGCGCAACTACTTCAACCTTATCAGCAATTGCTTTTGGCATATTTGGGTTATTTAGCACCTCTTCTTTAACTGTTGCGCCAGCGAGTAAGGTTGGAACTAAATACGCGTCTTGCTTTTTGAAAAGCTTAACCGTGTCTTTATCTAAAAAAGAGCCGTGTTCGATTGAATCAACACCTGCTCTAAGTGCTGCTTTTATACCTTCTGTGCCATGAGCATGAGCGGTCACTTTGCGGCCTAAATGATGGGCTGTGTTTACAATGGCACTGAGTTCTTCATCAGTAAATTGCTGATTAACCCCTGCCGCTGTATTACTTAAAACACCACCTGTCGCGGTTATTTTAATCACATCGGCACCGCTTTTAATTACATCGCGCACTGCACGAGTACAATCGGCTGCGCCATCACACACACCCAAGCCACCCCCTTCTGTCGCTTTGGTGATATCACGACGATAGCCATGCATATCACCGTGACCACCGGTCGGTGTGATCATATCGCCTGCAGCAAAAATGCGCGGGCCAACAATGTCGCCACGTTCAACTGCTCGCTTTAATGGGAAGATAACTTGATAACTGCTACCTAGGTCACGCACAGAGGTAAAACCTGCATCAACCGTACGTTGTAAGTACTTTAAAGAACGAAGAGCGTAATCGGCTTCGTATTCAGTTGCCCATTGGTGTGGGTTACGTTTTGCATCTCGCTCAAAGGTAACATGAACATGCATATCAATCAGACCCGGCAATACCATCTGATTTTTTAAATCAATAACATCTGCATCACTAAGATTTAATTGCTGCTTAGTTAGGAAACCAGCTTTTATTGCGGCAATTTTATTGTCTTCAATAACCAGCGTTTGCTGCTCTTTGACATCTTGATCAGTGCCTACCAGCATCTTTCCAGCATGAATAATGGTGGTTTGTGCATTAACCACAAACGAAGATAATAAAGACAGTACCGATAATGTGCTTATTTTTAGGTTTATTTTTTTCATAATCGCCTCTTTTTTATACTAGGTTTAACTTAAATACTGAGTAAATGCCATTATTTACGACATAGCGCAGCAATGAACTAGTGTTAACAAGTGAATTTTGATATAACTTCGGAAAAATTTAACAAGTCTGACCACATAAAGAGAACACATTATGTCTTATGCCCAAATTACTGGCTGGGGTAAATGTATACCACCAGCAAGCATCAGCAATGATGAAATTAGCAATATTGTTGATACCAATGATGAATGGATCACAACACGTACAGGCATCAAATCTCGCCGTGTCAGCCATGTTTCTACTGCCGATTTAGCTACCGTTGCCGCAAAGCAAGCGCTTGCTTGTGCTGGTGTTGATGGTAAAGACATTGATCTTGTGCTTCTTGCGACTTGTACACCATCAACTATGGTGGCAAATACGGCCTCTTTAGTGCAGAAAAATATTGGTGCGGTTGGCGCAGCAGCAATGGATACTAACGCTGCATGTTCAGGCTTTTTATACGCATTACAAGCAGCAACGGCACAAATTCGTGCAGGCATGATCAAAAAAGCGGTCGTTATTGCTGCTGAGCGCATGACTTGGTACATCAACTGGGCGCGTCGCGACAGTGCTGTATTATTTGGTGATGGTGCAGGTGCGGTTGTATTAGAAGCTTCAGATACACCATCTGGTTTACTTGCAACTAAAACCGGATGTGACAGTGAAGATCGCGATATCTTGCACATCGAAAACTTTGGTAGCGATTTAAATAAATACGAGCCAATTGGCCCGTCTAACTTATTATTCGAAGGTCGAGAAATCTTCAAACGTGCTGTTAAGGGTATGAGTGAAGCTTGTGACGACGTGCTAAACCAAGCACAGTTAGAGCTTGATGACATTGACGTATTAGTTCCTCACCAAGCAAATTTACGTATTATCCAAGCTATTCAGCAACGCTTGAAAGTAGCTGACGAAAAAGTCATGGTAAACATTGCCGACTACGGTAATACGTCTGCTGCAACAATTGCGATTGCAATTTGTGAAGCTGTTGAGCAAGGCCTTATCAAGCCTAACTCAAACATTATGTCAGCAGCCTTTGGCGCTGGTTTAACTTGGGCGGCGAGTTACATTAAATGGGGCGAGCGTGTAACACCTATTGCAGTGTCTGATGCAGCTTTACCTGAGTGTGATAAAACAGGCCTTGAACTTGTTGCACCAGCTGTTGCAGCATGTAAAGCGGCAGAGTAATCCTCGACACTCTTTAGTAGAAAAGCGCGGCTTAGTCCGCGTTTTTTTATGAACAAAAAATGGACTATATAATGGAATTATTAGGCATACATCACGCTGCAATCATTTGTAGCAACTATGAAAAATCAAAGCATTTTTATAATGAAATTTTAAAACTGCCGATTATCCACGAGCTATACCGTGCTGAACGTGACTCGTATAAGTTAGATTTAGCACTTCCTGATGGTAGCCAATTAGAATTGTTTTCGTTTCCTGGAGCGCCACAAAGACCCAGCTATCCAGAGGCACAAGGGCTACGCCATTTGGCGTTTAAAGTTGCTGATATTGCAAAATCTAAGCAGTACTTAGAACAACAAGGTATTGAGGTTGAAGAAATAAGAGTGGATGAAATCACCGGGAAGCAATTTACGTTTTTTGCCGATCCCGATGATTTACCTTTAGAGCTTTACCAACTCTAGATTATTGAAAGCGATCTTGTAGGTAATTAAACACAGCGCGAATACCCAATGCCTCACCACCTGTAGGGCGACCCGGTAATGCACGTAAGTTCCAAGCCATAACATCAAAGTGAACCCAAGGAGTGCTTGGCTCAATAAACTCTTTTAAGTAAAGAGCTGCAGTGATCGCACCACCAAAAGGAGTGGAAGCACAGTTAGCAATATCAGCTACATCACTTTTTAATAATGGCTTGTATTGATCAAATAACGGCAGTTGCCATACAGGATCATGGCAACTTTCGCCTGCATCCATCAATTTGTTAGCCACTTCACGGTTATTTGCGAAAAAGCCCGGTAATTCAGTGCCGAGGGCTACACGACAAGCACCAGTCAGAGTTGCAAAATCAACGATAAGATCGGGGTTATCGTTTTGTGCTTCAGCAAGTGCATCACACAGCACTAAACGACCTTCAGCGTCCGTGTTATCAATTTCTACTGTGATCCCTTTGCGAGTTTTGATCACATCACCCGGTCTAAATGCATTACGAGAAACCGCATTTTCAACTGCAGGTACCAATACGCGTAAACGAATTGGTAGGTTGGCAGCCATAATTAACTGCGCAAGACCAATAACATGCGCGGCACCGCCCATGTCTTTTTTCATATTACGCATGCCTGAGCTTGGTTTTAAATCTAAACCACCTGAATCAAAACACACGCCTTTACCGACTAAGGTAATCTGTGGAGCATCTTTTGAGCCCCAACGTAAATCAAGTAAGCGAGGCTTATTCTCAGACGCACGACCAACCATATGAATTGTTGGGTAGTTTTGCTCTAATAATTCATCACCAACCCACTCGCTAAACTCACCATCAAAGGTGTCGGCTAAATCTGCCATCACTTGTGATAGGTGTTGCGGCATCATATCTGCAGCAGGCGTATTAACTAAATCACGCACTAAATTAATAGCACTTGCATGCTGCGATAAACGCTTAACTAAGCTTTCATCTTTAATGGCTAGTGTGGCACGTGGCGATGGTTTTTCTTTATATTCACTAAACTCGTAACCACCTAACACAAAACCCAGCGCTACTTGTTCTACAAACTTGTCATCACCTTGAATTTGATAACAACCTGCTGGCAGTTTTGTTGATAAGTCACCTGCTAACCAAAAGTCTTGCAAATCATTAACTAAACAATACACATGCTCAAGTGAGCCGGTTCCACTATCAGCAATTAAGGCCATGCCTTTGTTTTTAAAATCACAATTTGTTAGCCAATTTTGTAAGGCTTGCGGCTGCTCAGTGAACCACGTTGATAGGTCAGCTTTAGCAATAAATGACAGGGGAATTCCCGTAGAAGAATGGCGAATTAATGAACTCATTAAACGACTCGATATAAAGAAAAGGTATTTAAGCATACCAATATCTTGATACAAAAGGTATAGGCAAAATCAGATAAGCAAAACCTAATCAGTCTTTGTTTTGCTTCTCTTTTTCTTCTTTTTCTACTTGTTGATCAATCTCTTTAATCGACTTATTGATATTGAATGAACTAGGTAGCACATCAACACCAACCCATTGACCCAGTTTTACAACCAAAGGAATTGTCACTGGGGCAAAAGGTAATACAGCAAATACGCCTAAACCGAGTCCTTTTAATATATCTAAAAATTGCTCATTGGCAGTATGCAATTCTTCTTTAGTAGCTTGGCCTTGGGTGTATCGCCTATAGATATGAAGCATCTCTTTTGTTTCTTGCTTTTCTTGGGCAAGTGCGATTTTAAGTGCTACCATAGCGCGCTTGAAGCGTAGAGTCTGACGCTTTTTGGTAATTTTAGCCACTCTGAATGGGGCTCGATGAATAACTTTGTATAATCGCATGTGGTTATTTTCACACAGCTGAAGAAGTTCACAAAGCATAATTTACTTATATTAGTTTTTGTTTTATTCTTAATACTCTATTCGTAATCATTTTTCAGTATTAAACATGAACACACCTATACAACAGGCTGAGCCAAAACCCCAAAAGCCGGCCCCAGATGAATGTTGTGGTGGTGGTAGTTGTTGCCCATGTGTTTGGGATGAATACCGAGAAAAATTAAAGCAATGGCAATTAAACAACATTCCGCAACAAGCCTAATAGATCGTTCCAAATCCAATTTCGCTTAAAAACCAATCAAAAAATTCCTTTTTTAAAATATTTTTAGATATTTTATATACTTTCTTACGCTTAAAAGAAAAAACTAGAATAAATTATCCCCTTTAATTTCATGCACATAATTAAAAAAACAATAATAACGTGCAAATAAAAACGCCAAAAACAACATCACATTAACAATTTGCAAAATAAATTTACAGGCTGTATAAGAGATTTACACCAAGTTTATTATTTAACTTCGGTGACATAATCATAAATATTCTAACTGGGGAAGTCAGAATGAAATTCAAAAATAATGCGCTACAACAAGCAATTAAATTTGCTTTAGCGACAACAACAGCAGGTCTGTTTGTGTCGGGTTCGGTTGTTGCTGCAGAGCAAGCAGCAGAAGAAACGAAAGTTAACAAAAACGTAGAAAAAATTGCCGTGGTAGGTACTCGTTCTGCGCCACGTTCAATCGGCGATTCACCAGTACCAATTGATATCATTGGTGGTGAAGAGCTAGATAAAGGCGGCAACACCGATATGCTAGAGCTTTTAAAAGGCTCAGTTCCTTCTTTTAACGTTCACCAAAACCCAATTAGTGATGCAGCGTCACTTGTACGCCCTGCTAACTTACGTGGTCTTCCTTCTGACAGTACATTAATACTTGTTAATGGTAAACGCCGTCACCGTGCATCAGTTATCGCCTTCTTAGGTGGTGGTATCAATGATGGTGCTCAAGGTGCTGATATCTCAGTTATTCCAAGTATTGCCCTAAAGCAAGTAGAAGTACTTCGTGACGGTGCTGCAGCACAATACGGCTCTGATGCAATCGCGGGTGTAATGAACTTTGTATTAAAAGATGCCTCTGAAGGTGGTTCATTCGAAATTCGTCAAGGCGAATACTACGAAGGTGATGGCGATACAACACAAATTTCAGGTAACGTGGGTCTACCATTTACCGATAGCGGTTTTGCTAACTTAAGCTTCCAATATAAAACAGCTGATGCAACTAGCCGTTCAGTACAACGCCCTGATGCGGCGGCACTTAACGCAGCAGGTGTACCTGAAGTATCTTCTTTAGCACAAATTTGGGGTGCACCTGAAGTTGATGATGATATTACAATCTTTGGTAACATTGGTCTTGAGTTAAGCAACTCATCTGAATTCTACATGTTTGGTAACTACTCTGAGCGTGACGTACGTGGTGGTTTCTACTATCGTAATCCACACACTCGCCCAGGTGTTTACTCAAATGACGGCGGTGAAACACTGCTTGTTGGTGATTTAACTGGCGATATGAGCGGTAACTGTCCTACCGATATCATGATTGATGATAACGTTTTAGATAACCAAAGATACATCGATCTAGTAGCTAACAACCCAGATTGTTTTGCGTTTAACGAAATGATTCCGGGCGGTTTTACACCTAACTTCGGTGGTAACATCACTGATACTGCATTAACAATTGGTACTAAAGGTGAAATCACTTCAGGTTTCCTTGAGGGTGCTTACTATGACTTAAGCGGTACAGTTGGTTACAACGAATCTCGTTACTTCATCTATGACACAATCAATGCATCATTAGGCCCAGAAAGCCCGCGCGATTTCAGCCCTGGTAAATACTCACAGTTAGAGAAAAACTTTAACGCTGATTTATCAAAAGGTTTTGACTTTGGTTTAGCTTACGATGTAAACGTTGCCGGTGGTCTTGAATGGCACGAAGAAACCTTCACTGTTGTATCTGGTGATGTAGCGTCTTTCACAGCAGGCCCACTAACTGAACAAGGTTTTGGTATCGGTTCAAATGGTTTCCCTGGTTTCAAACCATCTGATGCAGGCGAATACACACGCCGTAACTATGCTGCATACGTTGATGTTGAAGCACCATTCACAGAAGACTTTTTAATGGGCTTAGCGTTACGTTATGAAGATTATGATTCATTTGGTTCAACTACTAACTACAAGCTAACTGGTCAATACCACTTAACTGAAGACTTGAACATTCGTGGTTCAATCAGTACTGGTTTCCGTGCACCAACTGTTGGTCAAGCGAATGTAAGTAACGTTCAAACAAACCTAAGCAGCGGTGTTCTTGTTGACTCAGCACTTTTACCACCAACAAACCCAATTGCAGTGCAATTAGGTGGTACAGAGCTTCAACCTGAAGAGTCACAAAGCTATACATTTGGTGCAGTTTGGACACTTGGTGACTTATTCTTCACAGTTGACTACTACAACATCCAAGTTGATGACCGTATCAGTCAATCAGATAAAATTGAGTTAAGCCAAGCTGATAAAGACACACTTGAAGCAGCAGGCGTACCAAACGTACAAAACTTAGCGCAAGTAAGCTTCTTCACGAATGACTTCGATACAACAACGCAAGGTGTTGATGCTGTAGCTAACTATTCAACTGACCTACTAGGCGGTAGTTCAACATTCAGCTTAGCGTACAACTGGAACGACACTGAAGTAACTAAGTCAACAGACATTACTGGTGAATTTAAAGTAAGCCGTTTAGAAAATGACTTACCAAACCACCGTGCAACACTTAGCTGGGCACAACAATGGGAGAACTTCTCTGCATTTACACGTGTTAACTACTATGGCGAATACCAAGGCGTACACGTAGATTACGATGCAACAGCGAAAACAGCTGATGCTGCAGTAACGATTGATGCAGAAGTGACTTACTTCCTAACTGAAGAGCTTAGCTTCTCTGTAGGTGCGACCAACTTATTCGACCAAGAAGCAGAGAAACTTGATTTCTATGACAGTACTGGCATCCCTAACAATAACTGGGGTGGTAAATACTACGAAACGTCGCCATATGGTATCAACGGCGGCTTCTATTACGTGAAAGCTACGTATACTTTCTAAATAGAACAGCTTTCTAGGTTGAGCAATCAGCCTAGAAAGTCGATACCCCGGATTTATTCTGGATATTTATAGTTAACCAAGGCGAAAGACATTTCGCCTTTTTCGTTTTATAGTAAATAAAAATAACAAATAACCCGCCATTCCTATGCTGTTACAAAAAGCGAATCAACTACTGAATGAAAACAAGCTTAAAGAGGCCGAGTTTCATTTTAAAACCATTCTCGATTCAGATCCTGAAAACGGCGAAGCGTTATTTGGATTGGGCCGTATTGCACTGCGTTTAGAACGTTATGATGCTGCGGTTTACCTTCTACAAAGAGCCTGTGAACGATTACCTCATATGCTTGAACCACTCCATGCTCTTGCCGATGCTTTTAATGGCGTGCATTCACCACAAGATGCCTTAACCGTACTCGAATATGCAAAATCAATTGCCAACCACAACCCTGAGCCACACTACTATCTTGCCCAACATTATTTAACCTATGGTGAGCTAGACAAAGCCTACAGTATTTTAAAACATGCCCTTGGTATGGGAAATTACCCTGTAAAGGCGTACATTTTATTTGAGTTAGTGCAGTTTGGGCGTTTTAATAGCGAACAAAATTACATAAATGAGCTACACCAGTTTTTAACGTTAACCAATAATCTGCGCTTAAAAATGGTGTGTTATTATGCCCTTGGTAAAAGCTATGATCAGTTAAATGATACAGAACAAGCTTTTAACTACTTTAGCCTAGCTAATAAGCTACAAACAAAACTCACGCAGTTTAAAACCCGTGACTTAGTGCCTTTTTATCAGCGCATCATAGAGCAAAATACAGCTGAGCTAATTGATGCCAGAGACAAAACATTCACGGGTACAATTACCCCCATTTTTATTATTGGCATGCCAAGAAGTGGCTCAACGCTGGTAGAGCAAATGCTGGCAAGCCATGATGATTTTGCCAGTCTTGGCGAAGATGCCAGTATCAGTAATCAGGTTGTTGCATACCTTGAACAACAAACACAACTCCCCTACCCAGATTGCTTAGCAGAGCTGAACCAAGGGCTAATTAACAATGCCCGCAATATTTATATTGAACGAATAAAGCAAGCGCCAGTTGTGCGCCCCTTTATGATCAATAAGCTACCAGCTAACTATCAGTCACTTGGATTGATTTACTTACTCTTTCCTAACGCCAAGTTTATTAATATGCAGCGCGAGTATAATGCAATTGCTTGGTCAGTTTTTAGCAACTATTTTGCTGAAAACGAACCTTATTTTTGTTCACTCTCAGAGTTTAAACAGTATTTTGATTTGTATCAGCAGTTAATGGAGCATTGGCAAAACGTGATGCCAGAGGCGGTTTTTGATTTAAGCTATGAAGCACTTATCAGTGACAGCGAACAAACACTAACAGCCCTGTGTAAGTTCTTAAACATTGAATACAGCACACAGTTTTTAGATTTTTATAAGTCAAAAAAACCGGTGGCAACGCTCAGCAAAACGGCTGTGAGACAGCCGTTAAGTGATAAAGCATTAGAGAAATACAAACGCTACGAGAGCGCAATGCACACGCTTATGCGTGAGTCTCAAACCAGTTCAACAAGTCAACAAATTGATCAAAACGCGCCTGTGGGTGAGTAAGCATATTTATGTGATCATAATCGACCTTATGGCCAAACTTACGGCCATAAATGGTCATCGTTTGCTTGCCGATGCCAGACTCTTCCATAAATTTTTCAATATCAATAGGCTGGCATAGGGCTTTATCTTTTACACCAGCCACATGCATAATGGGCGGCAGTGCCTTATCTGCTAATGCGTTGGCGTAATCAAAGCCATCGTCAGTATCGACCCAAGGTTTGCGCTTAGCCCATTGCATGCTTTGATAATGTGACTTACGGGTTTCATCATCACTGCCCCATTTCAGTTTTTTAGCCGGCACAAAACCATGCTTACGGGCAACTAATGGCGCCAAACCATACCAAATCAAATTACCTTGAATATATTTGCTTGGATGATGGTTATACAAAGACCGTTTAGAACCAAAATAGCCGCAGGCTTTAACATCATCAATCAACTCAGGAAAACGGGCAAACACACTGTTCATTAACACCCCACCCCATGAGTGCGCCACCCAATAACGAGCAGGCTCACCTTCAAGCTGTTTAATTTTATCTAGAAATGCGGGGATATCTTCTAAAATAGCCTCGGTTTGGCCATACTTTGCATGCTTTGAAATCGCAGGTTTACTCTCACCACGACCGCGTAAATCAGCCACATAGCAAACATAGCCATGCTCAGCTAAAAATGGTGCTAAACCTTTATTGCTGTGGGTGTAAAAGATTTTGCCATTTTCAACGGCACCATGCATAAAAAACACCGCAGGGCCTTTCGCATCAGTCTTACTGATACGGCGTAAATGTAAGGTTTGGCTTTCGGCTAGTTTAATAAACACCGATTCTTGTTTAATCGTCACGTTTGACCTTTTTATTCTTATAGACTCATCGTACCAGTGTTAAATTACGCCAGTCTCTGCAGCAAAGCAAGTTTTTGGCGTGGCGAGTGCCACTCAAAATGAGAATCTCAGGCACGATGAGATTTTGACTAAATAGTAACTCCAATGCAGAGCCATTATTCATTGATATTAGAAGTTCGACTTGCAGGAGCCTTTGGCTAAATGATCACTAACGAAAAGCTATGAAATGGTGCTGAAAAAGTTTGTTTGATGATTTTAATGCTACGTAATTAACATATTCTGGAGAGACGGCCTTTTGCCATTTGCGGTCATTAGGCCATCATTGAGTGCGAGCAGACTTTGAGCATGACCATATTAGGACAAAAATGTTTAGAGTACTTATTTGGTAGCGCCACACTAAGAGGCTGGTAATGCTTGGCTCAACTTGTGTAGCGAAGCGAAACTGAGCCAAGCTTTAGCAGTCACACCTTAATTAGATTGTTATGTTTTATTAGTTGTAAAATATTCTATAAGCTTGTTTAAATAAATACGTTTAATCAACCTAGAATTACGATTGCAAGTAGCTGGAACCTCGATTTCTTCATATAATTGCTCGGGGATTTCCTCAATATAATAAAAAGAAAACATACTAGAATCTGTATAGAGCTTTCGGTTAGTGTAATTTTTTTCGAGTTCCCAGAATGACTTACCCAATGCCGCTGCACTATATTTTCCGTTCTCGTTTTTTTGCAGAAAAACGACATGATCTTTATATATATTGAATAAAGCAGATTGAATTGTACTTATTTTCCAATCAATAAGAACAAAGTCAGTCTTATTGTCGCCTTTGAGGATTTTTTTTATCTTTACTTTTGACGTGCCTGAACCCTCCGAGTTTTTCATTACCTCTTCAATTGAAACTTGCGCTATTAAATCCGAACGAGATACTAAATCACTCCAAATAGTGAAGCCTTGTTTAGCATGCACAGAAAATGGCAGGAGAGTTAGAAGCAAAAAAATATGTTTTAATTTCATTAGAGTAAAAATCCATGGTGATGACTAACGCCGCCAGAATGGGCCAAAATTGCGAAGCATATTTGGGGCCTGCATGGCAGGCCTTCTTAAGTTCCTACTTTGCTTTTGACACTGTTTTATTAATTAGATCGACGTTAAATTTACGACCTAGTTCATCTGTTACTTTTAGACTAGTACCAAAGAAATTAATCTCAGTGTTTGTGATAAAAACATCTTGAATATCTTTCACGATGTTTGGGTCATATTCTGTTTTGTAAATTTGAATACCCCAATCTTTAACACCTGTCTTTGCATCTAGTACGTCAATGTAGCCACCATTTTGATCAGTGCCGTTATCATGAGCCCAATGAGTGACAACATAAACATGGTTACCATGAATGATGGCCGACACCTCTTTAGGCGCAGGTCTCTTGGCATAACTTATTGATGCAATCATCAAAAGCATGATTATAAATAATATTTTCTTATTCATTTGCACTTAACACTTGCCTAACAGGCGTAAAATAGCAGGCTAAATTAAGCGAAGAATGAGCGCAAGCAAAGCGTTTTGCGTCCAATTGCCATAATGGGCTTGTTATATTCTCAATTGCTTAAGACCATTTTGATTGCTTTCTCTAAACGCTCTTCATCGTCTGCTAGATGCTGATAATCTGCATAAGGTAATTGACCATCATTGAATTGTTTTTCAAAAAAGATCTTTAACCGCCATTCATCTGGCTCATCTTTTCCGAAATCAAAATCAATTCCGCCGACTTCGGGGGTTTTGAATACATCAACACCTATTCCGTGTGTACGATAAAACCAATTCGTTCCGGGAATTTGATTTTTTCCTCGGTATTCTCGACCCAAGATATCTTTCGCATCATCCAGTTTATATGAACGAACCAGAACTTCTTTTGCCCATGCCATAACACCATGCCACAAAGGAATTAGATTTCGATTAGCTCTTCATCTTTCACCAAACTTCCCTAAGAATATAACACTTGCCATTAACGGCAGAAATTAGCTGACTATAAGCAAAAGCCAGCTGTTTTGCGTCCTTTTTTATGGCTTTGTTAGGTAGCGAAAACCTCTGCTTTACCAATCACTTTTACAATAGGGCTTTCTAGACAAACAACCTCTAAACATTCGTCAGAAGTAACTATTAAGTGAGACCATTCACCATCATTTCCTATAAAGAAGGTGAGCGGACTTTCTTTGTGCCAGCCGTGACCTCTTATTTTAAAAGAATTGAACTTTGGTCGTTGTTCGCTCCAAACTTCAGTCAACCCATGCTCATCAAGACAACGAAAGCCATTTACAGATTCAAATAATAGCTCGTATATAGTTTGTGATTCTTCGTGAAATACACGAGCAACAAGTTCATGGTTTTCGTGTTTTGCGTCGCCTTTAATCAGGTACTTTACGCCATTCGATTTCTCTAAAGTCCACTCTTTGGTACCCCATGACAAATCGACTAACCACAAACTGCCATTTTCAAAAGGTGTTGGCCAACTCTGAAATTCCATTTAGCTACCTAACAATTTTATAGTGCGCGCGTCACGCATCTTTCTGCCAATGTCACGCTCATGTATTAATAAATCTATTAGTAACAAATAACTTAAGGCATCGACAACTCGTATTTTTAATTAATCCTAAAGGGTTTCAGAAAAATAAAATGCGCTCGTTGCTCATTCTCTTGAATATAAGAGCGAAATAACTATGCAGTGTATTTTTACAGCAACCGATATTGGTACCACACAAAACGTCTCATCTGTATTTTAATTAATCATGTCATGTGGGGACTTACACAATTCATGATGCCTTAGGCGGTTACCAAACAACAAAGTGAGTCTATCTGTACCACCTGTTTTTTCATAAAACTCTTGTACTGTTATTTCTTTTTGTTCGTAGCTCATTAGCTGCCAAAAACCGTAAAAGCCTCTAAACCAAAAATAATAGAACACAGCTCCTACACCTAATAAAAGATATACCGCTTTACCTGCTTTTTGTTTGTATTTTATGGCGCAATAAAAAAACCAGATACAACTTAATACAGCGACAATGGAAAACCCTAAAAAAGGTGTCACTACAGAGTTGGCATTATCCCAAAGCGAGCTTAGACAGGTTGAATGCCAATTTAACTGCATAGAAAAAATTAACGTAATTTTAAAAAGGAAGTACAATAAAACTGTTGTAAATACAGCATATAAGATACCACTTTCCTTGCTTTGTTCTTTATTCAAACCTTTCACTTTCGAGTTATAAAAACCTTTTGAAACCATCATGAATTCAGCTAACAAAGGTGAATGAACCTACCTCGCTCAAATGTTAACTAAACGTCCTTTAAAAATTACCACGCACTCTTTGTTGCTAGGCAAGGCTGAAGTGTTAAAAAGCTCTGGTTTGCATCAGCATCCCAAGGCCAAATACCACTAGTGGTAGGGTACACCAACTGTAATGCTTCAAATTTGTCATTATTATACCAACAAGCTGAAAGCATAAATTCTTGTTTATTTTCTTGTGATACCTCACAGAAAGTAACATCAAAACCTTCTAAGAACCCCTCATAGAATTCACCAATTGAGAATTTCTCACCATTTTTTAAACGTCCTGCATAATTATTTACTATTGAGTGAGCTAGTTTGCTGTTTAAACCGATTATAATAAGTTCGGGTGCATCATATGTTTTACTGATACCTGTTGAATATGTAAAGTTGGGGCTCTCACCTTCAGGATCAAAAACTGATGTTACATAACACCCATATTGCTCAATGACTTGTAGGATTTTTTTCTCTGCTTCATTCATAGTTTAAACTAACTCCTTATTCATAAAGCATTATTTAACGTAACGGCTGCTTCGTATTTATAACATCAATCAACTGTCGCTATTCTCTATTAGTCTTTACACTCAAAACCTTTAGAGTCGACTTTGGCGACGTTGTCTTTATTGCCACACTCTTTAATTGCCATCTCTGTGTGATTGTGCTCATTGTATTGTTTAGCAATTGCCCCAAGGCTTAGCACAATTACTACAGCTATCACTACTTTTTTAATTTTAGACATAAACATTCCTTTGAAAATAAACTATTTAAATACAAGCAGTTGCGCTTGCTATTTTTGATGAAACTAAATCATATTGAAACCGATTTAACCATTCAAAAATGCAGCAAAATATTTTACATTTCTGTTTAACTACCGACAACGAACCATAAATTGACCTTACCTTTTAACCCTGACAACAATGTTTTTTAGGAGTAATTTAATTTATATCATGCAAAATCTGCTACGGTTTCCTCGGCGGTGGGATAACTTCAGGAGGGCTTTCAACGAATAATAAATCATTGATATTTAGCTTTACTCTATTACCGCCACACATCACAAGGCCACCATCTTTGGTTGTTGAGTAATTTAAATAAATCTCGAAAGTGTTTACCAAGTTAGGGTTAATAACGATGTAAGTTTCTTTAAAATCTGGGTAAATGTGAGCATCTTCAAATTTTAAGCTAACACTTTGCTCGTTCTCTTTGTACAAATTAATCTCTGTTAAAAAAAGATCACCATTTTTCTTAGGAACAAAAATTTCGTAAAGCCTTAGGTTATTTTGCTCATTCCTTTCATCTGATTTTGCAAATGGTACTTTTTCAGCTTGCTCAGTATTTCCCATTGCTTGAGATGTAAAAGATATAAAAATGAATAAACACACCGCGAATAGTTGTTTCATTGGCTTCCTTGTTGTTATGGCTTTCCAAACACAATATGAACCCATAAAGGGCCTAGTAGAGGGTTCATGCTATTGCATATATAGTCCTTTTTGCATTGATACGTGACATTTGGCTCATCAACTATTAACGAAAAGGCTAAAACAATGAGACCAGTCGTTACTCTTACCCCTAAACTTAATCAATAAGCGCCATCGAATTTAAATTGAAGTTATAAATAGAGAATGACTCACCTTCTTCTTTTAGCGTGACGGTTATTTGTGCGTCTCCATTAGTCTATGAAGCTGGAATTAAATAAGTAACATAAGTACCAGAACCACCTCCGGTAACAGCTTTAGAGCTAACATTTATAAATTCAAATTCACCTAGTTCTTTTAATTCGCCCAACTTTGAGAATGCACGCATGATTTTAGAAATATCTTCATCTGTGGCATTTTCAATTGATGATGGGGTCATATAGTTTTTGAGAGTTTGAGGATCCCATTTAGAGATATCTACAATTGCTGAATTTAGGTAAGGAACGGCGGTTTCTTTGTAAGCAGAGGATTTATTCGCAGTCCAAATTGCTAAAAGTACAAGTAAGCTAATTAACACTAAAAATGTTATACCAATTCCTTTAAGTATCTTTTTAACCATGATTTTTATTATTTTTCCTTGATTGAATCACTTACGAATTTATCAGCTTTAAATGTCTTATGGTAGTACCCAATTTGACCCAATTTGAGTAGAAATTTTTAAACACTAATTTTAGTTGCTTGTATCATGGCCAATATGCCCGTTCTTTCGCTCTTAACCTCAACTAGCCCATACTTTGAGTAAATCCACTCAATCAGTTTTCAACTTATTTTTGCTCACCATGTATTAATGCTACTAAGCAAAAATATCCACCGCAAACTAACTCAGAGCAAAGATTTATTTGGTACAATCAGCCTTTGATATGGCTAACAGATAGGTTTTCCTCAATGCATCCGCGAAATCGCCACTTAAATGGCTACAACTTTACTTTGCTATGCAAAGATACTCCTGCCCTAACACCTTATATAACGCAAACGCCAGCGGGCACTGATACCATTGATTTCACCAATGCATTAGCGGTTAAAACCCTCAACCAAGCGTTATTAAAAAGCCATTATAAAATCGATTTTTGGGATTTGCCCGACAACTACCTTTGCCCACCGGTTCCTGGTAGAGTTGATTACATTCATCACTTGGCCGATTTATTAGCAAACGATAACCAAGGTCATATTCCGACGGGTAAGCAAGTAAAAGTGCTTGATGTAGGTACGGGTGCAAATGTGATTTACCCGCTTACTGGAAATCACGAATATGGCTGGCACTTCACAGGCTCCGATATTGATGCCTTGTCTGTTAAAATTGCCAAACAAATCGTGCAATTCAACCGCCTCAAAATTAATGTTAAGCAGCAAAATAACGCCAATAAAATGTTTTCGGGCGTGATATCGAATAAAGATGTTTTTCACCTAACTTTATGCAATCCACCGTTTCATGCCAGCGAGCAACAGGCCAAAGCAGGTACTGAGCGTAAATGGAAAAACCTAAACAAAGCGCCACAAAAAGCGCTTAATTTTGGTGGCCGTCAAAACGAGCTTTGGTGTGAAGGCGGTGAGCGCGAATTTATCAGTAAAATGTGCATTGAGAGCCAAGAGTTTGCAGAGCAATGTATTTGGTTTACATCGCTTGTTTCTAAGTCTGACACTTTACCGCATATAAAAAAGTTACTTAGCACTCTTGATGTGAAAGAAGTAAAAGTTATAAAAATGGCACAAGGCCAAAAAATGAGTCGCTTTATTGCTTGGAGCTATTTTGACCAAGCCGACCGCGAAGCCATTCTTAACGAACTAGTATAAGGATAATAAGATGATCGACTTTCGTTCAGACACAGTTACAAAACCAACAGCAGCTATGCGCGCGGTCATGAATGACGCCCAAGTAGGCGACGACGTTTATGGCGACGATCCAAGCGTTAATCAGCTTGAACAATATGCTGTTGAGCGCCATGGCTTCGAAAGTGCTCTTTATTGTAGCTCTGGCACGCAAGCAAACTTACTAGCATTGATGGCACATTGTGAACGTGGCGACGAATACATTTGTGGTCAACAAGCACATAACTACAAATTTGAGGGTGGCGGTGCCGCTGTATTGGGCTCTATTCAACCACAACCAATTGAAAATAATGCCGATGGCAGCATAGATTTAAACAAAGTTGTGGCTGCAATTAAAGCTGATGACTTTCACTTTGCTAAAACCAAACTACTTAGCTTAGAAAACACCATTGGTGGCAAAGTTCTCCCGCTAAGTTATCTAAAAGAAGCCAGAGAGTGTGTTGATAAACATAACCTTGCTCTGCACTTAGACGGTGCCCGCGTGTATAACGCGGCGGTTAAGTTAGGTGTTGATATCACTGAGATCACCCAGTATTTTGATTCAGTGTCTATTTGCTTATCAAAAGGACTCGGCGCGCCGGTTGGCTCATTGTTGTTAGGTAGCAAAGCACTGATTGATAAAGCGCGCCGCTGGCGTAAAGTACTTGGTGGTGGTATGCGCCAAGCGGGTATGCTTGCAGCCGCAGGCCAGTATGCACTTGAGCATCACGTAGCAAGGCTTGCTGAGGATCACGATAACGCAGCGTATTTGGCAGAGCAGTTAAACACATTAACTGGTTTTGATACGTCAACTTTTCAAATCGATACCAATATTGTTTACGCAAATGTTGCCGAACATATCGATTTAAAAGCAGTGGCACATGCATTAAAAGAGCAAAACATGCTATTTTCACCGGGTAAACCACTGCGATTAGTGACCCATTTAGGCGTCACTAAGCAAGATATTGATAGTTTTATCTCGGCATTAGCGGCCGAGATTTAACGATTCTTTATAATGTTTGCGGCAAACCGATACATATCGGTCGTTGCCGCCAATTTCTACCTGATTACCGTCTGCAATCGCATTGCCATGCTCATCAGTACGCAGTACATGGTTAGCTTTACGACCGCAATGACACACTGTTTTCAACTCAATTAGTTTGTCTGCCCAGGCAAGTAGGTATTGTGAACCACTAAATAACTCGCCTCTAAAATCGTTACGTAAGCCATAACACAGCACCGGAATACCAAGCTCATCAACCACATCTGTTAATTGCATTACTTGGTCTTTCGATAAAAACTGACACTCGTCAACTAAAATACAATGGCGCTTTTGCTCTGCATTTAATGATTTGATTAGCTCAAATACATCTTTATCTGCATCAAAAATATGCGCATCAGCTTGTAAACCAATACGTGAAGACACCTTGCCAACACCTGCTCTATCATCAATAGCCGCTGTTAAAATAACCGGCTCCATACCACGTTCGCGGTAGTTAAATGCAGATTGTAAAAGTGTGGTAGATTTGCCTGCATTCATTGCAGAATAATAAAAGTACAGCTGTGCCATGATGTTGCCCAAATTTTAAAGTCGCAATATGCTACCTTAATCGCGCGACAACATCATCTATTACCTTACTCTTATTATCTCAATCGTTGTCCCAGTAAAAGTGCTGTTTTATAACAAGCCTTCGTGTTTCAGTAACCACTCTTTTCTTTTAAGGCCACCTGCATAGCCTGTGAGTTTACCGTTTGCGCCAATAATTCGATGGCACGGCACAATAATGCTAATTGGGTTTTTTCCATTTGCAGCGCCTACTGCACGCACCGCTTTTGGGTTATTAATGGCAAGTGCAATATCTTGGTAGCTTTTGCTTTGACCAAACTCAACATCCATCAGCGCACGCCATACTTGCTTTTGAAAGTGAGTACCTTGGGTATCAAGGGGAACTGTAAAACGCCTACGCTCACCGTTAAAATATTCATTAAGCTCACTTATACAAATTAAAATAGGTGTAAGGGTGTGCTCATCAACAACCTCTGTTTGCATTGCAACCACCGGGTAAAAGCCAACGTAACTGACGCCTTTTGATGTACTTTGAATGGTAATATCGCCAATCGGGCTTGGCATAATAACTTGTTGCATACTCATAATTGTTGCCATAGTTGAAAAGTTAAATAAGAGCGAAATGGCGCGCAGTGCTCGCTATTAAATTCGCTGATTCCAGCGAGGGCTTTTTTAACCCCTAAGTCGCCCGCTAGTAAAATATCGGGATGGCTTTGACCACGTAGCTTGGCGTAATTAACTGTCCACGGGCCAATGCCTTTAAGCTCTAACCAATTATCAAGCTCTTGATTATCTGGGTTTTGCTGACAATAAGCACTTAAACGCCGTAGCGCATCTTTACGTGATTGTGGCATTTTAAAAAAATCGAGTTCAGAATTGGCAACCCATTCAGGGCTTGGAAAATAGTGGTTATTACTTTGCTGATTAAACTCACTTACAAGCTGTGTAACGAGATTGTGAGCCGCGGTAACACTCACTTGCTGACCAAGTACCGCACGTATGCCCGCTTCATAGTCTGACCAAATTCCCGGCAAACGCAGCCCAACACACAGTGGCATCGCGCCTTTAAGCTCTGCATGTAAATGTTGTTCAATAGTGTGCGTGTCGGCGTCTAAATCAAGCACACGGCGAATGTTATGGATCACTTGCTGTAAATAGCGAGTGTTATCAATGTCAATTGCCACTTTAAAATGGTTTTTATGCTCAACAAAATGTGCTGTGAATTGCCCTTGGCAATATTTATCTTTAAAAGTGCGACCATAGCTCGTTGCGCTCAACCATTCTAGGCCACTAATTAAACGGCGCTGTAAAAAGTCATGGAGTGCTTGCCAGTTATAAGGCGGCCTAAATGCCAGTGTTAGAGTTAATGTTGAGGCTGGTTTTTTATCAGACTTACGTAACTTTGAAGGGGCAATATTTAACTGCTTTAAAAAAGCATCATTAAAACGGCGAATGCTATTAAAACCAGAAGCAAATGCGATATCTGCCACTGATAAATCTGTTTCTTGTAATAGCTGCTTGGCAAAATTGCATTGGTTAAATAATCGATATTGGGTGATCGAGAGTCCAAAATGTTGGTTAAACAAACGGCGTAAATAGCGGCTCGACACCCCTAGCCTATCTGCTAAAACCTCACAGTCGTAGGCCTCACCCTTATCAATCAGTTGTTTGGCGCGTAATGCGGTTGTTTTAGTACCTAGCCAAGCAGGGCTATTCGGTGCACTATCTGGGCGGCAGCGAATACATGGCCGAAAACCATCTTGCGCAGCCAAGTGCGCGTATTGGTAGTATTCAACGTTCTTTTCTTGGGCCGTCGGTGCGGGGCAAATTGGTCTGCAATAAATGCCGGTGCTTTTTACAGCTACAAAGAACACCCCATCAAAGCGTGGGTCACGGCTTTGCCTTGCAGTTTGCCATTGTTGGCTAGTCATAATTCTTCTCGTTACACGCTAATACCGTTAGCTTAACTGAATATTATTTTTTGACTAGCCAGTTTCGGACCTTAACTATTTAAACAGCTATTTAACTGCAGCTAAATATCGGCGCTCAACTTCCGGCCAATTGATCACTTCGTAAAATGCCGCAATATATTCAGGGCGACGATTTTGATACTTCAAGTAATACGCATGCTCCCACACATCAAGCCCTAAAATAGGCGTATGATTATGCATCAGTGGGCTATCTTGATTAAGGCTACTTTCAACGACCAATTGGTTATTTTCATCGACACATAACCAAGCCCAACCACTGCCAAAACGGCTTACCGCGGCATTAGTAAATTGCTCTTTAAATGCGTCAAAGCTGCCAAATGTATCAACAATGGCGGTGTTTAATTCTGCACTTGGCGTACCGCCGCCATTAGGTGACATAACTTGCCAAAATAATGAGTGATTATGATGGCCACCCACATGCTCTTGTACTGCTTTTTGTAAAGACTCAGGCATTGATGAAATAGTGCGTAGTAATGTTTCAGCATCTTGCTCAGAGTAATGGCTACCCTCTAGTGCAGCATTCGCTTTATTGATATAGGTTTGATGATGCAAGGTGTGATGTATTTCCATGGTTTTCGCATCAATGTGCGGTTCAAGTGCATCATAGTCATAAGCTAAATCGGGTAATGTAAAAGGCATACTGATTCCTTATCGTTAATGTAATAACTGCGTTTTATGGGGATGGTCAGCTAATAGCTGGTTGATTCGGTTAATTAGTGTTGGAAATGCCGATGCCATGCTCGCAAACTTAACCAGCTCATAATAGGTTTTATGATGATGGTGCAGCACCAAGGTGCGAACTTGCTGCTCTGGGTGATTTAATAGCACGCTTAATCGTTGATGAGCATGACAAAGCCAGGTGCAGGCTTTATCGGGTTTTTGCATTACTTTAAAGGTGTCGGCAAGATTCAAAGTGGCAACAACAAATGCTGCAATACAATGCTCTAACGAGCGAGTTACCGACTGGTTGATTGGAATATTATAAAACTGTGCGAGTAGTGTTTCGGCGCAGCTACTCGCAACCGTGTAATGATCACGCGCAGTAATAAGCTCGCCAGATTCAAATGCTAAGTTGCCTTGATAAATTGCACTTTGCCAAGGGGCAAGCGCGTCATCAATGGCGTTCGAAGTTAACGGTGTGTGGCGTGTTGTTTGAGTCATAAAAATCACCTGCACTTATACCAATCATTCTATGTGTATTTAAACTACACACAGAAAAGATCAAATGCAAATGATTTTTATTTATGTTGTTATTTGCTAATTTAAGATATATCAACATTACTTATTGATGCGCAAAGTCGATAAGCTCTTGGCCTGTCAGGCGGTAAATAATCCATTCGTTTTGCGGTTTAGCACCTATGCTGTCGTAAAAATCAATGGCTGGTTTATTCCAATCTAGTACCACCCACTCAAAACGACCACAGTCTTTTTCG
This sequence comes from Pseudoalteromonas sp. XI10, assembly GCF_001469895.1. Taxonomy (GTDB): domain Bacteria; phylum Pseudomonadota; class Gammaproteobacteria; order Enterobacterales; family Alteromonadaceae; genus Pseudoalteromonas. The sequence goes on along the minus strand of NZ_LOPY01000019.1, from coordinate 238,976 downwards.
AGTGCTTGCTTAGCAAGATATTGCATAATTTGCTTACCAGCGCCTTTACCACGGCTATCAGCACTGACGTAAAGATCTTCTAAATACAAACCATTTTTACCAAGCCAGGTTGAGTAATTATAAAAATACACAGCAAAGCCAATTGGTGTATCGCCCTCTAAACAAATGACACTATGCGCCGTTGCGCCTTCACTGAACAACGTTTTTAAAATAGCTTGCTCGTCTGTTTTAACTGCGTCGGGTTCTTTTTCGTAAATAGCAAGTTCGGTAATAAAATGTAGGATTGTTGCAGCATCACTCGCGACTGCCGGACGAATTGTAATTGCGTTACTCACTCTGTATTCCTTTTTACATCATTATTGTAACGCCCAGTTTATAAGGGCTTTAGCATGGTGTAAACGCCCTTTACAGAAATACACGGCATTAAAAAGGGGCTACTAAAACTTAGCCCCATTATGCTTTATTTACTCATCGACTTATAAAGTACCGGAAGTACAAATAAAGTTAAGAAGGTTGCACTGACCAAGCCGCCAACAATAACCGTTGCAAGGGGCTTTTGTATTTCGGCTCCTATTCCTGTGCTTAGGAGCATTGGAATTAGTCCAAGCATTGAGGTAAGTGCGGTCATCAGTACGGGTCTTAGTCTTGAAACAGCGCCTTCAAATACTGCTTTATCTTTGCTATCTCCTGCACTAATCCGTTGATTAATGCTTTCGACCATCACCACACCATTCAAGACCGCCACGCCAAATAGCGTGATAAATCCTACAGAACTAGGTACAGATAAGTATTGCCCAGATACATATAATGCAATCACCCCACCAATTACAGCCAAGGGAACATTGACAAGAATAAGTACCACTTGCGATAGGTTACTAAAAGCAAAATAAAGCAATAACGCAATCAGTAACAAGGCCAATGGCACTACTATCATAAGCCGCTTTTGTGCCCGTTGTTGGTTTTCGAACTGACCGCCAATCGCCACACTGTAACCACTAGGTAACTGCATTTTATCGGCAACGGCAGCGCGAATATCTGCAACTACAGAGCCCATATCTCGCCCCTGCACATTCGCTTGAATAACCACCCGCCTTTGGACATCATCGCGACGAACTTGCGGAGCGCCAGACTCTATTTGTACATCGGCTACATCCCCCACCCTTACAATGGCACCCGTTGGGGTTTGCAGTCGAAGATCAGCAATCACATTTGGGTTTTGCCGAAAGCTTTTTGCTATACGCACATAAATATCATAGCGCTCATTGGCATTGATGATTTGCCCTGCAGATTGCCCGCCAATACCGTGCTGAACTACATCCATTAAATCAGCCACCGATAAGCCAAAGCGCGACAATGCTAAACGGTTAGGTTTAACTATCAGCTGTGCTTCACCGCCTATTTGCTCCATCGCGACATCTTTAGCACCAGGTATTTGCTGAACTAACTGCTCAATTTGTTGGCCTTTTTCAGTTAAAACGCCTAGGTCACTACCAAATAATTTTATTGCCAATTGCGCTTTAACACCCGATAAAAGCTCATCTACTCGGGTTGCTATAGGCTGTGAAAAGTTAAACAAAAGCCCTGGAAACTGCTCAAGCTTGGCTTCCATTAGTTGCTGTAATTCGACCCGCGTTTTCGCGTTTACCCATTGCGCATGAGGTTTTAAGCCTAAATAGATTTCAATGTTGTTAACTGGTTCAGGATCTCCCCCCACTTCAGCCCTACCGATTCGGCTAAGCGCATATTCTACCTCACTAAATTCAAGCAACATGGCTTCAAGCTTAGGCGCCACTGAGATTGCCGTATCGAGACTTGCTGATGGAGCAAGTGTCACACGTAGGTTAATAGTGCCTTCTTCAAGCTCTGGCACAAATTCAGTGCCCATCCTAGGTAGCATAACGGCCGCTACAATCAACAATAACCCTGCTATAGCTAAAACGCTGCGTTTGGCCTGCAATGCTTTTTGTAAAGCCCGTTGATAAAGCATATCGATAGGTTTTAACAAAATACTTTGCTTTACTGTCACGCCCTTGGCAAATAAGTACACGCACAGAGCAGGCACCACAACCAAGGCAACTATCACAGCGCTAATAATCGCAAGCATAATACTCACTGCCATTGGCTGAAATAACTTCGCCTCAACGCCTTCAAAGCTAAACAGCGGTAAAAATACCGTTAGAATAATCAAAGAGGCAAAAAAGATAGGCCGTGCCACTTCTTTTGCAGCAATAGCCACCAGCTGCGAAGAAGGCTTATGTTGATTATGCTTAAGCCCTAGGTGCCTAAATACATTCTCAACCATCACAACTGAGCCATCTACCAGCATACCAATGGCAACAGCAATCCCACCCAACGACATTAAGTTTGCCGACAAGCCAAGCGATGCCATTACACTCAGTGCTAAACCAATCGAAATAGGGATCGACAACAACACCAAAAATGTTGCTCTTAAATCTAACAAAAATAGCGCTAATACAATGATAATAAACACAAAAGCTAAAAGCAGTGCGTCAATAACCGTTTGTACCGCTTGGCTAATAAGTTCTGCTTGGTCGTAAATGGCTTTAAATTCAACCCCTTTTGGCAGTGCTTGATTTATCATCTCGATACGCGCGTTAATGCCATCAATCGTTTGCTTGGTATTTGCCCCCATTCTTTTCAGCACGATACCAGTCACCACTTCACCACGATTGACTATTTCGCCTTGTTCATCACGTTTAGACAAGGTGACAGCGCCTTGGCGAATTTCACTGCCAAGCTCAACATTCGCAATATCGGCCACTTTAACGACCGTACCATCAATGGTTTTGATAGGCGTTTGCGCAATCTCAGCAAGCCCTTTGTCGCCTGGGGTAAACCAACCTGTACCACGAATAACAAGCTGCTCTTGGCCACGGTTCATGTACCAGCCACCCACATTACTGTTGTTAGCATCTAGAGCGTCACTAACATCTTGCTGTGTTAAGTCATAAGCAAGTAATTTATTGGGGTTTATGTTCACTTGATACTGCTTAACCTCACCGCCAAAAGACAGAATATCGGTCACACCATCAATAGGTAATATAAGTAATTTAACCACCCAATCATTTAAGCTACGCAGTGCCATGCTATCAATGTTGGCATCTGGCTTTGCTTCAAGTAAATACTGATAGACTTGTCCAAGCCCTGATGTATTAGGGCCCATGGTTGGCATACCCACACCATCTGGGATCAATTCTTTAGCAGACTGCAAACGCTCAAAAACCAGTTGCCTAGCAAAGTAAATATCAACACCTTCTTTAAATACCACAGTGACACCCGATAACCCCGTTTTAGAAATAGAACGTACCTGCTCTACATCGGGAAGAGCATACATAACTGCTTCTATTGGGTATGTGATCAGTTGCTCTACTTCTTCAGCCGCAAGCCCTGGTGCTTCGGTATTCACCGCCACTTGAACATTCGTCACATCAGGAAAAGCATCTAAATTAAGTTTTGGGATCATAAATGCACTCACTACAATCGCTGCAAGTAAGGCCAATACCACCAGTAGACGGTTCTTTATCACCGCCTCAATTAATAAATTAAACATGCGTCACCTCTAGTGGTTATGCGGATCAAATCCGCCTTTAGCTAGCTGTGATGCAATAAAAAAAGCACCTTGGGTGACAACTTCAAGCCCGGCTTTAATACCTAATACTTCACGATAATCACCAAAACTTCTGCCAAGGGTTACTTCTTGGGCAGCAAAGCCGCCATCGTCATCAACGACAAATAACTGCCAGTCACCATCTGCACTGCGTGTTAATGCATTTTCAGGTACGGCAAGTACCACTTGATCGGTTTCAAAATGAAAGTACACATCGGCAAACATGCCGGGGTGCAAACTATGCTGCGTGTTTTTTACCTCGAGCCTAACAGTTCGTGAACGTGTTTGTTCATCAATGGTATGTGCTTCTTGAATAACCCTTGCTTGATAGCGATTGCCGTTAACTTCCAACAGCGCCGTAGAGCCATTACTGATAGTACGGTCTTGATTAGCTGAAAGCTGAGCAGCAACCCAAAGTGCAGATTCATCGGCTATTAGCATTAGCTCAATCCCCGAATCAACTCGCTGACCTTGAGCAAAGTTATCGGTTAAAACAGCTCCCGATGTTTGTGCAAACAAGGTGTATTCACCGAGTTTTTCTGGGCTTATGGTGAGTGTTTGTGCAATAGCTTGTTTTGATAAACCAAAGGCAACTAACCGGCTATAAGCCACTTCATACTCGGCTTTGGCAGTTAAGATTTGCTTTTCGCTGACTGTGCCCGGGGTCATTTTAGTAACGCGTTGCCACTCGGCTTCTGCTAATCTAAATTCAGTTTGCTGGCTGGCTACTTCGCCACTAAATAAAGTGACTAAAGAGTCTCCTTTATTTACATGCTGCCCTAATAAGGCATGGCGTTTTACAACGATAGAATCAACACGCGGTGACACCACATAACTGGCATAGCCATTGGCTTTAATTTCGCCCGGTGCATACAAGGTTTGCTTGTGTTTTTTCAGTACAAGGCGCTCAACCTCGATATTAGCGAGTTGCTGTTGCTGCTCAGTTAAACTGACTTCATTAGCATGTTCAGCTTGCTCATTTTCTTGATGATTATGCGCTTGTTCTGTCGCATAAATATTTGTCACGGTCATATAGCATACGCACAGCAATGCGTAACGCATAAAATTTCTTAAATACATAGAGTGTCTCTTACTTAAAATGGGCTAAGCCCAAAAAATCTAAAAAGGGTTTTTGATTAAGTAAGAGCTGAAATAGGTGGGCGATGAAGCGGTGCTAAGTCAGCCGATTTGAAGTTGAAATCAAGTGATTCAATTTTAGTAAAGTAGATATCAGTAGGTTCAGACAATTGCAGCGAATCGACAAACGCTGGGCTGTGACAAACATGACAATGGCCTTTTTCGGCTGAGTCAGACAACTGTTTGCTAAGCTCGGCATGCTCTGATTGATGTAACAGGTGATCGCCATTGGCTGCGCAATGGGCTTCAAGGTCAATTTCTTCTGATAGCAGTACCGAGGTGTGATTAAACGCAGCATTATGATCGGCCACATCAAAGCTATCCAGCAATGGCTGGAGCAATAATACGCTAATCAAAATAATAAATGCAGCTTTCACATTGAGCCTAAAAATTAGAACTAAAAATGGTACAACGGCGATAAATTAACAAATCCACCCGCATTTGAACAGTAAATTATAATCCGCACACGAACAAATCATTACAAACATTTCAATACCACGGCACGCATGGTATAAAAATAAAGCAAATCAATAACTCGGTATTTTTATGGGACACGGACACCATCATCATCACGATACAAATAACCAAAGCACCCGCCAACTCATGCTGGCAGTTGCAATCAATGTGTTATTAACTGTCGCTCAGGTGATTGGCGGCCTTGTTTCTGGCAGCTTATCGTTAATTGCTGATGCACTGCATAATTTAAGTGATGCCTCGTCGTTATTCATTGCCCTAATTGCCCGAAAAATTGGCGCCAAACCTGCCAACGATCGTTATCAATACGGCTACAAACGCGCTGAAATCTTAGCAACCCTATTTAACAGCTTAAGTTTAATTGTGATTGGTGGTTACCTAATTATTGAAGCCATCTCCAACTATTTAAACCCTGAGCCCATTGATGGCTGGATCATCATTTGGGTTGCAGGGTTTGCACTGGTTGTTGACCTAGTCACCGCCCTTTTAACTTACAAAGCAGGCGCAAAAGACAGTATGAATATTCGTGCTGCGTTTATACATAATGTGTCTGATGCATTAGCTTCTGTGGTGGTGATCTTAGCGGGTACCTTAATCATTCTTTATCAATGGTATATTGTTGATTTAATTGCCACTATGCTGATCTCATTGTATGTCATTTACCATGGTGTTTTGTTGTTAATAGCGAGCAGTAAAATTTTGATGCAGGCAGCCCCTGATAATTTTGCCTTAACAGCAGCTATTACTGAGCTTAAAACCCAATTTGCAATCACTGATGTTGATTACCTCAAAACATGGCAGGTAGATGATCATCACGTTCATTGCGAGCTCAAGTTTAGTGCCAAGCACAACATCAATAACGATGAAATACGTCACTTTTTACATGATAACTTTGCAATTGAAAGCTGCACCATAGAACAAGTTTTAGTGTAAATGTTACGCGTTATCATTTACCATTCAGTTTTGTTTTAACAGCAAACTGAAGGAACTAACCTTGTTGAAGTTGTGGTTACGTCGTACGCATTTATTACTTGCCTTAGTAAGTGGTTTATTTTTAATTTGTTTAAGTTTGACCGGTGCGTTGCTTATTTACGCAAAAGATATTCAATACCTTACTCAAAGCGATAAATGGACTGTAACGCCAGCGGCTTCAGCACTTGATTTTGATAGCCTCATAAAACATGTTTCAGCTTCAACCAAACAACCGGTTACCCTGTTAATGCCTGAGCAGCGCAGTGATCTTGCGTGGCAATTACAGTTAGCAAACAACCGCTATGTCAGTGTTAATCCATACAATGGTCAAGTGTTACATGAGTACGATTACTACAGTACGATTTATGGCTTTACCATGGCTTTGCACCGCTGGCTGCTTTATGAAGATGGCGATAAAAACCGCCCGCTAAGAAATTGGGTTTCGGTGTGTGCACTCATTCTTATTATTGAAATTCTGCTCGGCTTTTATATTTGGGTTAAACCAAAAAATCGCATGAAGCGCTTGGCTATTAAGCGTAAAGCTAAATTTAGAGTGTTGATGTATCAGCTGCATACCGTTCTGGGTGTGTATTTTTTAATTCCACTTATTTTAATTGCCTACACAGGTATGGCGTTTAACTGGAAACCACAAACCAAAGCCGTATTAGAATTTGTGATGCAAGGCACAGTTGAAGATAGACCAAAACCACCAGCCGTTATTCCCCCTTTAGCAGATACGCCTTTTCAAGTTCAAAAAGCGTTTGATAACGCACAAACTGTATTTCCTAAGGGTAAGTTATTTAGAATTTATTTACCGAAAAAGCCAACTGATAACATTGGTTTTAGAATAGAGAACCCGGGTGAAAGCCATGCCTATAGTTGGGTATGGGCAAACCCATATTCAGCAGATATTGTTGCAAGCTATGATGCCAGCCAAAGTTCTTGGACCACCCAAACATGGAACTTTAAATATAAGTTTCATATTGGTGATTTTGCAGGCCCTATAGTGCAACTACTGTGGTTACTATTTGCTTTGTCACCGTTATTTTTCACGATTTCAGGTGTTTACTTTTGGTACAAACGGCACTACAAATAAACAACTTTTACTAAACATACTATTCGCCCTGAATATTGAGCTCAAAAATGCCTTTAACACCGAAATGATATTGGCTAAATCTAGTTATGAGAAAGCAGATTACACAACGGCTTTTTATCACTTAGAGCGGGCTCATATTCTGGGTCAAAACTATATCATTGCGCATACTTACTCACATTGGTGGATGTGTAAAATTGGTTTTAAAACCAATAATGCCAAGGAAATAATTAGTCAGTTTGCTCGCATTGCAGCTTCAATTGTATTTTCGCGTGTTTGGGTCCCACTCGGTAATACCGGCGGCATTAATGTTAGCCCTTTCAAACCAATGCCTATTCCAGACGACTTAAAACGTTTTTTAATAAAAACACAGCTACAGTCCTGCTAATCCTAATAGCTATTTGCTTAATAACTAATTTAAATAAGTAGGTACAAAACAACACAAAAATTTATTGCAAATAATTATCATTAGCCTTGCCTTTACACTTCTTTACATTTAGACTGCCGCACAATCACATAATAAATACCGATTTAACAAGGATAAACATGTTAAAAACTTCACTGACTCTGGTCGCTCTTGCAATTAGCAGCCAGGCATTTGCTGATGATGCCATCAATAAAAAACTCACCGCAGAAGAAATGGAACACGTTGTTGTATCAGGCAGCCGTGTATTTGAAAGCATTGATGAGGTACCCGCTTCTGTAACGATTATTAGCCAAAAGCAAATTGAAGAACATTTAAAAGTTAATCCAGAACTACAAAGCTTACTTGCGCAAATGGTACCAGGCCTTGCACCAGATACAGGTAGTTCGAGTAATACAGGCCAGAGTTTACGTGGCCGTGCACCACTTGTGATGATTGATGGTGTGCCGCAATCTACACCACTCAGAAACGGCTCTTTGGGAGTTAAAACACTCGACCCAAGTGCCATTGCGCGTATCGAAGTGATCAAAGGTGCTACCTCTGTTTATGGTAATGGTGCATCGGGCGGTATTATTAATTACATCACAAAGCAGGCAACAAGTGATGGTCAGCCAGAAGGTGAGATCAGCCTATCGTCACGTTTTAGTGCAGTAAAACTAGAAGAAAGCGCCGGTGCGCGAGTCTCTGCTGCGGTTAATGGCCGAGCAGATAAACTCAGCTATTTATTTACCGCAAGTTACGAAGAAAATGGTGTTCAACGTGACGCCGAAGGCGATATTCTTGGCTTACAGTATGGTTTATCTGATGCAGTAACAGAAAACTACTTCACCAAACTTGGTTATGATTTTGACGATGAGAAGCAACTGCAATTTAGCTATAACTACTTTAGCTCTCAACAAAAAACCGATTTAGGTGACGTTGTTGGTAACCTAAACGATGGCGAAAAAACGTATGCCATTCATGTACCTAAAGAGCTACAAAAGCAAGGTAAACCACAAGGCCCAGATGGTAACGAAAACATTACCCTAAAATACACAGACTACGCCCTGTTTACTAATACACAAATGACGCTCGACCTTTACATGCAAGATATCGAGAATGTGTTTTTCTTTTCTACAAACTTAGCTAACCCAGACGAAGGTTACGAAGGTGGCCAATCAATTATTCGCTCTGAAAAGAAAGGTGCACGCGCTACGTTTAATACCCTTGTTGATTTTGACAATGTTGAAGCCACCTTCATTTATGGCCTAGATGCTCTAAATGACGTGACTTCACAGCCACTTGTAGATGGCCGAGTTTGGGTACCAGAAATGGATATGGAAAGCCTTGCTGGCTTTTTACAAACAAAATGGGTAATCGATAATGATTTAGTTATTAAAGCAGGTGTGCGCCAAGAGAGCATTGATTTAACCGTTGATGATTACAACACCTTAAAGCTTTGCCGTTCAGAAACACAGTGCTCTGTGCCACTTAGCGTAAAAGGCGACACCATTGATTACGATGCAACCACCTATAATGTAGGTGTTAAATACAATTTACTTGAGGCTTTCAGCCCATTTGCCAATTATTCACAAGGGTCTGATATCTCAGATATTGGCCGCCTACTACGTTCAGCAACGGTGAATGATATTGGTCTAATTCAAACAGAAGCATCAATCATTGATAACTATGAAATTGGTTTTACCTCACAGTTTGATGACTTACGTTTTGAATTTGCAGCTTACCGTAGTACATCAGAGTTTGGCACCACGAATAGCTTTAATGAAGTAACCGGTGTGTATGAGCCGGTGCGTGCACCTCAAGAGATTTGGGGTTACGAAACACTAGTCGATTATAAAATTAACCCAACTCTAAAACTGGTTGCAACTTACAGCTATGTTGAAGGTAAAAATACCGAAGACGAAATTTACTTAGGTTCACGCCAAATAAGCCCACCAAAAGGCACTGCTAACTTAAACTGGCAGCCTAATGATGAGTTATCACTGACGGTGAGTTATTTATATGTGGGTTCACGCAAACGCTTTGAACCAAATGCAGACGGCGACTATGTTGGCGACCAAGGGCCAATTAGCAGTTACAACCTATTTAACCTAAGCGGTCGTTATAACTTTAGCGATAACTGGCAAGCGTTTATGGGTGTAGAAAACCTATTTAACAATGATTACTACCCTGCCCGTGCCCAGTCATACACCTACGGTGGCTATAACATTAAAGGTTTAGGTACCACTGTTACGCTTGGTGCAACCTATAGTTTCTAAATTAAACTTTATTTAGAACAACAAGCCCTTCTTAGTAAGGGCTTTTTTCATTTAAGAATAGAAACGATAAATTGTTCATTTATCAACCATTAACGCAAACTTAAACGAGAATCACACTCAATAGTAAACAACTGATTTACAAAGGAAAAAGTTTGCAATCTTGTTTTTATATACTACAATTACCGCAACTTGGAATTTGAGGACAGCATTATGAAAGGTAATCAAAAAGTCATAGATAGTTTTAACAAACTACTCGCAAACGAATTAGCTGCTATAGATCAATACTTTATTCATTCTCGTATGTATGACGATTGGGGCCTAAATAAGCTGTATGAACGTCTTAACCACGAAATGGAAGAAGAAAAAGATCACGCTGATTGGTTGATCAAACGTATTCTGTTTTTAGAAGGCGTACCAAACATGACTAAGCGTCGTGATCTATTAATTGGCTCAGACGTGAAGAGCATGATGCAAAACGATTTAACACTTGAACTAGAAGTGGTTGATTGTGTTAAAGAAGCAATTGCTATCTGTGAACAAGAAAAAGACTATCAATCACGCGAAGTGCTTGAAAAGCTATTATTTGATACAGAAGAAGATCATGTTTACTGGTTAGAACAACAGCTTGGTCTAATCGACAAAATTGGTAGCCAAAACTACCATCAATCTCAAATGGGCGAATAGAGGCTAATTGTATGAAAGGCGATAAAAGCGTCATTGCTGCACTTAATAAAGTATTAGCGAATGAATTAGTAGGTATTAACCAATACTTTTTACACGCTCGTATGTTTAAAGATTTTGGTTTTTCTAAATTAGACAAAGCTGATTACAAAGTATCTATTCAAAAAATGAAAAACGCCGACCGTTTGATTGAGCGTATTTTGTTTTTAGAAGGTTTACCAAACCTACAAGATTTAGGTCGCCTACGTATTGGTGAAAACTCTGAAGAAATGATCGAAGCTAACATGAGCTTTGAACTTGATTCTCTTCCTGATCTTAAAGCGGCAATTAAACTTGCTGAAGAGAAAAAAGATTACATCAGCCGTGAAGCGCTAGATAACATCTTAAATGAGCAAGAAGAACAGATTGATTGGCTTGAAACACAGCAGCAGTTAATCAAAACCGCAGGGCTTGAGAATTACCTGCAATCTCAAATGTAATTTGCTAAAACTTAAAAAAGCAGCCTAGGCTGCTTTTTTTATGTCTAAAATTTGTGGTTAATCGTCATCGCGGTCAATGATTGACACTTTATTACTTAAAATTAAAGAATTAGGAATTAAATGCACCGCTCCCTCGCCTTTAATTGTGATATAGCGCAAATTAAGATCAATCACAGTGCCCTTTGAATTACTCACTTCAATGTAATTACCAAGCTTAATGGGTTTATAAAGCACAATCATTACACCTGCTACTAGGTTTGAAATAGCATCCTTCAACGCAAAACCCAAAGCAAAGCCTGTTAGGCCTAAGCCGGCAACTAACGCGGCTACGTCAAAACCCAGTTTCGATAACGCCAGCACAATACCAATAAATAATAAAATAGCGCGCTGCGAGTTAGAAATCAGCCGGAAAGTTTCAAGAGCTGTTGAATCAAAGCGACGTTGAAACTGTTTAATAGCACGGTCAATAATAAGGCTTGCTATGTAAAAAACAGCAAGCACTAAAAATGCTTGAATAAATTGGCCAGTCATAAGGTTTTCAAGTAAAAATAAGGCCCATCATAGGCTTAAAATTGCGCGAGGTATACAATTATTGCTTTTCAAACACACAAGAAACGTTAGGTTTACTCAGTGTATAAGTAATATTGCCATTATCTTTAAAACGCAGATCTTCAGTTGTTGAACCGTTGTCGTCTTCATTATCACATCGAAAATATCGCTTGGTTCTAACAATGCCATCTACAAAGTATTTTAACTTCGAACTGACAACGCAAAAGTTAGGTATCTTCTTTACCTGTGTGCCGTTATGTAAGTCACTAAAATCGATTAACGTCCCTAAGCTAAAGCCTTGCGTTGGGTCTTTTATCAATGAAAAAGATGCGCTTTGACAAACCGCATCGCTGCCCTCTTTTGTTTTGTAATCACCTTGTTTGTCTTTTATCAGAGCCAAAAACTGTGTTTTATTGCTCGGCTTTACATCCAGCAGAGCGCTGGCAATTGACGAGGTTGATAGTAAAAAAGCCACTAAACAAAAGTAATATCTCATTGAAAATCCATAAACTTATAGACACTTTACTAGCATAGCATGCTGATTAAGGTTGGTGAATTTATAACGTATTAGTTAATACGATTAAAAAATGCTTTTGGTTCTATTTTATGAACTTTGCATAGGCAACCAACCTGTTTATATGCTATAAATTTTAATGATGATAATTTTTGGAGGGAATCAAATGAAAATAGTCAAACTCATCGCTTTAACCACATTTTTGGCCTTAACCAGTACTCAAAGCCTAGCTGGTGATGACGATTGGAAAACAATCGCAGAGAAAAAGGTCAGCTACAAAAGCGAAACCGATACCGTTAACCCTATCACCAGCAGCCACTACAGCCATATTAAAGTTAAGTGCACCCATGGCACTGTGAATCTTAAGAAAATTAAAGTCGTTATGAACAACGGTGAAGAAAAAGTATTTGATAACCTAGGTGTTTTAACCAAAGGAATGTCATCACGTAGCTTAAATTTGCCAGACAAAAACGACGCTAAACTCGATAAAATCAAACTTGAATATGAATCAGTAGGCAGCACAGCCCTCAGTATGGCAGGCGTAACCGAAAAAGCCGAAGTTGAAATTCTCGCGAAAAAAGCAAAGAAAGATGATTAAAGTTGCGAGATGCGAGTCAGGATGTTAGAGCCTATACAGTTTCACAAGCAGCGGCGCCTTTGCGCCGCGACTATTTAAAAACAAACTAGAGAAACACGTTTTACGCCTACTTTAGAAAACATTAGGCACTAGGATTTAGGCTCTAGGACTCGATATAAAATCGCTGCTACTTGTTCGGCGTTGAAACGCTCCTACAAACTTGTAACTCGCTAGCTTTACCCTTTTAACGCGCTAAAGCTCGACCTACAAACTTGTAACTCGCTAACTTTACCCTTGTAACTCGTATCACGCTAACTCTCTCAACGCTTATAAAGCGCTTCAATTGTTGCTGAATCAAGCGAATAAGCATTGATCATATAGCCTGCTAACGCGCCTGATGCGTTCTCTGGTAATTCAAGTTTTTGTGATAACGCATGTAGTGTAAATTGATATCTGTGAGCGCCATGTCCCTCCGGTGGGCAAGCGCCACCAAAGCCTTTAAAACCATAATCATTTGTTATCTGCACACTGCCTTTTGGCATTGCGTTCTTCTCTGCACTGCCTGCACCGCTTGCTAAACTTGATACCGACTTAGGGATATTCACAACTTGCCAATGCCACCAGCCACTCCCTGTAGGCGCATCAGGATCATAAACTGTCAATGCGAATGCTTCTGTACCTTTAGGTGCATTTTGCCAAGCAAGTTGTGGAGAAAGGTTATCGCCATTACAACCAAACCCTTTAAACTCTTGCGCACTCCCCATAAAATCACCATGGGCAATGTCTTTGCTTGTTAGAGCAAATGTCTCAGCGAGTGTGGTGCCAGATAAACATAGCAAAAATAACGGTGTAGCAATTTTCAATGTTGATGATTTCATAATATTCTCCGATTAATAAGAATAATCATAATACCTAGCAAAGACAGATCAAATTAGTACCAAAACTGTCAATTATTAGCCTGCTTCGCTCATTATTGCTTTACGAAGGGCTGTTGGAGTCGTATTAAACAAAAGTTTAAACTTATCGGTGAATCTAGATTGCGACGAAAAACCACATTGCTGTGCAATGGTGCCAATAGACTGTGAGCTACTTTGAATCAAGTGTAGTCCATGGCTTAAACGCGCGTTATCTTTAATTAACTGAAAACTACTGTCTTCTGCGGTTAACTTTCTTCTGAGTGTTGATTCGCTCATCGCTAACGTAGCTGCAATACTGCTTGCATCCCAATCATGCGTTAAATCACCAGCGATGATAGTATGTATTTTATGAGTCAGTGTTGGTGGCTCAATAATTGAACCTAAGTCTTTGAAGCCCTGCGAATATAGTACTTGCAGCAGCTCTTGTCTTCTAATTTGCCATAATTGTGGTGGTGTTACTGCAGCCCATTCAATGAATTGTTTTAAGGTCATTTGAAACAGTGGATCGACTTGCCCAGTGATGAAATTTTTCTTTGTGCTGGCTTGATATTTCAAGCACTCAAAGTCGGTGTAATCAAATTCAATCAATAGCGCAATATAGCCAAAGTTTCGCGGAATGTTACGCATCGCAACCTGTGGTGTATTTGCCATAAAGACAAAATCACCTGCATTGCAGTTAACTTCTTCTGTATCTATTAGCGTTTTGCTGCCAGATAATACAACGACAAGTAATGGGTTTGCGATAGGCACATTAACAATATGTTGTTCATCATTAGCGCAGTAAATCGAAAACGGTAAAGACTGATGCTGCTTTACTGTGCTTAAACCTATCTCTATCAATTCATAATTTACAGTGTTTTACCATTGCTCTGGGAGGAACGGCTTGAGCCATGATTCTTAGTTATTCGGCGTAAAATCTCCTAGCAACTTTACCCTTGTAACTAGCTAACTTTACTCTTTAATCCCGCTAAAGCACGACCTACAAACGCGTGAAAAACATTAGGCACTAGGCTCTAGGCTCTGGGACGCGATGTAAAATCGCTGCTACTTGTTCGGCGTTGAAACGCCTCCTACAAACAAACTTTTTCAATTATTCCTGTCTTATTTAATATAGGTTGTGCCCATTGATAATAATCAGAAGTACCTTCATCCCATGGCCATAAACCTTTTGTTGTTGGCCATACCATTTGAAGCATCTTAAAATTACTTCCATTATGTAACCACAGGCCATAACCTAAGTATTCTTTATAATGTGAACTATCTACATAGATGAAAGTCACATCGAAGCCTTCAAGAAAATCACTATAAAATTTACCTACTTCAAAAACCTCACCTTTAAGTAATCTATCTTTGTAGTTATTAATCATTGAGTGAGCCAATGAATTATCTAAACCTAGAATGATTAAGTCCGGTTTCTTCTGTTTTTTATTAATACCAATTGAGTAAGTAAATTCAGGCGCATCTTCCCCTTCCATAACTTTCAATACATGGCATCCAAAGTGTTCAATGTTGTTTAAAGCAACCTGATCTTGTTCGTTCATGATAATCTTTGATTTAAGTAATTTTTTTACGGTCGAAAATAAACTATAAAATTTAAACATTATTTGTAAAAAGCAGGCAATCTCTTTGCTCTAAAGTTTTTAGCGTATATCCACCATTTAACTCCTACATCATCAATTAATTTATAAAAGTTAAAATTTGTTTCTAGGTAATTCTCATTTAGGTAGCTTGATACAAGCTCATTTGCGATAACAATTTTAATAGGCCCAACTAAACTAAATGCTAAACTTAAAGAATCAACATCTAAAAACTCTACTTCTATTTCCCCGTTGTCTCTAGTACCAATATCACCATTAAACTTTATTTTTAAGGAACCAGAAGCTTGTTCTGTTGGTACATTAATTTTTTCAACTGTTGCCTGCCCATGCAACCCTGCGAGGTAAGCATTTAATTCATCTAAATCCATTTGTGCATTAACCTTTAAATTTATACCTTACGCGCTAAAGCACGACCTACAAACGCGCGAAACAAGTTTCACGCCTACTTTAGAAAACATTAGGCACTTGGGTTTAGGCTCTTGGACGCGATGTAAAATCGCTGCTACTTGTTCGGCGTTGAAACGCCTCCTACAACTTGTAACTCGCTAACTTTAATACAATCAAACAAGCATATTGTTTAACATCATTCCTGGCATTAAAAATACCATTGCAAAAGAGAATGAGCCGGTGAGTGCGACTGCAAGACAGCAAAATGCCGTTTGCATTAAAAATACGTTGGGTTTACCAGAGGCACTTTTTTGAAATGACACATAGGCAAGTAACAGATTTTCTTTAATTTTTAGAAAGTAAGAACGCACTACTCTGATGATAGGCAAGCTGTACATTGCTAAAAAAGCAAATACAACTTCTATTCCACCAAAATGAAATAACAGTGCAATCTCAGGTGAGAACCAACCAACAATAGCTATCAAGCACCAAAATGCAGCTTTTTGATATTTATTTAGTTCGTGCCATTTGATCATCGTCTTCCTTGTATTTCCAATTATATTTAAATTAAGTGAGCAGCTGATATATCTAATTTAGTTATATAAGCTTTGAGCTCTGCAAGCTGAAGTTTTTCGCCTTGGTGAGCATTCATCGCTTTGGCAAAATAGCTGTTGGCTTTCTGCTGATCACCAGCATGCTCATGAATGAGTCCAATTCGAAGATAAGTAAAAGCAAGGTTATTAGGGCCTAACTCTGTTTGCAGCGTTTTAGCGCTATCAAGCTCAAGAATTCTTGCTAGTGCATTTAACGCATAAAGCGCACTATCGCTCGAACCTTTGATGTACTGAGAATGAGCAAGTTCAAGCTCTTTTTTAAGAAACTCAGCTGTAATTTCATTTGCGTTTGTAGGTACAGCTAACGAGACTAAAGCAGCTAAGGTTAAAACTTTAAACATATTAAACCTCCTTTTAAAATGTGTTTTACAGATTAATCAAACTCGATTAATTGGTCAAACTTTACTCTAGTATCTCTCTTAATTCTCTTTTAAACGCGCTGAAGCACGACCTACATCATATCGCGTGAAACGAGTTCCACGCCTACGTTAGAAAACATTAGGTGCTAGGATTCAGGCACTGGGATTCAGGCTCTGGGACGCGATGTAAAATCGCTGCTACTTGTTCGGCGTTGAAACGCCTCCTACAAACTTGTAACTCGCTAACTTTACTCTAGCATCTATCTAAATTCTCTTTTAAACGCGCTGAAGCACGACCTACAAACGCGCGAAACAAGTTTCACGCCTACGATTGAAAACATAAGGTGCTAGGATTTAGGCTCTGGGACTCGATGTAAAATCGCTGCTACTTGTTCGGCGTTGAAACGCCTCATACAAACTTGTAACTCGCTAACTTTCCCCTTTCTAACTTTACTCTCGTATCTTGCTAACTTTACTCTCGTATCTCGCTAACTTTACTCTCGTATCTCGCTAACTTTACTCTCGTATCTCGCTAACTTTACTCTCGTACCTCGCTAACTTTACTCTTTAATCAGGCTTAATCGCGACCAAAACCAATCAACTTTTTGCCATTTAAACCTTTTTTATGCCATTCGGTTTGCTCTTCGCAGAATATTTGCGCGTCTAATTCCTTACTTGGCTCTTCATTTAAACTGCCTGCAGGCACAAGTAGGTATTTGCTGTCTTGTGATTCAAATGGCAGTGCTGAGCCACAGGTTTTACAAAACGCCCTAGATAATGCACGACCAGGGTAATTAAACCGCGTGATGTGATGTTGGCCTTTAATCCATTCGATAGCATCAGGTGAGGTAAACAAATTTGCAGCGTGAGCAGTGCCGGTTAGTTTGCGGCATTGTTCGCAATGGCAGAAGAAAAAACGCCTAAAGTTATCAGCGACTTTAAAGCTGACTTCGCCGCAACAGCATCCGCCAGTAAGTAGTCTAGTCATATCTATTTCCTTATTCGCTGAACTAAAAATTTATTCCCTAAACGATGCGCTATTTAATAATTTTTGGCAATAAAAAAGGCCATGTTGCACTTACAACATGGCCTTTTTGCATTGACACAACTTAGAAATCTAAGTTTGATAAAACTTCATCATCAACGTTATTAGACAAGGTCACTTTAAGTTTAGGGGTACGAGCCATTTCACGTTTAATCGCAAAATTAGCTTCTTCGTTACGCGCCCAACTACGACGAGCAATACCGTTGTTTACATCAAATAATAGCATAGATTTCAAACGGCGCTCGGCAGCTTCACTACCATCTAGTAGCATACCAAAACCACCGTTGATCACTTCGCCCCAGCCAACACCGCCACCATTGTGGATAGATACCCAAGTAGCACCACGGAAACCATCACCAATTACATTGTGAATCGCCATGTCTGCTGTGAAGCGGCTACCATCATAGATGTTTGATGTTTCACGGAAAGGTGAATCTGTACCACTAACGTCATGGTGGTCACGCCCAAGTACAACTGGACCAATTTCGCCACGATTAATGGCATCATTAAAGGCTTTAGCGATTTCAGCGCGGCCTTGTGCGTCTGCATAAAGAATACGAGCTTGCGAACCAACAACCAGTTTGTTCTGCTTCGCATCTTTGATCCACGTGATGTTGTCTTGCATTTGCTGTTGGATCTCTTCAGGCGAGTCCGCCATGATTTTATTTAAAACGTCTGCAGCAATCGCATCTGTTTTATCAAGATCTTCTGGTTTACCTGATGTACATACCCAGCGGAACGGGCCAAAGCCGTAGTCAAAACACATTGGGCCAAGAATATCTTGTACGTACGATGGGTATTTAAAATCAATACCATTTTCAGCCATTACATCGCCACCAGCACGTGATGCTTCTAGCAAGAACGCATTACCATAATCAAAGAAGTAAGTACCTTTTGCCGTGTGCTTGTTAACAGCATCGGCGTGGCGTTTAAGCGTCGCTTGTACTTTTTCTTTGAATACTTCTGGCTCTTCACGAATTAAACGATTTGACTCTTCATAGCTAATATCAACCGGGTAGTAACCGCCTGACCATGGGTTATGAAGTGAAGTTTGATCTGAACCTAAGTGAATGAAAATATCTTCAGCTAAGAAGCTTTCCCATACATCAACCACGTTACCGATAAAGGCAATTGAAACCACTTCTTCATTTTGCTGAGCCGTACGTACACGCTCAACAAGCTCTGGCATGTTATCAATTAGCTCATCAACCCAACCTTGTTGATGACGCTTAATAGCTGCCTTAGGATTAACCTCGGCACATACGGTGATACAGTTAGCAATGTTACCCGCTTTAGGCTGAGCACCACTCATACCGCCTAAACCAGCAGTTAAGAAGATCTTACCTTTTGGTGATTCGCCTTTTTCCAGTACTTTACGGAACGCATTCATTACGGTAATAGTTGTACCGTGCACGATGCCTTGTGGGCCAATATACATAAATGAACCCGCAGTCATTTGACCGTATTGAGTTACACCCAGTGCATTGTATTTTTCCCAGTCATCCGGCTTTGAATAGTTCGGGATCATCATACCGTTTGTTACAACCACACGCGGTGCTTCAACTGATGATGGAAATAGTCCCATAGGGTGACCCGAGTACATGTGTAGCGTTTGGTCTTCTTCCATTTCGCTTAAGTACTTCATGGTTAATAAGTACTGCGCCCAGTTTTGGAATACCGCACCGTTACCACCGTAAGTGATTAGCTCTTCAGGATGCTGTGCTACTGCAGGATCAAGGTTATTGTCGATCATTAACATGATAGCGGCAGCTTGTTCGCATTTAGCCGGGTAATCGCTGATTGAGCGCGCTTTAAGCTCATAGTTAGGCTTAAAGCGATACATGTAAATACGGCCAAATTGCTTAAGCTCAGCGGCAAATTCAGCGGCTAATTCTTTGTGCCATTCTTTAGGGAAATAACGCAATGCGTTACGAATCGCTAATTGCTTTTCGTCAGCCGATAAAATGTCTTTACGTTTTGGAGCACGGTTTGCATCACTTGGGTACGGTTTTGGCTCTGGTAATACGCTCGGGATACCTTGCTTAATTTGTTCTTGAAAAGTCATTATTTGCTCCCTTAGTTAACTTTAAACGCTTGCGATTTAACAAGTTCTACCATGGCGTCGATGTCTGGCTTAAGTAAGCGGTCTTCTTCTAGTTTGGTAACTTTGCTGCGGATTAGCGCAAAGTTTTCTTCAATGATGTCTGAACACTTGTTAGGACGTCTAAATTCGATTGCTTGCGCTGCATACATCAGCTCAATAGCAAAGATTTTATCAAGATTACCTAAAATCTGGTTTAACTTACGACCAGAGATACTACCCATAGATACGTGATCTTCTTGGCCCATTGATGTTGGTACGCTGTCTGCTGATGGCGGGAAACACAATGATTTATTTTCTGTTACCAGTGCCGCAGTCACATATTGCGGGATCATCATGCCAGAGTTTAAGCCACCCGATGTCGTTAACAAGCGAGGTAAGCCGTGTAAGCCCTCAAGCAATAAGTAACAACGACGATCAGCAATGTTACCAAGCTCTGCCGCTGCGATTGATGCGTAATCTAAAACCATAGCAAGTGGTTGGCCGTGGAAACCACCACCCGAAATAGCTTCTTCTTCACTGATCACAATTGGGTTATCTGTTACAGAGTTCATTTCTGTTTCAGCAAGCTCTTTTAAGTGGTAGTACGCGTTACGTGATGCACCATGAACTTGTGGAATACAACGCAATGAGTAAGGGTCTTGAACACGGTCACAATCAGTGTGTGAAGCCATGTTTTCAGAGCCTGCAAAAAAGCTACGCATGCGCGCTGCAACTTCAACGTTACCTTTAAAAGCACGAATTGCGTGTAACTCTTCACGGAACGGCGATTCGCTACCTTGCATACCTTCAATACTCATAGCACCTGCGATATCAGCAAGGTCTAATAAGTAACGCATTTTAGTAAGTGCTGTAATGGCATGCGATAAAATAAACTGAGTACCGTTAATTAATGCTAGGCCTTCTTTAGCATGTAAATCTAAAGGCGCTAAACCGTGCTCTTTTAATACGTCTGCTGCTGGCTTGATTGTGTCGTTTACCCAAAACTCACCTTCACCTAAAAGAGGTAAGAATAAGTGTGATAACGGTGCTAAGTCGCCCGACGCGCCTACTGAGCCTTGCTCTGGAACAACTGGGATAATATCAAGTTCAATAAACTTAAGCATACGCTCAACAACGGTTAAACGAATACCCGAAAAACCTTGGCTTAATGCATGTACTTTGGTGATTAGCATTAGCTTTGAAATAGGTTTAGCGATTGGCTCACCCACACCAACAGCGTGTGTGATCAATAAGTTCTTTTGTAAAAGGTTAGTTTCTTCTGGAGAAATTTGTGTATCACACAATGGGCCAAAGCCCGTATTGATACCATAAATGGCTTTATCTGAGGCAGCCATTTTGTCTACGTTTTGGCGGCTTTTATTAATTTTATCAATTGCTTCTTGGCAAAGCTCTGCCTGTAACGTACCGGCTGCAATAGCATTAACGCTGTCTAACGTTAATTGGTCAACACCATACTTAAATGTCATTTATAACTCCTAAAGAACAGGATTAAGTTTTATTTAGATGGAGTCTAGCTTGCTCTAGTTGTTTTACAAATGCATAATTATCGTTATTCATTCCAGATTTATCGAACTAAAAGAAGAGCTATGCAAGTTCATGACGTAGACCTGCGCTTATTGCGCGTTTTTGTAGCAATTGTTGAGTGTGGTGGGCTTTCAGCCGCAGAGTCACGTTTGAATATTGGCCGCTCCACCATTAGTGCGCATTTATCAGATTTAGAAGTAAGGCTTGGTATTAAATTATGTAAACGTGGCCGCAGTGGTTTTGAAATTACAGACGCTGGCGCCATCACTTATCAGGCATCGATTGAACTGCTTCAGCAATGCGAAGCCTTTGCTAATACCGTAGCCAGCTCTAAAAACGAGTTATCGGGACGTTTAAGTATTGCCATGATAGATACCATGGTCAGTGACCCACGTTGTGCCATTCCCCGCGCGATAGCAAGGTTAAAAGGCAAAGGTAAAAACATTCAGTTCGATATTAATGTGTGCGAGGCACGAGAGGTAGAAACCGCAGTAGCCAATGGCCGCTCGTTGGTTGGGATTGGTGTTAGCCGCCATCATATTCGCGGATTAAATTACACCGCCCTACATAACGAAACTAACTTTTTGTATTGCGCAGTCGGTCACCCATTATTTGAGTGTGAAGACAAACAAATAGATGAGCTCATTAAAGAAGCCGAAGTCATTACCAGTAACTACATGCGCGATAAAGAAAGCCGAAACGACGGATTAAACTATCAAAACAGTGCTGTTGCTTATCACGATGAAGGTATTGCACATTTGATTTTATCGGGTGAGTTTATTGGTTATTTACCCGATCACTACGCACAGTTCTGGGTTGATAAAGGCATTTTTAAAGCTATTCAACCGAGTAAATATCACTACGATATTCCTGTGGTATTGATCACCTCAAAAACAAATGCCAGTTCGCCTTTAGCAAATGCCATGATTGATGAAATTAAGCGTTGTTATTCGGTTTAGTTTTAAGCTTGTTGATTAAGCTAAAAACAATCAAAATCAGACCTAAAATACCAAGCAATATACGAGCTATATTGCTTTTAAATAGCGCCTGTTCATAACTTTGAATCATCTTACCATTAAGCTTTAATTGATGAACTTTATACGCTTCGGCACTTTTATCATAAGAAGCCAAAGTTTGAACGTTATCATTTAAGCCAATTGGTAAGTTAATTGGTCTAAGGAATGTAGTCGTCTTTTCAGTACCAACAACTGTCATAAGTTTACATTTAAATTTGCCACAATTTCTATGTGAATCATAAAAGCGTTGTACTACGCCCTGCTCATCTATTAGTTGCTCTTTTATAGGCAAATCCAAAAAATAGAATGCGGCAATAATCTGTACTAACCCTATAAAAAATAAATAAGAAGATAAAAATTTTTTTTCTTCTTTTTTTGTGAATTGAGTTATTGGTGACTGGTGCGGCGTATTAAGCATTGAGCTGTGGTTCTTTGAGTTCTTTAATTAATACGAGGCTAAAGGCGATCATAGCAATGTTTGTAGTCACAGGATTAAACGCTTCTATTAAAAGTGCTGGTTGTAAAACAGCAACAAACAGCATTAGCCCTACTAAAGCAGCTATGTTGAGAATATTGATTAAGATTGAACGATAGAAAATAAAAAACAGCACGGCAAATATAATTTCACCTATGCCAGCAGCTCGGGTAATGAGCGTTGAGATTTCAGCATTAAAGCCAAAACTGGCCGTCATTTTTAGTTCAAGGGGGGCAATGTGAATAAGTTTTGGCATCAGCCCATGATAAAGCCAACTAAAGCTGATAATAAATCGAGCTATTTGAATCGTAGTAAAATGCTTCATCGGGTAAGTTTAGTCTGTGTGCTCTGATATTCAGAGCACGCAGTATAGCTTATAAGCTAGTAGGTTGACCGAAACGGTTCTCAGCTTCATCACCTGCTAAAAAGCCATTTTCGATTAACGCCCAGATACCACCAATAACTGGAACTAAGCCAATCAGTACCCACCAACCTGATTTATTACGGTCATGCCAGCGCTTTACTTGAACTGCAAGCGAAACCCACATAAGTGGGATATAAAAGATTAGTGTGATCACAGAGATTGCTGTTTCATTACCACCTGTTAATAATGCAACTACGAACATAAAAACAAATGAAGCTACAATAATACCTAAGAAAGAATACCAATAGGTCTTACGAGGAATACGACCTTTAAAAGAAAACAAAATTTCTTTCATGCTTAAAGTGGTTGTTTCTGTTGATGCTGTAGCAAGGTTTGATTCTGGGGCTTGATATACGTTTTCTGACACTGTCATTTCCTTTGATATGTGTTGTAGCAAACAGTTTTAATCTAGTCTGCTGATTTATGTTGTTAATAGTGCTGAATTAAGCATGAATAAGATAACACAAAATGATTGGATTTGGGTACTAAGAAATTGCTGAAAAACTACGAACAAGTGACCTAAAGACATAAAAAAAGCACCCTTAGGTGCTTTTAATTAACTCGGTTGTTGCCAATATTTGGCGTATAAATTTGGGTAGGTTTGTTTTAAAAACTTAGCTTTATCTTTAAAACGTTTACCTTTTGGTTGCTCAAGGCCTGATGGCACAAAGGGTAATTCGTCATCATTACGTTCTTCGTAAAGCATACCAGCAATTAAATCGTACTCATCTAAATACGGGTAAGGCTGTTCGTTTAAATGATAAACTGGCGTACACTCGGCAATTGAGTCCGGGTTTTCAAGCGCCTTTAAAAAGGACTGTTCACCACGTGAAATAAGCCAACATAAAAACTCTGAAAAGCCATAATCGTCGTTACAACCAGCCATTACATAAGCGGCACCAAATAAGTCCCAGGTATAGGCTTTACGCATACGTAGGTTAAACTGCTTATCAAATTCCATAAGCTGCTGGTCAGATAAATCAGTCAGCTTTGCTTTTAATGCGTTACAAACAGACTCAGGCTCAGCAGTTTTATCTTCGGCGGTCACAAGTTGCCAAAATTCACTTTCGCTTAAAACACTCATGATAAAATCTCTTTCACGCGCCCTACTTGACCATCATCAAGTTGAACTTTAATACCATGCGGGTGGTTTGGGGATTTAGTTAAAATACGTGAAACCACACCTTGAGTTAACTGGCCAGTTCGTTGATCTTGTTTTAAAACAATGTTGACTTCGCAGCCAATTGAAATTTGTGAACGCGTAGGCACTGCCATTGCTATATCTCTTTCAATAATTTTTGCCGATTATAGCCATTTGCAGCTGGCTTACCAAATTAAACCTGTTTGATTGGGCTGTTTTTAAGCAGCGCCTTTGGCAATATCTCATTTAAACGTTCAATGATAGCTTCAGCTTTGCCTTTTATTTGAAAGTCATAACCTTGGCCGTTGCCATCTAATATGACGGCTAAATAGTTATCAGCAACTTTCAGTTGCGTAATACGGCTTAATTCAAGAGTCTCTTCTTTATCGCCATAATAAACCTGCTTAACCGTTAAGCTTGTGTCTGTTGCCGTGAGTGTTTTACTAAGCGCTGTTTTGGCTGCAAACTTTTCTGTTGAGCGATAGGCCTGCACCATAAAAGCGATAGCAAATATAAAACCGGTAAAACTTGAAATAGGTAATGAGTCTGATTGCAAGCTGTACACACCTATACAAATAAATAACATTGCAAGGGCTAGATTTAACCTAACCATCTGTTTAGGGGTTAAATTTACGTACATTATTATTCCTTTAAAAACGCAATTGCTTTTGCATTGATAGCTAAATCTATAGCGCTCAATTCTTTGATAATTAAACTGGTAATTAACTGGGTTTGTTCAGCGGTTATCGGCAGTTCTTTACAATAACAACTTACTTTTAGTGATTGCGGTAGCTTTTTTAGATCAGCAGTATGCGTTAACCATGAAAATTCGTGTACTTGTTCTTTTGCTTGTTCGCACGCTTGCGTTAATGCAACTCGAATAGCCTTATCTAGGCGCTTTTCAGTTTTAGTCATGTTCTGCTTGTTGTTTTTTAAATTCTTCGTAGCTGTCTTGCTGGCGCTTTACGCACTCATGGTACTCTTTATCTGCCATATGATTGCATTCTCTTAAACGCGCCGATTGAATTTCATGATAACGGGCATCTGAGCTACAAGCCGATAAAAGTATTGCAAGGGTCGCAATCACGGCCAGTTTTAAGGCATTTAAAAACATTAAATTTCCTTTATGTAGTTATACATTGGTGCTGCGTTTTCCTGTATATTGCGTGGGTTTAAATATTATTACCAAAGGGTTCTATATGATGTTGTCGCAGTTACAACAGCTGTTTCAGCGTATCGATAAAAGTAAAATTTTTCAATCATTTGTTATTGCTGTCATTGTTATTTCAGCGCTAACAGTGGGTGCACACACCTACTCTTTACATCCAACTGCTGAGCTTGCCTTGCATTGGATGGACTTAGGTATCACCGTTTTCTTTTTAGTTGAACTGGTGATCCGCTTTATCGCAAGCCGTGGTTTTAAAGACTTTTTCACCAAAGGCTGGAATATCTTCGATTTTATAATTGTGGTGGGTAGCCTTTACCCCGCTGCTGGCTCTACGATTTTTATCGCTCGATTACTGCGTATTTTCCGCGTGTTGCGACTTGTATCTATGATCCCAGAGCTTAGACTGCTGGTTAACTCGCTTTTAAAAGCCATTCCACAAATGGGCTATATCGCCCTACTCATGTTTGTGATCTTCTATATTTATGCCGCCATGGGTAGCATGCTGTTTGCTGATATAAACCCTGTACTGTGGGGCGATGTGTCTATTTCTATGCTCACATTATTTAGGATTGCCACGTTTGAGGATTGGACCGATGTTATGTATGAAACTATGGCTGTGTATGAACTCAGCTGGATTTTCTACCTAACGTTTATCTTCTTAACAGCCTTTGTATTTTTAAACATGATGGTTGGTGCGATTTTAGAGGTCATGTCTGAAGAGCATCGTAACGCCCGTGAAGAGCAAACATCTGATGCCGACATGCCAGCAACCAAAGGGCAAATTGCTCAGCTGCAAGCTGAAATGGCTGAACTAAAACAATTACTGAAAGAAAAGCAGTAAGGTTTTTTAAATAATAGTTTTTAGATATTGGGCGCTAGGACCTAGACTCTAGCGCCTTTTTTACCCTCGCTTTTCTACCTTCCATGGTGGGTTTAAGCGGTTTTCTCCCGCCCAATACAATTTAATCTTATTCCCTGATGGGTCTTTTAGAATTGCTTCCGTCCATAAATAACGCTGGTCTGTTGGCGGCTGTTCAAAGCTAATGCCTTTTTCAACAAGGCTTGCATAGAGCTCATCGAGCTGCTCATGTTCAAAATAAATGACCGCACTATTACTAAACTCTTCAGTTTCTAATGACAGCGAAAATGTGGCTTCACCATCTGGGCATTGAAAGCGTGCGTAATGCGGGGTATCCACAATCTGAATCATTCCTAGTGTTAAGTAAAAAGCTACCGCTTCATTCATATCCTTTACAGGTAACGTCACCTGATTGAGATTCATTTGCTACTCCCATGTAATGCTTTATTCGTTGCTTCAGCATATCGCGTTCATTAAATTAAGCAAAAGATAAGTGACGAAAGTAAAGTTAGCGAGTTTCAAGGGGAAAGTTAGCAAGTTGCGAGAGTAAAGTTAGCAAGCTACAAGGGGAAAGTTGTAGGAGGCGTTTCAACGCCGAATATCTAAATTCACGGCTGAAGCCGTTCCTACGTGATTCATCGTAGGCGTGAAACTTGTTTCGCGCGTTTGTAGGTCGTGCTTTAGCGCGATTGAGGGGGAAAGTTAGCGAGTTACGAGAGCAAAGTTTGCAGGAGGCGTTTCAAGGCCCAACAAGTAGCAGCGATTTTACATCG
This sequence comes from Pseudoalteromonas sp. XI10, assembly GCF_001469895.1. Taxonomy (GTDB): domain Bacteria; phylum Pseudomonadota; class Gammaproteobacteria; order Enterobacterales; family Alteromonadaceae; genus Pseudoalteromonas. Next base: position 211,786 of record NZ_LOPY01000019.1, on the reverse strand, counting down.
CGTCCTAGAGCCTAAATCCTAGCGCCTAATGTTTTCTATCGTAGGCGTGAAACTTGTTTCGCGCGTTTGTTTATAAGAGGCGTTTCAAAGCCAAACATTTATGGTTCACCGCTAAAGCCGTTCCTACATGAAAATGTTAAAGGTATTGTCGCCATAAATAGCGACTTACAAAGACTATCCATTGGTAAAAACTAATTGAGATGGGTTGTCTGTTTGAATAAACAAGACTCTTGTCACTGTTGAACCTGATTCGTCTTTTGATGTGTTTGTGAAAAGGTAGTTTTCATCAAAAGTACTCAACTTATCAAGATCAAAATCAGAGTTAGCCTCATGGTAAAATGACATAGCACAGACTTTACCTCTGCAAGCAAAGTCTTCAGCATAAACATCGTTTGTGCGAATTTGATTCAACATTTCGAGCAGCTTAACTTCTCTTTCTATTGAATTATCGGTTTCTTCTGCACCTCGTACATTATTCAAAAAGTCATGAAATTCAGGAATTGTGATTGCGCCAAATACGCTTTGCTGTTTAATTTGCTCATTATCAGTGATGAATAAATTGGTAACAGATTCTGATGATGAAAAATGTCTATCAGCTAAATTCGTTTGTTGACCTTGCTCTTCACTCACCTTATTACCTTCAGGATCTGAACTGGCTAATTGTTTAACTTGAATAGTGCTTTGATGTATATCTTTGTTATTCGCCGAGATCACTTCTTTATTAGAATCACTATTAACTTGACTCTCTATAACGGTAGCCGTCACCTCACTATTGTTGCTCGTTGAAGTAACCAAATAAGTTATTAGCGAACTGATAGCAATCAAAATTAAAACTGTGAATCCATTTAGTTTAACCATTACTAAAATCCTTTTATTTTTAAACCTTAATTCCCTGAAAATACAATAGATTATTTTGTATGACAAGTAATGATTTTTTAGTTTGCGCGTCAGAAGAGTAAAGTTAGCGAGTTACAAGGGGAAAGTTTCTAGGAGGCGTTTCAACGCCGAACAAGTAGCAGCAATTTTATATCGCGTCCCATAGCCTAAATCCTAGTGCTTAATGTTTTCTATCGTAGGCGTGAAACTTGTTTCGCGTGTTTGTAGGTCGTGCTTTAGCGCGATTGAGGGGAAAGTTACAAGTTACGAGAGTAAAGTTTGTAGGAGGCGTTTCAACGCCGAACAAGTAGCAGCGATTTTATATCGCGTCCCAGAGCCTGAATCCTAGCGCCTAATGTTTTCTATCGTAGGCGTGAAACTTGTTTCGCGCGTTTGTTTATAAGAGCCATTCCTACACGAGTTCCATGTGCAATATTGGAAATGGCTTGCCCATATCATCTAATGGCGAGCGTGAGGCAACTTTAAACCCCATATGTTGATAAAACCCAACTGCAAGTGGGTTTTGCTCATTAACATCCACTTTGTTGGCTGCTAATTGCTCAACCGCATAGTTCAAGAGTGCTTTACCTATCCCCTTACCTCTTGCGGCATCTAAAATGAACAACATTTCTATTTTGCACTCATGTACGCCAATAAAGCCTAAAATTGCCTGATGCTCATCCTTAATGCACTTTAAAGTCACATTAGGAAATGCCTGTTCAATAATAATTGGCTTAAAAAAGGCTATGTCGTCTTCTGTTATAAAATCATGAGTTGCTCGTACTGAGTTTTCCCATACAGCGAGTAGCTCTGGATAATCCTCAGCGGTCGCATTGTCTACTTTCATTGTTTTCCATTTTGTTCTACAGCGATTGCCGGTTACATACTAATGTGTAACAGCAAAATAAGTCTAGAGCGTTTGAGCATTGTCATTACCAACCAAAGCATTTTGTAACTCTTGCAAAGACAATGATTTATAAAAATACCAACCTTGTATTTGGTAATCCTCATTATGACTCTCGATAAAATTGTACTCGTCCTCAGTTTCAACCCCTTCAAAGATAACAGTTCGGTTGAGCTCTGAGACTAATGACATTATCGCCAAAACCATTTTTTGCTTTACACCATCTGTAATTGATTGGGTAAATACCTTATCTATCTTGATTACATCAAAGTTGATTTCTGTAAGCCATACAAGATTAGATACTCCGGTTCCAAAATCATCGAGCGCTATTTTAAAGCCATATTTTTTCGCCTTTAAAGCGAAGCAAGCTAATAAAGTTAAAGGCAAGCCAATGCGCTCTGTGATCTCTATCTTTACTTGCTCATTCCTTAGCTCATACTCACTACAAAGCTGATGTAAGTAATCTAAAAACTCGGGGTTTTCAATTTCATATGCATTAACATTAATTGCGACAGAAAAACCATGATCGGTTTTCATAATTGGTGCTAATTCTTGAAGGGCCTTCGTCGCGCATTCATAGGCCAACATAGGATACAAAGATAACTGCTCAGCAACACCTAAAAATAGTTCCGGTGAAACCTGCCCATGTATTTCGTCTTTCCAGCGGACTAAACTCTCAACACCAATTATTTTGTTAGTTTTAACATCTATGATCGGTTGATACTCAAGATACAACTGTGCATTTTTGATTGCACTTCGAAGTCTGAATTCCATGGAGTTTTGCATATCAAAATATGAGCTCAAAGAATACGCTATTAAAAAGCTAATTAAACCAAGCATACATATGATCAATACAGATATGTACAGCGGGAAATACAAAATACCTGGGCGATTATTCTCAGTGACAACACAATAAGAAAATTGTGTACTACACGTTTCTACCTGTTGAGTTGGCAATAATGTTTTGCTGTTAAATTGATATTGGGTTTCATAGTGATGAAAAACATACTCTTTATTTTTAGAAATAATTTTAAATTCAAAGTGCTTTTTTAATTCATCAATATGTTTAAAAGGCTTGTTTACAGTGAATGCGATGATATCGTCACGTTTAGTGACGTCATACTTTGTTTTTACCGGAAAAACACCTGCAACCTCTGCTGCAAAATCATACCCTGAAGATGAATTATATAATTGCTGAGTAAGTAATGTTGTTTTGTCTAACTTACCCCAATTTGCAGAGCACTTAACCTTACCTTTTTGAATTAGACCTAAGTCATGGACGTATTCATAATTGGCCAAAATCACCCGTAATTTATTAATGGTTTGAGTGTCACATTGACGAGATGATATCCGTGAAGCGGCATTTATTGCTGATGAGATATCTGCAGATATATGCTCAGCCTTATTTAATAAAACGTTCGAAAATTGCTTTTGGTGTCTTACCTGAAAATAACTTACAGACACATGAAAAACGCAGGTTAGAAAGAACATTAGTAAACAAACAATAAGTGGCAATTTGTTCAAGTTGAATGTTCTTCCCTGCATAGCTCATTACTGTGTTGTTGGTTGCTGTTAAAACTTAATCATATTGTATTATCAAATCAAGTCCTAGAACCTAAAACGGGTAATTATTTTTTGATAAATTGATCCAGCTTGTAAACCTGCTTAACATCAAATAACAACAAAGGTTCAATAATGCCTCACTTACACCTTAAACTTACCCACTAAATCAGTCAGAGTATTCGATAACAGGTTTAGTTTCTCTCCATTGCCTCTTGCACTATCGGCAATTTCGCTTACATCATCAGCCGCATTTTTTATTTCAACAACATTGCGGTTAATGTCTTCTGCTACATGCTGTTGCTCTTCGGCTGCGGTAGCAATTTGTGTATTTAAATCGCTAATATTAACGATAGACGCAGTTATTTCGCTAAATTGTTGCTGTGCTGAATGAGCTAAATCAACCGTTTTATTTGTACGGTTTAAGCTGGTTGTCATTTCTTTAGACACTTGATCAGACATTTTACGTAAAGTATCTAACTGACTTGCTATTTCTTCTGTCGATTCTGAGGTCCTTTGTGATAACGCACGCACCTCATCTGCAACAACCGCAAAACCTCGACCATGCTCGCCTGCCCTCGCCGCTTCAATTGCTGCATTTAAGGCTAACAAATTGGTTTGCTCTGCAATGCCTCTTATCACGCTTAATATCGACATGATGTTTTCGCTTTCAGCGTCGAGTTGGTTTATATCTTGGGTTGCTTTGGTGATCACCTCAGACAAAGACACAACACTATCAACCGTTTCAGATATAACACTTTGCCCAAGCTCAGAGGCCTGCTGTGTTTGCGATGCAAGTTCGGCTGCATTGGCACAACTGGCAGAGACTTCATTAGCAGTCGCTGCCATTTCATTAATCGCAGTGGCCGCCATTTCAAGAGCTTGTTGTTGCTGTGATGTTGAGCCAGATAATTGCCCCGCCTGTGATGATGTTTGCGCTGAGGTATCACTTACGTTTTGAGCACAATCATTAATTTGCGTGACTAAATCCGATATTAAATTCAAAAATAAATTAAAACTGTTAGCCAGTTTGGCAGTTTCATCGCGTGTTTTAATCACTAACCGTTTCGTTAAATCACCACCACCTTGTGATATCTCGGTAAGACCATCACTTACTTCAACAATAGGAGCAGAAATTAATTTAGAAATATAGCTAGCTACTAGAATGAATACAGCAATCAGAATTGCACTGATGACTAAAATGGTAATCGTCATTGCGTTTGCGGCACTCATCACTTCAGATTTTTCAACTAAACCTATAAATTTCCAGCCTAGTTTTTGCGAGGTGTAAATATTCGCTAAGTAATCTTTGCCATTAATGTCAATTTCAAATTGACCCTGATTATTCTCAGCGAGCTGTTTGTATTTTCCGTTATTGACTTGTGCTAGCTGCTTAAACCTGTAATCAGCATTTTTAACGTCAACGAGTACATTGCCACTATCTTCGATCAACATTAAATAGCCAGTTTCACCAAGTTTAATGTTCGCAATAATATCGGTAAGGCCCTGCAATGATACATCCATGCCCTGCACACCAATAAACTCCCCCGCTTGTTTAATCGCTTTAACAGTAGAAACAATGACCATGTCATCGGCTGCCCAATAGTAGGCATTGGTTCTTACCGTTTTACCATCTGCTGCTTTGCCTGTTTCGTACCAAGGCCTCACTCTTGGATCATAATTCGCTGTAACTTCACCCTCTGGCCATTGAATATAACCGCCTTGCTCATTACCCATATAAATATATGCAAGTCCCGGGTGGGTGGCGCCAAAGTGATCAAACAAACTAAAGGCGTTTTGTTCGGTGCTGCTGCCACTTAAATGATCAAGCTTTTCTGCACTAGGTGACTGCATATGGGTTTTAACACCTTGCTTGGCGTCTAATATAGCGGCATGGGAGGCAAGGTAATCGACGTTTTTCTCGATTTCTGCAAAAAACATACTGATACCATTATCGACTTGTCTCGCTTCTCTTTCACTAAGCTCGGCAAAACTATCGAGTGCCTGCTGTCTTGTTTGTGTAATTACAAGCACAGCAATGATGATAAGCGGCAGCGCAATGGCTGACGCAAAGGCGAGTTTTAATTTTTTTGAAATGTTCATAGCCAACTTCCAACTAAGCACTTAAGAAAATATAGTGAGGCCTTGGAAGTTCGGCAAATAATTAAGTGTTTATTTTTTCGGAGCAAAGTAGATTAGGATAAATAAAATCATTGAATTTTACATACCTTCTTAGATTGCCTTAACTTGAAACTTACCTTCTCTAAATATGACATTTAGTTGACAGACACATGGAATGTACTAACTTTAACATTAGTAATTAACATGCTTTTAACAAAGCCATGCTAGGTACTTTCCAACCAATTGGCAGCATTTGCGGGATGCAAATTAGCTGCCTATTCCTACTTCATGTTTAAGCATATAGCTGAGTAAAGCTTGGGCATCTGGGTGTTTATCTGATTTTAACCCTGTTACAACACCTTGTTGATCCGCTGCCGATTTATGCTGGCCTAACTTTTCTTTTGCCTGAATTGAATCAAGTTCGATTTTAATACCAACAATGCCACGGAGTAACTTGGCTTGATAATCAGCTGGCAATAAACTGGTGTCGTTTAAAATACTCGGCTCGTATTGGCTAATTAACTCATCAAGACAAGCTAAGGTGTGATCATCATCGAGGTATTCTACTGTGCCCTTGGCATGCACCGCAGCGTAGTTCCATGTCGATACAGCAGGCTTCTCGCTATACCAAGTGGGTGATATATAACTATGCGGGCCGTTAAAAACCACTAATACACTGGTACCTTGCAAGCTTTTGCCGTGACTATTAGCCCGTGACACATGACCATATAAAGTACCAAACTCGCCCTCATCGGGCTTATAAACTAAAGGTAAATGAGTTGCCTCAAACTCACTATCAACCATCAGTGCAAAGCTGTAGGTTTTAATGAACTGCGACACTCGCTCTGGTGTCATTTTCCATTTATTAGGGGTGTGCATTACTTTCCTTTAGTGCTAAAAAAGGCCAGCAAAATGCTAGCCTTAATATTGAGTTGTGTGATTATTGTTGGCCATCAACAATAATGCGTAACATACGACGAAGTGGCTCTGCTGCACCCCATAACAGTTGGTCACCCACTGTAAATGCACTGATGTATTCTGGTCCCATCGCTAATTTACGAATACGACCTACCGGAATAGACAGCGTGCCAGTTACTTTTACAGGGGTTAAATCTGTAGCGGTAATATCGCGATCATTCGGGATCACTTTGACCCACTCATTGTGAGAAGCAAGAATTTCTTCAATTTGCTCAACGCTAATGTCTTTGCGCAGCTTAATTGTCATTGCTTGTGAGTGACAACGCATTGCGCCAATGCGAACACATAAGCCATCAACGGGTACAGGTTGTTCGCTGCTACCTAAAATTTTGTTCGCTTCAACTTGCGCTTTCCACTCTTCTTTACTTTGACCACTTGGCATTGGTACATCAATCCAAGGGATAAGGCTACCAGCTAAAGGCACACCAAACTGGTCTTGTGGTAAATCGCTTGAGGCAATTTTTTCGGTGACTAACTTATCAATCTCAAGAATCGCAGCATTTGGATCTGCAAGCTTGTCTGCCACTGTTTCGTGAATTGCACCCATTTGCGCAATTAACTCTTTCATGTTGCGTGCGCCTGCACCAGAAGCCGCTTGATATGTCATTGGGCTTACCCATTCAATCAAGTCTTGTTCAAATAAACCGCCTAGGGCTAATAGCATAAGTGATACGGTACAGTTTCCGCCCACATAGGTTTTAACACCTTGCTCTAAGCCTGCACTGATAACATCTTTGTTTACCGGGTCTAGCACAATAATACTGTCGTCACTCATACGTAGTGCCGATGCCGCATCAATCCAGTAACCTTGCCAACCTGATTCGCGTAATTGCGGGTAAACGGCTTTGGTATAGTCACCGCCTTGGCAAGTGACAATAATGTCCATCTTCGAAAGCTCAGCGATATCATTAGCATCTAAAAGCGGTTTAGCTGGGCCAGCAAGATCAGGGCCTAATTGACCGGTTTGTGAGGTGGTGAAAAAAGTCGTGTCGATATTAGAAAAATCATTTTCTTGCTGCATACGTTCTAATAACACAGAGCCAACCATGCCCCGCCAACCGACTAATCCTACTTTTTTCATTGTTTGTTCCACTGTTTGATTCATTCAAATTACCTAAACTGTTAAAAATTAAAGTCCATTGCGTGAGAATTTAATTTTTACAGGAGTAATCTAGCATTGCGGCCAAAGCAAAACCAGCGCAAACCGAGTAACATCAAAATTTTTCATCTTAGCATTGGGCAAGCGTCTGGTAGCACCATATTTAGCGCGCCAGCGTGCACTTCAAAACGCTGTTGTTTTGAGGTGATTGGCTCGCCATCTAAGTTTATTGGCATTTCTGTTTGTGTTTGCCATTCAAGCCAAGGCACTTGAAAGCGTTTTACCCATTGTTGTGATGAATTAGGATAGTTACTTAGCTCTTCGATAACCGCTGGTACATCTGAAATTGCAAATGATGTAAACGCCACTAAATCAACCAAGCCATCATTTATGTACGCATGTGGCGCAAGTGGCTGGCCACCGCCCGCTTGGCGGCCATTACATACGGCAGCGGCAATAATATCCCCCGAAGTACGTTCACCATCAGGCAGCGTTAACTCGCCACTGTAAGGTACAAAACTCAGCGCTTGTACAAGCCCAGCCAAAGTATACGCTCCACCACCGAGTAAGTTTTTGAGTGCAGGCGGTGTGGTTGCGGTAATTTTTGCCCCAAAGCCAGCACTGGCTACATTCACAAAATAACGCTTATCAACCTCTACGGTATCAATTGCATGCGGCTGACCATCTGCGGCAAGTTTCAGTGCTGGCAAGTACCCGTGAGGAATATTAGCAGCTGTAGCAAAATCATTCGCTGTACCCATAGGTAAAATTGCAAGCTCTAAACGCTTTGACTCTTCCAGTTTCATTAATGCATTAACGGCTTCATTAACGGTGCCATCACCACCAGCTACTACAACACGTTTTACACTCTCTGCCACGGCTTCATTGATAAAGCGCTCAATGTCACCGCCTTCGTAGGTAACTCGCACCGCAAGTTGCTGACTAGTTCGAAATTGACCAATGGCGTCACGAAGCTGCTCATCAGCCGCTTTTTTACCATTTATAATTAACCGTAAGTCCATTTTTAATCCCTGTTTTAACACTTAGAACTACCATAACACGCAATTAGACAAAAAAGCCCTGCTATTGCAGGGCTAAATCAACGTTAGGATTTATTATTGTATCCTTCCTTGGGGAGTTTAATTAAAACTCGTAGCTGAAGCCTAAGCTAAACTTAGTGCCTTCTTCTTTCTTCCAAAGCGATAAACCTTCTTGTTCAATTTCTTTATCTTGACCAAGGATGTTTTCAATTTTGAACTTAACTTTTGTGTTGAAGTTCGGGAAGTAAGAATAAACTAAATCAAGCGAATGGAATGGCTTTTCTTCAGCATCTTCATTACCGCGAGTACCCGGTACAATAATACGTGGACCAAACACGTTATATACAAGTGATGTCGAATGGAAACCATCAGCAGAGTCATAACCCATCTGTAAGTTTGCTACCCACTCAGAGTGACCCACTAAACGGCGCTCATCGTTAGTAACAATGTTAGACACTGTATCTGCATCAAGTGCATCTTTTAATTGCTGCTCAAACAACGAATCAACGCCGTCAGAATCATCAATACCTAGTTTCACAGTTGAATCAGATAGCGTAACGTTACCCGACAAGAACACACTCGACCAATCTGCACTGATAAAGCTAAAGTCAGTCAAGAAATCAACTTCAATACCCGTTAACTCACCTGATTCAGCGTTTGCAGTTAATAACTGTGGCGCAGCACCACCTACACCTGCAAGTTCTACCATTTCAATAGGGTTTGTAATGTCTTTGTAGAACAATGCAACTGATAGGTTATTACCCGATGCCATATACCATTCAAAACGGAAGTCAGCATTTTTCAGTTTTGAACTTTGTAGTGTTGGTGAACCACGAACTAGGAACTCTGTTAACGGGTCAACGAAGAACGTAGAACTTACATCACGCATATCAGGGCGAATCGTTGTTTCGCTTAAATTTAAACGAAATTGCATTTCTTCATCCATGATATAAGTCACAGCTAAAGAAGGATAAAAATCGTCTTCTTTAATTGCTACTTCAGCGAGTTCATCCGTTGTGGCATCAAATAAGTTACTATGCGCCTTAAATGGTACTGATACTTGGGCAAAATCTTCCCAACGAACACCACCGGTAATACGCCACGTGTTGTCTAGGAAGTAATCAGCCATAAAGTAATATGCATCTAACTTATGGGCTGCACTGTATTTATCGCCGTCTGTTGTTCTGTCATCAAAAATGCCAGAACCCGTTGAGCTTGCATAGAAAGCATCATTATTGATGTTATCGTAAGCAAAAATCTCATCTAAACGTGAACCAAATGAATAATCATCTGAAATACCGCGGTGTGTAATCCCAAATGTAGTATTGTTTGCTGTACGGGTTTTCTCTGAGAAATCGCCACCCACTTTTAGCTCAAGCTCATAGCCTTCACCATAAAATGGCATACCCATGTTCCAACCCCAGGTATCAACTTCGTCATGAAGCACTTGGAATTCACGTGTTACGTTAGTTGCTGAAACGTCTTGTAATTGCTCAGAAACAAATACTCCATCGTCGTAGTTACGTTGAAAAACAGCGTCTACACCACCTGGTGCATCACGGTTTGCACGGCTTGTACCGGCGTACCAATCAACAAACAAGTTGTTAAAGTCGATAAAGTTGTGTGTCCCTTTTAATTGGCTAGAGAACATTTCACGCTCTTCATACACAACATCAACACGGCGAAGATCACGTACACCTTCTTCCGTTTCGTTGGCATCATAGAAATTACGATTACGAACGCGGTCACGCATGTCATGCAGGGCAATATTAGTCAGTTCAATTTTATGGTTTGAATTAAACTCATAACCAATATTGAAGGTACCGCTCCAACGTACATTTTGTTCAGTCGATGTACCATCGTAATACTGAGCAAAACACTTGTCTTCACATCCTAAGCTACCGAGGTTTGTACCACTTTTTTCTTGTGCTACTTCCCACTCATTTTCGTAAGAAACCGCAGCTAACACACCATATGTGCCCATTTCACTTTCAAAGCGATCGCCTAGCGAAACTGAAAAGCTCATTTCAGGATCAACATCTTTTTCTGTTGCTGAAATGTTCCAATCAAGAGCCGACATCAATGCTTGGCGTTCAGCCAGTGTTGTATTGATATCGCCCTCAAGGCCCGCACCATAAAAGGCATCGATGAACTCACTAGGTAACGCACGAGTACCATCATCACGCCCCATCCAGTCATCATCACCACCTTCATAGAAGTAGCCTGTATCACTGTTATTGGTGTTATAAGAAGTACCAATATCGACTTTAAATAAAAAATCAGTCGGAATTGATTTAGTTCTAATATTTACGTTACCACCACCAAAATGCGCAGGCATATCGGGTGAAAACGATTTTTGAACACTTAAACTTTCAATAATATCTGATGGAAATAAGTCAAGCGGTACAACTGAGCGAGTTGGATCAGGACTTGGTACATACATGCTATTAAGCTGAGTACTCGAATATCGCTCACCTAGACCACGAACATAAATGAACTTGCCATCAACAAGTGTCAAACCTGTTACACGACGAAGTGCCGATGCAGCATCGCCATCACCAGTACGAGAGATTTGCTCTGCACCCATGATATCGGCAACGAAAGCTTGATTTTGACGCTCTTGAAGAACCGCGCCAGCACTCCCTTTTAAACGCTGTCCTACAGCAACCACTTCTTCAATTTCTTGTGCTTCATCTGCTGCATAGGCAGTATTCACTGATAAGCCAACTAATGCTGCAAGCACTGCGTGGTTTATCTTTGAACGCACAAGTTTAGAGGGGGTAAAAGATTTCATTATTATACTCCGAAAACAAAACTAGAAGCTGGCCGGGGTTGCCCCCGACCATGGATTAGAAGGGCTTAGTTAAGACCTACTTTTACCCAACCTGCTGTCCAGTCTGTTTGCGCATCCATTGCACCGATGTAATCTACTTGGTCGAAGAAGCTATTAAGGCTTGAAGCATCGAAACCGCTACCAAGTAGTGCTGATTCTGCACTTGGTTGATAACCGTTGTCGCTAAGACCTAACATTGCTGCGTCCATGATAGAGTTACCTTCTTGGCCTTCGAACCAAGATTGAACATTACCCGTACCAATTGCTTGGCTTGAGAAGTTGTTATCTGTTGCACATGCAACTACTGAGTGGCTGATAGTAAGTGAACCATCTTCAGCACGAGGTGCTGAATCTGCGCCAACTCGTAAGCAGTTTTTATAACCTTCACCACCTGTTACTACTACGTTTTTCAGCATACCCGCAGTACCTGCACGTAAACGGATACCGTTTAAACCATCTGCACCGATGATAGTTACGTTAGAGATAGTAGGTGTTGTTAAAGGTGATGCATCTGAATCAAACTCTGAGTTATCAGCTTCAATTGCATTGTCACCTTCAGATGAAGACTGCTTGATTAATACGTATTGTGCATTACCTGTCCAACCGAATGACCAATCTAGCGAGTCATCACCAATGTTTGTCAGTACTAAGTGGCTGATGCTTGCAGTACCACCGAAGAATTCAACACCGTCATCAAGGTTTTCGTGAACGTGGATATAATCAAGTTCAGTTTGGCTACCAACACCTGCAAGTGAAATACCGTTAAGCTCATCACCGTTACCTAGTGTTTTACCGGCTTGTTTTACAACAACATACTTAAGTGTACCTGAGTTATCTTCTGGTTGGTTACCACCGAATTGACCAGCATCACCTTCTGCAGCAACACCACAGTTTGCTAGTTCATCAGCCGTTGTTTCGCCTACTTGGTCACCACAAGAGTTCGCTGGTGCATTACCAAGAAGCACTACACCACCCCATTGACCAATGCCTGTTTCAGCACCTGTCATATCTTGGATTGATGTCATAACGATTGGTTGAGTTGCTGTACCTACCGCTTCAATCTTCGAGTCACGACGAACAACTAAGAAGTCATCACCGCTTTCACCGATTAGCGTTGTACCAAATTGAACATAAAGTGTTGCGCTATCAGTACGGTCACCACCCACTGCTGTGCGGCCTTTAAGTATCCAGTGAGCATCGTTAGTTAATGTCACGTCAGATGTGAAAACAACATCTTGTGCTAACTGATAAACTGGTTTATCGGTAATTTGTGGGAAGCTTGCAGAAACATCAGTCGCTAAACCTTGCTCCATTGCGTTTGTGATATCAGCAGGGAAGCTAGGGTTTACAGCAACTGTCCAACCTTCCATCCAGTTGTTGTCACCGTCAAATGCACCAATGTAGCTTGTTTTAGTGAAGAATGGGTCAAGGTCTGACGCATCAACACCTGCACCTAATAATGGCGAGGTTGATTTAGGTGTGAAACCATCTGTAGCAAGGTTTAATGTCGCTGCAGTAAGTGTTTGGTTACCAGTTTGACCTTCGAACCAAGACTGAACATTACCAGAACCGATTGCTTCAGAACCGAAGTTATTGTCTGCACTACATGCTACCACTGAGTTCTCGATAGAAAGCTCACCAGACTCAGCATTTGCTACAGAGTCAGAACCTACACGTAAACAGTTTTTGTAACCTTCAGGGCCTGTCACAACCATGTTACGGATAACACCCGCAGTACCTGCACGAAGACGAACACCGTTTTTACCGTCAGCACCAACAATCGTTACGTTTGAAAGTAATGGCTTAGTTAATGGTGTAGCGTTTGAATCGAATTCAGAGTTATCTGCTTCAATTGCATTGTCACCTTCAACAGATGATTGTTGGATATAAACGTTCTGTGCGCGACCTGTCCAACCAAATGACCAGTCAAACGCGTCATCACCAATATCAGTTAGTACAACGTTACGAACGTTAACAGTACCACCGAAGAACTCGATACCATCGTCAAGGTTTTGGTGAACCTGGATGTATTCAACTTTTGTTTGAGAACCAACACCCGCGAATGAAATACCATTTAGCTCATCGCCATTACCCAGTGTTTTACCTGCGTGTTTAACAACAACATAACGAACAACACCTGAGTTGTCTTCTGCATCATCACCACCGAATTGACCTGCATCACCTTCAGCTGCAACACCACAGTTTGCTAGCTCTTCAGGTGTTGTTTCACCTTGTTGGTCACCACATGAGTTAGCCGGTGCATTACCAAGTAATACTAAACCACCCCATTGACCGATGCCTGTTTCTGCACCTGTCATATCTTGGATAGATGTCATAGTGATTGGTGCTGTTGCATTACCGTTTGCGTTAATTTGTGAGCCACGACGAACAACTAAGAAGTCATCACCTGTTTCACCAATTAATGTAGTACCCGCTTGAACATATAATGTTGCGCTATCAGTACGGTCACCACCTACTGCTGTACGACCATTTAAGATCCAGTGAGCGTCATTTGTTAATGTTACATCTGCAGTGAAGGTTGTATCTTCAGCTAAACGATAAACCGGCTTGTCAGTGATTTGTGGGAATTCAGATGAAACGTCTGTCGCAAGACCTTGCGCCATTGCATTTTCAATATCCGTTGGGAAACCGCCATTGATAGCAACAGTCCAACCTTCCATCCAGTTATTTGTTGCGCTAAATGCACCGATTTGACCATTCGCTAATAATGGTGAACCCGCTAAAGGCATATAACCATTATCATCTAGCATTAAATCTGCTGGTGTAAGAGTTTGGTTACCGTCTTGGCCTTCAAACCATGCTTGTACAGTACCACCATTAATTGTTTCGCTACCGAAGTTATTCGCAGCAGTTTGACAAGCAACAATTGAGTTAGTGATAGTTAGAGAGCCATCTTCTGCACGAGGCACTGAATCAGAACCAACACGTAAACAGTTTTCATACGTTGCAGGGCCTGTAACGAAAACGTTTTTCAGCATACCTGCAGTACCTGCACGTAGGCGAATACCATTGTTACCTTCTGCACCTACGATTGTAACGTTTTCAATTGTAGGGTTAGTCAGTGGTGTAGCGTCTGAATCAAACTCTGAGTTATCCGCTTCAATCGCGTTGTCACCTAAGTTCGCAGCTTGTTGAATGTATACGTTTTTCGCCGTACCAGTCCAACCAAATGACCAATCTAGTGAGTCATCACCAATGCTTGTAAGTACCACGTTACTTACGTTTACTGTACCACCAAAGAACTCGATACCATCATCTAAGTTTTCGTGTACTTGAATGTAATCAACAGTTGTTGCAGAACCAACACCAGCAAATGAAATACCGTTTAATTCGTCACCATTACCCAGTGTTTTACCTGCATGTTTAACAACTAAGTATTTCAATGTACCTGAGTTATCATCTGCAACGTTACCACCGAATTGACCTGCATCACCTTCTGCAGCAACACCACAGTTTGCAAGTTCGTCTGCAGTTGCTTCGCCTTCTTGGTCACCACATGAGTTTGCAGGTGCATTACCAAGAAGAACTAATCCACCCCACTGACCGATAGACGTCTCAACATTAGTCACATCTTGAATCGAAGTCATTGTGATTGGCTGGCTTACAGTACCTACTGATTCGATTTGTGAACCACGACGAACAACCAAGAAGTCGTCACCCGATTCACCGATTAATGTAGTACCTTGTTGGATATATAAAACAGCGTTATCAGCGCGGTCATTACCTACAGCTGTACGACCATTTAAAATCCAGTGAGCATCGTTTGTTAGTGTTACATCAGCTGTGAATGTAGTGTCTGCTGATAAACGGTAAACTGGTTTATCTGTAATCGTTGGGAATTCTGAAGAAACATCTGTTGCTAAACCTTGTGTTAAGGCATTTTCGATGTCAGTTGGGAAACCAGTTGTTGCGTTTTGAGAATCATCACGACCTGATTGGTCGCCGCCGTTATCACCATTGTCCCCACCGTTATCGATGATGTTAGTGACGTTATCGCCTTCGTTGACAGTGGTGTCGCCTTCTTTAACGACTAAATCACCACCACAACCAGCTAAAGAAACTGCTGCAGCTACCAAACTAACTTTGAATAAGTCAGATAATTTCATTGTTCACTCCGTTAAGATAGATATTTAATTATTGTGTTAGCGCATAAACTCAAGTCACCAAAAAGCACTGAAACTTAATGCTTTTGGGTCACTTGAGTTTTAAACTGCGACTACCTTACGGGAGCTGTATGACAAACTAGTTACACTTTAATAAACATAAAATGACAATATTAATTATATAAAAAAGAGTAGGTTAGTTAATTTTAGGAACGGAAAAAAGCCGCCCGAAGGCAGCTTTGGTGTTGCGATTATAATTTAGTTCTTTTGTACGCTTACCTGTTGAATACGATTTAGAGTAAAGCGGTACGTAATGTTTCGGCGTGCACTTTTTCACGCTTCACATACTTGATCCATTGCTCAGCTAATCGCTGCGACTTTTTGTGTTTTTCCGCTTGCTCAAACGCTAAAATCGAGGCATCAAAGTTTTGTAAATTGTATTGCGCCATACCTAAGGCAACATACACATTTGATTCAAACTCTAAGCCGCCTTTATCTAGGGCTTTACGTGCTGCATCCGCTGCTTCTTCGTATTTTTCAAGATTAATGCTTACCTCTGCAATACGTTGTTCGTACTGACCGTGCGTTACTAAATCAGCGGCTTTTGCAAAGTAAGCAAGTGACTTTTCAGCTTCTTTTGCTTGTACCATTGCTTCTGCAACAAAGGCATAGTTTTTCGCTGATTTTTCAGCGACACCGTCTTGCATTGCTTTACTCATCACGTTCGCCGCTTTAAAAGCCAGGCCGTTGTATAAATACACTTGTGATAATTGACGTAAATCTGATTTAGATTTCATGAAACCTTGTTGATATGCCGCTTCTAAAATCGCTAATTGCTTTTTCTCTGCGCCCGTTTCACCGTACATGCCACCTAACTGAACCCAGTACTCTGGCTTGTTGTAAAGCTTAACTAAACGCTCAAGTACCTCGACCACTTTGTCAGACTGATTAAGTGAGTAGTACATTGCACGTTGTAAGATTAACCAGTTTTCTTTTGGCATCTCACCTTTGCTGTCGGCTTCTGCGATAGCTAGGTTAATGTTCTCAATGCCTTTTTGGTAATCTTTAAGCTGATAATACGCTTGAGATTTCAATACGTAATAAGCATCTGTTTTAGGCTTGTCGTTAATCACATCCCACTGTGCTAAATATTTGATTACCTTTTCGTAATCGCTATTAGCCATTGCAAGTTGCGCTAAGCTAAAGGTGGTGCTTACACGTAATGTTTCTGGAATCGCATCTTCGTTTACTACTTTTTCAAACGACGCAATTGCTTTATCAAGGTCGTTTTCGTTGTAGTAAATAAAACCGTAGAAATTATGCATCATGGCAATTTCATATGAGTTCATGCTTGAAGAGCGTTCTTGAATACTATCAAGAGCTTCTAACCCTGCTTTTGCATCTCCATCATCAGCCAGCTTTTGTGCTCGTGCTAATTGGCTATACACTTTTTCGCGCAGTGCAGGTACTCGTTTGGTTTTTTGCTCCTCAGCGTAAGCTGTTGCCAGTGTAACACCTGGTAACATGCTAACAACGCTTGGGACTACAAGGCTGCTTGTGAAAGCAGCCGCGCAAATCACAGCAACTTTTAAAGGTTTCATAATCGCATTCCTCTTTTCTAACCGTTAATTTGGAAAGAAATTTTGTTCTGTACGCCCGCTACTTCAACAGCTTCACCGTTAACAACGCGCGGTTTATATTTAAATTTAAGTGCTGCATCCATCGCAGCGCGGTCAAACAGTGACTCTGGTTCAGCTTTAATAACTTTCGGGTCACGTACTGTGCCTTGCTTGGTTACTGTAAACTCAACAATCACATAGCCTTCGATCCCACGCGATAAAGCTCGGCGCGGATAAACAGGCGCTACTTTTACAATCGGTAAGTATTCACCGTCGCTTGATTCAAGGGCTAAGCCGCCAGCTAAGTTAACGTCGGCTTCAACACTGGCACCAAAGTCAAAATTGGCATTGCTCGCGTTAGGATCACTGTTTTGCATTTGCGGTGATTCCATTGGCGGAGGTGGCTCTTTTGGCGTTGGTGGCTTTTGCGGTTTACGTTCTTTCTTTTGCACTGTCTCTTCTTTTTTCAGACGAACAAAATCAAGTACGTTTCCTTTTACGGGCTCAGACATGGCCCCTTCACCACCGGTGATCAGTGCCTGCATGCCTAAAAACAGCATGACAGTCACGATACCAGCGATGATTAATGCAACTATATAACGCATCGCTCACATTCCTTATGATGCTTCTTGCGCAGCAATCGACACATCAAATGCGCCTGCAGCACGCGATGCATCCATTACTTTAATAAGTACATCGGTTGTGGCTTTCTTATCAGCTTGAATAACCACGCTACCTTGTGGGTTTTCAGCTTTTAAGCGCTCGATATTTGCTTGTACTGCACGAACATCTACTTGGCGTTTGTTGATCCAAATTTCACCTTTGTCAGAAATAGCAACTAAGATGTTGGCACGCTCTTTTTTCACTGCCGTTGCCGCTTCCGGGCGGTTTACATCAATACCGGCTTCTTTTACGAATGATGCTGTTACGATAAAGAAGATAAGCATGATGAAAACAACGTCTAGCATTGGCGTCATGTTGATTTCTTCAGCGTCGTCTTCTTGAAATAAGTTACCTAGTGGCGCTCTCATTGTTAGTCTCCTAGTGGGTGATGATTACATCACCCTAAAATTCGTTTAGTGGTCTAAGACCATGTTGTCTTCAAGTAATTGCACTTCGCGTTTTGCACGACGTTGTAAAAACGTTGATGCGAAAACCCCTGAAAGTGCACCCACCATACCGGCCATTGTTGGGATAGTGGCTTTAGACACCCCTGATGCCATCGAACGTGCACTGCCTGTGCCTGTGATTGCCATTACATCAAATACTTCGATCATGCCGGTTACGGTACCTAACAGACCTAAAAGTGGACATAACGCAACCATTACGTTGATTAGCGCAAGGTTATTATTTAGTTGCATGCCAGCGCGTGAAATCATCGCTTGGCGAATTTGCTCTGCGTTCCAGCTGTTACGCTCTGCTCTATTGCTCCAAGTGCTTTTTACGTCTTTCTTGTAGCGTTTAAAGCCACCAAAGAAGTACATAAAGCGCTCAAGTATCAATAACCACATAGCGAAGATGAGGACCCCGATGACCAAGAGAACTTGGCCACCTGTGTCGAGGAAATCACGTAGAGCATTGATTGCATCAATCAATAGCACCATGATTTATGCTCCTTTCTCGCTTCGCTCTGCGATGATACCTGCGCTTTGCTCTTGTAAAATCAACAGCATGTTTTTAGAACGCGTGTTAAGAAGTGTGTATAAGAATACTGTTGGGATAGCCACAACCAGACCAAGTACCGTTGTTACAAGTGCCTGAGAAATACCACCCGCCATTAGTTTAGGGTCACCTGTACCGAACAAGGTAATCGCTTGGAATGTGTTAATCATACCGGTTACCGTACCTAGTAGACCAAGTAGTGGTGCTACCACAGAGATAATCTTAATTAGCGTCAGGTTACGAGTAATTTTTGGCATTTCACGAATGATAGCTTCGCTTAGTTTAAGCTCAAGCGTGTCGTACGCTACATCTGGGTACTGGTCTTTCACTTTCATTACACGACCAAGTGGGTTGTCATCACGTGCCACAGTATCTTTAAGCTGACGACGGATTTTGCTACCCATAATCATTAGAGATACAAAACGCTCAAGTGCGATTAGTAAAGCGATTAAACCAACACCTAAGATGATGTAACCAACCGTACCACCTTGGTGAACTTGCTCTTCAGTATCTGGTGCTTGTACTAAAAGACCTAAGATTGAACCGCCTGTAGGGTCAAGTGCGAACGGTACAACACCTGAGTTTGCTTGTTGTAAATCAGCTGCAGTTGCTGTGAAGCGGCTGCTAGGCTGACGTGTAAGCTGGCTGATTGTATTTGTAGCCGGTGTGTACTCAAGGTATTTACCGTCTGCGATTAAGTTAAATGCACCAACACGCACCACTTCTTTTTGTGCTTTGCTGCCACCTTCAACGATTACATCTGTTGTAAAGCGAGATACTTTACCTTGCTCAGTCATTTCGCGTTGTAATTCAAACCATACTTTTTCTATATCATCGATAGAAGCAAGCTTTGACGTTGAACCCATTTTTTGTGCTAGCTCATCCATGAAGTTACTACGACCAGGAAGCTCTGCAGAAACAACTGACGTCATGAATTTATTGCTTGAATCACCCGCTACTTGTTGTAACACACCGAATAGCTCTTTAAGTGAACCCATGCGGTTAGAAAGTGTATCTGTTAAGTTAGCTAGCTTTACTTCGTTTTCTTCAAACTGAGTTTCTAAACGCTCAGACTCGTTAAGCATTGCAGTACGTTTTGCTTGTGTATCTTTAAGCATTTGTACTTGTTCGTTTTGACGTGCCATGAACTCTTGTTCACGTTGTTTATTTTCGGCGCTTTGCTGTGCTTTTCCTTGCTCTAATGTTTTTAGTAATGAGTCTAAATCCATTGGCTCAGCCGCTAGGCTGCTACCAGCAAAACCAAGGCCAGCTGCAAACACGGCCATTTTTGTCATTTTAGTCAATAATTTCATCTCAAACCTCTTATTCAGCAGCGTGGACTGGCAGTGTTAACATATCTGGGGCAAGTTGCTTACGAGCAATGCGTAAACCTTTATTGATTTGGCTGATTGCAGAATCTGGTAATTCAACAAACGATTTTGTTTCTTTATCCCAGCTACCTGCTTTTTTGCCGTCGCGTGTTAAATAAATAAGTTCTAAACGACCGATGCGTAAGAAATCCACTTCGCGCTCTTGGCCATCTACATTCAGTAATGATGTGTACGCTTCGATAGTACGACCGTAATCAACTTCTACTTGGTAAGCTTCAAGTAAGCGGCGGAATTTTTCACTTGAAGTGATGTCTGCGCGGTCCATCATTTCTTTTAATGATGCAATACGCTTACTACGTTCTTCAGTTAAGAAAGGCACGTCTAGTGCAACGAATTGCTCAAGACCTGTGATCATGCGCATCATTAACGGCGTAATTTGACGCTCAATAACTGATACCTGATCCATTGACTCGTTTAACGCGTCCATTTCTGCAATTTGGTTATTTAATTGCTTAGTAAGTTGCGCGTTATAAACAGTTAAGCCGTCAATTTCTTTATTAAGGGCTTTAAATTGTTGTAAACGACCTTGCATTGAATCTGCAATCTTGTCGATTTTAGTTTGTGATTGCGCTGCAGATTTGTTTATCTCGCTGCTTTTATCAATTACTTTATCTAGATCGTTTGCATGTACTGCTGCAGATGCCGCTACAATACCTGCTAAAATCAGTGGTTTAACGCCTTTCATCGCATACACCTTTACTCGTTAAGTTAGCTTAATTTGCTAGTTGGGTTGTTTTATTGTGCGAAAGGATAACGATGAAAAATGACAAGCATGTTGCGCAAAAAATACAAAAATATGACAGCTGTAACAATTAGTTTATATTGCGCAAAGATAAGGCAAAAGTTGCAGGGTTTCGGGAACTAAATATGGGATAGGATTTGCTGATAAGTGCTTTGCCAGTCTTGATAATTAACAGGGATAGCAGCGTAGAGGCCTTTATTTTCAAGGACTAAAGACGGAAAGCCTTGGATTGGTAAGCTTCTGGCTTGGTTTATTTCGGCCAAAAGTAACGAATTTATTTTTTCACTTTCAATTTCGTTAATGAATGCGTTTTTTTCTAACCCTATTTGCTCAGCAAGGCTTGCAAGAGTGCTGATGTCAGATGGATTTTGTGCATCTAAGTAGTAGGCTTTTTGAATGGCGTGTAGCATTTCACATTCTTTATTGTGCTGCCTTGCAAGAAGCACAGCACGGCATGCAGGGTAAGTAGAGCGACGCGGTTTCGCGGTATGCCAAAATTCATGATTAAATGGCGTGCCAAGCTGCTGTTCAATACGTTGCCATGTTTGCTGTAAAAACTGCTGCATCTCTTTAGGCATTGGCTCATCTGAATCAGACGCAAGGCCACCCACTTTATATTCAATAGCCAGTTTATCGCCAAGGGCAGCTTGGAGTTTTAACCAGGTTTCTCTGTAGCCCCAACACCAACTACACATCGGGTCGTATACATAAATTAGCTTTGCCATTTAGCTTATCTCGGTTAAATCAGATACCACTACATTACGCCCTTTTGCTTTGGCTTTATAGAGGTTGTCGTCTGCTTGTTTAATCGCTTTACTAAATTGACTGCCTCGTTCGAGGCTTGCAATACCAATGCTGCACGTAATAGTCACAGACTGCCCCACATCATAAGGGATCTGTTTTTCGGCAACATAACTACGCAGCTTTTCAGCCACGGCATGGGCAATGTTAAGCCCCGCTTTTGGCAGCAAAATAATAAACTCTTCGCCGCCATAACGGGCTTTTATATCTGTGCCACGTAATTTATCGTGCAGCATAGAGGTAAAGGCTATTAATGCCTGATCACCAAAGTCATGACCATAAGTATCATTTAGTGATTTAAAGTTATCTAAATCAATCAATAATACCGACATAGGTAAGTAATTAGCCGCTTCAGCTTCAAGGCGCGGCTGAATATGCTCATAAATGTAACGACGATTGGCAAGCCCTGTTAGTGGGTCTGTTAATGCATCGCGTTTTTCTATTAAGGTAATGTCAGCAATTTTTTGATGGCTTTTTTGTCTAAAGTATTCACTGATCCCAGAAAACAAAATCACCATAGTGAAAGAGGCTAAAAAGCGTGAAGTTTCAACTTGCCCGTAATGCGCTTGGCCAAAGTTGGGGCTAAACAGCAGTGCAACTGCACTAGCATACATAATCCCAACCAACACACTGCCTACTTTTAACCCTAAGGTGACATAAGCCACAATGGGGTAAAACATAAGCCAATATAAAGCGGTGTTTTCTTTGCCGCCGGTGTACACCAAAGCCACACAGAGCAGCAAGATAATCGATAAAATAATGCAACTAATAGACACCAACGCGCCGGTACGAAAGTAATAGAGCATGCACAGTACAATAGTTATATCGCTCACCACTAGCATAATAGTGAGCGGTAAGGCGTAAATTTGATAGTTAGATAACACTAACGAAGTGATTAATACGATGGCAAAAAAAGCCATGGTAAATAACGTGAAGGCACGGCGCTGTTTATCCGCCGTGTCGACACTGTTTAACGTAATGGCATTAAGCCAATTTTGATCCAAAATAGCAGTCTCTTAACAACTAAACTTTAAATTTAAGTACCAATTGTTCTAGCTCATAGAACTGGGCTTTCAATTTAGTGCACTCATTCAAGGTGTTATTAAGATTACTTTGACCTTGATTTGAAAGCTCACTAATTGAGTGTATGTCACTGTCTAGGCTTTGAATCACTTGATTCTGCTCAGTCGTGGCATTGGCAACACTGTGGTTCACCTCATCAATTGACTCAATGGCACGGGTTACCTCAGCCATTTTATCGCCTGCTACATGAGCTTGCTCAACACTCTTTTCACTGTCGCGGATACTGGCCGTCATAACTTCAACGGCAGACGCAGAGCCTTGTTGTAACTGAGAAATGGTGTCTTCGATTTCTTGAGTTGATTGTTGTGTACGGTGCGCAAGTTGACGTACTTCGTCGGCTACAACCGCAAAACCACGACCCGCTTCACCCGCACGTGCTGCCTCTATCGCTGCATTAAGTGCTAGCAAGTTAGTTTGCTCACTCACACCTTTGATCACTTCAAGGACTTGGCCAATGCTTACAGTGTGTGCATCTAAACTATTAATGGTTTTTTGCGCCTGCTCCATATTACGAGATAAAGCATTAATAGCTGATAAGTTGTCAGCTAATGCAGATTGGCTTTGTAATGATTGGCTGTTAGCACTGGTTGCTAACGTTGACGCATTACTTGCACTATTTGAGATTTCTACCGCACTCGATGTCAACTCATTGATTGCAGTTGCAACATTATCAGTACGTTTTGTTTGGTCAGCATACATGTCGAGCGTGCCTTGAGTTTGGTTAACTAAACTCTCAACTAAGCGCTCAAGCTCAACGGTGGTATTTTTAACTTGCTCGATTGATGTATGAATTTTCTCGATGAACGCATTAAAGTAATGGCTTAGCTCGCCAAACTCGTCATTATTTTCAACCTCAAGACGGCGGGTTAAATCGCCCTCACCTTGCGCAATATCTTTAATTGCATCGTTTAAGCGTTGCATTGGACGCATTAAATAGCGAAGTAAAAACTGCATCATTAATACAATCGCCACTATACCCATTAGCATGTAAATAGCCGCCATATTTCTAAATGAGGCTACAGATGAATAAGCAATTTCTTCGTTGATCACCACACCTAAATACCAATCAACGTTTTGAATTCCTTTGATTT
The DNA here is from genome assembly GCF_001469895.1 of Pseudoalteromonas sp. XI10. GTDB lineage: Bacteria > Pseudomonadota > Gammaproteobacteria > Enterobacterales > Alteromonadaceae > Pseudoalteromonas. Next base: position 187,862 of record NZ_LOPY01000019.1, on the reverse strand, counting down.
TGGTAAACGATACCAATTTGTCTAAACCACCTACCTGTACTTCTACAAACTCAGATTGTAACGACAAGCTTTTACCGAATAAGTCACTCATGTTTTTGTCGTTAAATTTAGTTTCTGGGTGGCTTAAAATGCGCCCTTCACTATCTAGTAAAAAGCCATAACCAAACCCTAAAAAGTCAATTTCGTTGACGATTTTAGTAATGGTTTTCATGTCGATGTCGGCACCTGCAACCCCGCTAAATACACCATTTGCTTGCATAGGCGCTACAGCTGAAATAGTCAGTTCATTGGTGGTTACGTCAATATAAGGGGCAGTAAAGGCAGTGTTTGTTTTGTTTTCAACAAGCTTGTACCACGGACGTGTTGTTGCATCGTAGTCTGGCGGTAAGACAACAGATTGGTCGTTTAATACAAAGGTGCCATCAGTGATACCGATATAGGTATTCTTAAAACTCCCCGCTTTGTCGGCTGTGTTCAGCTGCGTAAGTGTAAGCTCTTTGCTATCACCAAGTTGATAGGTATCAGCAACTGACGAAACAATCGCTAACTTAGCATTTAACCAGTTAGCTATGTTTTGCGACACTGACTGAGAAATCTCTTGAAGAACGAGCGAAAGCTGCTCCTGCGTTTGGCTGCGCATAGAGATGAAGTTATTAATGGTGAATAAACCGAGCACTATCACTAAAACCAGTGATGCAGCCACAGTTACCTTGGTGGTAAATTTAAGAGTGCTTTGCATGACAAACCTGTTTGTTATTTTTTTCGTTGTTAGCCTCTTTATATTTAACAAATTTAAAGCTCTTTGTCTTATAAAATTAAGCTAAAACTAGAAAAACGTTCCTTTTATTAAAGTACGCTTTCTTTGAAAATCAATTACTTTGTTAACGGCAGCCAATTCCACTTCTTAAGTCGCATTGATAAAAAAGCAGCAAAAACCAATTGGAACGTTCCTATAAATTATCACTTAAGCCGTCCCTGAATACGTATTCATTAAATCATTCTGTCATCTAGTTTTGTTCGCTATAGCAAAAAAATGGCACAAAAAAACCCCGCAACTCAGTGCGGGGTTTTTATTAATTGTTATTTTTAGCCGATGCGTTTTTTCCAGCTATCAGCTAAACGTACAACGTTTAAGCCATACCAAGCGATAAATGCATAACAAATCACTGGTACAAAGAAGCTTTGTTGGATGTTTACTGTATCAGCAACTACACCTTGTACTAATGGTACTAAGGCACCACCAACGATTGCTAAACATAACCAACCCGAACCTTTACTGGTTAGTGAGCCTAAACCTTCAATAGCAACAGAGAAAATAGTCGGGAACATGATTGAGTTAAATAAACCAATCGCAAGTACAGAGTAAAGCGCCACATCACCTTCAGTGAAAATAGTCACTAACAGCAATACAATAACCATCATGGCATTAAAGAATAACGCTTTTGAAGGCGCAATTTTTTGCAGTGCTGCAGAGCCAATGAAACGACCCACCATTGCACCGCCCCAGTAATAAGCAATTAGGCTTGCAGCCGCATGCTCTTCAAGGCCAGCGATGTGTTCTTCGCCAAAGTAGTTGACTAAGAAGCTACCAATTGAAACCTCAGCACCTACATAACAGAAGATACCTACAACACCCATCATTAAATGAGGTGCTTCGGCTAGGCTGTGGCCTTTCGCTTTGCAGTCTTGCTCTTCTGTATGCTCTGTAATCACAGGTAATTTAAAGAAGGCAAATACCACGGCAATAGTCAGTAGTGCTGCTGCAAGCATAAGGTAAGGCACTTTTACAGATTCTGCAGTTGCTGCGTTTGCAGCTAACGTGCCTGCTGTACCAAAGAATAAAATACCACCCACATATGGACCAACTGTGGTACCTAGTGAGTTAAGTGCTTGAGCTAAATTTAAACGTGACGACGCCGTTTTTTCAGGGCCTAACGCTACAACATATGGGTTAGCAGATACCTGTAACACGGTAACACCTGCTGCTAGAACAAATAACGCACCTAAGAATAACCAGTACTCATGCACAACAACCGCTGGGTAAAATAACATACAGCCAATTGATGCCACGACTAAGCCGGTTAGTACGCCATTTTTGTAGCCCATTTTTTTAACCAACATACCCGCAGGTAGCGAAACAATAAAGTAAGCACCAAAGAAACAAAACTGAACCAGCATTGCCTCTGTGTAGGTTAAATCGAATACCCCTTTTAAGCGCGGGATCAACACGTCATTTAAAACTGTAATGAAACCCCACAAAAAGAACAGGGTTGTCATTGCTGTCAGTGGTAGCAGGTAGTTTTTATTTTGCTGCGAACCATCGGCGACAAACGATTGGTTTGTATTAATTTCACTCACGTGGTTTTCACTCCGTTAACAAGTTACCTTTGATTCTACACATTGAAGTAAAAATAGCACAAAGATTTACTAGGAACGTTCCAATATTTTTATTTCCTGCTATAGTTGCAAGATGTACTCAGATTTATTAATAACCCATGGCCAAAGTTGACTTTAAAAGCCCTGATTTTCTTAAGCAGCATATCCAAGATACCCTTGCTTTTTATCACCCCCATTGTGTTGATCATTCAGCCCATGGTTTAGCTGGCTTTTATCAGTTCTTTAAAGATAATGGCGCGATTTACGATAAACACACTCGCCATTTAGTGTCGAGCACCCGCTTTGTGTTTAATTACGCTATGGCGTATATCGAGTTTAAAGACCCAGAATATTTAAGCCTCACTAAACATGGTTTAGCCCACCTTGAACATGCGCATAAACAAGCATCTGGTGGTTATGCTTGGCTTATTGAGCAAGGTGATAACGGCGCAGTCACTGTTTTAGACGACACCAACCATTGCTACGGGCTTGCCTTTGTAATGCTTGCAAACGCGGTTGCATTAAAAGCAGGGGTGAACGACTGCAAAAATACCATTTCGCAGGTCTGGGATTTATTAGAGCAGCACTACTTTGAACCACAGCATAATGCCTATTTAGATGAGCAAAATACCGACTTTAGCTGTGCAGATAACTATCGCGGCCAAAATGCCAATATGCATTTATGCGAAGCCTTACTTATGTGTTTTGAAGCAACCAACGAGACCCGTTATTTAAAACGTGCTACAGAGCTTGCCGAAACCTTTACAGTAAAACTGGCAGCCCACAGCCAGCAGTTGGTGTGGGAGCACTACTCTAAAAATTGGCAAATCGATTTAGATTACAACAAAGATGACCCGCAGCATTTATTTAGGCCTTGGGGATTTCAACCAGGTCATCAAACTGAGTGGGCAAAACTGTTACTTATTTTAAACCGCCATATTGATGAACCTTGGCTGGTAAAGCGCGCTAAAAGCCTGTTTGATGAGACACTCAGCATCGCGTGGGATCAGCAACATGGGGGCATTTTCTATGGCTTTGCACCAGATAAACAAATCTGTGATAGCGATAAATACTTTTGGGTGCAGGCCGAATCATTAGCCGCAGCAGCCCTACTCGCTGATGCCACAAATGACGAAAGCTATTGGCAGTGGTACGAAAAAATTTGGCAGTACAGTTGGCAACATATGGTAGATCACCAATATGGTGCGTGGTATCGCATTTTATCAGCACAAAACCAACCATACAGTGACGAAAAATCGCCAGCAGGTAAAACCGATTACCATACTATGGGTGCCTGCTACGAAGTATTAAGAACCTTAACCTTGAGGAATGCATAATGAGTTTAGTGTGTTTTGGCGAAGCATTAATCGACTTTTTATCAGATGGTAAACAACCAGAGTCATTTACCAAATACGCAGGTGGCGCACCTGCCAATGTGGCTGTTGCAGCAGCAAAACTAGGCCTAAACACCAGTTTTTGCGGCATGTTAGGCGATGATATGTTTGGTCACTTTATTAAACAAGAGCTTGACCAGCATGCGGTAAACACCCAGTACTGTACATTCACCGATGCGGCTAAAACAGCATTGGCGTTTGTATCACTTGATGACAGTGGCGAGCGCTCGTTTAGCTTTTATCGCCCACCAGCTGCTGATTTACTATATCGCGTAGACGATTTTGACCATGCAATGTTTGCAAATCACGCCATCATGCATGTATGCAGCAACAGTTTGACTGAGCACAACATCTATCAAACAACAATTTATGGTTTAACTCAGGCCAAAAAAGCCGGTGCAATTTGTAGCTTTGATATGAATCTGCGCGAAAATCTATGGCCAAGTATGCGCCATACGCTTGATAGAATGTGGCACGTTATTTCTCTTACAGATATCGTAAAACTCTCATTTGAAGAGCTTGAGTTTTTAAATCAAAAAAGCCATCAAGAAATGCCACTTGAGCATACTATCGATGCCATTTTAAAGGCCGGTGTAACCTGTTTGCTAGTTACCAATGGCGGCGAAGCAATCAGCTTTTACCACGTAGACTTTAAAGGCCAAGTTAGCCCACCAGCTACAAAAGTGGTTGATACCACAGCCGCAGGCGATGCATTTATTGGCGGTATGCTGTCAAAGATTGGTCAGCACTGTGAAAACAAACAAAGCTTTAAAGCGTTTTGCCAAACTCCAGCGAATATCGAACAAACCATTGCTTACGCAGCGAAGGCCGGCGCTTTTGCAGTAAGCCGTTATGGTGCATTTGCATCATTACCTAGCGCCGAAGATCTTCTATAACAGCTCATAATTGCTTACAAATCTATTAAGCACTCTAGTGGAGAGTGCTTAAATTTCATGGTATGTTTTTTAACTAATTAAAGAAAAAGGAATTCATCCTATGAATAATAAGCTTCTTGCTGGGGGCGCGATTGCCATTGTTGCAGGTGCGTTGTTGTACTCACAAAATAAAGCCAGTGTTGATGTAGATTTACCTGAGCTTGCATACGTACCTGCCGATACGGCGGTTTTTTATGGTCAGCTTAAACCGTTTCCGTACAGTAAATACTTTGCGCTTATGCCAGATGCAATGAAAGGCACGAGCGATTTAACGCCCATCATTGCTGAGCTTAAAACAGTTGATGATAAGAATGCCCTATTCCTTGCATCACTGATGGAAAAATACCAACAATCACTGAGCTCTTACGATGCCTTCAAATCGATTTGGGGCTTTGGTGATGACTACAAAGGCATGATGTACGCGCAAGGTTTAATGCCGATTGTGCGTTTTCAGGTCGCTGATCAAAGCAGCATTATCAATAGCATTAAACAATCTGCTGATGAAGCCGGTATTGCTTATACAACTGAAAGCCTTGAAGGCGTAAGCTACACACGCTTTACCATTGAGCTTGAAGGCTTAGATAACTTCAACCTAATTGCATCAACTCACAACAATTGGGCTACCATCACGCTAACCACTGCGCTTTCTAACGATCAAGATTTACGTATTGCCCTTGGCGTAGAAAAACCGGCTCAATCACTGGCTGAGACTAAAAAACTACCTGAGCTTATTAAAACTTTCTCACTTGATGGTAACTCGGTTGGCTTTGTTGATCATCAACGTATCGCCAATGCTGTAACAGGCAAAGAAGACTCTCGCTTACACCAGATGCTTAAAGAGCTACTTGATAAAGCCCAGCAATCAAACGCATTAGCAATGATTTCAACACCTGAGTGTCAAGATGATATTGCTGCTATTGCCGCTAAATGGCCTGCAACAGTATCTGGCACAACAAAAACCCGTATTACCGCCGACTACGCCGATTTTGACGTAAAAGCAGTACTGCAAAGCACAGATCAAGACTTACTTAATACACTACAAGCCGTGCGTGGATTTGTACCAAAACATACCACTGGACTTGACGGGCAAATGATGAGTGTTGCCTATGGTATTGATGTAGCAAAAGTACTGCCACTGGCTAATACACTAACCGGTGCAATTAAGTCAGCTGAGTTTAACTGTGGCCCAATTGTCGCACTACAAAATGAAATGCAAGAAGTGAGCACTGCTGGCCTTGCTATGATGTCGGGCTTTGCAAATGGCGTTCAAGGCATGAGTGTGAGCGTTCAAGATGCTGCATTTACAATCGATGACTACAATGGCCCACAAATAGACAAACTTGATGCCATCGTTACCCTATCTGCGACTGATGCCCATGGCTTGTATTCAATTGCGCAAGGTTTTGTGCCGCCGCTTGCGAACATAAAACTACCAGCCAATGGTGATGCCGTACTGATCAATGAATACATTCCATCGCCTGTGCCACTTAACTTTGATATAAAAATGGCCCTAAAAGGCAATCATATTGTGATTTTCACGGGTGATAAGTCAGCGCAGATTGCCGAGACTTTAGAGTCGCAAAGTGTCACTAAAAATGGCTTTGTGAACATGGCATTCGACGTACAAAAAATCTTATTACCTTTACTTGATACGATTGCGGCAACGGGTCAATTAAGTGATGAAGAAATGGCTGAGCTTGATTCCCTACGAGACCAACCTGTGGGTGTTTATTTTGCCACAGACATTACCGACAACGGCATTGGACTTGAAAGTAACGTACAAATTACTAAAAAGTAATTTTGAGTTTGAATCTAAAAAGAGCGCTATTTAGCGCTCTTTTTTTGTTGCCATTTTAGTGAGTTGTTAGTGTCTCGACTATTACAAATGGTGTCGTTTGAACTCTCAATACCACCGAGTTTGGCAAGTCGGTCGTACAGCACAACATTGCAGGTTGCGGCTAGGTTCATACAGCCTATAGTTGGTACATAAACCACTTCATCACACCATTTCAGCACGTCTTTACTGACCGAGCCATCTTCAGGGCCAAACACATAAAATGCGTTTTCAGGGTGCTTAAATTCAGGCAGCGGCGTTGCACCTTCAACAAGCTCAATCACCACCGTTGTGGCACCTTCAGGCTTTGCTTGCTCAAGGCTTTCAACTTGTGTTAGGGGAATATGCTCAAGCACATTTTTGGTATCGGTGTGATACTTATTAGCGCGTAAATAGCGGCTACCAGTAAAAAAAACCTGCTTGGCATTGTAACAACCCGCGGCACGTAATACCCCACCCACATTGGTTGGGCTTTTTGGGTTTAACAAGCCAATGCTTGCTTTAAGGGCGCTCATTAATCAATGTCTCTGGTTGGCCAATCGGCCACATAAAGATCAAAGTCATCAAGGTCTACATCACAGTCTTTCACTGTTTTGTCACGCACAGAAATACCCAGCTCATGCATCATATCTTTACTGCCACCGTTCAACAGTGGGTGCCAAGACGCAAGGCCACGGCCTTCGTAAAGGCGACGGTAGCTACAGCTTTGCGGCATAAAAAAGATATCTTTTAGGTTTTCTTTAGTGAGCTTTACACATGAAGGCACCAAGGTTTGGCGGTTCGCATATTCGCTACACCCACAGGTGTCGTTGTCTAGGTATTGGCAAACGATATTAGTGAAAATGAGTTCTTCACCCTCGCGAAGTTGATCCGTTGCGGTAAATTCATCTTCGTCTTCACTGTCGATAAATGTGTTTAAACAACATTTACCACAGCCGTCACAAATGGCTTCCCATTCGGGTTGTGACATTTGCTCAAGCGAGCGCTTAAGCCAAAATTGATCTTCTAACATGGTATTACTCAAAGCCCCTAAACAGCGCGCATTCTAGCGTAAAGCCAGCATGCGCGCAAAGTTTAGCGTGTTTGAACTACTTTTGCTCGTTAACCCAACGCTTAATTTTCTCTTCAAGAATTGGCATAGGTAATGCGCCATCAATCAGAACTTGCGTATGGAAAGCTTTTATGTCGAACTTATCGCCTAGCTCTTTGCTCGCGTAGTCACGTAATTCTTGAATTTTGAACTGACCTAACTTGTACGACAGCGCTTGGCCCGGCCATGCAATGTAACGCTCAACTTCGGCGATAATGTCGCTTTCTGCCATTGATGAGTTAGCCAACATGTAATCAATACCTTGTTGACGTGTCCAACCTTTCGCGTGGAAACCAGTATCAAGCACTAAGCGCATTGCACGTAATTGCTCATCTGATAAACGGCCGTACCACATGTAAGGGTCGGTAAATAAGCCCAGCTCTTTACCTAAGCTTTCTGCATACAATGCCCAACCTTCTGCAAATACCGTGTAGCCACCGAATTTACGGAATAGTGGTAACCCTTCAATTTCTTGTTGCAAGGCAATTTGAAAGTGGTGACCCGGCGCGGCTTCGTGAATAGACAAGGTTTCAAGTAAATACTTAGGCTGTGCTTTTAGGTTAAAGGTATTGATATAGAAAATACCCGGGCGCGAACCATCTGGTGCTGGCGACTGGTAAGATGCACCCGCAGCTGATTCAGCGCGAAAATCTTCAACTGCTTTTACAACGTATGGCGCTTTTGGCGCAATATCGAACATTTGTGGTAGCTTAGCATCAATCTTTTCTTTTACAGCTTCGTACGCGGCAATTAACTCTTCTGGCGTATCGTAGTAAAACTCATCTGAGGTTCTTAGGTGTTCAAAAAACGCTTTTAAATCGCCTTCAAAACCGACAGTCTCTTTGACTTTTTTCATCTCAGATAAAATACGCGACACTTCGCTTAAGCCAATGTCATGAATTTCATCGGCGTTTAAGCTCAGCGTTGTATGCTGCTTAATTTGATACTCATACCATGCTTTACCATTTGGCAGGTCGCTGTAACCAATGCTTTCACGGGCATTTGGAATGTATTCATTCGCTAAAAAGTCAGCCATTTTTTGATACGCAGGCACTAAACGCTCGCTGATCATTGCCGTGTATGCGCTTGTTAGCTGTGCTTTTTGCTCGTCGCTAAAAGACTCAGGTAACTGAGCAATTGGCCCCCAGAATAGTGACTCTTCTGGTTTTTCTACAATATGAGTTTGAAATTGCGGTAATAGTTTTTCAGCAAGCGGCTTAGGAAGAACCACTTTGTCTTTCATGCCTTGGCGCATTGATTGCTCAACACTGTCTAACCACGCGATGAAACCATCAGCACGTTTTTCAAATGCTTGATAATCTTCAACCGTGTTAAAAGGTTGTGCACTTTGCCCAGAGCCTAGCGCAGCAAAAGTATTGTGCGCCCCGCCCATTTGGTTAATCGGCATTAAGTAACTTGGAAATTGAGCGCCTTCAATCGCAAGGTCTAAATCGCGGGCTAGAATTTCGTAGCTCAATAATGACTGACCCGTTAATTGCGCTTTGTCGATATTTGCTAGTTTGTTTTTGTATTCTTTAACAAAATTAAGCTGCTCATCGCGGTTTGCTTTACTAATAGGTGCAATAAATTGGTCGTTATATTCGCTACGGCCAATGTAAGTACCACCAATTGGATTAAACTTTAGGCCTGCTTCAAAGTAGTCTGCTAGTAATATATCAAGTTGCTCTGTGGCTGACGTTGCGCTTGGTGCTTGTTTGCTTACTGCCTGAGTTGTTTTTTCGTTGCTTGGCGTTGATTCATTACAACCAAGTAATGCAAACATCACCGCTGAACTAAGTAGTGCTAGTTTTACGTTTTTCATTCTTTCCCTGCCCTTATATTAAGTACGCGTAAATTATGAGGGTTTAGTTCCCTATTTAGCAAGTATCGCTGCAACTTATCGCAGTCTATTTACACTTTGTAAGCTGATTGCTAGAGTGGCGGCTCGACTTACCAATTTTGAATAAAAATGAAAAAGACAGCTCTTGCTATTAGCCTAGGCCTAGCTTGCCTAACCTCTTTAAATACCTACGCAACCACCTACTTATCGGCAAAAGCCATGGTAGATGTAAATTCAGGTAAACTGATTAAATCACCACTTGTTAGTATAGATAACGGTCAAATTACAGCCGTACAAAGTAATAAACAGCCTAGCTTAAAAGACGGCGATAAGCATATTCAATTACCAGAGCTGACTCTGGTGCCAGGTTTAATGGATATGCATGTGCATTTAACGAGCGACCCTACCGTGCCACGCAGTGAGCGAATTGGTCAATCGATTCCGCGCAAAGCAATTAAAGCGGCGCACTTTGCCGAAAAAACACTGTATGCAGGTTTTACAACGCTGCGTAACTTAGGCGCAGAAGGCTACAGCGTGATTGCAGTACGCGATGGCATTAACGCAGGCGATATTGTTGGCCCACGTATTTGGGCGGCTGGCCCGTCTTTAGGTGTTACTGGCGGTCACTGCGATAACAACCGTTTACCACCAGAAATGAAATACACCGCCGAAGGCGTTGCTGATGGCCCTTGGGCTGTGCGCGCTAAAGTGCGTGAAAACATTAAGTACGGTGCCAATGCCATTAAGTTTTGTGCAACAGGCGGCGTTTTTTCAAAAGGCACAAAAGTCGGTATTCAACAATATAGCCAAGACGAAATGAACGCCATTGTTGACGAAGCTCATTTACGCGGCCTAACCGTTGCAGCCCATGCGCACGGTACCAGTGGTATTAAAGCGGCCATTGTTGCCGGTGTAGACAGTGTTGAGCACGTTAGTTTTGTTGATGACGAAGCCATTAAACTTGCGAAAAAACACGGCACTTGGTTCTCAATGGATATTTACAACACTGAGTACACCCTTGCCTTTGGCGAACAAAACGGGGTTGCAGAAGAAAACCTCAATAAAGAACGCCAAGTATCTAAAAAACAACGTGATAGCTTTAACCGCGCAGTAAAAGCAGGCGTAAACATGGTATTTGGTACCGATGCAGCGATTTACCCGCATGGCGATAACGCAAAGCAGTTTTCGCGTATGGTTGAGTTTGGTATGACACCGCTGCAAGCATTGCAGTCTGCCACCATCAATAGTGCCAAACTACTTAAAGCTGACGATCAACTTGGCCAAATCAAAAGCGGTTTCTTAGCCGATATAATTGCCGTAAAAGGCAACCCACTTGAAAACATTGCAGTACTTGAAGATGTACAATTTGTTATGAAAGACGGTAAAGTTTTTAAATAAGCTATTATGCTGGCTTTGCATTAGTGAAGTCAGCAACCCTTCTTTGTATCCATATCGTAAACAAAATTACCAACCATAAAACCAGTTGTTAGCAACTTGTATCTAAACAAAGAAATTACCCAAAACAGATAAATAAAACTTGAAATGAAAATAGCTCGCATTATCATTGCCGAAAAATTTCGACAATTTACCTATAATGACGACATATAAATACTCAATTTTAGCTCTAGCCTGCTTAAGCGCATTCAATGCAGCCGCCAACGATTTAGATTCAGTTGAGCGTATTACCGTTTACGACAAACAAAACCGTGTAGTACTTGAATCTGGCCTTGCCACTAAATCAAATATGACCCTAATGGAAACGCCAGCCCCGGTTGTAGTTGTTGATCAAGAGCTTATCAACTCGCAAGGCGCAACAAACTTACAAGACTTAGTACGTAACATCAGTGGTGTAACCCAAGCCGGTAATAACTACGGTATTGGCGATAACTTAGTGATCCGCGGTTTAGGTGCAAACTATACATACGATGGCATGTACGGCGGTGCAGGCCTAGGTAACACCTTTAACCCAACCCGCTCAATGACCAACGTTGAATCTGTAGAAGTACTTAAAGGCCCTGCAACGGGCTTATATGGTATGGGTAGCGCAGGCGGTGTTATCAACCTTATTGAAAAGAAACCACAATTTACTGAGCAGCACATTGTTAATGTTGAGCTTGGTCAATGGGATAGCTACTCATTAGGCTTTGATAGCACAGCAGCATTAACCGACAACCTTGCTTATCGCGTAAATGCAAAAACTGCTCGCAGCGATGGTTACCGCGACTTAAAAGACGACCGAGATGAAATTTATGGTGCGTTAAAATATGTATTAAGCGACAAACAAGACATCATGATTTCTGCCGCTTATATCAAAGATGCCATTGCCGTTGATTCAATTGGCCACCCTATTCGTATTTTTAACAGCGACTCAGTGAATGGTAAAACCGCAGGTGAAGTAACCGCTGCCGATTTAATTAACGATGCAACGGCAAACGGTCTGCAACTAACCGATCAGCAACGTCAGCAATTAGCAGATTCACTGGCAGCAAATGATGGCTTAACACCTTACACCTTTGGCCATAACGGTATTATCTCGCCAATGGCGAATGATAACGAAGGCGAAGAACTACGCTTTAAGTTAACTCATAATTACTTTATTACAGATAATTTATTTTTAAATCAGCAACTACAATACCGTAATTACGAATCAAGCTTTGCCCGCCAAACGGGTGCTTATAACTATGTTTATTGGAACCGCAGAGGCGTGATCAATGCCGACCCGCGCGCTCCTTTAGTGGTAGATGATGTACTTTACCCATTTGCCGCTCGTCGCCAAGAGTACCGCCAAGTAGAAGCTGACGAAAAATCATGGCAATACTTTGCTGATTTGCGTTATGACTTTAGCTTTGCCGGAATCGATAACGAACTACTTGTAAACGCCAACTACGAAGACCGCGATATTCGTTTTAAACAATACTCAATTTACGATGCCGACAAAGTCATTAAAAACAAAGATGGAGAGGTTATTTACCAAGGTCAATTACCTTACATTTTTGATATTCGTAACCCGAACTGGGGCGAAGGCAGCTTTTTTGATTACGATCCGCTAAAAACCAGCGATTACAACAAAAAGGTTCAGGCTTGGGGTGTGGGTATTCAACATGTTGCCTATATTGACGACACTTTCACAACCCGTGTAGGCGTTGCCTTTAACCGTATTAAACAAAGCTACGAACACTTTGGTGTTGATGCGCGCTACCGTGCAAGTGCCGCCGAGCCAACACCAGAAGCAGATACATCAGACAGCGGTATGACCTACAACCTAGGTGCAACCTACAAACTGAGCGATGATATTTCGTTCTTTGTAAACCACTCTAAAGGTCGTACAGCCTACAGCGTGCTTGGTAGTGTATCGGGAAACGAAGCTGACCGCGATGACGCCGAGTCAGTCAGTAACGACATTGGTATGCGTGTAAAAGCCTTTGACGATCAACTACTAGCATCACTTGTGGTATTTGATAGTGCCCGTACAAACCTTGAGTATGCCAACCCAGATTACGAAGCCGGTGTATCTGATGCCTCAGTACCAAAAAGCTTTTACGATGGTGAAGAGCAAACCAAAGGTGTTGAACTTGATTTAAATGCCGATTTAAACGAGCAGTGGAAACTTAACGTAAACGCGGTGTATCAAGACGCCCGCGATAAGAAAAACCCTAACTCATCATCTTTCGATACTCGCCAAAAAGGTGTGCCTTATGTAACAGCAAGCAGCTGGTTAAGCTATGACGCTAAATGGTTTGATTTAGCCGAACCACTGACAATTAGCGCAGGCGTGCAATATGTTGATGACCGCAGCACTAACTCAACCTCGTTTGGTATTCCTGATGGCTACGTACCAAGCTACACGGTATACGACGCCGCAATTCAATACCAAACAGATGATTGGAAACTACAGTTAAACCTAAATAACTTGTTTAACAAAACTTATTACTCAAAAGCAATGTTCTTAGGCGGTATGCCAGGAGAAGAGCGTAATGCTAAATTAACCTTTAGCTACACACTTTAATTGTGAGTTGATAGCAAAAAGCGCGGCTTAGTTAAGCCGCGCTTTTTTGTTTGGATTTTGATATTGAATATAAGATGATAGATTTTAGATGAAAGATGATTATGCAGGGATTTTGTGAATTTTAAGGCAATTTTTCTAGTTGCAACGCTAGTTTCATTTAAAGGAATCGCAATGGAAAACACATACTTCACATGGGCGGAGTTCTCTAAAAATTATAACGATGAAATTAATAGTGCAGATTCTGTTTATTTCAGCATGGAGTCGAATGGCTTAACACCGTATTCAATGCTCGCTTTCGATTTTCATTTTCTTTCTGACAGTAAAGCCAAATTAAATAATTTGGCTTTACTTCTGAAAAATAGTTACGGATTTAAAGTTTTAGAGCCAGTTAAGACCGAAAATGGTGTATGGGATTTATCAGGAAAAACGAGTCCCTTCCCTGTAACCGCAGATAACTTGGTGTATTGGACATTAGATATGTACAAAAGAGGGTACGAGTTTGATGCAAAATTTGATGGGTTTGGAGCTCCATTCGATGAAAACAATCAATTTTTTCCGCCATTTGAGGCAACAACAGCAGACGAATTTTTTAACAAAGGTTTTGATTACTATAATCAAGGCAATCTTTCTGCTGCCATTGCGCAATGGACAAATACACTTAAAGTGAATAGCAAAGACGTAGACGCTCTTTATTCGAGAGCGATAGCAAAGAATGAATTATATGCTTCTAATGCTGCAATGATTGATTATGATAAAGCGATAGAGATAGCACCAAACTTTTCTAGCGCATTATTAAATAGAGGAGCGTTAAAAGATGACAACGGCGATCATCTGGGGGCAATAGCTGATTATGGTACTGTAATTGAAATTATCCCGAAGGATGAAATTACATTGCAGCGCGCTTACGCTAATATGGCAAACTCCTTCAAAGCCTTAGGCGATTTAGAAGCCGCTTGTCAGAATTGGAAAAAAGCAAAAGAGCTTGGTGCAGATTACGTTAATTCACTACTAGCAGAATACTGCAAGAGTTAGGTAGGCTATTACAGTCTGAACTGTAACTTCGATGAGAGTTGATAGGATAACAGCCAAACTTTAGATATACATGTTATGAAATACCATAAGGTCTGCCATTGAAATACTACAATTCGACAATTATAAAGACTGCAGCAAAAGCATCGTTTTTTTATATCACTTGGCTAGTTGCATTAATCGGTATTCCAATAGTGTTTTTTAGGGATGGACTTGATCTCATTGAAAAAGCCTTATTATTCACAGGGCTTCTGTTATTTTTCTGGTTGATGTATTTGCTTTTATGTATTTCATTTCATCGATTTAGTATGCGAAATGAACAAAGTCGTATCAGCTATTTAGCTAAAGAGGATATTGAAAAGGGTAAAGAAATAGGTACATATTTGGATGGTTGGTAAGCATTCAAGTTTTATAAATTTGAGTATGTATAGTCTCATTTAAAAATTAACCCGACAGGTTAGCTAGTTTCAAAATGGTGTTCCATTTATATGCTTGAAACGAGTATCGTCGAATATAAAATAATTCCTTTTCAATTCAAGGTTAGCACCCACTTTTAGCCTATTGTGATTGTTTAAAACAAAGAATGAGTAATATGAGCTTTTATTGGATTATTAATTTTCGTCATTCAACTCAAAATCCAACCTGACTTGCAATTCCTTTTGAGCAACTTGAACACCATTTACAACTTTAGGTTTGAATTTCCATTTCTCCAAGGCAATAACAGCTTCTTTATCAAAAACGATAGACGGATTTGACTCAAGAACTTTGATATTAATAGGATTTCCATTGCTATCAATATCGAACGAAAGCAAAACCCAGCCTTTTGGAACAGGTTCCAGATTAGAAGAAGCACACCCCGATAAAGCATAGATAAGACAAATCAATATTAACTTATTAATTTTGAATATCCTTTTGACAGTTACCGACCCATTTAGGTTGTAAGTAATACAACGGGATCTTACGCTCCAATAATTAAGCACATAATCAATGCATGATAAATTGCTTATTAATCCCACCAAACTGCTACTGGTCGGGTTTCAGCGGGTATTTCATAAGCCTCGTAATCTTGATTAACAAAGCCCTCCCAAATTTCGTCGGGTTTTAAGTGTTCAGGGAACCATAAACCTACCTCAGATTCAGAAGCAGAGGTCATTATGTACACTGTATCCGAAAATGGCCAATCTGGATCATCAAAAGCAGACACTTGAATTCTAATATCCTTTACATCAGGTCGGTGGATAATAGCCTTAAATACTCTTAAAAAATCATTGGGATGCGGAATATCAATTAAATTGCATCCTATGCTTCCTACTACATCGTTTCCCTCGAAAAACTCATCAATTGAAAGTAATGGTCTTGGTGTCTCCGGGTCATCTGGATGACCGTTGCGACATACTCTTTCAGTGATTCTTTCTAGTGCTTCCATGGATAACTCTCTCCTAATCAATAAATTTATAGTTCGCTGACACTGTTTAAAACAATGAAAACAGCCAACTGTTAATTTACCCACTTACTGTCTTGTTATAACCCCTTTACTTACCTGTTCTTATTTGAGGGAGTTGTATTTGCAATATAACAAATGCAGGAATCAATGGTAAAAAAGCCAACCAAGATAATGGATTAACAACCCAAAACCAGATGAACCAAGCTTCTGCGATAATTAAAAGAAGTAATTTATTAACGCGCTTGAAAAGAATACAGTCACCGATAGCTAATAAAGGTAAACCAAAACATAACGAGCCAAATAAGACTTTAAATGGGTGCGGAGCCTCAATTTGAATGTTTTTTATCACAGAAAAGTAAAATTCGCTCCCATAGCTAGACAACAATGGGCTCATTAGTAAAAACACCCAAACTGTGCTCCAGCTAGCATTACGCTGATGCTTAGAGTGGATTCTATTTTTTTCTTGAAGCTTGCTCAATGAATCCATTTAATTCAGGCTCTCTCTAGGTAGATAACGAAAAACTATGTGTTGTTGTGCTTGGTTAAAATTAGTCCCTAGAGCGCACACCAAGGTTTTGCGTCCCAACGAGCGGTAGCTAGTACCATAATTTGTTTGTTATACTTTTGACTGAGCAAAAAACTGCCTCATGCCAGTACTATAGAACACATAGTACGCCCAAGAAGCAATTATTGCCCCACCTATTACTACCCCAGTTAAAGAATAAAAAGACATGAAAGCAATAATAGATGCCCAGTATAAAAAAGTACCTACACGGCCAGCCCAGTGTTTATTCACTGAAGCGAAGCAAATTGCAATGATTAGTATGCAAAATAATAGGAAACCAGGTGCCAAGCCTGTTAACCAAAATTCTTGGTAAGTAAGGCTGCGCCCATTCAACGAATACTCTCCGTTTGGCCAAGGCCAGAAAGCAAAAAGTACTATCAGTGAATATGTTATTGAGTTAAGTATATGCTGAAACTGGAACAACTTTGGCATCCCTTTCGTTTCTTTGAATACTCTCATGAATTTATTAAAAATCATCCGTGATGCCTGTTCGACGTATAATAATTTTTATATTGCACGCTTCGCGCATCTTTCTGCAGATGTCACGATCATGTATTAATAAATCTATTCTTAACAAATAACGTAATGTATTACCAACTATAATTTTTTATTAATAGTAGAGAGACTCAGAAAAATAAAATACGCTCGTAGCTTGTTTTCTTGAATATGGAAGCACAACAAGAAAACTATATATTTACACAGTTCCTTATATTGGTAATGACATAAAAGTTAGTGGTATGTCAGATTTATGGAGTTTAGCCAATAGCATTAAATGCATAGCACTGTATCGGATCGCTCAAAGCAGACCTATAGAGTAATTACGTTAACTCATCTAGAGGCAATAAAGAGTTACTGTACCCTGCTTTTTAGCATATAAAAAACTGTCAGGTTCAATTGATTACTCAACAAACCTGACAGCGTTAACTGACTCAGCTTAAAGCGTCATCACGATTCGGCCTGTGATATCGCCTTTTAGCATGTCGTCAAATATATCGTTGATATCTTCGAGGCGTTTTTCTTCAATAATTGCTTTAACTTTACCTTTAGCAGCAAAGTCGAGGCATTCTTGTAAGTCTTTACGCGTACCAACAATTGAGCCTACAACAGACACCCCATTTAACACGGTGTCGAAAATTGGCAATGGCATATCTTCTGGTGGTAAACCTACAAGTACGCATTTACCGCCACGGCGTACGCTTTTATAAGCTTGCTCAAAACCAGGTTTTGATACGGCCGTACACACAACACCATGTGCCCCACCCACTTGTTCAAAAATGGTTTCTGAAGGCACTTGCTTCATAAAGTCGATGGTGATGTCTGCGCCAAGCTCTTTGGCTAGTGCCAACTTGCTCTCGCCGGTATCAACGGCAATCACATTAAAGCCCATTGCTTTTGCGTACTGCACTGCCAAATGACCTAGGCCGCCAACACCGACAATTGCCACCCAATCACCCGCTTTTGCATCAGTCACTTTAAGCGCTTTATAGGTTGTAACCCCCGCACAAAACAAAGGTGCGGCTTCTGCAAAGCCTAATCCTTCAGGAATTTTAACCACGTAATCACCATGGGCTACACAGTACTCGGCGTAACCACCATCAACTGAATACCCTGTGTTGTGCTGCTCAAGGCATAAGGTTTCTTTGCCTTCTAAACAAAACTCACAATGACCACAGGCACTATATAACCAAGGAACACCGACACGGTCGCCTACTGATAAGTGTTTAATGTTTGCACCTACTTTTTCGATAGTACCTACCCCTTCATGGCCCGGTACTAATGGCATTTTCGGTTTGACGGGCCAATCTCCATGACAAGCATGTAAATCTGTGTGGCACACCCCACACGCGGCAATTTTAACTAGCACATCGTTAATTCCCACCTCTGGGCATGGGATATCTTCGATAGTTAATTTACCTTTGTACTCTTTATTTACTGCAGCTTTCATAACGTTCCTCCATGGTATTATTGGATTTCAGCCTATACGATAAACTTATTAACTGTCACTATTATTGATCCACATCAAATAGCTAACCACTGCGGCATTTAATTAAACTACACTTTAAATTCAATAACTTAAATTTTAAATATGGCGTATCTATACTTTAGTAGTAGCAGATTGCATAGTGGCTATTTCTTTTAGTTATACCCCGAGCGTGCTAGCATTTAATTTCTGAAATTTTTGAATACTAAAAATTATGAGCCTATCTGAAAAAAACTTAGCTTTTGTTATGCACTGCGGTGAAATGGGTAGCCGTTGGGGCTTTAACCGCACCATTGGTCAAATGTGTGGATTATTAACCATTACTAAAGAGCCTATGACCGCCAATGAAATTGCCGATACTTTAAGTATCTCGCGCGGAAACGTCAGTATGGGCATTAAAGAGCTACAGTCTTGGCGCTTAATTAAAGTGCATCATATTCCGGGTGACCGTAAAGAATACTACGGCCCTGCTGGCAGCATTTGGGATATGGCCAACCGCGTATTCGAAGAGCGTAAAAAGCGCGAGATAGACCCAACCCTTAGCCTGCTTCGCGATAACATTTTAGAAGAAGCCCACAATGATGATGAGCGCTTTGCTCAACAGCAAATGCAAGAAATTCATGACCTACTGGAAACTGTAACCAAATGGTCAGCAGAGCTACAACGCTTAAGCCCTGAGCAACTTCAAAGCCTAATGAAACTGGGTTCTGGCATTGGCAAGGTACTTGATTTTAAAGACAAGATTTTGAAAAAGCCGGGTAAAGGGGAATAAGTTAGCGAGTTTCAAGGGGAAAGTTTCGAGTTACAAGAGTAAAGTTTGTAGGAGGCGTTTTAACGCCGAATATTTGAGGTTCACTGCTGAAGCCGTTCCTACGGGATTCATCGTTACCATGAAACTTGTTTCGCGCGCACTCTTGTAGGTCGTGCTTTAGCGCGTTTTGAATGGATAATCATAACTAAACTTGCCTTTGCTATACTAATAACTAAGCGTTTATTTACGTTCTGACTTAAATGGATATTAAGCTATGTATAAAGAGACAGAAATAAATTACTCGTTAATTATTATTTTATTAGTAATTAGTGCCTTTGTAATTTTATCCCCTGAACTGGCTGACCTCAAAATAATTATATTATCGATAAACCTGGTTGTTACTTTGTTGTTCTTTTCGCTCACAATAGTCATCGATGAGCAAACGCTTCGTTGGTATTTTGGGTTTGGGATTATTAGCAAAGATGTTGAATTATCTCAGATTGCACAGACCTCAGTTTACAAAACAAAGTGGTATCAAGGGATTGGCATTCGTATGCTAAACGATGGCTGGTTATACAATGCGTCAGTTGGACAAGCCGTTAAAATAACTTTAAATGACGGAAAAAACATATACCTTGGCTGTAAAGACGCTGATGCACTGCAAAAAGCACTCAATATAAACGTTTAAATGTTTTATCGATGGAAAAGTTTGCGAGTTTGTAGGAGGCGTTTTAACGCCGAATAAGTTAGCAAGTTGCTCGGGTAAAACTTGTAGCTTTACCCTTGGACCTTGCTAACTTTTATTAATCAATTACTTAATCGCTGGGTAACCGATGCGATCTGATAAGTAACCAACACTGGTTGCAAAGTAATACGAGCGATTCCAGTGCATAAGTGCTTTGTAGTTATCGTAGGCTAGATACATACGGCCGTTTACGTCATCTGGCATTACCATTGCGGCGGTAACATCAACGTTTGGTAGGTCGCTACCATCCATTTTACGAACACCGATTGCTTGCCAATCAGCAAGGCTGCGCTCTGAATCTTTCCAATACTCTAACCATTGGCTGCGTGTTCTAGTGCCACGCTTAAGAATATTTGCGTTATCAAAGCCTTCAGGTAATTTAACTTGGCGACCCCAGGTTAAATCATCGTTCCAACCTGCTTGTTTAAGGTAGTTAGCAATTGAAGCGAATGCGTCTTCTTCTGTGGTCCAAATGTCTTTGCGGCCATCACCGTTGTAATCAACAGCGTAAGCGTTAAATGATGTTGGCATAAACTGCGTTTGCCCCATTGCACCAGCCCAAGAGCCTTTGAACTTATCTAGGGTAATGTGGCCCTCTTTTAAGATATCAAGCGCTGCCCAAAGTTGGTTTTTATACATGGTTTCGCGGCGACCATCAAAAGCAAGTGTAACTAATGATGCAATTACACTATGACCACCTTGGATTTTACCAAAGTTACTTTCAAGGCCCCAAAGTGCAACAATAAAACGTGCCTGAACGCCGTATTCTTTGGCTACTTTTTCAAGAACGTCTTGGTTTTCTTTGTATAACTTACGCGCGCGGTCAATTTTCCATTGCGGCACACGTTTTGGTAAATAAGTTTCGAGGGTTTCTTTTACTTCTGGCTGATTTTTATCAGCTGAGATCACTTTCTTTTTGAATTTAGCTGTTGCAAGTGCTTGATCAACTAAGGCTTCATCATAGCCTTTTTCAAGTGCTTCTTTTTTTAATGCTGCAACGTAAACGTCAAAATCAGCTTGTGTCTTTTGTTCTGCCAATACTGAAGTACTTAGTGAAGCACTGAGTAAAATGACGGCAAGTTTTTTAATCACTCTCAACTCCCTTGTCTTTTTTAAATTGGGTTAACAGATTTTCTTCCGGCGGAGGTAATTGCAAGTAGAACCCTTGGTCAATTAACGCTTGCTTAACCGCGTCTAAGTCTGCCACACCTAACTTTTCGCGGCTTGCTAGATTAATCATCATCACGTACTTAGGTTGACCAAACGTTTCTAGTAATGGTTCAGGTACGCGTGAGAAATCATCTCTTTTTTCTACAAAAAGGTATGTATCCGCTTTTTTAATACTTTTATACACCGCAGTTAGCATTATGGCCCTATAATATCTTGCTTAACGAAGGCGCACACTATAACATGAGTGATATAATAAGTTAGAAAAAATAGATTAGATTTTTACTGTATATGCCTTGTTCAGCCTGTGTTTATACTTAAATAATGCTAATCCAGACAATTCAATTGAGCGTGTATGTCGGAACAAATTTTTGAATTAAAAGGGAACCTTTTTACGTTATCTGTTTTACATTTATTTTCAGCAGATACAGCCCTTTTAAGTAAGCAGTTAGATGAGAAAATCGCCCAAGCACCTAAGTTTTTTGCCGGTGCGCCTATCGTAATCAACTTAAGCGACGTACAAAACTTAAGCGACGTACAAGATGAAGCGCTTGATTTCTCTTTCTTAAAATCAATGTTAAGCGGCCTTTCGTTAAACCCTGTTGGGGTTTGTAATGGCTCTCAAGAGCAAAACGAAAGCGCAAAAGCTGCGGGCCTGTCGGTGTTAAATTATTCACAAGACGTTAAGGGTGCAACCGCTAAACAACAAACAAATACATCTATCGTTGAAAAAACCGTTCACCTGCCTGCGCAAGTTATTCATGGCACTGTACGTTCGGGCCAGCAAGTGTATGCAAAAGACCGCGACCTAATCGTAATTGGTGCTGTAAGTCATGGCGCCGAAGTGATTAGCGATGGCAACGTGCACATTTATGGCACCCTTCGCGGCCGTGCAATTGCAGGGGCTAAAGGTTACAACGAAGCAAATATATTTTGCCAAAAATTAGAAGCAGAACTTGTTTCGATTAATGGTAGTTATTGGATCAGCGACTCTCTACAAGGTGAACACTGGGGCAGCGCAGTACAAATCCAACAAAAAAATGATTCATTAGAAATTTCAGCTTTGGTTAAAGGATAAATCTCATGGCAAAAGTGATTGTCGTTACTTCTGGTAAAGGTGGTGTTGGTAAAACCACATCGAGTGCTGCGATTGGCACAGGTTTAGCGCTTAAAGGCTTTAAAACCGTTATTATCGACTTTGATATCGGTCTACGTAATCTTGACCTTATCATGGGTTGTGAACGCCGTGTTGTTTATGATTTCGTAAACGTAATCAATGGCGAAGCTAACTTAAATCAAGCACTTATTAAAGATAAGCGCGTTGATAAGCTACATATTTTACCTGCCTCACAAACCCGTGATAAAGACGCCCTAACCCGTGACGGTGTTGAGCGCGTACTAAACGAGCTGAAAAAAGATTTTGATTACATTGTGTGTGATTCTCCAGCGGGTATCGAAGCTGGTGCAATGATGGCAATGTACTTCGCTGATGAAGCGATTGTAACAACGAACCCAGAAGTATCATCAGTACGTGACTCTGACCGTATTCTTGGCATTTTACACAGCAAATCAAAACGTGCTGAAGAAGGCCTTGAAAGCGTAAAAGAACATCTACTATTAACTCGCTATAATCCTGAGCGTGTTGAAAAAGGCGAAATGCTTTCGGTAGAAGACGTACAAGAAATCTTAGCGATTAAACTGCTGGGCGTTATTCCTGAATCACAAGCTGTACTTAGTGCATCGAACTCTGGTCAACCGGTTATCCTTGATGGTGAATCGGATGCAGGCCAAGCATACACAGATGCAATCAATCGTTTATTAGGCGAAACTGTTGATTTTCGTTTCTTAGACGTAGAGAAAAAAGGCTTATTTAAACGGATTTTTGGAGGTTAATGTGTCTTTACTTGACTACTTCCGCTCAGAAAAGAAAAGCAGTGCGTCATTAGCAAAAGAGCGATTGCAGATCATTGTCGCGCACGAACGTTCACAGCGTGGTACACCAGATTACTTACCACAGCTAAAACAAGACATCCTTGATGTTATTCGTAAATATGTGAATGTAAACACTGATGCAGTTCAGGTGCAGTTTGACCAAAACGAAGATGACTTAGCAGTACTTGAGCTAAACGTCACCTTACCTGACGAAGAAAAGAAATAGTCAAAATTGGGCGCTTAGTTTTTTAACAGCGCCCTTTTTTATTTCTGCCACTGCATATGAAACTCATAGTCGTCTTCGCCTAGAGTTTTAAACCCTGCCCGTTGATAAAGCCCATACGCTGGATTGGCTTTTAGCACCGTTAAATTAATCTCTGCTGTTTGTGCTTTTAGTGCATCTAACACCTTAGTGCCTAACCCTTTGCCCTGCTCTTTAGGTGCAATTTGTAGCTGTAATAAACTGATTGCTTGGTCACTCACGATGAACTTGGCTGCGCCTACACATTGCCCATCATTTAAAACTAAATGACTGTGCTCAAAATGCTCTGCCACTCTTGCTTGATGTTGCTCAAGTGATAAAAATAACCCCTGATTTTCTAAGTGCTCAACCATGGTATTCAATCTTAAGTCGAGTAAATAAGCTTTGTCTTGCTCTGTAGCTGCTACAAATTTAATCATTATTGTCTTAAAAAAGAAAAAGGTACTCTAATAAAAGTACCTTTTTAGGTTGCAACAAACAACATCTCTTGGGTTAGAAATTATAATTTGCGCCTAAGTAAAAACGGCGGCCTGAATATTGGTTATAGGTAAAGCGATTGCTTTGTTTCCAATATCCTTCTTCTATTTCTTCCGTTAGGTTCACCACTGACGCAGTAAACGAAAGATCCTCTGTTAGGTTATACGAGGCATTCACATCTAGCTGACCATAGTCTTTGGTATATAAGTTGTAGCCTTGGTGAATTCCGTTGGCACGGTCATCTTTCCAGTTATACGACGCACGAACACTAAAGTCGTCATTCTCAAAGTACACCGACACATTATATTGGTGCTTAGCGGTGCCTGGTATTTCAGCCTCTGTTTTTTGCCCGTCTGTCGAGACTTCGCTGGTGCTGGTATCTGTGTAGGTATAGTTAGTTAAAATACCAAAACCATTATCAAATGAGTGCTGGAAGAACAGCTCTAAACCTTCTGATTTTGCATCACCCCCACCCACTTTGGTGTTCATTTCGACTTCGATTGGGCCGTTACAACAATCGTGTTCACGCTCTACAATTTCTACGGTCGAGATTGGTAAGTTAGAAATATCTTTAGAGAATAATGTCGCACCCAGTGCAGAGCCATCGCCGTAATACCATTCAATACCTAAATCGAATTGGTCAGATAACATAGGTTCAAGGCCTGTGTTTACCGAGGTGCCATTACCACGGCCAGTCCATGAATCTGGCGAGTTAATGTTCACTGGAGGACCGTATGACTCTGCTTGGCTTAAGTCTGAATAGCTCACTCTTGCCATAGTGCGTGCTGCTGCAAATCGCACCACAAGATTTTCGGTTGCATCCCATGCAAGGTTAAAGCTTGGTAATACTTCACTGCCATCGCTGCTGCGCTCGTTTGGATCCGTGTCGTCATCGTCTTGACCAATGACATCATCGTAGGTCAAGGTGCTTAGTTCAGTATTCACATAACGCACACCGACATTACCGCGGAAATCTTGCCATTCAAAATCAGCTTGGGTGTAAACAGACCAAATTTTCTCTTCAAGGGCGTAGGTGCCCGAAAGTGTTGGCACTACAGTCTGGCTAAAGTTTTCTTTTAAGTAGTTATCAAGGGCTCCAAAATCAAACGCTAAAAAGTTAAATGCGCCTGTATCACCCGCGCTGTTATCAACTACATGGTCGCTTACCAATGTTGGTGCATCTGGGTGAAAATCTGGATTATGGAACCACTCAGTCCCTGGTAGGTAGCCGCGGTAGCCACCGTTATCCGCTATACCGTCATCCCAACGAAAGTCGTTACGAATGCCTTTAATTTCGTGGTCGCGGTATTTAGCACCTACATAGACACGTGTGAAAAAGTTGCCATCAAGGTCAAATTTTACATCTGTTTGAATATAATCTTCTGAGTCTTCATTTTCAGATGAGTATGAGTCAAACCAATCGTAATATTGATATGCTTCTTTATCGGTGGCTAAATCAGTCGACACTTCGTAGCTTGGTTTACCGTTTTCAATTGACCATAACCAGCTGTTTACTGAGCCTAAACGCGCATCAATATTGGCGTAGGTTTCTTTTGAAGTACCGCCTTCAGCTTCAGTATGACCAAACTTTACTGTAACACTGTAAGTATCGCCATAATATGTGCCTTCAAAATCATAGGTATTTGATTTTGACTCGCCAAAACGCTCACGCCCTGTTAACTGCGGCGATAACAAACCACGGCGAACAGCCACACCACCATTTACATCGGCATCACCCCAGTTATTATCATTGAGTAAACCATTATCGCCATTACCGTAGGCAACCACTGTATCGCCATCAAGCACAATGCCGTAATACGGGTTGTGGTTATCGTTCCACTCGGCAAAAGTAATGCTTTGCCCTGTTTGGTCGTAGCCTAACTTGGCACCAAAATAGTTAAAGTTTAAATCAAGTCTGTCACTCGGTGCCCACTGAACAGCCACTTGATAACCATCGCGTGTACGGTCTTGGTTTGAGTTATTAACACTCATCGCACGCGGTGCCCACACATTGTTGTACACTTCGCCAGTAGCTTGGTCTACCAGCGCCGGGCGCTCTGCACCTTCAACGGTATCTGAGTGAAAACGCCAGTGTGATGCGTTGTTCGTGATGGTTGTTACGGTGCGATCTTGACGAGTAAAACCGGCCAGTACACCAAAGTTTTCGTTGTCATTTTTCCAAGAATACAGCACGTTGACTTGCGGCTTAGTGTCTTCAGACACATCATCGTAAGTCACCTCTGCACTTAACGCCCCTGAGTTTGCTTCCATCTCAAGCGGTTTACGGGTGTGTAAAATAACCGTACCACCAATACCGCCTTCATCGATGCGTGCTTCTGCACTTTTGTACACTTCTACACTTTTGATCATGCTTGAAGGCAATAACGTGTAATTAAAACTACGGGTAGGAGTACCAGAACCTGATGAAGCAATATAGTTACCGTTTAATTGGGTGAGAGTCCAATCTGGTGACGTACCACGAATACTCACGCGGCTACCTTCGCCACCGTCGCGGTCAATCAAAACGCCCGATACACGTTGCAATGAGTCAGCGACGTTTTTATCAGGAAACTTACCAATATCCTCTGCGGTGATTGCATCAACTGTTGCCGTTGAAAGTCGTTTTATTGCTAAGTTTTCTGCGGTTGAAGAACGAATACCACGTACTTCAATCACTTCTACATCATCATTTGCTTGCTCTGCCGCGTAACTTGTATTGATGGCCGCCAGTAGCGAAATCAAAATTGCATTACGCTTAAAATGCCTTCCTTGCCCATTTGTTTTTATTACAGTTTGCTTGCCCATGCCTATCTCCAGTTGTGTGTTCTGTTTTTGTTTAAGAGCCTTTAGCCCCTGCAAAAACGATTTATTGTTGTCGGTTTTTAAACTGATTATTGGTAGTTAACAGCTTGTTAAACTCAAATTCAGAATAGGGTGAGTGGTCAAAAAGTGATAATAAAAATTCGGTGAGAGATATGACAAAATCGGCGTTAGGAATATTTTATATTCATTTTTAGATTTTCTGAATTATAGTTAAGCTCAGCGAATTTGAGTTAACAGGCTCAGAAAACCAAACTTTAAAATAAATATAATATATTGATAATAAATAAGAATTTTCGATTTCATATATTTACTAATCACTCACAAATTGAGTAACTAAAAAATAGGTGTAATAGATATGGTAGAAACACGCCCATGAACAATGGTAAATTTCTTGAAGTATGCCTAAACGAAGGGTGCTTTAAGCAGCTTACTAACAACATTTCGGTGGCTAGTAACTTAGGCGCAAAACGCTTTGAATTGTGCAGCAATTTACACCTAGGTGGCCTAACACCAAGTGTTAAAGCAATTGATTGCGCTGTAAAAAGCCTGACTCATAGCGCAGAGTTAGTGGTGATGATACGCCCCGAAGCAGGTAATTTTTTTGTTAATGCTGAGTGTCACAACGTAATGCAAAAACAAATAACAATGGCAGCGAATGCGGGAGCGCATGGCGTGGTATTTGGGGCAGTTAAACACGGCGAACTTGATTTAGAAGTGACCCGCTCTTTAGTTGCCACAGCCAAACAGCATGGCCTGATGGTGACCTTTCACCGTGCATTCGATACCCTTACAAACCCGTTAAGCGCACTTGATAAACTGATTAGCTTAGGAGTTGACCGCATCTTAACAGCAGGCACGCCATGGCAAAGCGGTCAAAGTGCTGCAGATGGTCTAAATCAGCTCAACACATACTTAGTGCACAGCGCTAATCAGATAGAAATTGTTATGGGTGGTGGCGTTACTTTAGAAAACGCGGCAACACTTTGGCAATTAATAAAAAACCATTCAGCAAAGGCGGCTGTGCATGTACACTCATGCGTGCACAACGAAAATGGTTCGATTAATGCTGAGGCTATCAATAAGCTTCTTTCAAAGGATTAAGCATGGCAACGTATTTTTTAGGTATTGATGGCGGCGGCAGTAAGTGTAAAGTTCGTTTAGAAAACGAAAACGGCTCACTACTTAGCGAAGCCATAAGTGGCTCAGCAAACGTGGCCACCAGCTGCCAACAAAGCCAAGAATCAATACTTCACGCTACTGAACTTGCTTTTCGTGAGGCAGGGCTTACCTTAAGCGAGCTGAAAAACACTTATGCGCATGCAGGACTTGCCGGTGCCAATATCGACTCAGCTTACCAAGCTATGACCAAATGGCAGCACCCTTTTGCTAAGTTTACCTTGTCAACAGATATGCTGATTGCCTGTAAAGGCGCACATCAACACCATGATGGTGCGGTGATTATTCTTGGTACGGGCTTTTGCGCAGGCTACCAGCAGCAAAACCAATTTAGCGAATTAGGTGGTTACGGATTATTACTGAGCGATGGTGCCAGTGGTGGTTGGTTAGGCTTACAACTTTGCCGTAAAGCATTTGAAGTGCTTGATGGTGTTGCGCAAAGTTCAGCTGCAATAGATACCCTACTCACCCAGCTTAACTGCGACTCAAGCCAAGCGTTAAGTCAGCGTTTAATATCAGCGCGCCCTGCAGAGCTTGCCAAATTTGCGCCGCTCGTTTTTAGCCATTCTGACGATGCTTTTTGTCAGCAATTAATCAATGAAGCGTGCGCATACATTACCCGCTATATCACTTACTTTGAAAAACAAGCTATTGAAAACGTTACTTTGATGGGCGGTATTGCTAGTGCTATCACGCTTTACTTATCTGATGCCAGTAAAGCGCATTTAACCCCCGCCCTTGCCAGTGCAGAGCAAGGGGCTATTTTAATGGCAAGAGCTGCAATTTAATCACCTAATTGCGAGCGCATTTGTGAGGGAATTTCGCCAAACAAACGCCGAAATTGTTTACTGAAGTAACTCGGTTCAGAAAACCCGCACTGATAGGCCACTTGTGAAATGGGCAGTTGCGTTTCAATCAGTAGCTTGCGGGCATTTTCGAGGCGTACTTCGTTAATAAATTGATTAGGTGTTTTTGCTAAGTGCTTTTTAAAACGACGCTCTAAAGCACTTACCGACAAATGCGCAAGCTCTGCTAATTCATCAATGCTAATCTGACGATGATAATGCTCGCGAATAAATTTTACCGGCTCTTCAATTGCCCTTACATGTGAAAGCGCTTTTGAGGTTTTTTGTAAATGTCGGGTCACTCCGTAAGTGCCAATCACATTGCCATCGTGATCTTTTAAAGCATGCTTTGATGTAGAAAACCAACCAAGCTCACCTTGTTGGGTTTGGTTGAGCTCTAAACGGTCAGTCACTATATAGCCTTCCATCACTCGTTTATCGTCATTGACGTATTGAAACGCGAGGTGCTTTGGCGAAAAATCGAAGTCTGTTTTTAGCAATATTTGCTCCAGTGTTTTATAACCCTGATGCTCAATAAAATGCTGATTACAATGCAAGATTCTACTATCTGTGTCTTTTACCCAAAAGAGGATATCTGGCAGTAAATCAAATGCAGCAATTAGCTGATTTACGCCAGCTTTTTTTATTATTTCTTGAATATCCATCGCTTAATTTTGTCTCAATAAAGAACAGCCCTATATATTTTAAACGCCGATTTTGTTTCATTGTCAACCGAATTTTTATTAGCGCTTATTGGTTAAGCTTTCCTATTATCAATAACATGATATTAACAGTAGCAAACGCTATTTAAATTAGGAGCGCTTAAGATGAGCAAAGCTAAGATCCGCATGGCAATGGTAGGCGGTGGCGATGGTGCCTTCATTGGCGCTATTCATCGAATTGCAGCGCGATTAGACGGAATGATTGAGCTTGTTGCAGGTGCATTCAGTTCAGACGCAAACAAATGTAAAGCAACTGGCGAACTACTTGGGCTTGATAGCAGCCGTTGCTACGACAGTTACCAGACGCTATTTACCGAAGAAGCAAAGTTACCCGCGGATGAGCGCATTGATTTTGTGGCTATTGTCACCCCAAACCATTTGCATTTTCCGGTCGCGAAAATGGCGCTTGAACATGGTTTTCATGTGCTCTCAGATAAACCTGCAACACTGACTCTCGCAGAAGCAGAGCAATTACAAAACATCATTGCAAAGCAGCAGGTTTTATATGGGTTAACCCACACTTACACCGGTTACCCTATGGTCAAAGAAGCCAAGCATCGCGTAAAAGCAGGCGAGCTCGGCACCATACGTAAAGTCATTGTTGAGTACACCCAAGGTTGGTTATCTCAAAGTGAAGACGAGGGTTCAAAACAAGCAAGCTGGCGTTTAGACACCAGTAAGGCTGGCATTAGTTGTTGTATGGGCGATATTGGCGTGCATGCAGCTAACTTAGCCGAATATGTATCTGCTCTCGAAATCACCGAGCTTTGCGCCGATTTAAACCATGTAGTTGAAGGCCGAGCCCTTGATGATGATGGCACTGTGCTACTTAGATTCAATAATGGTTGTAAAGGCGTTTTACTGGCAAGCCAAATTGCTGTTGGCGATGAAAACAACTTACGTCTGCGAATTTATGGCGATAAAGCCAGTCTTGAATGGTCGCAACTTGAGCCAAATAGCTTATGGCTACGAGGCCACAATCAAGCCGCAACATTACTTAGAGCGGGCGTAGGTGAATTACACCCTGACACGC
This sequence comes from Pseudoalteromonas sp. XI10, assembly GCF_001469895.1. Classification (GTDB taxonomy): domain Bacteria; phylum Pseudomonadota; class Gammaproteobacteria; order Enterobacterales; family Alteromonadaceae; genus Pseudoalteromonas. Next base: position 157,435 of record NZ_LOPY01000019.1, on the reverse strand, counting down.
AAAATGCCCTGCGCGCCCCTGCCGGTCACCCAGAAGGCTACCTTGAAGCATTTGCAAACATTTACAGCAATTTTGCAGCGCAGATCCATGCATTTAAGCAAGGCGATAACGCAACAAATTCAGCATTTGATGTGCCAGGCATCAATGAGGCTGTGCGTGGTATGGCGTTTATTGAGCATGTTGTTGCTTCAGCTAAACAAGATACTAAATGGCACAAATTACAGATTGGATAATAAAGAATGAATAAAATCAAAGGGCCAGCAATATTTTTGGCGCAGTTTATTTCAGATCAAGCCCCGTTCAATAGCTTTCAAGGTTTATGCGAGTGGGCAAGCGGTTTAGGTTACAAAGCGATTCAATTACCAACCTCAAACCCTGAAATTTTCGATTTAGAAAAAGCAGCTCAAAGCCAGCAATACTGCGATGAAGTCACTGGTATTGCCATGGAATATGGACTTACAATTTCAGAGCTATCAACACATTTGCAAGGCCAGTTAATTGCTGTGCACCCTGCGTACGATGAAATGTTTGATAACTTTGCCGCAGAGCATGTAAAAGGCAACCCTGCAGCGAGAACAAAATGGGCAACAGAGCAACTGATGATGGCTGCTAAAGCAAGTAAAAACCTTGGTTTAACAACCCATGCGACGTTCTCGGGTTCTTTTTTATGGCATACCTTTTACCCGTGGCCACAGCGTCCACAAGGACTTGTTGAACAAGGCTTTAGTGAGCTAGCTAAGCGTTGGTTGCCTATTTTAGATTGCTTTGACGAGCATGGTGTGGACGTATGTTATGAATTGCATCCGGGTGAAGACCTACATGATGGTGTGACATTTGAGCGCTTTTTAGCGGCAACCAATAATCACCCACGCGTGAATATTCTTTATGATCCGAGCCACTTCGTACTGCAACAGCTCGACTATTTAGCGTTTATCGATATTTATCATTCGCGCATTAAGGCGTTCCATGTCAAAGATGCCGAATTTATCGCAAATGGCCGCTCAGGTGTTTATGGCGGGTTTCAAAACTGGCAAGACCGACCAGGGCGTTTTCGTTCTTTAGGAGATGGCCAAGTAGATTTTAAGCAAATTTTCAGCAAGTTAACTCAATATGGTTTTGATGGTTGGGCTGTACTTGAATGGGAATGCTGCTTAAAGCACCCAGAAGATGGGGCAAGAGAAGGCGCTGAGTTTATTAAAGCACACTTAATAAACCCAACAGACAAAGCCTTTGACGATTTTGCCAGTGGCACAACAAACACTGAGCGTAATAATCGAATTTTAGGTTTATAAACCGACAACAATAGAACACACAGGACACACAATATGGACAACAATAATTATAACCGCATAGTCTTTCGGCTTTGCTGTATAGCACTGATTGTGACCTCTATGACCTTTGCCATTCGAGCTGGTATTTTGGGTCAACTTGGCAGTGAATTTGGACTAACCGATACCGAATTAGGCTGGGTTAATGCCATGGCATTTTTAGGCTTTCCGGTTGCGACTATGGTCGGCGGCATTATTTATAATGCCATCGGCGCGAAGAAGTTAGTGGCGTTAGCGTTTATCTGTCATTTACTTGGCCTTGTTTTAACCATCACCGCAGATGGTTTTTGGGGCTTACTGGTTTCTACCTTTTTAATTGGTTTTGCCAACGGCGCTGTTGAAGCTGGCTGTAACCCACTGATTGCAGAAATGTACCCTAAAAACACCACCACTATGTTAAACCGTTTTCATGTTTGGTTCCCAGGTGGCATTGTGATTGGCGCACTTGCGTCGAATTTTATGTCGGGAGCAGGTTTAAACTGGCAATGGCAAGTAGCGTTAATTTTAGTTCCTACGGTTATCTATGGCGCTATGCTGATCAAAGCGCAGTTTCCACGCTTTGATACACGTACTCACTCTACCAGCAGCAATATTCGCCACTTATTTACGCCGTTATACATCTTTTTAATTGCCTGCATGACGTTTACCGCAACCACTGAATTTGGCACACAACAATGGATTGAGCGTATTTTAGGTTCATCGGGTGCCTCTCCTATGGTGGTGTTAGCCTTGATCACCGGCCTAATGGCAGTTGGTCGCTTCTTTGCAGGCCCTATTGTGCATAAGCTCAACCCTACCGGTGTATTACTTGGCTCTGCCATTTGTGCAAGCTTAGGTATCTTCATGATGAGCCAAGCCGAGGGCAGCATGATTTATATAGCGGCCATATTATTTGCACTTGGCGTTACCTACTTTTGGCCAACCATGCTTGGCTGCGTTGCAGAATACATTCCAAAGTCAGGGGCGCTGGGTATGTCGTTAATGGGCGGTGCAGGCATGTTTGCTATGAGCATCTGGAACCCTGTAATTGGTAGCTGGATAGATACGGCACGCTCAACGGCACAGGCAAGTGGCGCAAGCGCAGAACAAATTGAAATTTTAGCCGGACAGGCTGTATTACAAAACCTACTGATCTTCCCAATTGTTTTAATCGTCGCATTCATTGGGTTGCATTTAGTAATTAATAACAACAAACGCACCGAAAAATGTGCGTCTTAAGCAAGTAAATCGTCGAGGAACACTATGTTTAAATCTCTTAAAGCACTGACTTTAATGCTCACCGTTAGTAGCTGTGCACTCGCTAATGCGGCTGACAATCAGCTAACACAACAAGAAAAGCAAGCTGGTTGGCAGTTATTATTTGATGGCAAAGATATGTCGCAGTGGCGTAATTTTAAAAGTGAATCTTTAAATCCTGCATGGGTCGTTGAAGATGGCGCTATGACATTAACCAAAGGTGGTGGCGACCTGCTTACTAAAAAACAGTACCAAAACTTTGAATTACAGATTGATTGGAAAATCTCTACCAAAGGCAATAGCGGTATTTTTGTGTTAGCTGATGAAACAGGACAGATGATTTACTCTCATGCGCCTGAAATTCAAATCATCGATAACGAAGAACACCCAGATACCGAAATTGACTCGCACTTAGCTGGGTCAATTTACGATTTATTTGCAGCGCCAGTTGCGGCGCACAAACCAGCAAATAGCTGGAACCATGTACGCATTAAAATGCAAGACAACCACTTACAAGTTTGGCAAAACGGTATTAGCACCACCAGCATTGTGATTGGCAGTACAACATGGAACACCCTTGTTAAAGGCAGTAAGTTTGCAACTTGGAAAAACTTTGCAACGGCTGAACAAGGTCATATTGGGCTTCAAGACCATGGTGACAAAGTGTGGTTTAAAAATATAAAAATCAAGGAGCTATAATATGTCTGATTTTAAACATAAGGTATTAGTTGTTGGCTCTGGTGCTGGCGGTGCAATGGCCGCATATACGTTAACCAAACTTGGCCACAAAGTGTTATTACTTGAAGCAGGTCGTAATTATGACCCGAAAACAGAAAGCCCGATGTTTCGTCGTAACAACGAAGCCCCACTTATGGGTGCAGGTAACAAAGACAAAAACTTTGGCTTTTACGATGCAACCGTTGATGGCGGCTGGCAAGTACCTGATGAGCCATACACAAGTGCTAAAGGAAGCGACTTTTATTGGTGGCGCGCACGTATGTTAGGTGGTCGAACTAATCACTGGGGCCGCTATTCATTACGCTTTAGTGAGCACGATTTTAAAGGCAAAAGCCGAGATGGTCACGGTGCCGACTGGCCATTTGAATACGCTGATTTAGCACCTTGGTACGATAAAACCGAAGAACTTGTGGGTGTATGTGGCACCAATACAGGCCATGAAGATATGCCAGACTCGTCACCAGGTATTTTACAGCCGCCACCAAAGCCGCGTGTTCCTGAGCTTTTAATTGCCGCTTCTGCAAAGAAAATGGGCATTCAAGCAGTACCTATGCATCGCGCGGTATTAACCCGCCCTAAAGATGATCGCATGGCTTGTTTTTATGCAACACCTTGTGGCTCTGGTTGCTCAATTGGCGCAGCTTTCCAAACTACGACATCGCTATTACCGATGGCAAAAGCCACAGGTAACTTAAAAGTCATTACCGATGCCATGGTTAAATCAGTCAAAGTTGATGAGCAAGGTAAAGTCACTGGCGTCACCTATGTTGATAAACATTCAGTTACCGAGCACGCTATTGATGCCGATGTGGTTATCTTAGCGGCTAGCGCCTGTGAATCAGCGCGTATTTTATTAAATTCAAAGAATAAAAAGCACCCAAAAGGCCTTGCTAACTCAAGTGGCCAAGTAGGTCGAAACTTGATGGATTCGACAGGTGCATGGTTAGGTGCGCAAATCCCGGCACTCAAAGGTCGCCCACGTTATAACGAAGATGGACATACTGCTAATCACTTATTTATTCCTTGGTGGGGTCATCAAGCACAAGCTAACAATGAATTAGATTTCCCACGTGGCTATCACTTTGAAATTGGCGGTGGCTTTAGACAACCAGGCTCAGGTGTATCGGGTGATAAACAAGGTTATGGCCCAGCCCTTAAACAGCAAATTCGTGATGCATATGGCTCTTATGTTGGTTTTGCTCTGCGTGGCGAGATGTTACCAAACAAAGATACCTACATGGAAATTGACGAAAACGTTAAAGACAAATGGGGTATTCCGGTATCAAAGTTCCACTTTAAGTGGTCTGACAGAGAATTAAAGCAAATTGAACATGGTTTAAAGACCGCGAAGCAAATCCTAGAAAACATGGGGGCGACCGTTGGCGAACTCCCGCCTGCTGAAAAAGCAATTTCAAAAGGTGGCGAAATCATTCACGAAGTGGGCACCACTCGAATGGGCAGCTCAAAGAAAGACTCTGTCACCAATCAATGGGGTCAAACATGGGATTGTAATAACCTATTTGTAATGGATGCGGGTGTATTTGCTTCTAACCCTCATAAAAACTGTACGCTCACCATCATGACACTGGCAATGCGTAATTCAACTTGGCTTGCTCAACAAATTGATAACGGGGTACTTTAATTATGCATCATCGTAACGAACACGACTCATATAACTATGTTTCTAACATGAGCCGCCGTGAGTCTTTAAAATGGCTTGGTCTATTAGCTGCGGGCTCGGCGGTTGGTTTAACTGCTGGCTGCACAAAAGCACTGGAAGATGACGTTGCTGTCTCTGCAAAAGAGCATTGGCCTGATTTAGATATCAAGCCTGTAACCGCTAAAGGCTATGGTCAAGATCCAAATTTAGTGATGCCACCAGAATCACCTTGGCCGCTGACCTTAACAGCAGACGAGCTTACGTTAGTAGCGCTTTTATCTGATTACATTGTACCGCGCGAAGGCGCTATTCCTTCAGCCAGTGAGCTACAAGTACCGGCTGTTATTAATGAATGGGTGAGCGCACCGTATGAAGGCCAGCAACGCGATAGAATTAAAATTTTAAATTCATTAGCATGGCTTAACGATGAAGCACAACTTCGTTTTAAAAAGCAATTTGTTGCACTTAATGAAAAGCAACATCGCGCGATTTTAGACGATATTGCGTTTTTAAACGAGCAAACACCTGCTCAATTTCAGCGAATTGGTAAAGCCTTTTTACGCTTTAAAGAGTTAGTGCTTGCTGCCTTTTTCTGTACGCCAGAGGGCTGTAAAGACATTGGTTACCTTGGTAATGTGCCTATTGCAGGTGATTACCCTGGCCCTTCTGATGAAGCAAAAGCCCATTTAGATCAGGTTTTAGCTGAGCTTGGTTTAAGTGAGTACGCCTATACCGATTAACTTTCCCCCTTGTGTTATTTGTAACACAGTGCAGGGGGTCACTCCCCTGCTTTTTTAGGATTTAAGTATGTTTAAAACCCGCATTTTATTGCTCATTATTAGCCTTGTATTTAGTGGTCAATTATTCGCAAAACTGCCCGTGAGTGTACAGCTATGGTCAGTCAAAGACACCTTAAAAAATGACTTTCATGGTACGCTTAAGTCTCTTGCCGAAATGGGGTTTGACGGCGTGGAGTTTGCCGGAGACTTTGGCCCATACACAAATAATCCAGCAGCCTTAAAAGCAGAGCTCAGTGAATTACGCTTAGTTGCCAGTAGTGCCCATATAGGCTTTGATGCACTCAGTGAAAACACTATTGATAGCACCCTGCTGTTTTACAAGACCCTTGGCGTTACTACACTTTATGTACCTTGGGATGAAAGAGCATGGCACCCTGAGGGAGTTAAATCTCTAGTTAAAGAGCTTACTAAAGTCAGTGATTATGCGACCCGCTTTGATATGAAGATCGGTTTTCACAATCATAATAAAGAGTTTAATGCTTTTAATAATGCAACGTTTTGGGATTACATTGCCACTAATACACCCAAGACCATGCCATTGCAGTTAGATATTGGCTGGGTCAATTATGCTGCTAAAGATCCAATCTACTTTATTAAAAAGTACCCTAACCGCACGCTTGCTACGCACATTAAAGTACGTACGATTGAGGGAAGCAACATGAGCCCTATTATCGGCGAAAACAACATTGATTGGCCTGCCATCATCGATACTTTAGAGTCGCACGGCAACACCAAGTGGTTAGTGCTTGAGCAAGAAGAATATCCAAACGGGTTAACCCCACTACAAAGCGTTGCTAAATCAAAACAAAACTTAGATAAGATCTTACTTGGTTTATAAGGTTTTTTAGGAATGAGCTCGCTTTAAACACGTGAGCTCATGGCTTGGATTTAATTTGAAGGAGAGAGTTAAAGCATTGATTTTTAATATTACAGTTTCACTACTCCGCGCTATATAAAAACATATTTTTATGTCTGTGAAGCTTCGATATCAATAACTCTCGCCATTAGAGTCATAGCATCAATCGGCGATTCATTAAATCCAAACCTTTTATAAAATGCCTTTGCTTCGTCATCGAGAGCGTGAACTAAGATTCCAGCTCCACCAACAACATTCATCGCGTGTACAGAGCGTAAGACACAATCCTTCAATAAGCCCACACCTATCCCACGACCTTTATATCCTTCATCAACTGCTAGCCTTGCCAGAACAACCATAGGGATTGGATTGGGGCTATTTCTTTTGAGAGATGACAAAGCGCTTTCTCTTTGCACTGACCCCATAGCAATGGCGTAGTATCCTATTACTTTATTATTGTCATCACAAACCACATACACCCTAGTGTTATTTCTTTTATGGTTTTTTAGCGCTTTTTTTATAAGCCAGTCGTCTAATTCTGGTTTACCGCAACTAAACACATCTAACACATGCTCATCTGTCAGTAATTCTGGGGCCTTTATTCCCAAGGTGATTTCCTATTCAATAGCTCATTCATTCCTTTGTCTTTTATTGGCTCAGCAGTTAGCGCCTGCTCAAAAGCATCATACGCTTGTTCAGCCAGAATAAAGTCTCTATGATTAGAAATAACTTCATGTGCTTCAGCTAATGCAGCTTTTTGGATAAAAACGGTTCTGTCTAATTTCATTAAACTTGCTGCAGCATCTATTATATCTCTAACTGATGGCTCTACTCGCATATTTATTGGTGCTGTTTTAGTAGCCATAGTGAACTCCTGTGTATCTGATTGATACACATATTGTAGTGTAGCTATTAGATACACGCAATTATTACTTAATGCATATAGCTCTAATAATCTGTTTCCTTATACCAACCCGCTTAATTAAGTAGTCTATTTTAAGGCAATAAAACCTCGTTGATAACAAGGCAAAAATTTCGTTATTTAGTTGTTCTAAATGAGAAATTTTTAACGCAGTTAGCGACAGGTTTAATCCCTCAAAATGATTAAGTATTATTGCGGGTTGGTATTAGATAGTTTAATAGCAAACGTACTGTGAGATTGCTCTATTCTAAGCTTTACTCAGAAATTGTACGTTGCGCCATTTCTTCATTCCAAGGTACATACAATGGAAACTCCAGATCTTTTTGCTCAACTAAAACTACTTTTGCAATTGGATGCCCACAATATTCCGTTGGCTCAAACGAGTGAATATTTTCAACATTAACAGCTATATAGCTATTTGCCTTTTTGATTAATAAGGCCGAATCATCCATACAAGCATGAACTGCTATTGGTAGGCTTTTGAATGGTACCGCCGATACCGTGTGTTCATTTCTATAAAACCTATCACGTTCGATTTTCTCACCGACCTGCTTCAAAAAATTAATATATGCTTTCCAACGCGATAAAACTAAAAAGCAAGCTACTAGAAATACACTGCATAAACTTAACAATATTGAGTTTATAACGTTAAGTTGACCCACGTAGTAAAACAGCGCAGCTAAAATTAGCAGCACACTTAAAGAAAACAAAGTCCGCATAGTCGGACTCACCTTGGGAAAATTAATAAGCAAATTTATTCCTTACTATTTCTAAAGTGTCGTAAGCTAACTGTGGAAACGACCGAACGACGGCTTAAATTGTTTGTTATACGCTTTAAAACGAACAGCTAATCGTCCTTTCTTCGGTGTTTAAAGATAAATCGCCCAAATTGAAAACACAAAACTAAAAATACAATGAGAAAAATAAGTCCATTTACCACTCAGGCAAAAACTCCACAATCTTCGGAGCAATGAGTTTTAGAATACCGAAAACTGCTACGATGAGAAGAATGAATGCAGTCCCTTTCACAAAAGCACTCCTAAATTTCCGTTCAATGCATCTGTTTATATTTTAAAAATACCAACGTCAAAATTAATTGCGGGAATATCCTTAAATGTACCACCCATCTCGCATAGGGACAAAAAGGGTGACTATATTAACAAGCGAGGACGATTCACATTCTTTAATCCCAGCATGTTCCTCCCAGATCTACAGCGGTTTGTTATGTGGCTTACCTCTTTGATATAGTTTTAACAAATTACTTAAGGTATTGCTATCACAAGTTTTTTAAAATCTTTTATGTAAAGTTAAATACATTAATATACTCGCGTCGTTCATTTCAATAAAAATATGTGCTAAGAACAGCTTGGCCATTTCAATGACTCATAATCCTTAATGAAGATATATAACGAAACTTATTCTACCACCCTATTTCACATATATTCTTACACCCTTCACTTTTAACATCTTATTTAATTTCAACAAGCTAAATAAAACACAGCATTAAAAATTAATAATAAAACATTAAAAATAGCGTTTACTTTCATTTGTTCGGCAGATTGTTTTATCTAAGTAGCGAAGTACTATATTAAAAAAGCCTCTCAAGGACTGAGAATGAAAGTATTGAATTTAAGGAAGAGTTCAGAGAAAAGCACACTTGCGTTCCTCGTGACTTTAGCCGTCTTAACTTTGTCTATTCTAAAAGCGACATCCCAAAAGCATCCACTTTATGACCTACTTTTGCTGGCTTTTATGCTTACATCAATAGTAATTATTTTATTAGTGTTGAGCAGTAAAAATGAGCTGACTATATGTCGTCATGGAATTTTTTACAGTTCAGCGTTTGGAAGTGTTCATATTGAGCCAAACAAAACTAAACTAATTAAACAATACTCTAAATATGGTTTTAATTGTGTGGTAATCATTGGTCATGGCTATTTTATATTCGCGCCATTTTATTATTTAACGTCGAAACAAAAACAACGACTTAAACGATATGATAATAACTTGCTGCATTGGTTAGAGGTAACGCGTAAACGCAGTAAGTTTCAGGGCTTTTAATGCAAATCAAAGCAGAAAAAGCCCTTTGAGATGGTTACTTAATTTTGCCACTCTTTAAGTACGTCTTTCACATACTCATAGCGCCATGAGTTGAATAGATCTGGTTTTGATGCGGCTTTACGCTCATCGGCATCGAGCTTCCAATTCCAGCTGATCAGCTGGTTAATCTGTTTTTTAGAAGCCAATACATCTTCAGGAATACCCTGCTCTTTTGCAGCTTTGGTAATTTTTTGTTTAATATCTTTAGCCGCTTTTTTGTATGCCGGAAAATCAATTAAACGTTTTAATTGTGCAGGTTGTTCGCTTACAGGAACGGCTTTACCACGCTCAATACATTTTAAAATTTCTACGCCTGAACGGTTCACTTCCATTGGCTCAACACCTGGCACTCTGCGTAACGCATTTAAACTTGCAGGCTTACGCTTAGCAATTTCAACCATGTTGTGCTCTTTTACCACAAAGTTAAGCGCAAGGTTTTTGCGCTCTGCCTTTTCACGGCGCCATGCGGCAAGTTCGCGCAATACAGCTAAGTCGTGCGGTCGTAATTGCCAAGCATTTTTAATATCTTTGTAAAGCTGCTCTGCAGGTGGTTGGTAAGCACGTTTTTGCGCGACTAACTCGCTTTCGCTGATCACGATGTCAAAAAAGCCAGCTTCATCAATTTGTTTTTTAATAATTTCAAAACAAGGCAGTAAGTGGTACGTATCGGCAGCGGCATAATCTAGCTGCTTTTCTGTTAGTGGGCGCTGTAGCCAGTTAGTGCGCGATTCACTTTTATCTATTTCGATATCAAGCAACTCTTTAACCATGTGCGCAAAGCCCATGCAGTTTCCATGACCTAGTATTTGTAGAGCAAATTGGGTATCAAACAGCGGTGTTGGTACAAAGCCAGCGTATTTTTGAAACACTTCAATATCTTCTGACGGTGAATGCAATACTTTTAACACCTCTGGGTTTTTAAGTACTTGCCAAAAATCAAAAAGCGACAACTCAGCCAGTGGGTCGATTAACGCTAAATGCTCACCATCGTATACTTGAATAAGTGCAACTTCAGGGTAAAGCGTACGACGACGCATAAACTCGGTATCAATTGCCAGTACCGGTTTTCCTGTTATTTTTTCTACAAAATCATTTAATTGATTTTGAGTTTCGATCAGTTGATATTGCACTTATACCCCTTTCTTTACCATAAAAAAGCCGGCTAATGCCGGCTTTAATTATTTTTGTTCGTCCTTTAAGGCTCTTCTTAGAATCTTACCAACGTTTGTTTTTGGTAGTTCATCTCTAAACTCAACGAGTTTAGGCACCTTATAGTTCGTTAAATTATCACGACAGTGCTTTATTATATCTTTTTCAGTTAAAGATTGATCTTTTTTCACGACAAAAACTTTAACTTGTTCGCCACTGACCTCGTGAGGGATACCGATAGCTGCTACTTCAAGCACGCCATCGTGCATAGCAACAACTTCTTCGATCTCATTTGGGAACACGTTGAAGCCAGATACAATAATCATGTCTTTCTTACGATCAACAATATAGAAAAAGCCTTCATCGTCGTAAGTTGCAATATCACCTGTTGCAAACCAACCGTCTTTTAAGCACTCGGCTGTTGCATCTGGGCGGTTATAGTAACCTTGCATAACTTGTGGGCCTTTAACCCAAAGCTCGCCTGGCTCCCCTTTTGCTGCCTCTTCACCATTTTCAAGCATAAGCTTAATGTCAGTGCTTGGAGCAGGTAAACCAATTGAACCGTTATAACCTTCAAGGTCGTATGGGCTGACTGTTACAAGTGGTGCACACTCAGTTAGGCCATAACCTTCCATTAATTTGGTTTTTGTTACAGCTTGCCATTTTTCAGCAACTGGACGCTGTACCGCCATACCACCGCCAAGTGACATTTTTAGGCTTGAAAAATCAAGTTCAGCAAAACCTGGGGTATTTAGTAAACCGTTAAATAGCGTATTTACACCCGTTACAGCAGTAAATTTGTGTTGTGCTAACTCTTTTACAAAGCCCGGCATATCACGAGGGTTTGTAATAAGTACGTTTAAACCACCGTATTTCATAAATGTTAGGCAGTTCGCTGTCAGAGCAAAGATGTGATAAAGCGGCAGTGCCGTGATAACCACTTCTTTTCCGCGATCTAACACGTTATCTAGACAACCTGATACTTGTTCAAGGTTACCAACCATGTTGCCATGCGATAGCATTGCACCTTTAGATACACCGGTTGTACCGCCTGTGTATTGCAAGAATGCTAAGTCGTTTAAATCAACATCTGGCTTTTTATAGCTCGCTTCGTTACCAGCAAGTGTATCGGCAAATTTGATTACATTTGGCAATGAGTAGCTAGGCACCATTTTCTTAACGTGCTTAACCACAAAGTTAACGATGTGCTTTTTAAGGCCGCCCACCATATCACCCACTTGGGTAACCACAATGTGCTTAACGTTGGTTTTTGGTAATGCTTTTTCTAGGGTATCGGCAAAGTTAGCAAGAATGAAAATTGCTGATGACTCTGAGTCATTTAACTGATGCTCTAATTCACGCACAGTGTAAAGTGGGTTTACGTTCACCACTACACAGCCTGCACGAAGAATACCTAAAATAGTCACAGGCGTTTGCAGTAGATTCGGCATCATCACCGCTACTTTATCGCCTTTTTTCAGACCAAGATCATTTTGAATGTACGACGCAACACGTTTTGTAGCACTGTCTAACTCACTATAGGTCAACACTTTACCCATGTTGGTAAAGGCTGGAAGGTCACTATAGTCAGCAAAACTTTTTTCAAACAAGTCGAGTAGCGAGTGATAATGCTCAGGGTCGATTGTTTCAGGCATACCTTCTGGGTAGCGTTTAAGCCAGATTTTTTCCACTCTTAGCTCCTGTTTATAATTATATTTTTTTAATAACCTTAATCTAACTAAGGCCGTTTCTCAATGGAGTAAATACTCTAATGGTGCAGATAATCCCACATTTGGTGCAATTATACAATTAACTTGCTTTATACTGCCCAATAAATGCATGAATGTGCTCTAAGGTTAATGCAGGACTTTGCATATGGCAATGGTGACCTCCAGGTATCTCATGAATTTTTAACTCCTTGTAATATTTACCATATGCCTCTAGGTTATCTCTAACAAAAGGGTAACCCTTATCCCCTAGGATAAGCTGACATGGTGCGTTTATTTGTTTGATGGTTGCAATACATTGTGCCTCATCAAAGCGAAATCCTGAGTGATTTTTAAGCTTAGGATCGGTTGTTAAATACCACTTACCTGCTTTTTCGTAACTATTTCGTGTCATTAATAGCTCTGCTTGTGGGTATTCAAGGTCGCCACTTGCCAGCCTTGCACTAATAATGTGCGCTTTTGAGTCAAATGCACGAGGGCCTTTGCTGTTTACCCGCGCTCTATTTAATATTGCTTTACGAAGTTGGCCGCTCATTTCATTGCTGTTGGTTGTAACGCAGCCAATTCCCTCAATAAAGTTTACCGATGCCACCTTTTCAGGGAAGCAGCTAGCAAAAACGCCAGCGACCATGGCGCCCATAGAATGGCCAACTAAATGCACTTTCGTTACATCAAGCGACTCAATAAACTTATATACATCATCAATGTAGTCAATAAAGTAATAATGGGCGTCACTACTTCGCCAATCAGATAAACCATGGCCAGGAAAATCAAGACAATACCAACGCTGGTTTATCTGCTCGTTTTGTAACATAGGTATGTAACTATGTGCGTTATCAAGCCAACCATGTAAGGCAATCACAACCTCTTCGCCATCACCAAAGGTTAGGCCATGCATTGCCTGAGTGCCAGTTTGAAAAGAAAAAGGTTGCACAATTGCTCCTATTTATTAAGCGTTTCAACTTAAAGGCGTTTATTTATCGTCTGGCTAGTATACAATAATCCTCGCAGTATAAATAAGGGCACAATAATAAGGTTACATCAATGAAATTAAAATTAAGTCTTTTAGCATTATTATGCTCAGCAGGCTCAGTAATGGCTGAATCAGCACCAAAAAACATCATTTATATGATTGGTGATGGTATGGGCCCGGCGTACACAACTGCATATCGTTACTTTAAAGATGATCCAAATACTAAAGTTGTTGACCCAACTGTTTTCGATACTATTTTGCGTGGTATGGCACATACCTACCCTGACGATCATACCTATGTAACAGACAGCGCAGCAGGTGCAACAGCACTAAGCAGTGGTCATAAAAGTTATAATGGCGCAATTGCCGTTGATACTGATAAAAAACCAGTAAAAACCATGCTTGAGGTTGCTAAAGAGCGTGGCATGACAACAGCACTCGTAGCTACTTCGCAAATCAATCACGCTACACCAGCAAGCTTTGCTTCACACAACGAATCACGCCGAAACTACGACGAGATTGCTAACGACTATATCGATAACAAAATCGCGGGTAAATTACCGGTTGATTTAATGCTAGGTGGCGGCACGAAATATTACGTTCGTGAAGACCGTAACCTTGTAGAAGAGTTTAAAGCGGCTGGCTATCAATACAGCGATGACTTTGCAGCAATGAATGACTTAAAGCAAGTTCCTGCTCTTGGTTTATTTGCTGAAGTTGGTTTACCGTTTGCGCTTGACGAAAATCCAACGCGCCTTACGCAAATGACAACTAAAGCACTTGATTTACTTGATGGTCAAAACGACAAAGGTTTCTTTGTGATGATCGAAGGTAGCCAAATTGACTGGTGTGGTCATGCAAACGACATTGCATGTGCAATGGGCGAAATGGATGACTTTGCTAAATCGATTGAACAAGCAAAAGCGTATGTAGATAAAAACCCAGATACTCTGCTTGTTATCACTGCCGATCACTCAACAGGTGGCTTAACACTCGGTGCTCATGGTCAATATAAGTGGGAAACAGACGTTGTTAAAGGTGTTAAAGCAACTGCTGGCACTATCACAAAAGATTTACTTGAAAGCGATGACTTAAAAGCAGTATGGCAAAAGTATTCTGATATCGAGTTTACTGATGCAAACAGCATTAAGCTTAGCCAAGCTAAGAAAATGGGTGATAAAGCACTACTACTTGCAGTAAAAGATATTATCAATCATGCCAGCTTCACAGGTTGGACTACTGGCGGCCACACCGCTATTGATGTACAAGTATTTGCCTATGGTAAACGTGCTGAAGATTTCTACGGTTCGCAAAACAATACTGCGATTGCCGACAAACTGATTGATTATATTAAACAGTAATTTATCTTGAATACTGTCCAATCATAAAAAGAGCCTAAACAATTTGTTTAGGCTTTTTTGTGAATTCAGTTTTAGCTTTTATTAATTTATACCAATTCGCTAAGCATATACATCAACGCCAATAAGGCTTTGCACTTCGGCGCGGCGCTCTAAGTTAGCAAATTCCGTATAGGTTGAAATCGCGCGACTGGTTTTTGGGTTGCTTGGTTTGTCATAAATTGTTTGCTGATAGTTTTGCGACTCAGCTTTAAATTCATCAGCAATAGCAACAGCTTGAGGGCTTGATTTAACATACTCTGTTGACGATTTTTGCTCAGCCGTTTG
Source organism: Pseudoalteromonas sp. XI10 (assembly GCF_001469895.1). GTDB lineage: Bacteria > Pseudomonadota > Gammaproteobacteria > Enterobacterales > Alteromonadaceae > Pseudoalteromonas. The sequence continues at coordinate 142,261 of NZ_LOPY01000019.1, read as the reverse complement.
GTCTGATATCGCTTTGGGCTTATCAGTAACGGTATTTTTACGGCTATATTGACCGGGAATGTCACCGGTATAAAAGCCTGAGCCAATAGGTAAAGTCAAACTCGTAATTCCACATCAAACATGACTAAATTATGTGCCATAACTAACGGGCACGCAAGTCCCGTTATTCTTTCAGTTACTCTCTGCCTGGTAGCTTTTTCCAAGTCACTGTATCACGAACATATTTAGGCTGTGCATTGGCTGCAGTCACCGTTTCACCATTAGCGAATGCAGTGGCAACCGAGGCCAGCATGTACTTCGCATCAGGTAGTAAAATGTTTTCATTTAAACTTACATTTGCTAGTTCTGTAACAAGTGCAGGATAGGTTTTCCAACCCGTACCCACCGCTGCCGCCGTTGATTCAGGTAACGTTAGCAACTCAGGTTTAATGACTTGCTCTTCATCAACAAGCAGCATTAAGCCATTATCATCAGCTTTATAATGAGCGTAATAAATCTCACCCATACGTGCATCAATCGCAGAAAACACATCGTTAGCTTGGTCTTGCTCAAACGCTTGTTGTGCCATCATCTGCAATGTTGATACGCCAACCAAAGGTAAACGTGCGGCATAAGCTAAACCTTGAGCAATTGCAACACTGATACGCACGCCCGTAAAGCTACCCGGTCCTTGACCAAAACCAATCACATCTAAATCGGTTAGTTTACATTGCGCCTTTGCGAGTAACTCATCAATTAAAGGCAAAATCTTTTGGCTGTGCTGCTGAGGGCACTCTTCAAAATGATGAAATGTTTGCCCTTGATAATGTAGCACCAGCGATAAAGCTTCAGTTGATGCATCTAAGGCAAGAATATTGTGTTTAATCATCTAAGTTACTCTAATTGATCTGTTCTAAAAACGCGTTTGCCATTGCTAAGTCGCGCGTGCGGCGCATAGGTGGCAAACTTTTTAAAAATACTTGGCCGTAATGGCGTGTTACTAGGCGGTTATCGCAAATAACCAACACACCTTTATCTTTACTATCGCGAATAAGTCGCCCTACCCCTTGCTTTAATGCAATGACCGCTTGAGGTAATTGAATATGTGCAAATGGGTCTTTGCCTTGTAACTGGCAATCTTGCATTTTAGCTTGTAATAATGGGTCATCAGGTGCAGCAAACGGCAATTTATCAATGATAACACAACTTAATGTGCTGCCTCTAACATCTACGCCTTCCCAAAATGAGGCTGTGCCGAGTAAAACGGCATTTCCGTGACGGGTAAACTTCTCAAGGATAATGCGTTTAGACATTTGCCCTTGCATATAAACCGGATAATCCATTTGTGTGGTTAAACCTTCAGCCACTAAGTGCATCATACGATAACTAGTAAACAGCACAAAACAGCGACCTTTTGCTGATTTAATCAACTCAAGGGTCAGCTTGATAATGGCATGGGGCATATTATTCGCATGAGACTCAGGTAAGTAACGCGGTAAGCAAAGTAGCGCTTGTTGTTGATAATCAAATGGACTTTCAACAATCATGCTTTGCGTTGGCTTTAAGCCAAGGCTAGCGTTAAAGTGTTCTAATTCGTTATCGACCGATAAAGTCGCCGATGTAAACACAAAACCTGCTCCTGTGTCTTTCATCATCTGAGCGAATTTAGCCGATACATTTAGCGGTGTAATGTTTACCGTTAGGTATCGGCGAGTGGTTTCGTACCAATAACTATAGCCCGTTTGGGCTGTATCAAATACCCGCTCTAACTGACCTTTAAAGGCCAGCGTACGCTCAAACGGATGCTCTATCTTTTCGCTACGGTCTAAGCATAACTTTAATACTTGGTATAAAAAGTCGAGATCGCTAATGACCCGGTGCAGTGCAGCACAAATATCTTTATCAGCCAGCTTTTCACGCCAATCACCACGGCTACCATCAACCCCAAACTGCAAGCGTAAATCTGCCACGCTGGTTTCTAACTTGTTGAGGGTTTTACCTAATTGCAGCATATCAGGGATATCGGCACGGTAAATTGCTCGTAAGTCATTTATTAAATCCACCAGCTTTTTGGTGCTAACACTTTCACCAAAATAGTCACTGGCAATTTCACTGAGCTGATGAGCCTCATCAAAAATATAGGCGTCTGCCGTAGGCATTAATTCAGCAAAGCCTGTGTCTTTTACAGCCATATCTGCAAAGAATAAATGATGGTTGATCACCACCACGTCAGCTTCCATGGCATTTAAGCGGGCTTTACGAATATAGCAATCTTGAAAATCGGGGCACTCTTTACCCAAACAGTTATCAGCGGTTGAGCTAACATAAGGCAGTACCTTGGCGTCTTCTTCTATGCCTATACAATCTGCTAAATCGCCTGAACGGGTTTCACTTGCAAACTTTGCCACCATCGCGAGTTGATGCATTACATCAGGATCATCTGTTGGTACATGCGCAACATGCTGACTTAAGCGATAGGTACACAAATAATTCGCACGTCCTTTTAAAAGTGCAACTTTTTTAGTGGCGCTCAGTGCTTTGACTAAGTTGGGTAAATCACGGTGAAACAACTGCTCTTGTAGTGCTTTTGAACCCGTTGAGATGATGGTTTTGCCTTTTGATTTTAACGCAGGCGCTAAGTAAGCGTAGGTTTTACCCGTACCTGTGCCCGCCTCAACCACTAATTGGTGACGTTTTTTTAAGGCATCATCAACTGCAACAGCCATGTCAATTTGTGGCTGCCGAGGAGTATATCCATCAAGAGAAAGTGCAAGGGGGCCAGTGGCACTGAAAAGTTGTTTGATAAACTTCGCCAATAGATTAAAAGTGATGGGCAGATTTTACGTAACTGACTTGCCAAGGGCAAGACTAAATGAGGAAGCAAGGCTTCCTCATGGTTAAAAGTATGATTGGATTTAAATCATTGCCCTCGAATCGTTAATGTAACGCCTGATGCAGCTCGGTAACCTTGTAAATCTATGTACCAAGTACCACCTTGTGGGTTATCAAATTGACAACTTTCTTCGTTACCATTTTTGTACGGCCGACATAGATAATTTGAACTTGTTGACGCTGAGCCATAGTTAACATACAAATCTGCATCGCCACTACCGCCAGAAATAGTCACTGTTAAATTACTTAGGCCTGCGGGTATTTGTTGAGTAAAGCGCTGCCAACTTCCGGTAGCCACACTCACGTTTGTCTCAGTTCGGTCAACGTTTTCGCCGCCACCTGAGGTGCTATAACTTCCCGTGAGTGACACATTCGAAATCTCATTCCACGCTTCAACCATGACATGATACGTGCCAGTTTGAACTGACGACATCACACAGCTTTCATTACTTGTAGAGGTTGTGCTTTTACAATCAAAGTCCTGTAAGGTCGGCTTACTGCCAAATTTAACGTATAAATCGGCATCGCCCGAGCCGCCCTCGGTTACAAACTCAAGGTTACTGCTCATTGCAGGTACCTCAAGCGTAAAGAATAGCTGCTCTTTTGCTGCGCCCGACAAACCTGTTTTAGCTACGCCATTTTCAAGCTGATTAGTCGGCTCAGTTACCACATCACCAGCGTTCTTTGCCATTTCAGCAACATAGCTCACTGCCAATTTTGCAAATTTACTCGCGTGAGCCGCATCAAATTGGGCATCATTTGATGTGTGGATCAATGGGTTAATATCACTCATTGTTGATTCAAATGGCATTGAGGCGGCAAACCCTTGTTGATACCAAGAGGCATGATCTGAGCAACCATAACCACATTGATCAAAGCCATAGCTCACTGCGGGCTGGTAAGCATCAAGCAACTGCGATAAATACTGATTTTGCGAGGAGTTTGTGTAATCAGTCATCATCACAATATCTGTGCTGCTGCCGTTATTACCAGTCATATCAAACTGCACCATGCCTACAACATTCTTACCCTGTGTTTTATAGCTTTGAGCAATATCTTTTGAGCCCCTAAGGCCTACTTCTTCAGCGGCAAACCCCATAATTTGTATGGTACGCTGAGGTTGGTAGTTATTTTCCACAATTGCTTTGAGGGTTTGTGTGAGCACTGCAATACCAGAGGCATTATCATCTGCACCAGGAGCACGACCATTACTTGGATTAGACTGATTGATTGAGTCTAAATGACCACCAATAACGACGATTTCATCTGCTTTTTCTGCACCAGGAATGGTCACAATAACTGATGATTGCGAAAAACTATGGTTAAAATACTCAACGCTTATATCACTGCGGCTACTGGCTATTTGCTGCCAATGGCTCTTTAACCAATCAGCTGCATCAACACCACTTTGCACTGAATAATATCGGTTATGAAAGTTCATCATGCTATTAACTGTATCGCTCAGCTCACTACTATCAATCGATGATATTAGCGCGTTAACTGTCGAGGCATTATCAATACTGTAGTTTACTAGGCTCGCATTCATAGCTGTCTGAGATACAGCATTTAATTGCTGAGTATAGAGCTCTGCATCTGCTAATGAATCATGGGCTACAAAACCACCGCAGCGATGATAGTTATCGTGCATAAACTCACTTAAACCAGCGATATCCTGCTTGTTAACGCGCATAAAATTAACTTGATTCAAAGCCGATTTTTGCATCGCAAAATTGCTGTTTAATTTACGTTTACTCAGTGTATCTTGTTGAAAGTGCTCTGCAGCAAGGGCATCAATGGTGACCCAAATTGTTTCGTCTTGCGCTGCATAACTTAGTTGGCTCAGTGATATTGTGGCAAAGCCCACTAAGCACTGTGTTAGGCGGGTTGTCATAATCAATCCTTTTATGATTTGCATTTTAATGAAAATAAAAAAGGGAGCCGAAGCTCCCTAAAAGGGTGGCTAGTTAGCCGAAATGGTGAGTGTTACACCACTTGCAGCGCGATAGCCGCGAAGGTCGATATACCAAGTACCCGCTTGTGGGTTTGTAAATGTGCAGGTTTCACTATTGCCGTTTTTATAAGGACGGCAATCATAGCTAGAGGTGGTCGATTGCGAACCAAAGTTCACATACAAGTCAGCATCACCAGAGCCACCAGAAATAGTCACATCAAGTGATGAATAACCCGCATCTAGGTCTTGCGTGAAACGAGTCCAGCTATTTGTGCCAACACTTAAGTTAGACTCAGTACGGTTTATCGGTGTTACACCACCACCGCTGCCCGAATCAAAGCTACCAGTAAGTGATACACCTGAAATTTGATTCCACGCTTCTACCATTACGTAGTAAGTACCCGCTTGCACATTACTGATAGCGCAGCTTTCTGTGCTAGTAGATGAAGTGCTTTTACAATCAAAGTTGCTCAGTGTTGGTTTTGCGCCGTACATAACGTAAAGGTCTGCATCACCACTTCCACCAGTTGTATTGAATTGTAAATTCGTTGCACCTGCTGGTACTTCAAGAGTAAAGAACATTTGATCTTTAGCAGCACCACTGATCCCTGTGCGTGCAACGCCATTGGTTAGCTCTTCATCACCGCCCGGAGGTGGCTCAGTTGTACCACAGCTACTACCCGCACTTAAGCTCGAAGTCACACCAACCGCCGCAAGCGCTGCTTGAACATCTGCTGGGTCATAGCTTAAATCACAAGCCGCATCCATCACGCCGTTACCTGCTAAATCCCAGTTTGTGCTGGCAGTCCAGTAAAGTTGGTTAGCGCGCGCCATCACAACAAACGCCTTTTGCGTATCCCAACCTGGTGTAGTTGCAAGGTTATAAAATGCCTTGTTGAATACACCTGAGCTGTAATGTACATCCATACCAGAGTAATAGTTGTTTTGATGATCAATTGAGCTGCCATCTTGGGTTGGGTTATTCATGTAACGTAATGCACCGTTACCTTTAAAGATTTCCTGACCCACTAACCAGTCATTTGAGCCTTTCATGTAAAACTCGGCCGCTTCACCTGCCATATCAGAGAACGCTTCATTCAAACCACCTGATTTACCAGAATAAATAAGCCCAGAATTTTGCTCGGTAAAACCGTGGCTTACTTCATGCGCTGATACGTCAAGACTTACCAGTGGATAGAAAGTATTTTGACCATCACCAAAGGTCATAGCACTACCATCCCAAAACGCATTTTCGTAATTACTGCCGTAATGAACGCGCATTTTTAATTGGAAAGTTAATGGTGCAGTGCCTACCCAATCGTTATACATATTAAAAATTACATTACCGAAATAATGCGCATCATTTAAAGGCGAGTACGCACCGTTAATTTCTTTAAAGGTATTTTCAGGACATGTAAACGAATACGCTGTTGAACCACTTGTACTACCATTTAAGTTAATGGTTCTTACATTGGCGTTATTCATCGTACAAGTATTGCCAGACTGAGTAACATCTAGACTATCAAAGTCAGTACCGTAGATGTATTTACCGGTTTTTAAGTTACCACCAGGGCCTGTTGCACTAGCATGTTGTAAGTTATCGAAGCTAAATAAAACTTCACCGCTGTTGGCATCAATAATCTGATACGGACGAGATGGGTTATCGCCATAAGTCACATAAGATACTTCATACACTAGGTGTGCAACGCTATCTTCATCAAGCCAAATTGCTAAACGTGACTGTTCATTATGCTTTTTTAACCCAACCGATTTAATTGCAGCAGGTGAATTAGCCAGGCCTTTCGCCATTGCTTTTTTCTTGTTTAGTGCCGGAGACACTGAGTCGATGTCGGCGGCGATATCATACACCGCTGCACCATGTGCACGTTTTAATTGACCATTATCATCAAATGTTAGGCTAACCGTATCGCCGATAACGGGTAGACCTTGATACATCTGCTGATAACGGCGCGTGGTGTTGCCGTTACTGGTTTTGATTTCTTTTAATACAACTAAATCATTCCCTGCACCTAAACCAACTAACTGATTTGGATTTGCACTCAATACTGATGACGCATTGGTTTGCAAAGCTTGGTTAATCCCTGTTTGTTCGTTTAGGTATTTCTTGTTCGCAGCTACTGCACTTGTTGCTTGAGTCAAAGCAAAAGCAGCAAGAGTTGCTAATGTGATTTTAGATAAATTCACGTTTACGCTCCGTTAGATTGTTATGTATTTAATATTTTCCTTGTAACCGGACTGCACTGTTCCCGATTAGTGACCAGCCTAGATTGAATGGAGCGAAATTGAAAATGAAACAAAAAATTTACAAATAAAGTATTAGCTCTAAATTAAAAGTCTATAATTAACAGTAGGATAATAAATTTTAAGTTTATTAATTGTTAACAAACCAAATGATAGTGTAAATTTATTGATACAAAATAATAACATTTATTAAACGTTTGTACCTTTTATTTGTTTTTATTTTGCTCACCTTAATATTTGTGATTCACAGCTAAAAGGATTAGATATCCATAAAAAAGTCTGGGTACATAACTTGCAACAATACCAAGTATCTAGGGTTTAAGGACTAAGCATGATTACTGATCTGATACAAAACGAATGGCTAAATGAGCCATGGCTGGTCGTCATCGGTGGTACTGTATTAGCCGCCACAGCCCTGTTTTTATTAAAGTTTGTAATCATCTATTGCTTAAGGAAATGGACCCAACGAACCGACTTTGTGTTCGACTCGTTACTGGTTGACTCACTCTCTACACCATTGACCTTGTGCACAATGATGGTGCTTGTGATCATTTTTGGTCAGTTATTAAACACCACCGGCTTTATGGCTGAGCACCCCTTACCTATTGCGGCCACCGCTAAAGCCATTTGTATTTTTGCCTTAGTTTTATTTTTAGACCATTTCTTATTTGGCACCGTTGATTATTACAGTGCCCGCTCAGTGGTAGTTTCTAATAGTCATAGCATCATTAAAGGCTTGATCCGCTGCGCAATTGTGTGTGTTGGCTTATTGGTGTTATTAGGCACATTGGGTATATCAATCACTCCGATTATTGCCTCTTTGGGCATTACCTCTCTTGCCGTCGCTTTGGCTTTACAACCGACACTCGAAAACTTCTTTTCTGGCGTTCAGTTGGTGATTGATAAACCTATTCGGGTCGGCGACTTTATAGAGCTTGAAAGTGGCGACCAAGGCTTTGTTGATAAAATCGGTTGGCGCTCAACCTGGGTAAAAATGTTGCCAAATAACATGATAGTCATCCCAAATAGTCAGCTGTCTAAATCGCGCATCATTAACTATTTTTACCCAGAAAAAGAGCTCAGCGTTCCCGTTGAGGTGGGAGTGCATTATGGCTCCGACCTTGAAAAAGTTGAGCAGGTTACGTTGGAGGTTGCTAGGCAGATATTAAAAAGCCATGAATGGGGCGTTGATGATTACGAGACCTTTGTGGTCTTTCATACATTTGATCAATCAAGCATCAATTTTACGGTGATGTTAAGAGCAAAAGAGTACTTTAACCGCTTTTGGGTAAAATCAGCTTTTATTAAAGCATTACACCAACGTTACGCAGAAGAAGGAATTGTTATTCCTTACCCAATCAGAGCTATTAATACCAGCCAAGAATCAGCCCAGTTTAAACAGACTGATTGACCTAACTGAACTTATCATAATTGCGCTTTTGTCAGGTTTATTTTGTCTCTTTTGAGACATTATTAACAGTGATTATACATATGCAATCAGCGCCTTGAATTTTTACTCTAAAATGTCATAAAAATCGCATAAACACTGTGACATACCTATTTTAGAGGCGTACTATATGCGGCCAGAAAGTGACTGCTTTCTGCGTCTTGTTATACAAATATTTAAGGTCAAACAATGAATGCTTGGTACCTCATTTGTTTTCTTTCAGCATTAGCTATTTTTATTGCTTTTGCTAACCAATTCATCCTCAAAATGCAAACCACGATTGCTATAACAACTGGCTCTGTTGTTATTTCTTTACTACTTATTCTTGCCGTTAAAATGCTTGGCGATACTACCGCCCTCGAAATGACCCAAATTGTCTCTAGTATCAACTTTAATCAGTTGCTATTAAAAGGCATGCTCGGCTTTTTACTATTCGCAGGTGCACTGGAAATCAACTTAGCAGCCCTTCGTAAGCAGCGATGGGAAATTACCGCATTAGTGTTATTTTCAACCATTACCTCAACGGTTATCGTTGGTTACTTAAGCTATTATTTATTTGCTTTTGTTGGCTGGCCCGTGCCGTTTATTTATTGCTTGTTGTTTGGTGCTTTAATCAGCCCAACCGATCCGATTGCAGTGTTAGCCATTATTAAACAAATGCGAGCCCCAGAAGGTATTTCTGTGCAAGTTGAAGGTGAGTCTTTGTTTAATGATGGTATTGGTTTGGTGATATTCACAACGATATTTTCAGTGGCCTTTTATGGCACCGAAGCCACCTTTACTGACGTTGCTGAATTGTTCTTAGTTGATGCAATTGGCGGTATCGTGTTTGGTCTCGTGATTGCACTAGTCGGGCATTTTTTAATTATTAATAGCCGAGATGTGAACATTCGTTTACTACTAACCCTGACCATTCCAACAGCCGGCTTTGCTGCAGCAAATATTTGGGAAATCTCAGGCGCGCTTGCTATGGTCACCAGTGGTATTTTACTAGGCAATATTACTCGTTCAAAAGCAACTGAGCGTACTGGGCCTGAAGATACTCGCTACGTAAAAGACTTTTGGCATGCCACCGACAGCTTTTTAAACGCCTTGCTGTTTTTGATCATCGGTATGCTAATTGTCACTATGCCTATCACCCTTGAAGAAATTGGCTTAGGTTTACTGATGGTACCTGTGGTGTTGCTGGCTCGATTTGTGAGTGTAGGTGCACCATTTGTGTTCTTTAAAAAGTATCGCCAATACGATAAGCACTCAGTAAAAATACTCACTTGGGGTGGCTTACGGGGTGGTTTGGCACTGGCAATGGCGGCTGCTATCCCACGCGATCAAGTAATGATTGCAGGCTCAGATCTTCACAACTTAATTGTAATTGTGACCTACGTAGTAGTGATCTTTTCGATTATCGTACAAGGTTTAACAATTTCTCCGCTGATCCAAAGTAGTATTCAATCAGCAGAAGCGAAAAATTAAGCACAGTTTTTTTATTTTAAAGGCTCGTTTATCGAGCCTTTTTTTGTGCTTTTTCTGCATACATTCGACTATCTGCAACAGACAGCAATTTAGTCAGCGAGCAAGGCTGCTGATCAGAAAAATCAGCAATGCCATAAGAGAAACTAAGTTCAATTTGATTATTGAAACTATTAGGTAAGTGACTGAATGATAACAACAAGCGCTGCATTATGGTATCGCATTCACTGGTATTTAAATCTGTAAATAAAATTACAAACTCATCACCGCCCAAACGTGCAAATAAATCCGCTTTGCGACAACAGTTCTCTAGTAATCCTGCAAAATCTTTCAGTACTCTACCCCCGGCAGCATGACCAAATTTATCGTTAATTGCTTTAAAATTATCTAAATCAATAAACACTAATTTAGCTTTTAAGTGCTGGCGAATACATAAATCAAGGTAATGCTCTGCAGTGCCAAAAAAGCCGCGACGATTAGGCGATAAGGTAAGCTCATCGGTAGTGGCTAACTGCATAATTGCAAACTCTCGCTCGACGATTGCAGCAAAGTCTATTAGCGCTTTAGTTTCTTGTTTGCTAAAACTGCGTGGTTGATGATCGATAAGGCACAAAGTACCAATTCTATTTCCTGATTTAAGTGTAATTGGGCAGCCCGCATAAAAGCGAATATTTGGGTCACCCATTACCAGTGGGTTATCTTCAAAACGCTTATCGTTTAAGGCATTTTCAACTACTAGCGGGTCTTTGTATAAAATTGCATGGGCGCAAAATGAAATATCTCTTGCGGTCTCTGTCACATCTAGCCCCACACATGACTTAAACCACTGTCTGTGCTCGTCAATTAAGCTAATAACACAAATGGGTACAGAGAAAAATTGCTGGGCAAGGCGAGTGATTCGGTCAAAGGCGGGTTCACTTTGAGAGTCTAAAACATCTAATGAGCGAAGCTCTTCAAGCCTAGCTTGCTCATTTAATGGCACTGAGGGTCGTTCCATTGAATTGCCTTGAAAGTTACAACACAAGTGTCTCTTAACGTTAGCAGAAAAAACCACACAAGTGCATAAATACAAATTCTTATATGAAGTATTAAGCCCATGTATCTAGGTGTTTATTACCCTCTTCATCTTCTTCTATCGCATTTTTGTTGCTTTTATCATCTTTTTTTGCGGCTTTTTTGCGGCGCTCTATTTCACGTTTTTGACGCTTTTCGAGCTCAATTCGCTGCACGTTCGCATCTTTTACGCCCGCAATATGAAACGCACCTTTACTTTCCACTTGTAAACGCGTTATTCGACCTAAAAAGGGGATCATGATATCCATTTGTACCTCCTGCTGTACCTCCTATCTAACCATTATATATCGGCAGTTATAAGATATACTTTAATTTCGCAAAAAAATGCTTGCCAAAGATTAGCAAAGCATGTTTATCTATATACGTAACTTATTTAAACAGATATACGCACTGGTTTACACAAACGAGTGCAATACAGGAAAAATTATGCGCTTCAATCTGACAACTATCCATCATCACCATCATTCACCGGAATAGCCTGTCAGGTTTTTCGCTGAGAGGTTATTCCTAAAAGGAACCTCTGGCGAGTAATCAACCAAATTATTTATTTTCGCCCTGAGGTTCCCTCGGGGTTTTTAGTTTTTGAATTAAAGGAAAATGAATAATGAGCAATACCAACCGTTTACGAATCGCCATCCAAAAGGGCGGCCGCTTATCAAAAGACTGCCAAGAGTTACTAAAGCAACTTGGTGTTAAATTAAATCTTCGTGAACAACGTTTAATCGCACACTCTACCAACATGCCAATTGACGTACTTCGTGTACGCGATGACGATATTCCGGGCCTAGTAATGGACGGTGTGTGTGACCTAGGTATCGTTGGTGAAAACGTACTTGTTGAAGTTCAAGCCGAACGCGAACGCCAAGGCGTGGCATTCGAGGTAAATAAACTTTCTAAGCTTGATTTTGGTTACTGCCGCCTTGCACTTGCATGGCCACAAGAACTTGGTCCACAAGATAAAAGCTGGTTTGAAGGTAAACGCATTGCCACTACTTACCCAGAAATCTTAAGCCAGTACCTAAAACGTGAAGGCATTAATGCAAGCACAGTAATGTTAACGGGCTCTGTTGAAGTTGCACCGCGTGCTGGTTTAGCTGATGCAATTTGTGACCTAGTGTCTACTGGCGCAACCTTAGAAGCTAATGGCTTAATGCAAGGCGACACCATCTTAGAATCAAATGCATGTTTAATTCAAAACAAAGACCTTACTGATCAAAGCAAACTTGATTTAATCAACACGTTAATGCCGCGTTTACGTGGTGTGCGCCAAGCAAAAGAAAGTAAATACATCATGCTACACGCACCAAAAGCAAAGCTTGATGAAGTATGCGACTTACTACCAGGCACAGGCCAACCGACTTTACTATCTCTTGCTGGTAGCGACGATTATGTAGCACTACACATGGTTAGCAGCGAAACCCTTTTCTGGGAAACAATGGAACAGTTAAAAGCACTAGGTGCCAACTCAATTCTTGTTATGCCAATTGAAAAAATGATGGAGTAATTATCCATGTTTCGCTGGAATGAGGAAAATCAACAAGCACAGCAGGCGGTTCTTACCCGCCCTGCTGTTACTGCAAGTAAAGAGGTTGAAGCAATTTGCATCGATATCTTAAATGCAGTTAAAACTGAGGGTGACGCAGCGCTATTAAAAATGGCAAAAGAGTTTGATAAGCGCGAAACACCTCGCTTATTAGTGCCAATTGAAGAAATAAACCAAGCTGAGCAGTTATTATCAAACGAGTTAAAAGCCGCCATCGAAACGGCCTATGCCAATGTAAAACGCTTTCACCAAGCACAATTACCTAAAGACATTAAGTTAACAACGCAACCTGGCGTATTGTGTGAACTTAAATATCAAGCCATTGAAGCGGTGGGTATTTACGTGCCAGGTGGCAGTGCGCCACTGCCATCGTCAGTAATTATGCAAGGGGTGCTTGCACAGTTAAGTGGTGCACAAACTGTGGTGCTTACTACACCTGTAAAAGCCGATGAAACCATCAACCCAGCCATTTTATATGCGGCAAAACTATGTGGTATTAAAACCATTGTAGAAAGTGGCGGCGCAGGTGCCATTGCTGCAATGGCATACGGCACAGAGTCAGTGCCTAAAGTGAACAAGATTTTTGGCCCAGGAAATAGCTTTGTCACCATGGCAAAACAACTTGTTGCGCAAACTATTCCGGGCATGGCGATTGATATGCCAGCAGGCCCTTCTGAAGTGCTAGTGATTGCTGATGAGCGTGCAAACCCAGAGTTTATTGCGGCAGATTTATTGTCGCAAGCTGAGCACGGCGCTGATTCGCAAGTTATTTTACTATGTAACAGCGAACGCATCATTGAAAAAACACAGCAAGCATTAACAGAGCAGCTAGCAAAATTAAGTCGTAAAGACACTGCCGAGCAAGCCCTTGCAAACTCAAGCTTGATTTTAGTGGACTCGGTTGAGCAAGCCTTTTCGGTGTCTGCTGAATATGGTCCTGAGCACCTTATTTTACAACTTGCTGATGCGCAGCCTTATTTAAGCTTAGTGAAAAATGCCGGCTCAGTATTTGTGGGTGATTACACCCCGGAGTCTGCCGGTGACTATGCGTCTGGCACGAACCACGTACTACCAACGTATGGTTACAGCGCGACCTATTCGAGCTTAAACTTACTGGACTTCTTTAGAACTTACACAGTGCAAACCATCAGCAAAAATGGCTTACGTGAATTATCTAAAGCAATTTTACCTTTGGCCGCAGCAGAGGGGCTTGATGCTCACGCTAATGCTGTTTCGATTCGTCTTGAGGCTATGAACAATGAGCGATAATTCAAAAATAACAACACTGTTGCCAGATAACATTGCAGCGCTTACAGCCTACAGTTCGGCGAAAAGTGAAAAGCTGACAGGCACAACCTGGTTAAATGCCAACGAAAGCCCGTATTCACGTACACCAAATATCAATTTAGCTGATTTAAATCGCTACCCAGATCCGCAGCCTCAGCAAGTGATCAATCGTTACGCTTGCTATGCTAATTTAGAGCCAGAGCAAGTACTGATGACTCGTGGCGCTGATGAAGGTATCGAACTATTAGTACGTACTTTTTGTAGCCCCGCTAAAGATAGCATTGCACTCTTTTTGCCAACTTACGGCATGTACAAAGTGACTGCTGATACCCACAACATTGCGATTAACGGTTTAACTCAAGAGCTATTATTAAAAGGCACGGTTGATGAGATTGTAACTGCGGTTGCTGATTCAAAGCTGGTGTTTATTTGTAATCCAAATAACCCTACCGGCAGCATGACAAGCCTAGACAAAATCAGAAAAATCACCCAACAACTTGCGGGTAAAGCGATTGTAGTGGTGGATGAAGCTTATATAGAATTTTGTCCAGAACAAACAGCGGCAAGCCTAATAAACGAGTTTAGTAACCTGGTGGTACTAAGAACCTTATCAAAAGCATTTGCACTTGCGGGTTTAAGAACAGGCTTCACGCTAGCCAACAGCGAGCTACTTGCGCCTATTCGTAAAGTGATTGCGCCATACCCTGTATCAACGGTGGTTGCGAGCATTGCAGCAGATGCATTAAGTAGTGACAACATCGCTTCAATGCGCCGTCAGGTGACAATTCTAAATAGCTTAAAAAGCAAACTAAAAAGTTGGCTCGAGCAATCACCTGCCGTTATCAAAGTACTGAGCGGTGAAGGTAACTTTGTCACTTTAAAATTAAAAGACAAACAATCATTTAATATCGCACTTGAGCAAGGACTCGTAATGCGTGCCTTCACTTTATATGGCGAAGATGATTGGTTACGAATTTCTATCGGTAACGAGCAAGAACTAGAACAAGTAAAAGTTTGGTTAGATGGCTTATCACTGACCAGTAAAACAGTAGAACAGGAATTATCATGAGCAACCCGTATTTATTTATTGACCGCGATGGCACGATTATCGAAGAGCCTATCACCGACAAACAGGTTGATAGCCTAGAAAAATTAGTGTTTTTGCCGAATGTGATCCCTGCTCTATTACAACTTCAAGCGGCAGGTTACCGCCTTGTGATGGTTTCAAACCAAGATGGTTTAGGCACTGATAGCTTCCCGACCGCTGATTTTGATATTGCTCAAGACAAGATGATGGATATCTTAAATAGCCAAGGGATTAAATTTGATGAAGTTCTGATCTGCCCTCACTTTGATGAGCAAAATTGTGACTGCCGTAAACCAAAAACTGGCTTACTTACTGAGCTGATGCGCTCGGGTAAAGTCGATTTAGCACGCTCATTTGTGATTGGTGACCGCCAAACTGATATTGGACTTGCCAATAACTTATGTTGTGAAGGCATTTTGTATGACGGCAGTTGGGATGCCATAGTCACTAAGCTGACAACCGCGAACCGTGAAGGCCGTATCACTCGCAACACCAAAGAAACACAAATCGATGTGCAAGTTAATTTAGACCAAACAAAAAATGGCGAAATTAGCACTGGCCTTGGCTTTTTCGATCACATGCTTGACCAAATTCGCACACACGCCAATATCGGACTTAATATTCAAGCCACTGGCGACTTACACATTGATGAGCACCACCTAGTTGAAGATATCGGCATTGCACTTGGCCTTGCCCTTAAACAAGCGCTAGGTACAAAAACGCAAATTGGTCGTTATGGCTTTGCACTCCCTATGGATGAATGCAAAGCAGAAGCGCAAATTGACTTATCGGGCCGTGCCTCGTTTGTATTAAATGCTGATTTTAGCCGTGAAAAAGTGGGCGACTTAGACGTACAAATGGTTGAGCACTTCTTTAAAAGCTTAAGTGATAATGCCGCCATGAGCCTTATTTTGTCGGTTAGCGATGGTAATTGTCATCACCAAGTTGAAGGTCTATTTAAAGCGTTTGCAAGAGCACTTCGCGCTGCGATTGCAAAAGATGCTTCACAACAAACAGCAAGCTCTAAGGGGTGTTTATGATTGCCATAATTAATACAGGTTGTGCCAACATTAACTCTGTTCGTTTTGCCTTTGAACGCTTAGGTAAAAATCCTGAGGTGATCACCTCACCTGAGCAACTAAAAGGCTTTGAACGTGCTATTTTACCAGGCGTAGGCCATGCTTCTGTTGCCATGAAACGCTTAAAAGACGGTGGTTGGCAGCAAGCAATTGATGAATATCAGCGCCCGTTGATGGGCATTTGTTTAGGCATGCAATTACTTTGCGACAGCACTGAAGAAGGCAACGTTGATTGCCTTGGCAAAATTCCAGGTATTGTTAAGCACTTAGATGTAGGTGAATTAACTTCACCGCACATGGGCTGGAACGACCTAAGCGTATTAAAAGAGCATGCCCTCACCAAAGGGTTATCGGCGCAAGATCAAGTGTACTTTGTGCATAGTTTTGCTCACACAGTGAACGATGCCACCCTAGTTAGTGGTGAATACGGACAAGCTTTTTCAGCAATTGTTGCTAAAGATAACTACGCAGGCATGCAGTTTCACCCAGAGCGAAGCGCCAAAGTAGGCACCCGACTTTTACAAAACTTTTTAGATTGGCAGCTGTAAGCGCAGCAAAAAAATAAGAGAAATAAACGTGATTATTCCAGCACTCGATGTATTACAAAACCAAATTGTGCGCTTATACCAAGGTAAGTATGATACCGCACAATTTTACCCTTACGAACTTGGCGCACGCTTACAAGAGTACGCTAACAGCGGCGCAGGTAAGCTGCACCTGGTTGATTTAGAAGGCGCGCGCGATCCAAATAAAAAACAGTGGCAGCATATACAAGCTGCAACCAAAGCGCTTAATGTTCCTTATCAAGTGGGCGGCGGTATTCGCTCTGAGCAAGATGTTGCCGACTGGCTTGAAGCCGGTGCTAACCAAGTCGTGATTGGCTCAATGGCCGTTGAAAAGCGTGAGCAAGTAAAGGCTTGGATTGAAAAATTTGGCAGTGAACACTTTGTAATCGCACTAGATGTTAATAAAACTGACAACGGCTGGGCACCAGCAACACATGGTTGGTTAAGTGAATCTGAGTTTGGCTTGTTCGAACTTGTTGATTTTTACGTGGCACTTGGTGTGGTTGATTTTCTGTGTACTGACATCAGCAAAGACGGCACCATGACCGGCCCTTCGTTTGCACTTTATGAAGATTTAACCAACCACAACAGCGAGATTAAAGTTCAAGCATCAGGCGGTGTAAGCTCACTGGATGATATTGCAAAGCTGAAAAAACTGGGTGTTGGCGGTGTTATCTTAGGTAAATCATTGCTCGATGGTGCCTTTAATGTTGAGGAGGCGTTAGCATGTTATCAAAACGCATAATCCCTTGTTTAGATGTTAAAGACGGCCAAGTCGTTAAAGGTGTTAAATTTAAAGGCCATGAAGTGGTTGGTGATATTTTAACGCTTGCCAAAGCTTACAGCGATGCCGGTGCGGATGAACTGGTGTTTTATGAAATCAGTGCCAGCGTCGAAAAACGCCTACTTGATGTCAATTGGGTAGAGAACATTGCGCGCCACATTGATATTCCATTTTGTGTGGCTGGCGGCATTAAATCTGTTGCAGATGCAGCACGTGTTTTAGAACGTGGTGCAGATAAAATCAGTATTAACAGCCCTGCAATTGCTCGCCCTGAGCTTATCAAAGAATTACACGATGAGTTTGGTAAACAATGCGTGGTCGTAGGTATTGATAGCTTTTATGATGAAACCACTGGCGAATATTTAGTGTACCAGCTGACTGGCGATCCTAATGCATCAAGCCGTACTCGCTATAAAACCGAAGAATGGGTTAAGCGCGTGCAAGACCTAGGCGCTGGTGAAATTGTACTCAATTGCATGAACCAAGATGGCGTGCGTAAAG
Organism: Pseudoalteromonas sp. XI10; assembly: GCF_001469895.1. GTDB lineage: Bacteria > Pseudomonadota > Gammaproteobacteria > Enterobacterales > Alteromonadaceae > Pseudoalteromonas. Next base: position 124,339 of record NZ_LOPY01000019.1, on the reverse strand, counting down.
GCTACGACAATGTTCAGCTATCAAAAATGCGAGCACTGTGCGATATTCCACTAATTGCATCGGGCGGTGCAGGTACGATGCAAGACTTTGTTGATGTGTTTCAACAAAGCCAAGTTGATGGCGCGCTCGCTGCCAGCGTATTTCACAAGAACGTCATTGATATTGGCGAACTAAAACAATTTTTAACTGATAATAATGTAGCGGCAAGACTATGCAATTAACCAAAGACACTCTTTCTCAAGTCGATTTTGCCAAAAGCGAATTGATCCCAGCTATCGTGCAAGACGCACGCTCTGGGGTAATTTTAATGCAAGGCTTTATGAATCAAGATGCATTAGCTGCCACTTTCGACAAACAGAAAGTAACCTTTTACTCGCGCTCTAAAGAGCGTTTATGGACCAAAGGCGAAACATCAGAAAACTACCTTGAAGTAGTCTCAGTACACACCGACTGTGATTACGACTCACTATTAGTGCTGGCAAACCCACTTGGGCCAACATGCCACCTTGGTACACAAAGCTGCTTCGGCGATGATGCTAAACCTAGCTTGTCGTTTTTAGCTGAGCTTGAACAAGTGATTGTCTCGCGTAAAGACGATGATCCAAGCAAAAGCTACACTGCGTCTTTGTTTGCAAAAGACTTAAGCCGTAGTTGCCAAAAAGTGGGTGAAGAAGGCGTTGAAGTTGCCCTTGCAGCCATGAAACATGATAACGATGAATTAACCAATGAATCGGCAGACTTACTGTATCACTTAACTGTGTTATTACAGCGCCAAGGCTTATCATTGGCTGATGTGGTGAGCTGTTTACAAGGCCGCCATAAGTAATAATTATAGAGTGTGGTATCTAAATACCGCACTCTATTGCTGTTTTAATGCTTCTAACACAATTTTAAATGCCGGAGACGGTTGCCTTCGGCTCGGGTAATACAAATAATAACCGGGAAATGCGGGGCACCAATCAGCTAACACTTTAATTAAATTACCATTTTTTATATGCTCACCAAACTCTTCTTCAGGTAGAAACGCAATACCTAACCCCTGTAATGCAGCCTCAACAATATGATGAGAGGTATTAAAGATTAATTGACCGCGTACATTCACATTGAGCTCCTCCCCCTCTTTTTCAAACTCCCACGCATATAAACCGCCATGGGTAGGAAAGCGAATGTTGATACAATTATGCGCAGTAAGATCCTTTGGCGTGTTAGGCTTTTGATGCTTAGCAAAATACTCAGGGCTTGCAACGGCTGCCATATTGAGCTCTTTACCAATAGGCACTGCAATCATATCTTTATCTATAGTTTCGCCAAGGCGAACGCCAGCGTCGATACGCTGAGCAACAATGTCTGTGTAGCCATAGTTAACATTAAACTCAATATTAATATCGGGGTATTGCTTTAATACATTGGCCAGTTTAGGGAGTAATGTGCTCTGAATTATAAAATCACCACAAGTAATTTTTACCGTGCCCGCAGGTTTATCTCTGAGTTCAGTTAACGCTTCTAACTCATTTTCAATATCATCAAAACGATGCCCTATTGCATTGAGTAAACGCTCCCCGGCGAGAGTCGGCGATACGCTTCGAGTTGTTCTGGTTAACAAACGAATATCTAAGTTTGCTTCTAGTGAACGAATAGCCTGACTCAAGGCAGACTGAGTTACGCCTAACTGAGCAGCAGCACGTGTAAAACTGCCAGTTCTTGCCACAATGACAAAATAGTTCAATTCATTGAGGTTTTGTTTGATCATCCACCAGCCCATTAATAAGTATTACTAATAAAGGATATTAGTATTCATTAGCTAGTCTATTCAACCTATGTTTGAAAAAATACTCCATCACATTTAACTGTATGGACTAGCATGACAAATTACTCAACCTATCAAGATGATCAGCCTATCGAGCAGCAAGCTAATTGGAGTGGGGTTTTTGCGATGACATTATGTATTTTCGCCTTAATAGCCTGCGAGTTTATGCCTGTAAGCTTATTAACACCTATGGCTGAAGATTTATCAATTAGTAAAGGCATGGTTGGTCAGGGGCTTGCAATATCTGGCTTTTTTGCGGTGATCACAAGTCTATTCATGAGTCCTTTATTTGCTAAAAGTGATCGAAAGACCTTACTAGTCGCTCTGACCTTGATAATGTTACTGTCAACTTTAACAATCTCTATAGCTGATAGTTACGCTGTTTATATGCTTGGCCGTGCGTTAATCGGCTTAGTCATTGGTGGCTATTGGTCACTTTCAACTGCTTCTGCAATGCGCTTAGTTCCCGAGGAAAAAGTGCCTAAATCACTGGCAGTATTTAATGGTGGTAATGGTCTTGCCATGATAATTGCAGCACCACTTGGCAGTTATTTAGGCAGTGTTCTTGGCTGGCGAGGCGCGTTTATGTGTTTAGTGCCATTTATTGCTATTGCTGTATTTTGGCAATGGCAGGCTTTGCCTAGCATGCCAGCTCAGCAGCAATCAAAAGGACCTTTTTCTGCATTTAAGTTATTTAAAAAGCCACTCGTCCGTTTTGGTATGCTAGCTGTCGCGCTGCTATTTATGGGGCAATTTACTTTATTTACCTATGTAAGGCCCTTTTTAGAGTCAGCGTTTCAAGCCACCAGCCAACAAGTCTCTATGGTGTTATTTGTTATTGGTTTTGCAGGCTTTATTGGCACCTTATTGATCAGTAAGGTCATAAAACTCAGTTTAGCGTTTGCATTAATAGCTGCTCCTGCGGTTATGGCTTTAATTGCATTTTGTTTAGCTAATCAAATATCCCTTTTTAACATCAACATCGTATTACTTGGATTATGGGGGTTTATTGCAACTGCAGCGCCTGTCGCTTGGTGGAGCTGGGTAGCTCGTGCTTTACCAAAAGATGCTGAAGTTGCAGGAGGGTTGATGGTAGCAATTATTCAATTTTCTATAGCGCTAGGCTCAACATTCGGCGGCATATTATTCGATGTTTATGACTACCCTATTACCTTCTTAGTTAGCGCAGCTATCTTATTTTTTGCAGCTATTGCCAGCTATTTCACTATAAAAACACCCTAAAAAATCACTAGGTAGCTCATATTTGGGCTACCTAATGTTCATTTTAAGCACCTAAAAATACATTCGACACTTTTAGGCAATAAATCGACTGTTCTAATATAACGCTAAACTGCACAAATAACCGACAATAACCTCATCAAAGCTGCATTGTGAAAACAAATTGCAGTCCCTGTTAATCACAAAATAGGAGAGTGTTATGACAACCTCAACTGATAATTTTTACCAAAGCGATGCTGTTAACTTTGAAAAAGTAATTTTCAAAAACCAATTACAAATGAATGTAGTCGGTAATCTTTTTACACCTAAAAATGCAGAGAAAGGTGCGAACCTTCCAGCACTTGTAATAGGTCACCCTATGGGTGCGGTAAAAGAGCAAAGTGCTACTTTATATGCAACTAAACTTGCAGAGCTAGGCTTTGTAACTTTGGCAGTTGATCTTAGCTTCTGGGGCGAAAGTGACGGCGAACCACGTAATACTGTCCTACCTGATTTATACGCAGAGTCATTCAGTGCCGGTGTCGATTACCTTGCTAGCCGTTCATACGTCAACAAAGAAAGCATTGGTGGTTTAGGTGTATGTGGTAGTGGTGGTTTCATCATTAGTGCCGCAAAAATTGACCCACGTATCAAAGCTGTGGCAACAGTTAGTATGTATGACATGGGTGGCGCAACGCGCAATGGTTTAGGCAACTCGATTGACCTTGATATGCGTAAAGATATGCTTGATGAAGCTGCAGAGCAACGTAATGTTGAGTACCTTGGTGGCGAAGTACAATACACCGGCGGCTGCCCGCATCACATTGATGAAAGCTCACACCCAATTGCAAAAGAGTTTTATGACTTTTACCGCACTGAACGTGGTGAATATACACCAGAGCGTTCATCAGCAGATTTAACAACACACCCAACATTAAGTAGCAATGTGCGTTTTATGAACTTTTATCCATTTAACGATATTGAGACTATTTCACCACGTCCATTACTGTTTGTTGCTGGTGAACACGCTCACTCATTTGAGTTTAGCCAACAAGCCTATGATTTAGCTGCTGAACCTAAACAATTATTGGTTGTACCAAATGCAGGTCATGTTGATTTATATGATGATGTGGGTTTAATTCCATTCACTAAAATTGCTGAATTTTTCACAGCAAGTCTTTAACTAAAACGTGTCATGGTAACGAATGGGACATAGGGATATGCCCATTCGTTTTTTATACCAATTCGCTTAATTAACTATTATTGCCCATTGGTATTATAAGTAGCCGGCTATTTAGCGGTTGCTAAAAACGCCTCAACATCTCGTTTTGGTGATAAACCAAAAAACCGAGAATACTCGCGAGAAAACTGTGAGGGGCTTTCGTAGCCAACTTTAAAAGCAGCACCTGAGGCGTCCATACTCTCGCCAACCATCAACCTTCTTGCTTCCATTAACCTTAAACGCTTTTGATATTGCAACGGACTCATTGAAGTTAGATCTCGAAAATGATGGTGGAAAGTCGATTTACTCATTTTCGCAAGACCCGCTAAATCCTCTACACTCAAGGGTTGATCATAGTTTTCTTTTAACCACTTAACACTACGTGCAATTCTAAGCCCTTGGCTACCTGTTGACACTATATGCCGAAGCTCCGCCCCATGCTCACTGTTAAGTACACGCCAAAAAATTTCGCGTTTAATTAATGGCGCAAGCACTGGCATAGACTCCGGATCATCAACCAGCTCAATTAATCGTGTAAAAGCGTTAAGGAGCGGTTCTGTCATCTCACCTAAAGTCATTCCCTTATTGAGTGATTGCTTGTTTAATTTGTCGAGCGGTATTTGCGAAATCAGTTCACCTAACATAGCCAAATCAAGCTTTAACACTAAACCTAAATAAGGCGCGTCGTCTTTTGCTTCGAGAACTTGCATTTTTGCAGGCAAATCAATAGAGGTAATCAAATACTTGTGTGGGTCATACTTGAAAACATCTTCGCCCAAGGTCATGCTTTTTGCCCCTTGTAGCACCAGTGCAATACTTGGTTCAACCACACACATTGAACAAGAGGTGGCAGCCTGTGTTTGTCGATAAAAAAACAAATCCTCAATCACGCTATCAGCGGTTTCTTGCTGACCGATAAGCGGCGCAATCTTATCTGCTAAAGCGGCGCTCATTTTAGCAACAGCATCATAATCTGAATGCATAACCAACCCAATTAAATTCAAGATACTTAACTATACGCTCGGTTATACAGTATTGACCAGTGATAAATTTGCCGCCTCGGACTAATAGGCAATAACTTGCGTGCATTGTACTTTTTAAAGGCACAGTTTTTAGCCAAAATTAAGATTCGTTCGGTTACAAACACATGGAGAAAAGTATGAAGTATATTATCGGTACCCTTATCTTAACGATGAGTGCATTTAGTCATGCAGAAAACGCCTCTTCACAACGTTTAGAATTACCGCAAATCACAGTGCAAAAAAATGGCACTCAGTACCCAATGACTGGGCTCGACAAGTATTTCACGGGCAAAGTACGCGTCGAGCCTAGTTTCCAAGCTCATGGCGAAGCGAAAGCCGCTGGTGCCATGGTAACGTTTGAGCCCGGCGCTCGAACAAACTGGCACACCCACCCTGTTGGCCAAACCTTAATTGTTACATCAGGTATGGGCTGGGTTAATCAGTGGCATGGACAACCTCAGGTTATAAAACCAGGTGACGTTGTACATATTCCTGCTAATGTTAAACATTGGCACGGCGCTACAGATAAAACAGCCATGATGCACCTAGCTATTCAAGAGTCAAAAGACGGTAAGGTTGTTGATTGGTTAGAGCCAGTAACAGATAAGCAATATTTAAAAAAGCAGTAAAGATGGTAAGTGAAATGCAAATAAAGTTCACCAGTAACGGCAAAACTATGCAAGCGACTTTAGAAAGTAACAATGCCGCTAAGCATTTTTATCAACTTCTACCACTGACTCTAAAAGTAGAAGACTTTGCCAATGCTGAGAAAATTGCCACTTTACCAGAGAAATTAAATCTACAAGGCTTACCTGCTGGCACCGATGCCGACGCAGGAGACATCACTTATTACGCACCTTGGGGTAACCTTGCGCTCTTTTATAAGCAGCAAAGTTATGCAAATGGTCTGATAAAACTTGGCAAAATAACGGGCGATAGTCAGTTCTTTAAAAGTTTAGGCCAAGCGGATGTCACAATAGAGCCCTTGTAGTAGATACTAACTCTCCAGTTAGCAAAGCTGCTTCTGTACGCCACAAAGCAGCTTTTTTATTGCCTGACTTTATCTGCCCAGTGCTTTTAAAACATCACGAGCAAAATCATGCTCACTAAAGCCTTTAAGCCCTGCAAGGTCGTACCCTCGCCTAACAATAACTAACTGCTCGCTTGGAATGATCACTAAAAATTGACCACGGTTGCCTCGCGCTGCAATGGTATCGTTTGGTAACTCAGGAAAACGTTCGTTATAAAGCCACCACTGTGCGCCGTATCCCGGTGCCGTTACAGGGGGTTGAGCAGGGGCAGGTTTACTAATATAACTTAACCAGTCTTTTGGTAATATTTGCTCACCTTGCCAGCGGCCATTATTCAGGTGTAATAGCCCCAAGCGAGCAAGATCCCGTGAAGTAGTCCACACTTGCGATGACAAAATAAAGTCACTTTGCCAATCTGACTCTAAAAACGTGTGCTGCATGCCGATTTTATCGAGTAAGTTGTCATATGGGTAACGCAAATAACTCGCCTCATCGTTAAACGTTTCTCGTAAGGTACGTAGCGCTAACATGGTGTCGTTATTAGCGTATTTCCAACGGCTACCAGGCTTTACTTCTAATGCGGTATGCGTTGCAGTATCAGACACTAAACCGCCGCCCATATACACACGATCAGTACGATTGCCCGCTTTATTACTGTCTAAACCTGATGCCATGTGAAGCAAGTTTTCAAGGGTAATTTCGCCACGTGGGTCAAGCGGGTGAGACCAGCTTTCAAGCCCCGCAGGCTTTGTAACATCAAGTCGCTTTTGCGCTACCGCCACACCAATGATGCTCGCGCCAATACTTTTTGCAACAGACCAAGTACGCTGGGCAGTTTCAGAGGTAAAACCTGCTTTATATTGCTCTGCTAGAATCGCCTCAGGGCTTGCTATTAAAATTGCCGAAGTTCGTGCGCCTTCACCATAATGACGAGTAAAAGCCTGTGCAATAACCTCATCAAGCGCCTTATTGCCCGTCGCTTCATTAACACCATTTAATGTTTGCCAAGGCTTACCATCATCCTTTTGGTAGGCTAAGTTTTCTTTAAACGGTGCTTGCACGAGTGTTGCAGCTTTAAGGCTTGCCCCTACGGGTAAATCAACACAGCCTAAACGAGGACGCCACACCGATATGCGCTGTTTATCTTTATCGTAATCAACAATGACTCTCTTGTGCTCAGTATCAATGTTCGCTTTTAGTGTTTTTACAGTATCTGCAATTAAAGGGTAAATACCGGTAAGTTCATCAATATCGATTTGATCTTTGCTTTTACCAGCGTTAAACGTGGCACTACAGGTAAAATTGGCGACGTACCCAGCGGCATAAGCGTTTAAAGTTGTATCTGTTTCTTCGCTACAAACAAAAAAACTGGAGCACAACAACGTACTTAGGAAGGTTATTTTTTTCATTATTACTCCTTAGGGGCCAAAGAGTTTAAGTTAGCAAAAGAAAAAAATAATGATATGTTTTTACGGCAGTATTCGCTCTTTAAGCGACAAATCACCGAATAAAAAAGGAACAACAAAAAACGCCATACTGGGTATGGCGTTTGGCTTACTCAATCTAAACTGAAATTAAAATGTCGAGGCATCAATTACATAACGATAGCGCGCTTTTTTCTCCACCACGCTTTGCCATGCATTATTGATTTCAGAGGCTTTGATTAACTGGGTTGCTGGCAGAATATTATTCTTAGCGCAGTAATCAACAACTTCTTGCGTTTCTTGCATATCACCAATTAACGAAGCATTAAAGTTTACGCGGCTTGCAGCCAATGCTAATGCATTCATATTTAATGAAAACTCTTCTGGCATGCCCACTTGGGTATACGTTCCGAATGGTTTTACTAATGAAGCATATTTAGCGATATCATATTTCACTGGCAAGGTATTAATTAAATAATCAAGCTGCGACTTATGCTCGTTGTAAGCGTCTTCACCGTCAACAACAACCACTTTAGCGCCAAAGGCTTTAATATCGGCTACTTTATCTTTAGAGCTTGTGAACGCGTAGACATCAGCACCTTGCGACACAGCCAATTTAACAGCTAAGTGTCCAAGTCCACCGATACCAACAACACCTACTTTATCGCCTTTTTTCAAGTTAAATTTAAGCAACGGAGAATACGTTGTAATGCCGGCACATAATAAAGGAGCAGCATGCTCTAAACTAATGTTTTCAGGAATATGCACTGCAAAATGATCGCGAACAACAATGTTATTCGAGTATCCACCTTGTGTGATACCTGTCGGTGAGCGCTCATCAGGGTAGCCATAAGTGAATTTTGTTTCTGGGCAATATTGCTCGCCTTGATCTTTACAGCTATTACAGTCAAGACAGCTATCAACCATACAGCCTACACCAGCACGGTCGCCCACTTTAAACTTAGTCACATTCTTACCGACTGCTGTTACGATACCTGCAATTTCATGACCTGGTACTTGAGGGTATTGCTGTGCGCCCCAATGCCCTTTCATCTGATGAATATCTGAGTGGCAAATACTGGCGAATTTAATTTCGATTAAAATATCGTTATCGCCTACTGGGCGTCTTTCGAATTCCCATGGTTTTAGTAAGCCTGAATTATCAAAAGCCGCATAGCCACGAGATTTTATATTGCCATTTGCAAGCTGCTCAGATGATGCTGCAAATGAAGGCGCCGCAAAGCCACCTAATAACAGGCCTGCACCTAAAGCTGAACTCGTTTTAATAAAATTACGACGTGATAAGTCTTGCGTTTCATGTTTGTCACACATCTCAATGTACCTTATGCTAAATAATCTTCATCTGAAACAGCTTCGAACCAGTCAACAGGTTTACCATCGAGTGCTTCTTGAACTGCTACATGCTTCATTGCGCTATCAGCAGTCGCACCATGCCAGTGCCTCTTTCCGCAGTTACACCAAATTAAATCACCTGGATTGATGACTGTTTTCTCACCACCCTCGCACTGTGTCCAACCTTGACCTTCTGTAACTAATAAAACTTGGCCGAGTGGATGAGAATGCCAATTTGTACGAGCTCCTTTTGAAAACTCCACCACAGCAACACCAACGCGAGCAGGTGCTGGTGCATTAAATAAAGTACTGATTTGCACTTTACCTGTGAAACATTCTGCAGGCCCTGCGATTGGATCTTGAGAACCTGACTTAATTACTTGCATATCGTTTGTTTGCGCTGAATCACTCATATGTTTCTCCTTGGGTTGCTTAGGTTTTGGTCTACTATTTCAGTCTAAAGCATAGTTAAAAACCATAAATGCCTGAAGCTCGCGCTTTCTTGCCTATTTGTGTAAAAAAGTTTTTAAAGCCTTTAAACCTTTTTTACCAGCACTTGCGACTAAGCTAATAACACCACACATATGAAAGGGAAGAACCATGTTAAGTACAGTAAAAACACTCTCGCTAATTGCCGCAGGCTTATTATCAGCACAAACATTTGCTTGGGGTGATATGCCTCTACAAGAAACTAAAAACCTAACGCTAGATGCAGCCTCATTAAGCGCTTTAAAAGTAGAAGCGGGCTCTGGTTTTTTACACATTACCGGTAGTGACAGTGATGAAGTAACCGTTAAAGCCGAGATTTATCAAGAAAAGCCTCATGATGAATACTGCTTAAACCTTGAAGCCAAAGGAAATAACGCAGCACTTAGTGCAGGTCAATGTGATTACCATACCAATAAGCAAAATCGCATTGATTTAACCGTTGCTATCCCTCGCTCATTTAATGTAAATGTGCATGATGGCTCTGGCGAAATTATCATTAGCAAAGTTGCAAATACTGTGATCAACGATGGTTCAGGTTCAATTACCGCAAATGACATTACTGGCACATTAGAAATTAATGATGGTTCGGGTAGCATAGAAGCACGTAATATCAGCCGTGATATTAAAATTCATGACGGCTCAGGTAATATTGATGTTGCCAACGCACAGGGCAATATTGAAGTACACGATGGCTCTGGTGGTATCGACTTAAATGATATTTCGGGTAATGTTGTCGTTTCAGATGGCTCAGGCAGCATTCGCGTTGATACTGCAGCAAACTTTGAGTTACTAAGTGATGGTTCTGGCTCAGTAAAAGTAACCAACATTGCAGGCAAAACCAAGATGTAAGCTCACGCTTTTATAGTTTTTAGCAACTAAAATGCCTTCCTTTGCGAAGGCATTTTAAATTGTAATTACCAATCTTTATTAGCATTTTTACAAGGGCTTAGGTATCCTTTAGGAAACGTTTAAGGAACTGCTATTTAAAAGGATAGCCTGATATGAAAAAGCCACTCGCCGCCTTACTAACTGGCCTTGTTTTAACAGGTTGTACAGGACTAACAACTGAACAACAAACGGCCATTGATAACTTAACCCCTTGCGAGAAAATTAACGCCCTATTAGGTGCTTACGACAACCGCTTTGAAGGCTTAAAACGTAGCCGTGTAAATACTAAATACATGGAAACATGGACAGCGAAATACAACCTTATTGCCGATAACTGTCAAATCACGGCGCTTGATAAAGACAATGTTACCTACCGCTGTGTAGGCAACTACGAGCAACAGCAACAAGCTGTCGCTGATCACACCCGTGCGGTTAATTTTACCCAAGCTTGTTTAGCGGGTAATAATTGGCATCAAACACAAAAAGAGTCAGCTGAATCGTTACGCACCACTTTTGTGCTTGACGAAAACAACCCTGTTATCTCAATTCATTCGGGTAAAACCCTATCACGCAAACAGCCTTGGTCTACCACTCTTGAAATTGGTAAGCCAATTGAAGGTAAGTAATACACTCATGAAGGCTACATTAGCCTTCACATCACTATGACAAAATCAAAAAAAACAACCAGCCAATTTAAAACAGATTGCATCGGTCAATGTCATCGCCTAAATGGCTATTGCACTGGCTGTGGTCGCAGTAATGATGAAATTTTTGATTGGATCATTTTATCCGAGCAAGAAAAGCAAGCGATTTTAAATACTCCTCGCCCTGACATAAAAGCGAAATAGTTCTGACACCCAAGCGTCATTAAAGCTTGTTAGCCTGATTTAAACTGACCATCAGGTAACGATAATGACCGCTATTTTTGTAATTAACTTAGCAAGCTCTACTGAACGATTAAACCGTGTTAGCCATGAGCTAAATGCACAAAATTTGGCATTTGAACGCCTTGATGCAATTGATGGTAGAGAGCTGTCTGATACAGAGATAACCAAGCACTATAGTGCTGATTTAAACCTAAAAAAATACCATAAGCCCTTGAGTAAAGGTGAAATTGGCTGTTACCTGAGTCACAGGAAAGCATGGCAAACCATTGTCGATAGGCAATTAGATTACGCCATTATTTTAGAAGATGACTTTGTGCTCGACCGCTCTATTCACAGTGCAATTGAAAACATTAGTACATTAAAACAGCCTTGGCAGCTAATAAAATTGGCCGCTTATAAAGACCGAAGTAGGGAAATTGCCTTTACAAAACACCTTGCTGATGAGCAACACTTAGTCATTCATAAAAAGCTTATGTCTGGCTGCTGTGCAACGGCTGTTAGTTTTGAAGGTGCAAAAGCGCTGTTAAAAGCCACAGCCACATTTGGCCGCCCCGTTGACTGCGATTTACAGCATGTGTGGGAAACGGGTGTTTATGGATACTCTTTGCTGCCCTACCCAGTGTCACAACCCGATAATTCACAAAGCGATATTCGGGATAGATCAACCAAAGTTAAAAAGTCGTTCTGGCGACGTAAAAAACAGCAACTTCATAGTGCACTACTAAACACAAAGTACACAAAGCAGTTTGTAAAAGCGCAGCTAGTACCGAACAAAAAGAAAGGAGCCGCAGCTCCTCTCTTACCAATAAAAAATCATTAAAGATTTATTTAGCTTGCCTATTATTTTGCCTGGTTTGGGTGGTCAACACCCATCCACGCTTTAAACAATGCCATTTGAGCTGGTGTTGCATCTTTTAATGCTTTGACCTTTTTCTCTTTATCAAAGTCTTCGCTAAGTGTTAGCGTTGTGCTTTGTAATGCATCGCGTCTAATGAAATCAACAGTCACTGTGTCGCCTGCTTTAAACGTTTCGAGGCTGGCTGTTAAATCTTTACCAACATGCTTTTTGTTAAACGCAACAATTTTGTCATCAGTCGTTAAGCCTGCTTGCCATGCAGCGCCACCACGGCGAACATGAGTTAGGGTTAATAACTCACCGCTGTTTTTTGCAAACGAATCAATACTAGGTATTGATTTTGCGCCTTCAGGGCGAATTAAACCTAAGCCTACTTTTGCAAGTAGCTCATCAAAGTCGATAGCAGCTGGCTCATCCACATTCGCTTGCCACCAAGCGCTATAATCACGACCTGTAAGCTCTTTTAAAATTGCTTTAACATCATCTGGCGTAAAACCATCTGGTAAACGATGCTTGTTATAAAGCGCGCGGTGAACGTCGCGGTAACTGATTTTACCATCGCTTTTTTCTAGCAAATCAATATCAAGCGCCATTGAAATCAATGCACCTTCTAAATAGATATTGGTGCTGTAGTTGCGAGCGTGGTCGCCGCCTTGGTTGATCCACTTATCAAAGCTTGTTTCAGTTGCGCTTTGTACTTCGCGACCCGGTGTTTGTAAGTGACGATTAACAGTTTTCGTTAGCGTACCGAAGAACTCATCGGTTGTTTCAATGCCAGCGCGCACCATTAAGTGATCTTCAAAGTAGCTGGTTGAGCCCTCTGCAATCCATAATGTTTTTGCGTAGTTAATATTGGTGTAGTCATACGGCGCAATACCTTTAGGGCGGTATGCTTTTACGTTCCAAGTATGAATAAATTCGTGAGCTGCGGTGCTGATAAACGCAAGGTAATCTTTACGAGAACCAAAACGGTCACGTGGGCGCTGGATAATTGTTGAGTTTAAATGCTCTGTTGCACCGCCTGCACCTGACGTAGCATGTACCATAAACACATAACGCTCATATGGGTAGTTATCCCAAATTACGTTGCCCGTCGTCACTAGCTTTTTAAGGTCAGTTAGCATTTGATCTACATCGTAGTTGCCTTCACCCCAAATAACGAGTTCATATTTACGACCATCAACAGTGAACTTGTGTAGTTCATTGATACCCGTTTCGATTGGTGAATCAACTAAAATATCGTAATCACCGGCTTTAAAGCTGTGTTTAGAACCCGCATTTTCCATACCCGATACTGAGCGCCATTCTTTTGGTACATTTAGCTCAACTTTAACTGGGTCTTGGCGGAATGATTCGCTGAACATGAAAAAGCCAGATGCATCAATGAAGGCATGGCTGTCATCAATATGACGAGCACGTTTACCTAGCTCGTTAGCGTAAACTTGGTAATCTACATTGACTTGAGTAGGTTCGTTTAGATGAACACGCCAAGTACTGTGGTCAATTTTTTCCCACTTTAAAGCCTTACCATCATCATCTTTTGCTTCGAAAAAGCGCACGCCATTGGCAAGATTTAAAATTTCGTAACGGCCAGTACGCCAAGCTGGAAGTTTAATATCTAAATGTGCTTGTGCTGTTTGCGGAAACTCAACACTTACATTACCTAAATGGTGCTCTGGCTGAGTGATAGACAGTGAGTAGTTTACATCTGCAAACACACTGCTAGAACAGGCCGCCAAAATAGACATTGCCAAAAACTTTTTCATAACAACTCTTTTTATTACTATCAAAATTGCGAAACAGCCTAACAATTGCGAGAAAAAATGTGAATTAAAAACCGATAAACAGCCATTGCAACAAGTTTGATAGACAAAATAGCTAAGTTTTTGACTTGGAACCTACATTTCGTATTAATTTGTTGTAAACTTAGCTAATAGAAATTTGAATTTTTGATGGCGGTATTACTAGGTGCAGCAACAGCATGATGTTCTTAATAAAAAGTTAAAGCAAGCGATCGACGCTCGAACAGTGGTCGAAGATGCGCGCAAACATCAAGTTGAAGTTCTTTCTCAGTTTGCAGCGAAATTATCGCTAAGCTGTAAAGGACTAGACATTGAACTAGATAATCGTTTAGCGAAATTTAGAAATGCCCTTAAAAAAGGGGTTAAATTCGAATTACTCACCCCCTTCATCGATGATGTGCTTGGCCTGTTAAAACAACAAGAAACTAAGCAAATGGCACTGCAACGTGAGCTAAATGAAAGCGTCACTGACGCTGGCAAGCAGCTGCAAAAAGTACGAGGCTTGCCTGAAGATGCTCGTCGCTCGCTACGTTATTTACTCGATCACGAATTAAATAATATTCAGTCTAATCATGACTTTGTGCCACTACTTTCAAAGCTGATTTTAATTTATCATCAAGCCTTACAAGCCAAGCTTGCAACAACAAGTACAGCTGAGGCACAAATAAGACCAGAGCTTGCCACACAGCTGCTTTCTCTTGCCAATGACTTAGTGCTCGAAGATGAAAGTGCCGAGCAAATTAAGACTATCAAAAGTAAAATAACCCACAATGATAGTGTTGACGATCTGCTTGATTCTGCACTGAATATTATCAGCATCGTTACGCGCAATATGAGCAAAGAGCGCCAATCAGCGCAAAGCTTTTTGATCTCATTAAATCAAACAATCGAAGATTTACATCATTCCATTGTTTCTACCAGCAAGCATTCAGAATCTCTGAGCGCTGAATACGACACGCTTAACAAACAAATTGAAGCAAAGATTAAAAACCTGCATACGCAAACACAGCAAGCAACGTCTATTTCTTCCCTTAAAGAGCTTGTAGAAGAAGAATTAAAATCATTAAGTGATGATTTAATCGCAAAAGAAAAGCTAGAACAAACAGAACGCGAAAGCTTACTCGCTAGCTTTAACGATATTAATAGCCGCATTAGTCATTTAGAAACCAAGCTTTCGACCTACAAGCAGCGCCTAAATGAGCAGCGCTTTAAAAGCTTACTCGATGGCCTAACTAAGTTGCCAAACCGTGCAGCGTTTGATGAGCGCTTTAACCACGAATTTAACTTATTTAATGTGCAAGAATCAGACATTACCTTTGTAGTGATTGATGTAGACCACTTTAAATCAATCAATGATCAATATGGCCACAGTGCCGGTGATAAAACACTGCAAGTAATTGCTAAAGCATTACAAAAATCAATTCGTAAATCAGACTTTATTGCCCGTTACGGCGGCGAAGAGTTTGTGTTACTAATGAGTGGAATGTCGATTGAAAATGCCACTGTGCCGCTTGAAAAACTGCGCAAAACAATTCAAGGCATTCCGTTTAAATTTAAAAATAAGCAAGTAGAAATCACCATTTCTCTTGGTGCAACCCAGTTGAAAAAAGGTGATACCCCGCTGATTGCCTTTGACCGTGCAGACGAAGCACTATACAAAGCCAAGAATGAGGGACGAAATAGAGTTTGCATTAGCAAATAAAGGCCTCATCTAGTATGTGAGGTCTTTGACACACAATGATAAAGGCTCATAGACGAGCCGGGAGAGTGCTTATGTTAAAACAACTGAATCCTACAGGTGTACTGGATTTACTATCGCAACTAGAAGTTGATCTACTCGAACAATCATCCACCAGCGAGCGCTATAAATTATTTAGGAACTGTGTGCTTGCGGTTCTCAATGTGGGCAGCCACACCGATTCAAGCTTAGAAATTTACAATAAATATGAAGACTTTGATATTCGCTTATTAAGCCGCGAACGCGGGATTAAGATCGAACTTGAAAATCCACCGGAATCTGCCTTTGTTGACGGCGAAATCATTACCGGTATTCATGAACATATCTTTTCGGTTATTCGCGATATTCTGTTTATTTGTCAAAAATACGAAAAAGACTTAACAGAGCAAAAAGCCATTACTCATATGGTATTCGATATGCTGCGAAACGCAGGCGCATTGAGAGTAAATAGTGACCCGAGCATGATAGTTTGTTGGGGCGGTCACTCTATTAATGAAGTGGAATACAAATATACCAAACAAGTTGGCTATGAGCTTGGCCTTCGTGGCTTAAACATTTGTACCGGCTGTGGCCCTGGTGCAATGAAAGGCCCAATGAAAGGTGCCACTATTGGCCATGCCAAGCAACGTATTACTAATAATCGTTACTTAGGTTTAACCGAACCAAGCATTATTGCCGCTGAGCCACCTAACCCGATTGTAAACGAGCTGGTTATTTTGCCTGATATCGAAAAACGTTTAGAGGCATTTATTCGTACAGCCCATGGCATTATTATCTTCCCAGGTGGTGCGGGTACTGCAGAAGAGCTGTTATACCTTTTAGGTATTTTGCTTCACCCAGATAACGAAAAACAATGTTTACCAGTGATCTTAACTGGGCCTAAAGAAAGTGAAAACTACTTTATTGAACTGTGTAAATTTGTTGAGAAAACACTCGGTAAAGCGGCGCTAGATAAGTTTGAAGTGATCATCGATGATCCAGAGCGAGTTGGTAAAACGCTTAAAGCGAAGATGGCTGAAGTGCGCGAATACCGCAAAAGCCAAGGTGATGCTTACTACTTTAACTGGACATTAAAAATCGATCATGATTTCCAACAGCCGTTTGCACCAACTCATGCTAATATGTCGAGCTTAGATTTACATTTAGATCAACCAACTCAGCAACTCGCAGCTAATTTACGCCGTGCGTTTTCAGGCATTGTAGCTGGTAATGTTAAAGACGAAGGCTTACAAGCCATCAAACAACATGGCCGCTTTGTGCTAAGTGGTGAACCTGCGCTTATGGCTGATATGGACAAACTACTGGCAGCATTTGTTGAGCAAGGCCGAATGAAGTTGCCTGGCAGTAAGTATATTCCTTGCTATGAGATCAAAGCCTAACAGGAGCCTATGTGACAACCCAATTACTTTTAATAGATGCGCTAAATCTTATTAGGCGCATCTATGCTGTTGATAGTAATCAGAGTCATCACAGTGAAGAGCATATGATAAAAGCAAGCTGTGCCCGAGTGGCACATGCTTGCAAAAAGTTACGCCAGCAAACGAATGCGACTCACGCGATTGCCGTGTTTGATGGTGAAAGAAGTTGGCGTTATCACTACTTTGAGGCCTACAAAAGCACTCGTTCACCAATGCCTGACACCCTCAAGCAAAACTTATCACGCTTTAAACAAGCAATTGAAGACACTGGCATTGTGGTGTTTTCACCTGATAATGATGAAGCCGACGATATAATTGCTACTCTTGCTTACAAAGCCGCATCTAATAATGTGCCTTCTACCATCGTTTCGACAGATAAAGGGTTTTTGCCGTTTTTATCTGAGCAAATTGCAATATTTGATTACTTCAAAAAACAGTATATTGAGCTTGAAGATATCAAGGAGCGCTTCGATGTACCAAAACATCGGCTTGCTGATTTTTGGGCTTTAGCTGGTGATAAAACCAATGATATTCCGGGCGTTAAAGGGATAGGTAATAAGTCGGCGCAGCAAATAATAAACGATTATGAGTCGATAGAAGCGGCCATGAACGATGATGAGCTAAACCCGACTCTTAAACGTAAGCTGAGTTCAGAAATGGACATGTTCGTAATATCAAAAAACCTTGTTATGCTGCGTACCGATATTAACTTAGGCTTTAGTTTAAAGCAGTTAAGGCTCAATTAGTCGCAATCTCGTAGCACAGTTTGCCAACTGAGCGTATACTGAAAATTCGCGTTAGTTTTATAGAGTTACACATGTTTAAAAAGGTTTTCCAATATCTGGTACTTGGGTTAGGTGTTTATGCACTGATAGCAACCCTAGTGATCACTTTTTATAAAGATGATCCGCAAGCCATGATCTGGCAAGACCGTGAAGCTTTTAATAAACGCTATATCGCAAAACTATCGATTGATAAGCCTGAAAACCTTAATGCGGTGCTTGATTATTTAGGTAGCCCCGATCTAACCTATGCTAAACGAGTCGAAGACAATGTTTGGCAGATTATTTTTTACCGCACTCAGCATGTTAAATCTGATGGCATAACCACCATCGATGAGTGCACAGGCCTACTATTTAAAAATGGTCAGCTGGTATTATGGGGGCCAAGTGCCTATGAAAGCTATCAACAAGAAACCTAGCCGCTTATGATGGAAAACGTGACGCCACGGGAATTGGCACGCTTATTTGATAGTACACACCAGCTACTTAAGCTTTATCATCAAAAGCAAAAATGGTCACAAATTTTCCCTTTATTAAGTAACCTAGCTGAGCGTTATTACCTGCTGTATCAAGCCTGTCCAAAAGGTATGCAAGCACAACTAAGCTTGTATGTTCCGAACCATGGTTACACCACAAACTTAGTTGTAAACCAATGTGTTGTAGCCTGTATTTTGTGCCGCAGCCTTAACTACAACCAAGCCATTAGCGAACAAATTATTAGCTGCTGTTTAGCCAACTACCTCTGCGTGCAATCCCAAAGCAACAAATTGGCCGCAGGACAGACCCTGACGGCTCAAGATAAAAAGCTTTGGCAGTGCCGCCATCAATTAGCAGCAAAATTACTAAAAGACTCAGGCCCACATACGCTTTCTATTCAGCATTTATTAGCGCGTTTAAATAAATATAAACAAGCCTTATTAAGCGCGCCGAAAATTATGATTTACGATGGCGCAACAACCTTAGTTGCTTTGGCTAATATTATTGCCATGAATACGACTTACCGCGAGTCGGGTGGTCACATTAGTGTTCACAAAGCCTTAGCTGATATTTATTTACGCACCCCTAACGAATTTGCCCAAAATGCTATAAAAGCACTGATTGCGCATATTGGCCCTTACATTCCGGCTAGTGAAGTAAAGTACGCCGAACAAGTACTTATTTATTTAGCCACAGATGAACATGGCCGCCATATATTGGTTGATGCCAGCCGCCCTGAAAAAATTCGTTGGCATCGCTTCAAAGCAAGCTTAACTATTTTTGACAAACAAAGGCATTGTAAAGACTCTCGTTTGCTGTACACAGTTTGGTTTAGTGAAAACATTAACTTTGCTGAGCCACAGCCAATAAATCAGCAGCGTAGGCAGCACTATCTAGCGTTAATTAGCACGTTAAAAGTATCGCAAGAATATAGCTACCGTGGCTTAAATAAGCTTTTAAGCCCCTACCCTGAATTGATTACACAGCTTACCGTTGCCTCTAAACCCTATAATAAAGAGCAGCAAAGAGCTAAAGACTTGCGCCATTGTTTATCTATGGTCGGATACGATAACGCCCCTGCGATTATTCAAAAAGTATTATTTCAACGCTTGGTTGCAACCACCTCTCACCCGCTTTTTCAGCATATATCTAAGCGCCTTGAGAATATGGTACGCATTATTCAGGCGCTATTTAAGCAAACCGATTCTATTCAATTTGAGCAAGTTACTTTGCCCTTATATGCCTATGTTCTCTATCTTTGTGAACATCAAGCAACCAGTATTTCTCGTAAAACTGTATTTGAGCAGGCCGAAGAGCAAGTAATAAGCCCGCCGCTTGCCTGTTTGTTTGGGGTTAGCCACTTAAATCAAGAGCCACTAACGGCGTATTTAAATCAACTAATTGGCGATAACAGTTGGACACAGCATTTACTTGGTAGTGAGCAACATAAAAAACAAACTCTCGATATCAATGAAAAACATTGGGTCGCGATTAAGCTATTTACTTATTATGTTTTTCAACCCAAAGCGCTATTTAGTAGTTGGCAAGAACAGATTATTTTCGACAGCTTATCGGCTGCTGGTTGGCAATCAAAAGCAGATTTTTATGCATATCTGAAAAACTATGAATTTGCAGACAATTTTTAGATTGTGTTGTTAAAAAGTGCGAAAACGTTAAATAAATATGAACTTTAGTCTGTTTATAGTCAGTATTCACAGGATAAACTGGCAAAAAGCTGAATAAATTGCTATAAAAGCCGCTTAAATTTTCAAACACATCCACGTAAACCCTCTAACAAGTAAATCGCATGCTATTTCGCGATAAGTTTACGTGTTTATCTACTCATAAATAGGAAAAGTAAATGGCTAAACAAACCATCACAGTGATCAAAGGCGACGGCATTGGTCCTAGCATTATTGATTCAGCACTTGAGATCCTTAAAGCTGCAGGTTGCGATTTTGATTATGAATTCGTTGATGCTGGCCTTGCTGCCCTAGAAAAAACTGGTGAGTTACTTCCGCAAGAAACAATCGACACAATCGCGCGTAACAAGATCACTTTAAAAGGTCCTTTAACGACGCCAGTTGGTGAAGGTTTCACTTCAATCAACGTAACTTTACGTAAAAAGTTTGGTCTTTACGCTAACGTACGACCTGTTAAATCATTCGCAGGTACACAAGCTCGTTACGACGACATCGACATCATCACTATTCGTGAAAACACTCAAGGCATGTACTCAGGTCTTGGCCAAGTGGTTTCTGAAGATGGTAACGAAGCAGAAGCAATGTCAAAAATCACCCGTGAAGGTGCAGAAAAAATCGTTACTTTTGCATACGAACTAGCGGTACGTGAAGGCCGTAAAAAAGTAACTGCTGTACACAAAGCTAACATCCTTAAATCTACATCTGGTTTATTCTTAAAAGTTGCACGTGAAGTAGCTGAGCGTTACCCACAAATCGAATCAACAGAAATGATTGTTGATGCAACTTGTATGAAACTAGTTATGACTCCTGATGAGTTTGATGTAATCGTTACTACAAACTTATTCGGTGACATCCTATCTGACCTATGTGCTGGTCTTGTTGGTGGTTTAGGTATGGCTCCTGGCGCTAACATCAGTGAAGATGCAGCAATCTTCGAAGCTGTACACGGTAGCGCACCAGACATCGCTGGTAAAAACCTTGCAAACCCAACGTCAGTGATCTTAGCATCTATTCAAATGCTAGAGCACCTAGGTATGGGCGACACTGCAGAGCGCATCCGCAGCGCAGTTGCTGATGTTATCAAATCAGGCGACCGTACAACTCGCGACCTAGGCGGCAGCCACGGTACTACAGACTTCACTCAAGCTGTAATTGAGCGTCTATAAGAGAATACTTGTTTAAGGCTTATGACAAGCTAATAACCCTTAAACACCTCTTTGCAAAAGCCAGTCTCCGACTGGCTTTTTTATTCCCTCTACTAAATTGAATACTTATTTGGACATCCACTTTTATTTTTTTAGCTTATTTGGACATCCACTTTTATCTTTTTAGAATACTTAATTGGACATCCACTTTTATTTTTTTAGCTTATTTGGACATCCACTTTTATCTTTTTAGTAAAACCTCAACATAAAACTAGACACCCACTTTAACCACTACACTTCCACAAGACTAACCAGAAGACTAACTAGACACCCAACTTACAATTTCTCACTTCTCAAAATTATGACTAAACTTAAATTGTTCAACTCATGGAGGAGAAGAGCATGGCAACCCCACGTAGAAACTTAATTAGCGTTTCAAACACACCTTATTATCACTGCATTTCACGTTGCGTTCGTCGCGCTTATTTGTGCGGACAAGACCCACTAACTGGTCGTTCATATGAACACCGGCGGGATTGGGTTGAAAAGAAACTACTTCAACTTGGCAGGATATTTTGTATTGATATATGTGCCTACGCGGTTATGAGTAATCACACACATCTAGTTCTTCACATTGATATAGCAAAAGCAAAGCGCCTAAATAATAAAGCGATTCTTATTAGATGGCACAAATTATTCAAAAGTACATTCCTTTGCCAACGGTTCTTAAATGGCGAATTGCTAACACAAGCAGAGCTTTCTGCGGTTAATATCAGAGTAAATTTATATAGAGAACGGCTAAGCAGCATTAGTTGGTTTATGCGAGTTCTTAATGAGAGCATTGCACGAAAAGCGAATCAAGAAGATGAGTGCAACGGACGATTTTGGGAAGGTCGCTTTAAATCACAAGCTTTACTTGATGAAGCAGCACTTGCCGCTTGTCTTGCTTATGTTGACTTGAACCCTGTACGAGCTAAGGCGGCTGATTTACCTGAGCAATCTGACTACACCAGTATTAAATCTAGATTTAATGCAGCTCAAAATAATAAGCAACCAAAATCGCTTATGCGCTTTGCAGGTAAGCCTCGTAAACATATGCCTAAGGGACTACCATTTGAACTCAAAACATACCTGCAACTTGTTGATTGGACTGGCCGCTCAATCCGAGAGGATAAGCCTGGGAAAATCCCAAAAGAGGCATTACCAATACTTGAAAGGTTAAACATCTGTACAGAAAACTGGCTCACACTCACCACGTCATTTACACGCTCATTTAAAAATACTGCAGGTAAGGAACAAGCAATCACAGCTTATACAAATCATATGAAGCGAAAACGAAGAAGCTCTATAACTAATAGCTTAGCCTTATTTACTTAGTTACGCATTCGACACCAGAAATCAATTTTACAAATCCAATCCTTTAAATTCTAGAGGCATAACAACTTTTGCAACTATCGCTGACCAGTGTGTAAAACTAAAAAATAACTCAGCACATAAGGCTGAAATTTAATTAATAGCAATGAAAAAATCACTACTTTCCCAGCAATTCAACTTGTTCTGAATAATTTACATCTCTTTTAGCTGATTCTTATTAAAAATAAGATGGGTGTCTGGTTAAATATTTAAGTTGGCTGTCTTTTTAAAATTAACCAAACCTTATGGTAGAGAGGTGTTAAAGTGGGTGTCTAATTAAAAAAATATTATGGTAGCAAGGTGTTAAGGTGGGTGTCTAATTATAAAAAGAATCCGATTCTGATAGTAGCTAAGTTATGCAAGGCAGTAACGTAAATGCATTATCTATTGGTATAGTTAGTAATTTGCCACACGAACAATTCAATGCATAGTTACACCCCAAACAATGACAATTAAGCATGTAGATGCAACAAAAATATCAAAAAATAAAAATACAGAAAAATTAATGCAAAAAGCCACATTTGCGGTTGACATCAGTTTCCAAAACGCTTAAAAATACTCCTAACATTTTTTAAACAGCAGCCATCTAGTCGGCTGTGCATTTTTTAGAAGAAAATTAAAAAATAATGAATATTCGCCGTCACCTTTTAGTCGTCAACGTTCTCGTACTGGTCTTAGTTACAAGCCCAGCGGGAGGCTATTAAAAGGTGAAAGCACGCTTTTTAAAAAACCCCCGCCATATGCGGGGGTTTTTTTATGCATTTTGCTTGCACACACAGAGGAATGAGGATGAGTACAACTGAATATAATGGATCCGAACTAGTTGTTCGGGCACTTAAAGAATTGAATGTTAAGTATATTTTTGGCTACCCTGGCGGGTCTGTTCTTGATTTATATGACGCGTTATTTCAACAAGAAGATATTGAACATATCTTAGTACGTCACGAACAAGCCGCTACTCATATGGCTGATGGTTATGCCCGTGCTACCGGTGAAGTCGGTGTGGTGCTAGCAACTTCAGGCCCTGGCGCTACAAACTGTGTAACAGGTATCGCGACAGCATACATGGATTCTATCCCAATGGTGGTGTTATCTGGCCAAGTTCCTACTGGTTTAATTGGTGATGATGCATTCCAAGAAACTGATATTGTTGGTTGTTCTCGCCCTATCGTAAAGCACAGCTATAACTGCCGTAGCGCAAAAGATATTCCAACAATCTTAGCTAAAGCATTCTACTTAGCCAGTACAGGCCGCCCTGGCCCGGTTGTGGTTGAATTACCAAAAGATATGCTTAATCCTGAGCTAAAGTTCCCATTCGAATTTCCAAAAACAACTGAACTTCGAACTTATAACCCGAACACTAAAGGCCACTCAAAACAAATTCGCAAAGCAGTTAGCGCAATTTTAGAAGCTAAAAAACTGGTTATTTACTCAGGTGGAGGCATTATTCTATCAAATACCTCTGAGCAACTAACTCACTTGGTTGAATCATTAAACGCGCCTATCACTAACACCTTAATGGGCCTAGGTGGTATCAGCGGTACTCACCCTAACTTTATTGGTATGTTAGGTATGCATGGTAGCCTTGAGGCAAATAAAGCCATGGCAAATGCTGATGTTATTTTAGCTTTGGGCGCTCGATTCGATGATCGGGTAACAAATAACGTTAAAAAGTTCTGCCCTAATGCCACTATCGTTCATGTTGATGTTGACCCAACCTCTATTTCTAAAACAATTAAAGCGCATATCCCGGTTGTTGGCTGCTTGAAAACAGTGCTTGAGCAGTTACAAACGGCGATTGATAAGAGTCCTATTTCTATTGATCGTTCTGCACAAGAAGACTGGTGGCGTCAAATTATTAGCTGGCGTGAACAAAAATGCCTAAGCTACAGCACTGATGGCGATAAAATCAAACCACAAGCCGTTATCGAGGCAATTTACAAAGCAACCAATGGTGATGCTTACATTAGCTCTGATGTGGGTCAGCATCAAATGTTTGCAGCTCAGTATTATCCGTTTAAACACCCTCGCCAATGGATTAATTCTGGTGGCTTAGGCACCATGGGCTTTGGTTTACCTGCGGCAATGGGCGTTAAGCTTGCCTTCCCTAAAAAAGAATCTATCTGTGTAACGGGTGATGGTTCAATCCAAATGAACATTCAAGAGCTATCAACATGTTTACAATACAATTTAGCTGTAAAAGTTGTGTCATTGAATAACCGCTCATTGGGCATGGTACGTCAATGGCAAGATATGATGTATTCAGGTCGTCACTCATCTTCTTACATGGAATCACTTCCTGATTTCGTAAAATTAGTAGAAAGCTATGGCCACGTAGGTATTCGCGTTGATCATATTGATGAGCTTCAGCCTGCTATTGAAAAAGCCATGTCTATAAACGACAGATTGGTATTTTTAGACATCTGTGTAGATGAAAAAGAACATGTTTACCCTATGCAAATCAAGCTAGGGGCAGTCGATGATATGTGGTTACGTAAAGGAGTAAAAGCATAATGCGCCGTATTTTATCAATCTTACTAGAAAACGAACCTGGCTCGTTATCGCGCATTGTAGGCTTATTTTCACAGCGCGCTTACAACATCGATAGCCTTACTGTTGGCACGACTGACGATCATTCTCTTTCGCGAATTACCATTACAACTATGGGTGATGATCGCATCGTTGAGCAAATCACTAAACAAGTGAACAAGCTAGTAGATGTTCTAAAGATTATTGACTTAACCGAAATGGCGCACATCGAGCGTGAGCTATTATTGGTGAAAGTTTTTGCCCAAGATGAAACCACTCGTGCAGCGGTAACGCGTGTTGCTGATGTATTTCAAGGGGCTATTTTAGATATGGGTCGCCACAGCTACACACTACAGCTTGTAGCGAGCACAGAAAAGATCGAATCTTTCCTTGATACCCTGCGCCATGAATCAGACATTATTGAGGTTGTACGTTCAGGTGCGGTTGGCATTGGTCGTGGTGATAAAGCGTTAAAGGCATAAGCCTTTTTCGCTAGCACGACAAAACTCCAGATACAAAAAAAGGGCTATAAGCCCTTTTTTCAAAAATTTGTAAGTTATCCTATTAAGGATTAACTTGGTCTTTAAGACCTTTACCCGCTTTAAAGCTTGGGATAGTTGCTGCTGCGATTTGGATTTCTGCACCAGTTTGTGGGTTACGGCCAGTACGCGCTGCACGCTCTTTTACTGAGAAAGTACCGAAACCAACTAATGCTACTGAGTTACCTTCTTTAAGAGAGCTAGTAACTGCGCCAGTGAATGCATCTAGTGCACGAGTTGCTGCCGCTTTTGAGATTTCTGCATCAGTAGCAATTTTTTCAACTAATTGAGCTTTATTCATTGTTAGATTCCTATTCGTTATTATTTTGCCTTCGCAAAACCTATCTTTATGCATTTTTGAGAAGTTAGCAACAGCAAATTGCTATTTTTACGTAATTTATTCAAAAATGACTACTATTTAACTATCAATCACAAGGTTAGTGACATCAGTATTAATAAAGACTTAATTTAACTTCCATCACAAAATTTTATGATAGCCAAACCATCATTCAATTTTCTCGATAACCAAGGTAACTTCCCCGACCTCAAAGCCAAACTTATCAATAGCGGTACGGTTTATCAAGCGTGATTGTGTTACCAAGTACATCCAATCATCGAAATTTACCACTAAAGTACTACCATCATATGGAAGCTCGACAGAATATGTCCAATGGAACACGCTTCCATTGCTCTCACCCTTTGCTTCGCCAATCACATCTGATGCTGTCCCTGTGATACTGCCATCATCATTAATGGTAATGTACCAAACACGGGTTTGCGTTTCGCCATCATCATAAACAAATTGCTCGTCAATCACTCCCTGATTGCCGTTCCAAGATGCTTGCATGTCTACTACCAGCTTACGTGTTAACTCGCCCTTGTGGTCTTGCACAACGCCGTAGGCTTTGAGCTCACCACTAAAAAACTGCTTAAAGTCAAACTTAGGCTCTGTTCCTTGATAATAATCAACATCTGGCGCAGAGCAGCTGGTAATTAACAGTACCATAGCGAAAATAAAGAGTGCTTTGAGCTTAATCATGTTTCCCTCCAATAAGCTGTTTACGAAGTGATGGTTCAGACGTGTCGGCGCTTAACCAAATTGCTAAGAAGTTGTCAGCGAATTTATTATCATCGATCTGACCTAGCTCTTTGTCATTAAAGTAAAAAGTACCGATCCCTTGCTCGTTGGTTTGAAACGACAACGAATCGTTTTTTTTGATATCAGGCCAAAGGGCTAATAATTGTTTATCGTAAACACCTACCATGTCATTGAGCTTTAAATGTTGCCATTGCTCGTTGGTTGCTTTGACGATGTCTTTCGCATCGAAATCCCGCAAATAAGTGAGTGTAAGTTTACTGGGGTGTTGGCCAAACTGATACGAACCCGATGGGGTCTCTAATTTAGCGTTATAAACATCCCAAAACAGATACTCCATTTTCGCTTGGCCCACCGTTTTAAAGCCATTTGCATACACACCCGCAGAGAACAGTAACGCAGCAAATAAACTTAAATTAAGTGACTGTTTCATCAAATAATCCTTAAAGTTGTGTTACCAAACACTACGAAAAACCACCTAAAACTGATCATTTAGCCGCTAAAAATCGCTTATTAATAGCGATTATCGCCATAAACATACTTGCCCACCCCAAACCATAAACCAACCAAAACTGCCAAAGAACGAGCTCAGTATTAAGCACTTCAAAGCGCATTCCAGCGTAGTAACTAGCAGGAGCAAATAACGCGCAAACACCCCAAGCAATATACCAAGGCAGCTTTTGTAAAAACTGCATCGAAGTATTAATGGTTAACAGCAGTGCAGCCCAAAGTACAGCAAGCCATAAAGGAAAGGGGCTTACTTTAAAGGCAAGTAAATTTAAGCTGCTGGCAAGCCATTCATAGCCCAGTGCGAGAGGCAAGCCACATAAGAGTAGCCAAATATCTTGCTGGCGTTGCTTTGATAGGTAAATCATCAAAGCGACAACAGCTAAAGCGGGTATCAGAGAGTTATGCTCAAGGAGTAAGGCCATAAACCAGACTCCTTGAAACAAAGTAAAATTAATAATCGAGCGCGATATCATCGCCAGAATGGCCAAAACGAGGTTTACGGGCAACTAAATGAACTGTACTGATAGCACGGGTTCTAAACGCACCTTCACAGTAACCTAAATAAAATAACCACAAACGATAGAATCGCTGGTCAAATTTGACTTTATCTATTTCAGGCCAGCTAGCGACAAAGCGCTCGCGCCAATCAGCCAGTGTTCTTGCATAGTGAACACCAATATCTTTTACACTATGCACAACCATGTCTGTTTGCTGCTTTATTTGCTTATTCATTTCGTCTAAACAAGGTAAACAGCCACCTGGGAAGATGTACTGCTGAATGAAATCGGAATTTTTAAGGTAATGGCTGTAACGCTGATCAGCTATGGTGATTGCTTGAATAAGCATGGCACCACTGTCTTTTAATAAAGACTGACATTTTGCAAAAAAGCCAGGCAAATACTCATGACCGACAGCTTCAATCATTTCAATTGATACAAGCTTATCGTACTTGCCCTCTAAGAGGCGGTAATCCTGCTTTAATAAAGTAATTTTATGCTCAAGGTTAAGCTCTTTAACCTTTTGTTCAACATAGGCATATTGCTCATCTGAAATGGTGGTCGTCGTTACATGGCAATCAAAATGTGTTGCTGCATAAATCGCAAAGGCGCCCCACCCTGTGCCAATCTCAATCACCGAATTACCTGGTTGTAAATCAACCTGCTCACAAATCAATGCTAGTTTGTGCTCTTGGGCCTGTTCAAGGCTAGCTTGTTTTGACGGGTAAACAGCACATGAATACAACATTTCGTCACTTAAAAATGCACTGTATAAATCGTTGCCTAAATCATAGTGCGCCGCAATGTTCTTTTTTGAACCGCTTGCTGAGTTTTTATTTTTAATGTGATTAACTCGATGCGCAATGCCACTTAAGAAGGCGAATTTTTTCTCGAATGCATCTAGCTGATCTTGATTAAGGGCAAATATTTCAATAAGTTTAGTGAGGTTGTCACAATCCCAATAGCCAAGAATATAAGCCTCTCCGGCACCCACACTGCCAGATAACGCAAATGACTTATACATAGCAGCATCATTTACCGTGACCGTTGCGTGTAAATCACTTGTAATGTCACCGAATTGCTCTTTTTGATTACCCTCTTTTAGGGTAATGCAACCGACATTGATACTATTGAATGCACCTATTACCAGTTTTTTATAAAGCTTTGTCATCCAGCCGGTCGTTTGGGCTTGTGTTAAATTTGATACTTTTTCCATCACATCACCTAGTTGAATTCTCTTGTTTGCCCGAGTGGCCAATAAATGGCACACGTTTGCAAAACAACTTCAAAGCATGAAGGTAAATACCTTTAAAAATACTTAACGTCATAGCCGGAAACTGTTTAAGCACGGCACTAACCTGTTCTTTCGTGAGAGGGTGCTTTTGCAAACGCAGGGTTGCATCAAACAAAAGAGTGTCGTCTTTTTTATTTTCAATATGAATCATGGTGTTATCAGAATTCATTCTAATATGCCAATGATAGTTCATATCTAAGTTCATGAAAGGTGATACGGAGAAAACCTTTTTAAAGTTCACTTTTTTTTCAAGGGGTACGACATAATAATGACGCTCATTCCAAGGCGTATTGCTCACTTCAGCAAGCATGTGAGTGAAATCGCCATCACCATTTTGAAAGAAGAAAAAGTTAACCGGGCTAAAATAAATTCCTAAACAGCGCACCTGTCCGAGCATAAAAACATGGGTAAATTCATCGTCAATGCCAAGCTCTTTAATTTTATTAAGTGCACGCTGCTTGAGTGGCAGCTGCATATCGGTTTGATAATTAAAATAGTCGCTCTGATTAAATTTAAGCGCCTTAAAACCACTTAAGCCAAGCCAAGGATGAACTCCATTAAGCTCATCAGGCTTAGCTAAATCGACCCACATCATATAAAGCGGGTATTTAAAGTGATGCTCTTTGACGGCAAAACGCCTGTGGCGAACATCACCTACATAAATGGCGCTATTCAAACTCGACTCCGAGTTGCTTTGCCACGTTTACAGCACTTCTTACACCGTCTTCGTGGAAGCCGTTGTACCAGTACGCACCGCAAAAATAGCTATTATTTTTACCGTCAATAAGAGACTTTTGCTGCTGAGCGGCAATCGACTGTTTATTAAATACCGGATGATGATAAGTAAACTCACGCAGAATTTTGTCTTTTTTAATGCCTTCAAGGTGGTTAAGCGTGACACAAAATTGTGTCTCGCTCTTAATGCCTTGCAAAATATTCATCTGATAAGTCACCACTGCGGCTTTGTCTGTGTTGTTATTTAACAGATAATTCCAGCTCGCCCATGCGGCTTTGCGTTTTGGTAAAAGTGAAGTATCAGTGTGTAGTACCACTGAATTAGCCGTATAAGGTATGGCTGAGAGAACGCTTTTTTCGTCTTCGCTAGGGTCTAATAACAGCTTTAAAGCTTGATCTGAGTGGCAAGCAAACACAACTTTGTCGAATGTTTCACTATGGCCATCATCGAAATGGACATGCACACTATCATCTTTTCGAGATACCGAGCTGATATTACTATTTAAACGAATTTTATCAGCAAAACCTTGGATCATAGGTTTAATGTATTCGCGAGAGCCACCTGGAATAACATACCACTGCGGACGATTAGTGATATCCAACAAACCGTGGTTATAAAAAAACTTAACAAAAAACTCTACGCCAACTTGTGCCATCTCTTTAATGCTTGTTGACCAAATAGCAGCGCCCATCGGCAAGATATAATGAAAACGGAAGAACTCGTTAAAATCATGCTCGTCTAAAAACTCACCTAGGGTTTGATTTTCCTTGTAATTTTGTTCAGCATGCAATGATTTACATACATCATTAAAGCGAACAATGTCTTTTAAAAGTTTCCAGAATTTAGGGCGAAAGATATTGCGCTTTTGTGCGAACAAACTCCAAAAAGTATGGCCGTTATATTCAAAGCCGGTTTGTTCGTTATGCACACTAAAGCTCATTTGGGTTTTCTGACGTTCAACGCCCAAGCGCTTAAGTAGTTTTTCAAAATATGGGTAAGTTCGGTCGTTAAAGACAATAAAGCCTGTATCAACAGCGTACTCAACGCCATCAACTTTTACGTCTATGGTTGCAGTATGGCCACCTATGTAGTCGTTTTTCTCAAATACGGTTACATCGTAGTGTTTATGCAATAGGTGCGCACAGCTTAAACCCGCTATGCCAGATCCAATAACAGCCACTTTTTTCAACGTGATAATCCTTTTGCAAGCTTCAGCCAAAGTGGCGTAGGAAGCATTCTTAAAAATTTTAAAATGAAGGTGAAACGGTGCGGAAAATGCACTTCTTTGCGCCTTTTCGCGACCCCTTTATAAATATAATTTGCCGCTTTTTCTGCACTCACAGCCATAGGCATAGGAAAGTCATTTTTGTCTGTAAGCGGCGTTTTAACAAAACCTGGGTGAACTAAAGTGACATCTACATCTTTTAAATCAACCGCTAAGCTATTGGCTAAATAACTTACACCGGCTTTAGACGCACCATATGCTTGGCTGCGTGGTAAGGGTAAATAAGTCACACTAGAGCTTACGATTACAAGCTGACCACCGGGCTTTATTTTTGGTAATAACGCCTCCAGGCAATAGCCCATACTGAGCAGGTTGGTCGTGATCACCCGCTCAAACAAACTACTGTCAAAATTGCGAGCATCATCAATGTACTCACAATTGCCAGCATTGAGAATAACCCGGTCAAATTGCGTATAAGCCACTGTGCTCGAACGAATATCTTGAAGGTCTGTTGCGTCAAATTGGCAAGACTCTATATTTTGATGCTGGCTCAATTTAGCAAGCTTTTCTGTATTTCTACCGCATGCAATGACCTGTTCATTATTATCTGCATAAAGCGTTGCCAACGACTCGCCAATACCTGAGGTAGCACCTGTAATTAATGTCGTCATTATGCACTCGCTCTTTTGTCGATGTATTTCACAGCTGAGCCTAGTACTGGAATATGCCTATAAAGCATAGCGCCTACGTCAAAATAATCGCGATGATTGATTATTTTATCGCCAGCAAATTTTAAACGACTATGGCCTGCAACCGAGATTGCTTGGCCTTTATTGAGCTTTGGATGGCGATAATGCATGGTCCAATAAATAAAGGCGATGTCGTCTTTGCTCTGAATATTTTCAGTAACATAGCTGTCTTCAATAGCAAATTCACAAGAAAGCACATTGGCATAGAGGTTTTTAAAATAGTCATGCAGCTCCCCAAGACCATTTACCGCATGCAAGGGATCTGCAAACTGAATATCTGAGTGATAAATTTCATCCAGTAACTGTAAGTTGTCTTTATTGAGTGATTGATAAACATCAATAAACCTATCAAGGATCGCCTTGTCCATGTCACACCTTAAATGCGTTTAGCGCTCGCTCTCGCGCGGCTTTATGATCAACAATTGCTGGCCAATAACTGCTCGACTTACCCTGTTTCGCTAAATAATCATGCGGAAAATGGATTTGTTTAGCAGGTATTTTTTCCAGCTCTGGTAAATATTTACGGATAAATTCACCATCTGGATCAAATCGCTCGCTTTGGGTGATAGGATTAAAAATTCGAAAATACGGCTGAGCATCACACCCCGTACTTGCAGCCCATTGCCAGCCACCGTTGTTAGATGCAAGGTCGCCGTCTATAAGATGCTGCATAAAAAAGCGTTCGCCTTTACGCCAATCAATTAATAAGTGCTTGGTTAAAAAGCTCGCGACCACCATGCGTAAACGGTTATGCATCCAGCCAGTTTGCAGTAGCTGCCTCATTGCAGCATCAACTAACGGGTAGCCTGTTTTACCTTCGCACCATGCTTTAAAGTCGCTGTCATCATCACGCCACTTCACGGCGTTGTATTTCTCATTAAAGTTATCGTATTTATTTAGGTTTGGATAAATCGCGATAAGATGGCGGTAAAATTCACGCCAAATCAACTCATTAACCCAACAAAATAAGTTACTTTTACTGCTGCGTAGTACATCTGGGTGGCGCTGTTGGATCAGTGCCAATAATTGATGAACGCTGATAATGCCAAGTGCTAAGTAAGGGCTTAAACCAGAGGTGCCTTTAATGCTTGGGATATCACGCTGGTCTTGATATGTTGCTAGCTTCTCTTCAATAAAGCGCGCGCAAACGTGGCTGAGCGTTTCATCATCAACAGGCCACTTTTCTGAGTTGCCGTCTGAGGCTAATAACTCACTTGGCTGCCATTCAATGGGTTCGAACATCTGTGGCGGCTCAGCAAAATAAAAGTGGGTGTCTTGATAAACTTTTAGCCATGCATTTTTAAATGGCGTGAATACTTTAAACATTTCGCCGCTTTGATTTTTGATGCTTCCCGGTGGCGCAATTACATCGCCGTCGTATGCGTAAAAAGCAATCCCTTTACTATCAGCGTGCTGTAAAAAGGCTTTATCTCGGTTTACTTCATTAAGCTCATATTCGTTGTTGGCGTATACATTTTTTACTTGATGTTGCTCGCAAAATGACGCTAACTTTTCAACACAACCGGCGTAATCAGCTGCATCAATAATATGTAATTCAATACCTTTGCTAGCTAAAAGCTCCCCCAAGAAGCTAAGCCTACGCTTTAATAAATCTAGCTGAATAGCAGCCACATCATGCTTTTGCCATTGCTTTTCAGTAATAAAAAATACCGCATTTCTGCAACCACTTTCGATTGCCTGATACAAGGCGTCGTTATTAAAAAGGCGCAGATCGCGCCTAAACCAAAATAATGTATTCATTAAATTCCGTAGCGTAGTTTTAATTCGTTCGGATAGGGGTCAAGATACACTTGCTTAGCAAGATATTCGTTTGGGTGCACTTTTAAATGATGCTTTATTAACGTAAGTGGTACGTAAAGTGGCACTAACCCTTGGCGATATTCATCAATGGCATCACGCAGTTCTTGCTTTTCAACTTTAGAAAGTGATTTTTTAAAATAACCTTGCAAGTGCATTAATGTATTAGCGTTATTTTTACGTGAAGCTGGTTTTTTAAGGGCAGTCATTAACCCTAAAATATATTCATCAGCCAAAGTTTGGATATCTTCGCCATCAAAAGTGCCAAGTAGATTTCCTAAGCTACGGTAAGCTTCGTAGTTATGAGCCATCAATAAGTACTTATATTGGGCATGAAACTGAGTCAATCTATGTACTGTGAGTGGTTGTTCACTTAATGTTTGCCAGTGCTTGTAGGTATAAACACGCATTACAAAATTTTCGCGAAGGTGCATATCATTTAAACGACCGTTTTCTTCGCATGGTAGCAATGGGTTATGTGCCATAATTTGCTCAGCAAAAAAACCCACCCCTTCTGAGGTATTACCTGTACCCGCTTCGTTGTAGATTTTAATACGTTCCATACCGCAACTAGGACTTTTAGCGCAAAACACAAAGCCGCTTAACTCAGCAGTTTGTTCTGTCGCAACACGTTTACCGTATTCTGTTAATTTAGGGCCAACATCGCCAGTGCCATCTGGGCGACACACTTTAATAGTATCGCCAACACGCACTTGACGAATAGTTGGCCGAGGGATTGGCAGGCCTACCGCTACTTCAGGACAAAACTTTTTATATTCAACATGGTTAGCCAACTCATCCATGCAAAAATTAGATTTTTTGTGGCCGCTGTCAAAGCGAACCTTGTCGCCTGCTAAGCAGGCGCTTAAACCAATTTTAATTGTCGATTGCTGCATATAAACTCTACTAATAGATAAGATTTCCAATTGGGTTCAGTAATTTACTAATACCTTTATTGAAGTGTAGGGCACTACTGACAACTGTAAAGCACAAGCACCCTTCAATCGTTTTTGGTGTGTGATTGTGACGACCATCTAACATTATAAAGTCACCTGGTACATAGTGTCCGTCTTCATCACTAAACTCCCCATCTAATAATAAAGTGAGCTCAAATCCAGTATGTGTGTGCTCAGGTATTTCACCACCCGCATCAATATGAAGCAGGCTTGCACGTAATGGGCCATCCTCTAAATCAATACGAGAGCGGGCAAGTTTACCTATTTGCATAAAGTTGCTGTGGCCAATGCGTGTGAGCGCTCTAGGTAAAGTGTAGGTTTTATCTTTAACATCAACCGACACCTGTTCTTGCTCGTACACTTCATCAATTGAATCATCAGCGGTGATGGCATCAAAAAGTGTTTTATCGAACATATCATCCAAGTCTGTAGCTGATTCAGTAAATACATTGTCAGCATTTTTCGCTTCAAGCGCAGCGAGTTCTTTTTGACACACAGGGCACATTTCAACATGAATAGCGACTGCAACACTCAAAGTGGCAGGTAGATTACCTTCACTGAACTTGGCAAGTAATTCGTTGCTAGGATGGTGCTTAATCATGGTGATCTCCCATTTCATTGCGTAACTTCTGCAAGGCTAAGCGAAGACGAGATTTCACTGTGCCTACGGGAATATTTAAATGCTCAGCAAGCTGCTCTTGCGACATATCTTGAAAGTACACCCCGCGCACAACTTCACGTTGCGCAAGCGGTAATTTGTCAAGGTATTGTTTAATCTGTTTATCTTCTAAGTGGTCACTAAATTCGTGCTGGCCCGGCTCGGCTTCATCAATCAATGGCCAGATATCTTCACTAATACATTCTTCTTTGCTGCTCTTCATTTTTCTTAGCATATCGAAAGAGGCATTACGCATTACTGTGTATACCCAAGTTGTCGCTGCACCTTTTTCTTTATGGTAAAGGTGTGCTTTACGCCAAACTGAGGTTAGTGTTTCTTGAACTAATTCCATCGCTTGTGCTTCAGAACCGAACTGCTTTATTCCAAAACGTTTTATTTTTGGTGAGAAATATTGGAAAAGTATTGCAAACGCACGTTTATCACGGTGCTCAGCAACAGCAAATAAAGCATCAGCAAGCTCTTTGCTTGGAGTATCTGGCATGGCAGAGTATTGACCTGTGTTAGGTTTACAACCTGTTTGAAGTTGTTGACTTACCATCTTTATGTCATCCAATTATTGTCGTTTAAAGTAATACGGCAAAAAGTTGATGTTAGATCACATTAATCAGTAAATTCGTTGTTGATTAGAGTATGGAGGAAACTTAGCAAGTTTTCAAAGTTAGATTTATAAGCAAGTTGTTGTTTTTTAACTAACGATATAGGTAAAATTTCAAGCCAGCGGGCAACAACCCAAGCAAGGTTATCGAATTGTGGGGCTTTATATAGGCCTGCTAAATCCGGCTGATTTGCAAATACAGCACGAAGTGTGTCACTCAATAAAGTGTTTTCGTCATTAATTGGCGTGCTTACGTACCATGAAGGTGACGTAATTATTTCGATGTCAGCATGTCGAAGTTGCTGCTTATCCTGAAAAGCGTTATGCATAGACACTGCATGCTCAGCATAAACATCAATTAATAATTGACCATTATCATCTTGATTGAAGTCGGTTATTTGCACTAAACAACCAATTTCGGGCAAGTTAAGATCTGTATCGTGTTGGTAAGTGCACAGCACAAAACCAGTGTTATCTTGTACAGCTTCTTTGACCATCGTTAAGTAACGCTGTTCAAAAATTCTTAGCTTGGTGAACCCTTCAGGTAAAATAAAAACCGGTAAAGGAAAAATCGCACGCTTCATAAAGTCTACTATTCTAAAACCACATGCCTTTAATTACGTGCGCTTTTAATCCGCCGATCAATATTTCATGAAATCTTAATATCTACTTTGTACCTTAGAAGTTGAACCATTGTGCAACGTTACGAAATAATTCGATAGATGCATATGCACTGAGTAAACTCAAAACCGGTGCAACCATAAGTAAAAATAAGCTGATTTCACTACTCATTGTCTTGTTTCCTTACTGCTTGTTTGTTGCTTTAGGAGCTTGAGCAACTTTTAACTCTTCTTCTTTAGAAGCAATTGCATCTTCACTCATGTAAGTATCTAGTAACTTTTGAGCATCAAACTCAATGCTGTTCATTACGCTTTCCTTCAACTCGTTACTTGCTTGTTGAACATAGCTTTTAACAGATTGTGTAATTGTGTTGCTGATATCTAATTCAAAGTCAGTAGCACTTGCTTGAGTTGACCCTAATACAAGTAACGCAGCAGTAGTTAATTTAAGTGAGTTATTCATAGTGGTATTCCTTGTCTCTTTAAGTAATTAGTCGTAATTACTTAATCAAAGGTTGTGCCACCCTGAAAATAAATTTTAAATCATTGATTTTTAATGGATTAAAAATTAATTTATTTTTTAAGCTTATTCAGTGTTGGTTAATAAAACCAACGAATTTAAATATTTTGACCAATATTTAGCGAAAAAATAAGCATTGCCAACTTCAGCGCACACTTGTACACTGAAAATGTTTTATTCACTCATTTTTAGTAGATAGATATGACAGAACAACTCCCTTATTCACGCCAAGAAGAACAACTTAACGTGCTTACTCACGGCATGGGAGTCCTGTTTGCGGTATATGTACTGTGGGACTTAATTTCACAATCTAACGTTGTGTCAGCTACGGTAAGTGCCATCGTGTACGGCTCAAGCCTACTGGTATTATTTTTAGCCTCGACCTTATATCACGCCAGTACCAGAGATCGTATACGATCCATTTATAAAAAATGTGACCACTGTGCAATTTACTTGCTTATTGCCGGTACGTATACGCCTTATTTGGTTATTTCGTTATCTGGGGCTTGGGCAATTGCTGCTTTGGTGTTTATTTGGACTTTAGCGCTTGGTGGGGTTGCATATAAATTACTGGTCAAAAACACGAATAAAAAGGTCTCTCTCGCTACCTATTTATTAATGGGTTGGTTTGCATTAGCACTTGTTTATCCACTTTATTTGAATCTCGATTTAAGCGCTTTATGGTGGCTGCTAGCTGGCGGGATTGCCTACAGTTTAGGCACTGTGTTTTACAGCGCTAAAACCCGCCATTACAGCCATGCAGTTTGGCATGTATTCGTGCTAGTTGGCTGTGTTTGTCACTACTTATCAATTAGTTTGTATGTTTATTAGTCCCATTGATGCAGGCGCATATTAATTTTAGCCTTATTAAACGTAACACCTTCACTGAGTAGTTTTTGTCGTTGCTCAAGGTGTTTATTGCTGCCTTCTGGAAACGATATTTTACCTTGGCTATTAACCACTCGATGCCATGGAATACTTGAGCCCTCGGGCATCACTTTTAATAACCGCCCCACTAGTCTTGAATTATTGGGGTATCCCGCAAGCTTTGCTACTTGTCCATAACTGGCTACTTTCCCCTCAGGAATGGCACAAATAATGGTATAAATTAAATCTTCTTTAGTTGCCTGCTGCACGACTCGACTCCAAATACTGTTTACTGACCTCGCTAAAATCCTGCCAAATAGCTCTTGCAACAGGGCCGTGATGAACTGAGTGCTGTCTAAATACACGAATTTCTGCACCAAACTGGTGTTCACGATCAACAATTTTAATTTGCTGCAATAAACCAGCATCGATTTCGGCTTGGCAATGTTGCAAACTGATCATTGCCCAGCCCGCACCAGAGAGCAAAAACGACTTAACACTGCTTATATCGTCAATTTTCATTAATGCAGAGCCTAGCGTATAAGAAAGCCTATCACTGTCAAAACTCAAGTCGCTTTCAAACATGGCCAAACACGGGTAGTTTTGAATATCAGCAAAGCTGATTTCACTTGGCACTACATCAGGCGCGCTAACAATACCTATATCAAATTTACCAATCGGTAAACTTTCGAGATCCCCTGTTGCATGAAACAAATCAAACCAAGGGCCTATTCCTAAATCAGCCTGATGACTATTAACCTGCTCTAGAGATACAAAGCGCTTGCCTGAAGAAATACTAAACTCAGTACTAGCAAAGCGTTTGAAGGTTTGGCTGATCACTTGGTTATAACTGTTTTGATGGCAAAGTTGCTCGTAACAAATTTTATAATTGGCTTCATTACCTAGTGCCAGCTCTTTTGCAAGTGAGCTTAACTCACTGTTTGCATTAAGTAATTGCTTGGCCTCACGATAAAAAATACGGCCCTTCTCAGTTAAATGTAACCTGTATTGGCTTCGGTCTAGTAGCTCAAACCCTAGCTCTGATTCTAGCTTCTTAATAGCTAACGTGAGCGCAGGTTGAGTCTTATGCAATTTAAGTGCGGCTTGGCTCAAACTAGAGCTTTGCACAATAGCATCTAGAATGATTAATTGATTTAAATTCATTAATGGCAAACTATATAAATAAAATTTATGCTGTTTCTAAAATTTAATAATTTTTATTTTATATCTTTGCAGCGTATCCTGCAGCAAATTTATGCTTTCTTATCTATGGAGAAGACAATGAGATTGGCAACCGCCGCGTTAATGAGCAGCATGTTTTTGCTTCTTGCGGCATGTTCAGAGCAAGCACAGCAAGATGAAGCAGAGCCGGTAGTACGTCCTGTTAAACTTTTTAATATTGGCAATAATTCAGAACAAAGCATTCGCAGCTTTCCTGCTGAAGTTGTTGCTAACCAAGGTTCTTATCTCGCTTTTAGAGTAAATGGTGAGTTACTTGAGTTCCCTGCTCTTGCGGGCCAACACGTTGAAAAAGGAGAGCTTTTAGCAAAACTGGATCCTGAAGATTTTCAACTGCAGTATGAAGAGCGTAAAGCACGTTTTGAACTTGCAGCGTCTCAACTTGAGCGTGTGCAAAAGCTTTTTAACCGCTCTATAGCTAGTCAATCTGAGTTAGACCAAGCCCTTGCCAATAAACAGGTTGCTGAGTCAGCGCTAAAAATTGCCAAAACCAACCTAGATAATAGTGAATTACGCGCGCCATTCGCAGGTACTGTGGCAAAGGTGTTTGTAAAAAACTTTGAAAACATTCAAGCAAAACAAAACATCCTTCGCCTTGAAACTCGCGATCTAATGGACGTGGTTATTCAAGTGCCTGAAAAGCTCATTGCACGTATCGATAAAGACGTACATTACCAACCTGAAGTTGTATTTGATGGTTACCCAAACAAGTCATATCAATTAACAGTTAAAGAGTTTGATACCCAAGCCGACCCAATTACTTTAACGTATAAAGTTGTATTTTCATTACCTGTGCCAGAAGATTTTAATCTACTTGCCGGTATGACAGGCCGCGTTGATATAGACTTAAGCAAAATCACCAGTTCACAATCACCTTATACACTACTGCCTGTTGAGGCGGTATTCTCAGAACCTACCGAGTCTGAAAACGACAACAGCTATGTGTGGCTTTATAACGAAAACACCGGTCTAGTGCACAAGCAAGCTGTTGAAGTTGGCCAATTACACCGTGATGGCATTGAAGTACTCTCAGGTATTAAAGAAGGCCAAATCGTTGTGGCTGCTGGCGTGCACTTTTTAGAAGAAGGCATGAAAGTGCGTCCATGGCAAAAAGAGCGAGGCTTATAATGAGCTTTGCTGCACTCGCTATTGAAAGAAAAGTCATTAGCTGGATGTTCGCGCTGTTTTTACTGATTGGTGGAACGGTCGCTTACTTTGGCTTAGGACAACTAGAAGATCCTGAATTCACCCTAAAAAAAGCCATGGTGATCACCCTTTATCCGGGCGCGTCACCACAGCAGGTTGAAGAAGAAGTCACCTTCCCTATTGAAAATGCAATTCAACAGCTACCGTATGTTGATTACGTAACCAGTATTTCATCACCGGGTAAATCTCAAATTACCGTCGAGATGAAAAGCAATTATCGTAAACAAGACTTACGTCAAATATGGGACGAGTTGCGTCGCAAAATCAATGATCAGGCATCGTCTATGCCCTCTGGTGTTTATCCAAGCAAGATTATGGACGACTTTGGTGATGTATACGGAGTGATGTATGCAGTCACTGGTGATGGTTATTCTTACGATGAGCTTAAAGATTACGTTGATTATTTAAAACGTGAGCTTGTTTTGGTTGATGGCGTTAGTAAAGTAACCGTGGGTGGGGAGCAACAAGCACAAGTCATGGTTGAGATTTCAACCCGCAAGCTTGCCCAGTTAGGTATTTCCCCTAATCGTATTTATCAGCTTTTACAAACTCAAAATAGCGTGTCGAACGCAGGTAAAGTCCGCGTTGGCGACGAATCAATTCGCTTACACCCAACTGGTGAATTTAAAGACGTAAAAGAGCTCGAAAACCTACTAATTTCAAAACCAGGTGAAAATGAGCTTATTTACTTAGGTGATGTTGCTACCGTTTTTCGTGAGTACGCCGAAGTCCCTAACAATATTATTCGCTATAACCAACAGCAAGTATTACTGGTTGGCGTGTCATTTAGCACAGGCGTTAACGTTGTTGATGTAGGCGCAAATATTGATGCCCATTTAGCGTCACTAGAATATCAACGACCACATGGTATGGAAATAAACAGCGTTTATAACCAACCTGCTGAAGTAGAAAAGTCAGTAAGTGGCTTTATTATCAGCCTACTTGAAGCTGTTGCTATTGTTATTGTCGTGCTTTTAGTTTTTATGGGCTTTAAGAGCGGCGTATTGATTGGTGTAATACTCCTGCTGACTGTACTAGGTACCTTCATTTTCATGAAGTTG
The DNA here is from genome assembly GCF_001469895.1 of Pseudoalteromonas sp. XI10. Lineage (GTDB taxonomy): Bacteria > Pseudomonadota > Gammaproteobacteria > Enterobacterales > Alteromonadaceae > Pseudoalteromonas. The sequence goes on along the minus strand of NZ_LOPY01000019.1, from coordinate 82,928 downwards.
TTTGCCATTGATTTACAGCGGATCTCATTAGGTGCCTTGATTATAGCCTTAGGGATGCTGGTTGATAATGCCATTGTGGTTACCGAAGGTATATTAATAAACCTAAAACGCGGACAAACAAAACTGCAAGCGGCGACTAACATTGTTAATCAAACCAAGTGGCCATTACTGGGGGCTACGGTTATCGCTATTACTGCCTTTGCACCGATTGGCTTAAGTTCAGATGCCAGTGGTGAGTTTGCCGGCAGCTTGTTCTGGGTGTTGTTTATTTCATTGTTACTTAGCTGGATCACAGCCATTACTTTAACGCCTTTCTTCGCTGATTTAATGTTTAAACAAGCCACTGAAAAACAGCCGCATCACGATGAAGACCCTTATCAAGGTGTTATTTTCAATGTTTATAAAGGCGTGTTGCATACAGCAATGCGGTACCGTAAAACTACGCTACTGCTGATGGTGATCCTGCTTGTTAGCTCAGTTTATGGCTTTAAATTTATCAAGCAGTCATTCTTCCCAGCATCGAATACTCCTATGTTTTATGTTGATTATTGGCATACGCAAGGCGCTGATATTCATACCACAATGGATGGTGTTGCAAAGCTAGAAAAATTTTTACAAGCCGACCCATTAGTTGAAGAAATAACCACAACTGTTGGTCAAGGTGCACCGCGTTTTATGCTGACTTACGCACCTGAAAAATCATACCCAGCCTATGGGCAATTGATTATTCGAGTAAAAGACCGCGAAGCTGTTACAACCATGATCAAAAAAGTACGCGATTACCAACACGAACATGTACTTGATGCTCAGCTTAAAGTTAAACGTATGGAAATTGGCCCATCAACAGATGCCAAAATTGAAGCGCGTTTTTCTGGTGCTGATCCTGTGGTACTTCGCCAATTAGCAAAACAGGCAAAAGACATTCTGCATCAAGATGCGGGGGCATTTAATATTCGTGACGATTGGCGTGCTCGCTCGAAGTTAATTCGTCCGCAATTTAACGAGCAAAAAGCCCGTCGTTTAGGGATTGCTAAATCTGACCTTGATCAACTGCTGTTAACTAGCTTATCGGGTAAACAAGTGGGCGTATATAAAGACGGCACGCAAATGCTGCCAATTATTGCTCGCTCACCAGCTGAAGAGCGCTTAAACGTTGAAAGCTTGCGTGACTTACAAATTTACAGCCCAGTGTTAGGTGTGTTTGTACCGGTGACACAAGTAGTTGATGATTTTGTTGTTGAGTGGGAAGACAGCTTGATCATGCGACGTGACCGTAAGCGCACCATCACTGTAATGGCCGATCACGATGTTATTGGCGATGAAACTCCTGCAAAACTGTTTGCACGTGTTCGCAAAGACATAGAAGCTATTGAACTACCTCGTGGCTATGAATTGCAATGGGGCGGCGAGTATGAGTCATCAACAGATGCGCAAAAAGCTATTTTCGGCTCATTACCTCTTGGTTACTTAGCTATGTTCGCTATAACTGTATTACTATTCAATTCAGTTAAAAAGCCTTTAGTGATTTGGGCAACAGTGCCACTAGCCATTGTGGGTGTATCAGCTGGTTTATTACTAATGAATGCAGCATTTAGCTTTATGGCATTGCTTGGCTTACTGAGCTTAAGCGGTATGCTCATCAAAAACGGCATTGTATTAGTTGATCAAATTAACCTTGAACTAGATAGTGGTAAAGACCCTTACAAAGCAGTATTCGACTCTGGTGTAAGCCGTGTTCGTCCTGTAGCGATGGCTGCAATTACGACCATCTTAGGCATGATCCCACTGCTATTTGACGTGTTCTTCCAGTCAATGGCGGTAACCATTATGTTTGGTCTTGGTTTTGCGACAGTGCTGACACTAATTGTTGTTCCTGTGCTCTATACCATGCTGTTTAAGATCAGAGTACCTAAACAGCGTCACGCTAATTAATACAGATTGACTCTCAACCAAAAGCCCTATCAGCAAACTGTTAGGGCTTTTTCTTTATTACCTATTATTTTAAAAGGTAATAAAATCCGCCACAGCCAGCAAATAAAAATAAGCAACACCAAAAATAAAAGCGCACTGGTTCTTGGTGCTTATAAATGGTGCTAATGCTCCCTGTATAACTTCGGCTACCTACACGAATTTTATTCGTTAATAACCCCAACACCCCATAACCAACAAACAATAGGGATGCAATAAAGATAAATGCATTCTGAAAGCTAGCCATTGATAACCCTGTTTATTAGTCGTGCAAAATTGGTCAGCTATCAATTTTTAACTTATTTATTATTCTCGGTAAAGTCGGATGACGAGAGCTCGCCTGTGTCTAGCATAAGTATTTTGTTATTTAAGGTGGGTGTCTAGTTACTTTTAAAGTGGGTGTCCATTTATGGTGGTCTAGTTATGGTTGTGAATAAAGTGGGTGTCTATTTAACTTAATGGCACTGATTGTACTGCAAATGTCAGCAAGTGCTCATCAGTTCTACTGAGGTTAACTGTGCTTGATAGCTTTTTAAAGGTAACAAATGGGAAATGGAAAGACGCGCTTCTACTTATTTTTTATTCTCACACTCATCAAATAAATAGTAATTACGAAGATAAAAAAAGAGAAAATTCCAAGGTAAAACATTTCTTCACTCTCCATGAAAGCATTCATCGAAAAGACGCCAAAAATGACGGCAGAAATATAAAATAGCCAAATCGCAAGCCCACTTCTTTTCCTCGCAAATAACTTAAAATATATAAATCCCAAAAATGAGATTACAAGAAAAGTAAATAACATTTATTTTTTCACCTGATTCAAACCATCAACAACCTTTTAAAAAATGCTATACAAATAAAACCGGTTCAGCCTCTCCAAATATCAACACTAACTACCTAGAATTAGCACCAGCTTTATTAAATAAGTCAACCTATCAGTGAGAGTACCTTAGCAAGTATGCTCTTAGCTGCCAAAAGGTTTGTTTAAAGTGGGTGTCTGTTTAATGATTAGCATTAATGTGGATGTCCATTTATGGTGGGCTTTTTGTTATTTAAAGTGGGTGTCTATTTAATGATTAACCTATCAGCTTGTGTGCTAACCTATTGCTGCTGATTTAATACTTGAAGGATTGAGATGTTTAGAAATGGTTTTTACTTATTGATTGCAATACTCAGTAGCACTTTAAGTGCCAATGAAAATACATACTATCAGCATGAGTCTAATGTAGCTTTTCACGTTGCCGTTGAAAGTTTATATGATGCTGTTTTAGCAATTGAAGGGCAAAATGGATTGATATTTAACTCAAGATGGATTTTTGGGGAAATAGGCACACCAATCGCAGATATTTGTGAAGGGCAACAATCACCCGATTTAGAGCTCGGGTGTGATTCTGTTTCAACCACGACTGTTGAATCTCATTTCGACTTTCCACAAAACAGTCAGATTGCTCTGTATTTTAGACCTAACTTGATTGTGAATGGATTCAAATTGATTGAAGCAAGCGTTAAAAACAATGAAGTAGCACAATTACTATTTGAAGATGACAATACGAAAGAGCTTTTCATTGTAAACAAACATCAACTTAACGATATTATCGCGAAAAAACTCACTAAAAAAGAGTTTCAACAGAAAATAGTCCGTCTTAAAGCTGATGCCATTGACCCTAATGAAGGCTAGGGTTGAAATCAGTATCATTTAGAACGCTGAAGGTAACTAATTAAAATAAATACTAGCCAGAGCTCTAATGCGCTGAGCTTACTTTTTCAGACTTAATGTGCCTGTGCGTTTAGTACTGCTACGCTTAGTTTGATTTGGTTTTGATGAATGTGAATTGCCAGCCTTTGCTCTTGATTGACCTTGCTTAGCATCACTGCGTGCTTTTTTCACGTATTTAGAAAAGTCGCGCTTTTTTTCTTCTTCATTGCGTGGCTTTTGCTTAGCACGAGCTTGCGTTGGCTGTTTGTTTTCATCAATCGAACGCTCTTCCGTTTTACCTGAGTCGGCAATTGAGTTATTGATCTCAGCCATTTCTTGTTCGGTTAAGTGACGCCACTGCCCTACTTTTAAACCCTTTAGGGTCACGTTCATAATTCGAGTGCGCTTTAGAGTCACCACTTCATAACCTAAATATTCACACATACGGCGTATTTGGCGGTTTAAGCCTTGTGTTAGCACTATGGTAAATTGCTGTGGGCCAGTTTGTTTAACCTTACACTTTTTAGTAACTGTATCGAGGATAGGAATACCGTTTGCCATCTTATTCACGAACTGACGATTAAGTGGTTTATCAACGGTCACTACGTATTCTTTTTCATGATTATTACCAGCACGAAGAATTTTATTAACGATGTCGCCTTCGTTAGTTAAGAAAATTAAGCCTTCTGAAGGTCTATCTAAGCGTCCGATTGGGAAAATACGTTCTGGATAATTAACTGCTTTAACAATATTGCTTTGGATTTTTCGCTCAGTCGTACAAGTAATACCAACTGGTTTGTTATAGGCAATATAAACCAGCTTAGGCTTTGCTTTTAAAGGTTTGCCATCTATAAGTACATCATCGGCGTCACTAACTTTTACGCCCATTTCAGGCAAGTTGCCGTTAACAGTAACACGACCTTCTTCAATATATTTATCTGCCTCACGGCGTGAACAAAAACCTGTTTCACTGATAAATTTATTTAATCGCTTTAACTCTGTCATGGCACACTTCTGTCTGGATTTTAAAGCCGCTAGTTTATACCAGAAGCCTTTACCAAGCTAGGTAGAATCTAGGCTCTTTCACTGCACTTTTAGTGTAGTGCTGCGTTTTTGGGCTTTTCGCTCAATAAACTATGTAGTGTATCAAAATCGAATGCGTACTCAGTGCTTTTGCTGTTTTGCAATAAGAAGGTTTCAAAAGGGATTACCGACCAATCTTTGATGTTTCTTAGCCAGCTGTAACTTTGAATATTGTGCTTTGTGATCACCCCAAGCTGAAACTTAATCGCATCGTGGTTTTTCCAATAAGGGTTACCATTATGATGATCGATAACGCTAATTAGTGCCCACGCTCCCATCATAAAATGCCCGCCAACACTGGCCGTGAGTTTTTGCTGTTCAATTAAGTCTAAATTATCATCAAGCCAATCAATGCCACCGATGAAATAGACTCTATCTGTTTCACCTTTTACTGCTTCAAGAGCACCTTGTGCCATTAAATCAGAGGCGCACCAAATCACATTCGTATCTGGGTGTCGTTGTAATAATCGGCTCACTTTATTAGCGGCCTCCTGCTTACTCCAATTTGCATACACAACTTGCTCAAGCTCAACATCTTGTTTTCGTAAATAATGAACAAGGCCGTCACTACGGGTGTCAGATTCAGTGCCATAATGGCCATTGATAGCGACAAAGTGAGGCGTTTGCTGCGCATTTTTTGCCTCATCAAGTAAGGCTTTGCCAAGTTGTTCACCCGCTTTGAAGTTATCGTGAAATACTTCACCTAACCAATATTTAAAACGCTGACGGGGTTTACCGACTTCGTCTCGCTCTACGCCAACAATCGTTTCTTCAAGGGTGATAAATTGTACTTTGTGTTGTTCAAGCAAGCTCATTGACTGCTCTGCGCCACCTGGGTAATTGATTAAAATTGCGTAATCAGGTTTAGGGTTATATTGCAGGTATTGTTTTAGTTCGGCTAATTGAATGTGGCGATTTCCACCACCATAAATTGTTGTGAGGGAAACATTATTTTGCTTGGCAGCAACCTGCATCACATCAGTCACTTTTTGCCAAAATACATCGCTTTTAACAGAGGGATTAACTAACAGCACAGAGAATTGCTCGCCAGCATAAAGTGGTGAACAGCAAAGCAATGTAAAAACCAACAAGCAAACTCGCATTACCACTCCGCTTTGTTTTTCTTTGATTGTAGTATACGAGGAATTATCTAGACAATTTCCGCCAAATTAATTCACACGGACCATGTGTAAAGTACTGACTATACACTTTACAAAAAAACAATTGAAAAACAAGCACAATAGCAATAACCAACCAATAATCTATGCGATCAAAATTAAGTGCTGCGGTTGGGTATGCGACTTTAAAAAACAGGATAAAAATCACTGTTTGCATTAGATACAGCGTTAATGACATGCGACCAGCTTGCTGTAGCAATAACCAGTTACTGGGGGAGTTTTTAACTATTTTCACAATGATGTGGCAATAACAAATGGCCATAGCTAAAGCAGCAAGCCAATTAATTGGCTCAGCAACCGCGTACATGAATACACTTTGGTCAGGCTCTATCATCAACCTTAGAGCCGTTAAACTTATCGCTGCCGGAACAATCAATTTAAGCTGAGAGTGTGTTAAACCTTTAACAAATACCCCTTGTTTATATAAATAAACGCCAACCAGCATTAACCCTGCAGTCATCCACATAGTGATAAGCGGCACAGCAATAAGCATTATTATAAAAATCAAAAAGTTACTGACGAATCCTGCAAAATAAGAAGAATAAGCCGCGTCATACGCCATTAAAAAACTCTCAGAGCTTCTCGTTACAGGGCTAAACTCAGGCTCTACAAAGGCAAGTAAAAATGAAATAAAGGCACCGAGAACTAAGAACAACATGCCCATACGCAGTATTTTTTCGTTATCTTGCTGGCTAAATTTAAGGGTTAACCAGCCTGCACAAGCATAAATAAACAAAATATCGCCAGCCCACAATAAAAAGCCATGGGCAAGGCCAATAAAAGCCAAAACTTTTAGCCGCTTATGTTGCTTCTCGACGCTTTGCCAAAGCTGCCATTGAATAACTAAAGACGCACCAAATAACAAGCAAAAAAGGCTCCTAAAGCGCCCATCGATAAACACTGTATTTATGGTGTGAATGAGTGAATCTGAAAATGGTGGCGTAGCACTTGGGGTATAATCATACTCAAACACAGCAAAGGTGTAGATGTTCATAAACATCAAGCCGAGTACCGCAATACCTCGTAAAACATCCATATTTATATTGCGCATAAATCCCTTATAGGTTTTGCCTGCAGCTATCGCTCCAATTTACTGCATTTTCGTATATCTTGGGAAGGTCAGCACTTTCAATACTTAGATAGGCAACAGCCTGTTCGAGTGCCCACCAACTACCAGTTTCGTACGCTTTGACAGTCTCTAGTATGTAGTAGAGAATATTTTTTTCTTGCATGAGAGCGGCATGAATTTCGTCAGGAAACGGCAATCGATCCAATAGCTTTTCCATTGGCTGATCTAATATGGCATCGAGCAACGAAAACAGTCCCGTTAAAAATGCCTCACCAGTTTGTTGCTTAGCAACACGCTGCGCTATTAATTCGCAAAAGCGCGCTCTAACAACACAAAGCCGAGTAAGCTCGGCTGGTTTTGACTGGGCACTGTGGGCAGTAATAATTAGGCTTACAAACTTTTTCAGTCGTTCATGTCCTAAATATACAAGCGCTTGTTTTAGAGAGCCAATTTTACTTTTGATAGGAAACACGCCGCTATTAATTAAGCGTAGCAATTTATAAGCAAGTGCGGTATCTAACGAGAACAAACCTGCAATTTCGCTAATGTTTGGATCTGGGCGCATGACTTCAGCATAAATTGATAATACCAGCGCGTAGTTGTAATCAATATCGCGATGCTGAATCATTTTGGGTTTAGCAAAGAAATAACCTTGAAAGAAATCAAAGCCCATTTTATATGCTTTGTCGTAATCATCGGCTGTTTCAAGCTTTTCAGCCAAAAGCTTTATTTTTTTATGTTTTTTAAGCTTATTTACAACAGGGGCAATTTCTTCAAAGGGTGTTTGCTGAACATCAAACTTGATAAGACGAATAAGTTTTAAAAAGCGATCCCACTCAGGTTGGTAGACAAAATCATCCAGTGCCAACTTGTAGTTATTGTGAAAAAGCTCGCGACAATATTCGTAATTTTCGTCGGTAGGTTCCATAGTTTCGAGTAACTCAATCACCACATCTTGAGTTGGCAAAAACGCGCAAAGGTCCAGCTTCAAAGACTCTGGACCTATATTAATTAATGCTTTTTTGCCCGACGTAATATGACGGGTACCTAAATTGAGCTGGTTTTCCATAATCAGCCGAGCCGTTGCCGTACTCTCTGACACATCAGGAAAACTATTTTTTAAACTATCTCTAAATAGTAGCTCATAGGCGACAACTTGTTGACGACGATTAAAGACCGCTTGCCTAGCAACAAATACAGCCACTTTACCTACTTTTTATATTTTATCTCACACTAAGTAATTAATAGCTGAAATTGACAAAAAAGTCACTTAATTACCATGAATCACGCATTTTTTATTGATATAAGCCTGATAAATAGCCTTCTGCAACGGATTGCCACGTAAAACGGGCATTTTTAGCCTGTTCACATATTGAACACCATTGTTCTGGTTGTGATTTCTTAAGCTCAAGCGCATCGCTAAAACTAGTAACAAGTTCGTAGCTTTGTGATGCTAAACTCTCACCTTGAAAACTAAAACCACTCACATGATGCTCTACCGTATCGCGCAAACCACCTACACCATGGACTAAACATGGCTGGCCTGCTCGCATTGCTAACATCTGGCTGATACCACATGGCTCAAAAGAACTTGGCATTAAAAATAAATCGCCTAAGTGATACATGTATTCGCCAACAAAATGTGCGTACCCTTTTAAAAATAGCAGGTTTTCTTGGCGAGCCATAACCGATGTCATAATTTGCTCAAGTTCAGCATCCCCTGAGCCTAAAATAATCATATAGCCGTTATGTTGTTTTAAGCGCTGACACAACTCATCTAACACCAGTCCTTTATCAAAAGGCTGGCGAAGTAACAGTGCTTTTTGGTCCGTTAAACGGCCCACACTGGTTACTAATGGCCCTGAAAACGGCTGAGTTTTAAATTTAAGTAAGCGTTGATGCGCTATGTAATAACTTGAATCTAAGACCGGACTTTTTGCCATCCATTGAAATAATGCACTTTCGGCATGTCGATAAAGACTCGCTAAACTAATGTCTTCAAGCTTCATTCCAGGGTATTCGCAACCATTAAGAATGCCCACTACGCGGCCTTGTTCATAAGCAGCTCGCAAGTCAGCTTCGAGCCCCTCACCACCAAAGAAGCCTTTTTCTGCATCACTTGGGCGCAGTACTTCTTGGCAATAAGTTGGCGATACAAGATGTACTTTATCCACCAAATTAATTGCGCTGCGCATTGGGTTAAAGCAATCAAAATAACGCGGATCGCATAACCGTTCGCCGTTATAACCTAAACTTGGGAACCAGGCTTCTAGGCTTGAGCTATCGCCTTTGAAAGGACGTATCCCTTGCAATGCAAGGTTATGTACTGTGTAAGCTAAAAATAAGTGCGATAGCTTTTTATAGCGGCTGTCTGTTTTTAGTAATAGAGCAACACAGGCACTGTGCCAGTCATGTAAATGCACAACATCCGGCGTGCGGATAAGCCCTTGTAATAAGGCCTCGCAAACTGCAGCGTTGAAAAGAGCAAACTTACTTGCATCGGTTGCAAATGGGCGGCCTGGTTCATCATTACAATAAACAGCACCATTATGGCGGCTAAATTCCCAATGAGATATAAGTAGTTGCGTTACACCTTCATCACTTTGAGCGAGCTTCCACACATCCAGTTTTTGCATTTGACCTGCAAATGGCACATGCACTACACCTATGTGATGACGCTCTAAATAATCAAAGCCATAATCAGGGATCACCACATCAACAGTAAGGCCTTTTTCTACTAACGCTTTAGGACAATCTCTAACAACATCCGCTACACCACCGACTTTTGCATTCGGTAATGCATCATTCTCTGCAGCTACCATCAATACATGCATGCTTTGCAGTACTCCATAAAACTGTTATACCAATCAGCAATAATACTTAATTAAGCGAATTGGTATTATTCAAATATAAATAAGGGAGGGACATGCCCTCCCTTTTTCATTTAACGCGATTGCTTAAGCAAGTCGTTTATTATCTTGTTCTTGTTGTTTTAACTTTTTTGCAAGTTCATTCAACATATCACGAGTTACCAACACAATCCCTTTTTTCGAGACTCTAAAACCATTTTCTTTGTCAGCTTTGTGATCGTAGCCAATTTCTAGGCCTGCTGGGATCTCACAATTACGGTCAATAATAGCACGCCTAATTCGGCAATTTCGCTGTATTTTCGCACCAGGTAAAATCACAGACTCTTCAATTTCACAGAATGAGTGAACATATACATTCGAGAACAGCAGTGACTTTTTAACTTTAGAGCCAGAGATAATACAACCACCCGAAACTGTTGAATCAACAGCCATTCCACGTCTGTCATCATCATCAAAAATAAACTTAGCAGGTGGTAACTGCTCCTGATAAGTCCAGATTGGCCATTTTGGATCATAAAGGTCAAGCTGAGGCTCTGGCATTACCAGCTCCATGTTAGCTTCCCAGAATGAATCAAGCGTACCCACATCGCGCCAGTATGGTTGACCATCTGTGTTAGAATCTCTAAACGGATATGCAAACACGTTATGCTCTTCGATGATAGCTGGGATGATATCGTGACCGAAATCACGGCCTGAGCCTTCCGTTTCTGCGTCTTTTTTCAATTGTTCAAATAAGAACTCAGTATTGAAAATATAGTTACCCATTGATGCTAAGCAGGTTCCTGGTTTACCCGGTACAGACGTTGGCTCAGCAGGCTTTTCATCAAAACGACGGACACGATTGCTTTCATCAACCGTCATTACACCAAATGTATCTGCAGCTTCTTCGCAAGGTACTTCAATACAACAAACCGTCATATCAGCACCTGTCTCAACATGTTTTGCCAATAAACCGCCGTAGTCCATACAATATACGTGGTCACCAGAGAGGATCATGACATACTTAGGCAGTTCATGACGGATGATATCCATATTTTGGAATACCGCATCAGCTGTACCGCAATACCACTCGTCACCATATCGCTGAGATGCAGGTAAAATCTCTACAGATTCACCCAATTCTTTCTTAAAGTGACCCCATGCACGGTTTACGTGACGAATTAACGAGTGCGACTTATATTGAGTAGCAATACCAACTCGACGGATACCTGAATTAATACAATTCGACAATGGAAAGTCGATTATTCGGTGTTTACCACCAAAATAGACTGCTGGTTTAGCACGCCAGTCTGTTAATTCATGTAAACGTGAGCCACGTCCACCGGCAAGAATTAGGGCATACGTTTCTCTGGTTAAACTACTTATGTATCGGTTTGCATAACTTGGCATAACTCTCTCCGTCTTAAGCTAGCTGCTTTTCTTCTGTGTGTTTTGCTGTGCACTAGTGTCCAGTAATGGCTCCAAATGCCAGATATCTTCACTGTATTGACTAATGGTTCTATCGCTCGAAAACATGCCACTGGCTGCAGTATTCAAAATACTCATTTTGGTCCAGTGAGCTGTGTCTAAGTAGGCTTGTTCAACTTGCTCTTGCGCTTCTACAAAGCTGGCAAAATCATGAGCGACTAACCATGGATCGTGCGGGCTCTTAATCGCCGCAATAATGTCGTCAAATAAATTAGGCTCAAACAAATTAAAGTGACCGCTCTCGAGTAATTGCATTACTTTATAGAGGCTGTCAGTTTGGTGAATAATCTGCTCAGGATTATAGTGCGCTTTGATATCATCAATGTGCTCTGCACGTGCACCAAATAAGAAGAAGTTGTCAGCACCCACAGCATCACGAATTTCGATGTTAGCGCCATCTAACGTACCTATAGTCAATGCGCCGTTCATCATGAACTTCATGTTACCTGTGCCAGATGCTTCTTTACCTGCTGTAGAAATTTGTTCAGATAAATCCGTCGCTGGGCAAATAGTTTCCATTGCTGTCACGTTGTAATTAGGTAAAAAAGCAACTCTTAAATACGGCTTAGCAAGCGGATCTTTGTTGATCACTTCTGCTACGTTATTAATTAATTTAATAATTTTCTTCGCCATGTAGTAACCTGGTGCAGCTTTGCCGCCCAATAGCACACAACGAGGAACAATGTTTGCTGTATCGCCTTGGCGAATACGGTCGTAAAGGTGAATAACGTGCAATACGTTTAATAGCTGACGCTTATATTCGTGAATACGTTTCACTTGCACGTCAAACATCATTTCGGCATCAAACTCTACGCCACAGCGGTTTTTCACTAACTCAACAAGGCGTTGCTTATTGCTGTGTTTTACAGCTTGCCATTGTTTATGGAATTTAGGGTCGTCATATAAACGACGTACCTGACTAACTTTGCTAAAGTCTGCAACCCATTCATCACCAATATGTTGATTAAGCAGTTTAGCCAGCTCAGGATTACAATGTGCTAACCAACGACGAGGTGTTACACCATTGGTTTTGTTGTTAAACTTCTCTGGCCATAGCTGATAAAACTCATTGAATAGGCCCGCTTTAAGTAGCTCAGTGTGAAGTGCAGCCACACCATTCACCGAATAGCTACCAACAATCGCTAAATATGCCATGCGAATTTGTGGCTCAGGGCCTTCTTCGATAAGCGACAGCGCACGTTGTTTTTCAACATCACCTGGCCATGCTAAAGCCACTTCAGCGAGGAAACGTGCATTGATTTCGTAGATAATTTCTAAAATACGCGGTAATAATCGAGCAAATAAAGATACTGACCACTTCTCTAATGCTTCAGGAAGTAAAGTGTGGTTTGTATAGGCCATGGTCTTAGTCGTGATAGACCAAGCTTCTTGCCAATCTAGCTCATACTCATCAACCAAAATACGCATAAGCTCAGCGACAGCAATACTTGGATGTGTATCGTTTAATTGAAAAACATGGTAATCAGCAAAATCAGAGAAGTCTTCGCCATGTTTGCTAACCCACGTGTCAATAATGTCTTGTAAGCTCGCTGATGATAAGAAGTATTGCTGACGTAAACGCAGTTCTTTGCCGTTCTCACTACTGTCATTTGGGTAAAGTACCATAGTGATTTGTTCAGCTAAGTTTTTACGCGCTACAGCTTCTGAGTAACTACCCGCATTGAACTCGCTTAAATCAAATTCGTCTGTGGCTTCTGATTTCCATAACCGTAAGGTATTTACAATATCATTCTTGTAACCCGGAATTGGCACATCATAAGGCACAGCTAAGACATCATGAGAGTCTAGCCATTGACGGTGCTCACGACCATATTTATCAGTATAACTTTCAACATGACCAAAGAATTTTACGCGCTTTGATTGCTCAGGTGCACTTAGTTCCCACGGGTGTCCTTCACGTAGCCAGTTATCTGGTTGTTCAATTTGATGACCATTTTCAATAGCTTGATTAAACATGCCGTATTCATAGCGAATACCATAACCAACCACAGGTAATGCAAGGCTTGCACAGCTATCTAAGAAGCATGCAGCTAAGCGCCCTAAGCCACCATTACCAAGGCCTGCATCATGCTCAGCCTCAGCAACTTGCTCAAGCTCTGTGCAGTATTCTTGTAACGCTTTAGCGACTTGCTCATCTAAGTCTAAGTTCAAAATCGCATTACCAAGAGCACGCCCCATTAAAAACTCAAGTGATAAGTAAGCTGTTTTACGGCGTTTTTGTTCATGGATTTGCTGTTTGGTCACACGGCAACGAGCAACTAATCGGTCACGAATAGTTAATGCTAATGCATGGTATAAATACAGCTGTGATTTACCCACTTTGTCACGCCCAAGGGTGTAATAAAAATGGCGTGATAAGTCATCATCTAGTGTACTTTCATCAACTGTAGGCGCATCCTGCCAGCCCTTTACAATACATACTTGATCGGCATTTTTAGCCATGATTTAGATCCTCTGAATTGGCGGTAAAAACCCAGCTGCTCATTGCAGCAATCTGGTGTTCCTTATCAACAAATTGTGCTGACATAGGATGAATGCTGGTCAGTGCTAACTGCCACTTTCCTTTATCTAAACTAGGAAGTTGGCAAGTTACCGGCTCTGATCCTGCATTTAATATGATCAATAAAGCTTGATTTGTATGCTTGTCGGTCAGGCTGTATATCAACACTTGGCGATCACCTTGATGCCAATCGTCTTGTTGCATATTGGAGCCTGATTCGGTGAACCACGCGACTTCATAACGTGGGTCATTATCGTGAACAAAAAAGCGGTGTTTAAAAATGCTGAACTGCTTGCGAATGCGTAGTACATCGTCAATAAATCGAGTTAGAGGATGACTGAATTGAGAGTCTTTCCATGCAAGCCAGCTTGTACGATTGTTTTGACAATAGGCGTTGTTGTTACCACCTTGTGAGTGTGCCATTTCGCTCCCTAAAGAAAGCATAGGTACGCCTTTAGAAAGTAACAAAGTTAACAGCATATTTTTTTGTTGTTGTAAGCGTAATTTGCTCACTTGTGGATCGTTGGTAAACCCTTCGACACCACAATTGAATGAGTGATTGCCACTGTGGCCATCACGATTTTGCTCACCATTGGCTTCGTTGTGTTTATGCTCGTAGCTGACTAAATCAGCAAGCGTGAAGCCATCATGGCTGGTGATAAAGTTAATACTGTTAAGTGGCCCACGTAGGTTATGCTCAAACAAGTCAAACGAACCATGTAAACGTTTTGCAAGCTCACCAATTACGCCCTGCTCTTGTTTCCAAAAGCGTCTTATCGTATCGCGATACTTATCATTCCATTCACGCCAAGGCGCAGGAAAAGCCCCTAATTGATATCCACCTGGGCCAATATCCCACGGCTCTGCAATCAGTTTAACTTGGCTTAGTACTGGGTCTTGATTAATCGCTTGGAAAAACGCATGGGCCTGATTAAAACCATTTGGGTTACGCGCTAAAATGGTCGCTAAGTCAAAACGAAAGCCATCGACTCCCATCACTTCAACCCAATAACGCAAGCTATCAAGTACCAGCTGTAAAGAGCGAGGCGAATCAATATTTACGGTGTTACCACAGCCGGTATCATTAATATAATGCTGGGGTTTATCAGCAACGGTGCGGTAGTAACCTAGATTGTCTAAGCCACGTAGCGACAAGATAGGTCCATCAGTGCCCGCCTCTGCAGTGTGGTTATAAACCACATCGAGTATTACTTCGATATCTGCTTTGTGAAGCGCCGCCACCATTTCTTGAAACTCGCTAATATCATCATTAACCAGATACTCTTTATGCGGTGTAAAGAAATTAAGTGTGTTGTAGCCCCAGTAGTTTTGTAAGCCTTTGGCTGTTAAAAACTGCTCACTGATAAAAGCATGAACGGGTAATAACTCTAAGCAAGTCACACCAATAGTACGTAAATGTTCTATAAAACTAGGGTGGCTTAAACCTAAAAATTTACCTTGTAACGGTTTTGGGATCTCAGGGTGGCGGCAGGTTGCACCAACCACATGACACTCATAAATAACCGTTTTTCCCCAGCAGTGATTCGGTTTTTTACCTGTGTAAGGTGCCAGTTCACGGACTCGTGATTTTGGCATATCAATAGCATTATTAACCTGACTTAACTTTCCTACAGGCATTTGCCCATAGTGACGTTCACTCCAGGTAAACTCACCATACAAATCTCGGGCATACGGGTCTAACAGCAATTTGTGATTATTAAAAAATAGTCCTTTTTCGGGTGCGTACTCACCATCAGCGCGAAAGCCATACAAGGCGCCACTTTTCAGAGGGCTCACTTTCAGTGTCCAGATGCCACCTTCGTTCATATGCATCGCAAGGGTGAGAATTTCTGAATGACCACTGCTATCAAATAAGCACAGAGACATATGTTGTGCTTGTGGTGCGTACACAGCAAAGTTTACGCCCTCACCAACAACAGACGCCCCTAAAGGCGAGCTCACACCGACTTCTAGTTCGACACTATGACTCATCGCTCACCTTCTTAAGGTAAATTGTCGCAAGGCCAGGCAAAGACACACTTATGCTTTGATTAAAGCCATGGCTTTCTTTCGCTTGGCTTACAATTATTTGCTCTGCATGACTAGTTGCTTCAACGCCGGAACCAAAATAATCCTCTTTGTCGGTATTCAAAATAACTTGATAGGTACCAGCTTTTGGCACACCAATCACGTAGTCGTGATAGACCTGTGGCGTTAAATTACAGATCACCACCACAAAATCTTCAGCTTTTTTTGCATAGCGAATAAAGCTAAACATACTTTGCTCAGCATTATTGCTATCAAGCCACGCAAAACCCGCAGGGCTGGTATCCTGCTCGTATAAAGCTGGCGTGCTAGTGTATACAGCATTTAAATCTTTAATCGTTTGCTGCATGCCTCTGTGGCTAATATGTTCAAGTAAATGCCAATCAAGCGATTGGTCGTGATTCCACTCTTTACGCTGGGCGATTTCTGCACCCATAAACAATAATTTTTTACCTGGATGCGCCCACATAAAGGCATAGTATGCACGTAAATTTGCAAACTTTTGCCAGTCGTCTCCTGGCATTTTTTCAATTAATGAGCCTTTACCATGCACTACTTCATCGTGGCTAAGCGGTAGAATGTAATTCTCACTGTAGGCGTAAACCATCGAAAACGTCATTTCATGGTGGTGATGCGAACGGTAAATGGAATCGCGCTGCATATAATGCAAACTGTCGTTCATCCAGCCCATGTTCCACTTATAACCAAAACCTAAACCATCATGGTCAACTTGGCGCGTAACACCCGGCCATGCTGTTGACTCTTCAGCCACCATCATAATGCCCGGATTTTTTGCATAGCAGCGCATATTGACTTGTTTTAAGCACTCAATGGCGCCTAAGTTTTCTCTGCCACCGTATTGATTGGCAACCCACTGTCCTTCTTCACGGCTATAGTCTAGATAAAGCATTGAGGCAACCGCATCCACGCGTAAACCATCAATGCCAAATTCATGCAGCCAATACATTGCATTCGTAATTAGGAAGCTACGAACCTCTGCGCGATCATAATTGTAGATATAGGTATTCCAATCAGGGTGAAAACCTTGCCTAATATCAGCATGTTCGTATAGATGGGTGCCATCAAAACGATGTAAACCATGAGGATCACTTGGGAAATGACCTGGTACCCAGTCAAGAATAAGGCCAATATCGGCTTCGTGACATTGCTCGACGAAGTAAACAAAATCTTCAAAGCTGCCATAGCGACTGGTCGGGGCAAACAATCCAACAGGTTGATAACCCCAAGAACCATCAAATGGGTACTCGCTGATTGGCATTAATTGTAGATGCGTAAAACCGAGCTCTTTTGTGTAAGGAATAAGATTATCAGCAAGTTCACGCCATGTGAGATAGCGCTCGCCATCATCTCGTCTTTGCCAAGAACCCGCATGCACTTCATATATACTAACAGGCGCATCAATACTGTTTCGTTTTGCACGATTTGCTAACGCCTTTTCAGAAAGCTGAATACCTGTTTTTAGCTTTTGTAGTACTGACGCCGTACCCGGTGCTTGTTGCATCTTAAACGCAAATGGATCGGCTTTATCAAGCACTTCTCCTGTTAGAGTGGTGATAGCAAATTTATAGCATTGATGCTCTTTAAGCCCAGGAATAAATAACTCCCATACCCCACTGGCAGGATGAAAACGCATAAAATGACGATTACGCTGCCAATAGTTAAATTCACCAATAACCGATACACTACTGGCATTCGGCGCCCACACTGTAAAGCGAACACCATCAATGCCTTGTTGAGTCACAAAATGTGCACCAAAATGTTGATACGCATGCTCTAAACTGCCTTCATTAAACAGATACATTGCCTGTTCATCTAAACTGCTTTCAAAGCTGTACTCATCGTATTGTTGATGAGTAAATTCATTGCTATAGCTAACATCTAGCTGGTAGTCAGGCTTAGTTTTTGATTTGATATTTGCGATAAATAAATGACTATCACCTTGTTGCTGCGCAACGATTTTTTCTGCGCCAAGCAGAATCGAAACACTGCTTGCGCCAGGCAAAAAGCAACGAATTTCATAGCTTGTAGGGCCACTTTTATGCGCCCCAAGAAAGCTGAAAGGATCTCTAAAACAACCACTGGCTAATGCATCGATTTGTTTTTGATAAATAACAGGTTGTGCACTTTGCTCTTGACGAACACGACTTCGCATTATTGATTCCTTATCGAAATTAAATTGGCTAAGAATGACTGTTGCGCTTCGATAATCTGCGCCGCTGAGCGCGACAATAAACGCCGCCAATTTGGGTACTCTTTATCAGTACCGGGGATATTTACAGGCAGTATTTGCTGATCTAAGTCATCTATTTGAATGGTAAATAACTTTGCTGGTGCTGCCGCTAATGAGGATGCCAACGCTTCATAAACCGTAAAGGCATCTGTTCCTAACGATAAATGCTGATTTGACTCTCGTGCGATAAAATTAAGCATACGATGCTTTTCAATGTTTCTCGCATCGAATTGAGCCCGAGTTTGCTCATCATCAAGCAAACCATATTGTTGTTTAATCGTAATATCATGGCCAATCCACCAGCCTTTGAATGGTGGTACGTCATGGTTGGCTATCATTAAAAGACTATGAGGAGCAAAATGCTCAGCCGCTAAAAACTCACCTTGGTGATCCTTTTCAAAGTAGAACAACCCGTTTGAATAGATTGCACTTGCTTTTAGTGCCTCACGCACTTCATTAGGTACAACACCTAAATCTTCGCCAATCACCACACATTGATTGAGGTGAGATTCAATCTTTAGAATTGCTAATAGTTGTTCAAAGGGATAATAGACATAACAACCATCTTGCTGGGAGTTATTTTCAAAACACCACCAAAGTCGGCGTATCGCCATAACGTGGTCAATTCTAAGACCACCAACATCTTCCATATTGGCGCGGATAAGTGAGCGATAAAAAGCAAAATTGTCTTTACTTAACTTTTGTGGATTAAGTGCCGGTAAGCCCCAATTCTGACCATGTTCAGCCCAAGGGTCTGGCGGAGCTCCAACATGTGCATTTTCGGCAAATAATTCATTTTGGCTCTTGAACTCACTGCCATCACCTGCACAACCAACGGCTAAGTCATTAATAAGGCCAATAGCCATACCATTGTCACGGGCTGCTTGCTGGCAGATATTTAATTGAAGGTGAGCTTGCCATTGTAAATAGCTAGCATAATCACGGTCCCCAACCAACATGGTCGACAGGCTGTGTTTATGGGTTTCACAAAAACGAGTGAACTGCTGTTTTCGCTCTGCTGAGCCAAATTCACAAAAGTGTTGATATAAACAGCTAAACACTTGATATTTAAAGTCACTAACTGATCTATAATCAATGTAAGTCGCATCGGTTTGCGGTTTATCCGCTAACAATTTAATAAGTGAATTATTATTTTTGGCGTCTTCGCATAATGACACTGCAATATACAGCGGGTTCAATAACGCTCGGCTATTTGGACTATAGGGACTCGCCCTCTCTGGGCTGTGTTCAAACAGTAAATGCAGTGGATTAAGCAGCACATAATCCATGTTTTTTGTCGCGGCTGCTTTAATAAGCTTTGTTAAGTCAGCGAAGTCACCAATTCCTAACCCCTCTTCATTGCATAAGCTATAAAGCTGAATGGATAAGCCCAAACGCTTTTTGTCATCAATAGAGAAGCTTTCTTTAGGTGTGATCCATAGCTGACTGTGAGATTGCTGATCAGCCACAGTAATGAGGGCATCATGATAACCAATTGGCATTTCAGGAACTGGCAATGCAAGCTCAAGATAACGAATACCGTTTAGACCATAGTCACCAAGAATAGCTAAACCTTGTAAGTTTTCACAAGTAAAATGAATATCAAGCGAAGGCACGCTTAGAGTACATGAGCGTGATAATAAACGCTCATCAACGCGTACTTTCAAAATTGGGTGGTGTGCCTCAATAATGCTTGTATGAGGCAACAAATTCAGCCATGTACCTGCATCTAATGCAAAATTAAGTTGGTTAATTGCATCAGTATCCTGAGTATCTACACCACAACAACTAAGTGCCTGCATGCGTGTACTTTCACCGAAAATAACATGCTCACCAGTGTATTTAGTATATTCATAGCCTATGCCATGCAGGTAATATAACTGCGAAAGTGACTGCATCAAAACACCTAAGCGCGTTGGGTATTAACAATGCTGTTATCAGTACCAAAACCGTTAGGAATATAACCATCAGCTTGATGATCGTTGTCCCATGTTTCGCCATTGATTAAGTAACGGAAGTGAAATTCTTGATCAAGCGGTAAGCGCTGCTTGCATTTGAATACTTGTTCTTTTTTATTAAACTTCATTGGCACTGGCTGCCAATCTGTGAACTCTGCAACTAATTGCACATCATCAGCATCAGGGTGTTGAAATTCAAAGGTAACTTCTGTTTCGTCTTTAGTTTTAAAAAAACGTTTACTTAGCATAGTGGGCTCCAATTCAACCAATTGGTAAATTAATCCTTGCCACAGTACCGCATTCAACGACTCATTCAGCGGAAGCTGTGCGTTTCAGGTTTCTTAACTTGTTTACTAAACATCAATTTCGTATCTAGTACATCAAACCTATATTTACGCATTATGACAGTGCATCTGTATATTTTTCGCACCACCATAGTGCATAAAACACACAAAAACTACAACAATCATATTGCTGTATTATTACGAGCAATAACTGAACCAAGTTGATAATAAAATATACTTTATTTTCAGTACCTTTTTTATCAACCTCATTCGCAACTTATAAAAAAGTAGATAACAATTTAGATTGGGTAAAGTGAATAAAATTGAAGTGGAAAGTTAGAGCAATCATACTAAAATAAACACTACTTCTTTCGTCAAAAATACACTACCAACAATTTATAAAAAAAGACAAAACAGATTTACATCGTACAGCCTCGTTAAATAAATTAACAAACAAGATGGTAATAAAACCTTTATTTTTTGACTGATTATTAATTTTTTATCACAGGAAAACTTATAAAACGCAACGCAAATTTAATTTTATAAACCAGACGCTAATCCCGCACTACCCAATTAACGTTTTTAAAAATTATCTCAGTGCATATGCAAACACAATAAGTAGAAAAGCGTAAATTCGAACGAACTACCAATCCCTGAAAGCATTAACAGTGCTGCTTTTCAGTAATGTTATAACCACTTTTTCTGACCACAAGAATAGCTAGCTTAAAACCTGTTTCGGATAAAATTAGCAGGCCACAGCTAAAGTTGCTATATAACATTTAAAAATTAGCAATTAGCCAAAAAAATAATAAATTCCACACATAGCCATCAGAGATAATAAAATAAATACAAAGTAGTGACTTATTGTTTAGCTAAACAATAACCATAAACACTATTAGTATGAAAGTATCTAAGCATTTTTGTCGGAAACAGTGCTAAAGTTTTCTCGATGAATAGCAACAATGCAGTATAAAAGTAAGGCTTCAATTAATTAGCATAAGAAAAACATTTTAGAGCATTAACACTAATAACTATGAATTTTCACATTCTATACTCATCCATGCCCCAAAGTATGAGAAAGGTTTTGTCTAATCTAGATACAAACAATATACTCGATGTATTAACTGGTGAGGTTTTATTGTAAAACAAAGACACCACAATGGTAGTAATGTATGGCCAATGCTCTTCGAACTTTATCAATAAGTATTATAACTTTAATAGCTTTTATATATGGCTTAAATATCTTCTTGACTAAACAGGTCAATGATTTGATGTACGCGCCAAAAGGCTTAGAACTACATACCTTCCAAGGTACAGATGTTACAGTGGTAACAGCTCCTTGGTATAACCTCGTGTTAAGTGGCCAGCATTTAGTTTACGATAATAATATTTCTTATATTGTTATTAATACAACAAATGAGTCAGTCGTAACCGCTACGACTTCGGATCTTATACTCACTACATTATTCTCACCGGTAAACATTATCATTTTAATCTTGTTAGCATTAGCCATCAGTTGGTTAGTTAACTTAAGATTTCAAAATAATCATGAGAAATACGCTCTCAAGATGCTCAATACTAAAGCAATTGAATTACTCAATAGTCTAAACTTAGCCAGTGAATCAGGTCTAAACAAGCATAAACAACTTGAACAGTTACAAGTAAATTTTCAAACGCTTACAACCCATATAACTAATTACACACGTGAATCTGAAGTTAGTATTTATCAAGATAAGTTAACCCACCTTATTGACCGACATGCCTATATAGAACACCTTGCCAAACAATTGAGACTTGCTGAGATGGATAAATTCAGCTGTGCTTTACTATTTATAGATTTAGATGGGTTCAAACAGGTAAATGACTCTTTTGGTCACAGTTTTGGTGACGATGTGTTAATTCAAGTAGCAACACGCTTGAGCAGTGTTTTACGCCACCATAAAATAAGTAATATTTCCCCAATTAGTCAATTAGAACAAAACTTAGCACGCCTTGGTGGTGATGAGTTCTCTATTTTCATTAACTTAAAAGATGATAAAGACAAAGCATTAGAGGTTGCACAAAATGTACTGCACGAAATCGAACGTGATTTTGTCTTAGGTAACAAGCTAATCAAAATTAGCGCTAGTATAGGTATAGCGGTTTACCCAGATAGTGCATCCACCCCACAAGCATTACTGCAAATGGCTGATGTTGCCATGTATCGAGCCAAAACAGATGGTCGTGGAATTTTTAAAGTCTATTCTCCTGAAATGGGTAAAAAGATTAGGCGCTATCATTACTTGCTAGAAGAAATGCGTCTTGCTATTGCTAGCAGCAGTTTTCATTTGTCTTTTCAACCTATTGTACATGTAGATGATTGTGCCATTGACTACTTTGAAGCATTAGTTCGCTGGGATCACCCTGTTGAAGGCTCAATCACGCCTGACGAGTTTATCCCCATTGCTGAAGAGTCTAATCTGATACTAGAACTTGGTGATTGGATCATGCTGGAATCATGTAGGCAAATGTCTGCTTGGTATAATGCGGGGATGAAGAAAGTGTCTATTTCTGTGAATATATCCGGCGTGCAATTAAAACATTACGATATTTATGAGTGGGTCATGGAGAAGCTTGCCAAAACAGGGCTGCCTGCAAAAGCGCTGATGCTAGAAATAACCGAATCAACCTTAATCAAAGCAAGCAACAAGATTATTCAATCATTAGAAAAACTCAGAAGCGAAGGGATCACCATTGCGATTGATGATTTTGGTACCGGTTTTAGCTCGTTAAGTACTCTTGCAGATTTACCTGTAGATGTGATCAAACTTGATAAACTGTTTGTTGCACAAGCTAACGATAACCTTAAATATAATGAAATCATGCACTCTGTCAGCGAGCTTGGCCGAAAACTCGGCCTTAAAGTTGTCGCCGAAGGAGTTGAAGAACTCGCTCAATTTGAATTAGTTAAATCGATGGGCATAAACAGTGTTCAAGGCTACCTAGTGAGCCACCCTGAGTCGTCTGTTAATGTTGGCCATAAAGTATTGCAAGATAACATTAACTTTATGTCTGTTACTGGAACAGGGGTTTGGAATATACAGCAACCACTTTAGTAAGTTATACTAAACACATTATTCAAAGCCACTCCCTTGTTAATGTTAAAAAAAAGCTTACTTACAGTTTTTATCTTGTCAGTCACCATCATTGGAATACTGGTTGGCTCTTCTATTTATACCCTTTACAGCAAAAAACGTTTAACTGTGGACCCAAAACTGAGAGAAATCTCTGGTATTGAATTTGATAAGTTCAATCGACTTTGGGCTATTAATGACAGCGGTGACCAGCCAAAACTATACCGTCTTAATGAAGATGGCTCTATAGCAAAAGAAATTTTGGTAACCAATGCTAAAAACATTGACTGGGAAGATATGACACAAAACAAATTTGGTCACTTCTTTTTAGGGGACTTTGGCAATAACAAAAACGACAGAAAATGGTTAACCATTTATAAAATAGAAAACCCAATCGATATTAAAAGTAACACTACAGAAGCAGAGATAATCAAGTTCACTTACCCTGAAATGGATGGCAGCCCTATTCAACCAGAACAACGTAATTTTGATTTAGAAGCCTTTGTAGCACTTGGCCGACACCTCTACTTATTTACTAAGAATCGCACTGAGCCATTTGATGGTATTACAAAAGTGTATAAAGTTGGCGATCATGCGGCTAACTTTGATGCACAATTAATAGATTCGTTTCAAACTTGCACCACAATGGAAAAACTTTGTTGGATCACTTCTGCGGCCCTTAGTCCTGATAGAACCAAGTTAGTTTTACTAGATTCAACCAGCATTTGGCTTTTTGAAAACTACCAAGGCGATAAGTTTTTTTCAGGGGATGTATCACGTATTGACTTAGGTATTGTTACACAAAAAGAAGCAATCACTTTTTACGATGACAACACAATTGTTTTTACAGACGAAGAGTTTAAAGGCATTGGCGGTAATGCCTATGTGATTAAGCTCGATGAAGCCGAAAAGAAGGTCATTCGCAAAGCGCCCAAAAACAATCAATAACCAAGCGCATTATTTAGAGAGCGCTTTTTCGATATCTACACCTAAAATCAGCACTCCCATGTGCTGATTTTGCTTATCAAATATGGGCACGCTAAACTGCACCTGAAAGTGTTTAGTCGACTCATCGAATTCCACTGTATCAATGTGATAGTCATCATCTTGCTGGTACATATTTAAAAATTTGGCTTCATCACCCTGCCAATAGTCAGTTGTGACTTCACTAATATAGACATTTTTACCTTGTTTATCGGTGACAATTATTTCTGTAATGACGCCTTGCATTTGCTTTTGCCATACTTGTAAGAATTGTGAACCTTCAAGTTTTAAGAAGCGCTCTGCCAGTATAGGTGTATTGTCACGGACTTGTTGCGCCCACTGATGATCAAGCTGTTCGAGATCTTGCTGCGCGAGTGGTTGCTGATTATTTTTAATTACTGCTTGCTGCACCTGTTCTGAATTCGCTAATTGCTGTATTTTTTCTAAAAGCCCTTGCACTAAAGTAAGTTTTTCAATTTTTGACAATACAAAGGGACTTTGTGAGCAACTACTTATGTGACTGTTGAAGGCATTTAAAAAGTCAGGAAACTCCTCGAGTGTTTTATTTGCTGCAAATAAACCCAAAGGCACATAACGATAGAATGTTTGCGTGTATTCATCTGGCTTTATCTGTAACTGCACAGCATTGAACTCAAACTCTTCTAAATCAAGCAAGATTCTATCTACCCGCTGTTTTTTGAACACTTTGATAAGCTCTTGGGTGGTGTTAACTTCGACTTCAATTTTCCGATTGGTTAATTGATACCAATCAGCCTGATGACTCCCTCTTACGACGCCATAACGAAGATCGTGTTCAGCTATTGAAGCTGAATCTGCATGGGTAAACCAGTACCAGTTTTCTAAAAACATCGGGGCAGAAAGCTCACCATACTCTTGCATTTGCGATAACAGGTTAGCGGTAAAGTAACCATCGAGACGATTTAGCTGCACTTCCCTTTTGGCCCTTAACCAAGGTAACTTCTGCAAGTGAAATGGCACATTGATTTGCTTGAAAATACATTCAACATGCGTAATTGCGTTGTGTGGTGCGTTAATTGGCAGATTAGTACCTAACTGAAAAGGCTGAGCCACAGTGAGTGAAAGCAATAATGAAGCAAGCATCTACATAAGCCTAAATAACTAACAAACTAAAGTCATTATAGACAATAGAGCCAGTTTTACCCGATAAAGGGTTAACGCTTAAACTTCGTCTCTAAAATCACTGACGACGTTGTTCGCTCAACACCATCTAAGTTACCAATGTCATCTAATAGGTGGCTTAACTTTTCAAGGTTTTGCGCTTGCACAACGGCAATCAAATCAAATTCACCGCTAATTGCGTAGAGCTGTGAAATAGCATCAATCTGCTTTAGTTCAAGATTCGTTTTGGTAGTCAGTTTTTGTTTCACTTTAATCGAAACGTGGGCCGATACCATTTGGCTCAAATAGGCATCACCATAGTCTACGCTATAGCCTTTGATCACCCCTGTTTCTTCTAATTTTAACATTCTGCTTTGAACTGTTGAGCGCGATAAATTAAGCGCTCTCGCTAGGTCAGAAATACTCGCACGCGCGTTGGTTCTTAAGATAGCTAATAGTTTTTCATCTTGTGAAGTTATCACTTTGACTACTCTTTTCGTTAATTTGCTTTTTATTTTAGTCATTTTTCACAAAATAGCACTGCAAATTTAAGTCCCTAACCCAGATAATAAGAAAAATAGATAAGAAAAATAATCTCATCGTGCTTAATTAGGCAGGAACGGCTTAACTGACCTACTTTTTGCAATTTAACTTTTTTCATACTAAGCCAGATTTAGGTGCAACAAATGCAAGTAACAAGAGAACTTTTTAACGACGTAATGGTACCAAACTACAACCCATCAGAGGTGATTCCTGTTCGCGGTGAAGGCTCACGTGTTTGGGATCAAAACGGTAAAGAATTTATCGATTTTGCAGGTGGTATTGCCGTTAATTGTTTAGGCCATTGTCACCCAGCTCTTGTCAATGCCCTAAAAGAGCAAGGCGAAAAAATTTGGCACTTATCAAACGTAATGACAAACGAGCCTGCACTTCGCTTAGCTAAAAAGTTAACTGACGCTACATTTGCAGATAAAGTGTATTTTGCAAACTCAGGTGCAGAAGCTAACGAAGCGGCATTAAAATTAGCGCGTCGTTGGGCATTAGATGTACACGGCGAGCAAAAGAACCAAATCATCGCGTTTAACAAAGGTTTCCACGGTCGTACATTCTTCACTGTTACCGTAGGTGGTCAAGCTGCTTACTCAGATGGCTTCGGCCCTAAGCCTGCTGCTGTTGATCACTGTGATTATAACGATTTAGCTGCTTTTGAAGCGCTTATCAGTGACAACACATGTGCCGTAATGATGGAACCACTACAAGGTGAAGGCGGTATCATTTCGCCAACGAGCGATTTTATCAAAGGTGTTCGCGCATTATGTGATAAACACAATGCTTTACTTATTTTTGATGAAGTACAAACAGGTGTTGGCCGTACAGGTGATTTATACGCATACCAAGGCTTAGATGTAACACCAGATATTCTAACAACAGCAAAAGCGTTAGGCGGTGGTTTCCCAATTGGCGCGATGATCACAACAGCTAGCATTGCAGAGCATTTAAAAGTAGGCACACATGGTTCTACTTACGGCGGTAACCCACTTGCATGTGCTGTAGCAGAAGCGGCTTTTGATACTGTTAATAGTGAAGAAGTACTTGCAGGTGTTAAAGAGCGTGAACAGCTTTTACGCGATGGCTTTGCAGCAATCAACGAAAAATACGACGTATTTAGTGAAGTACGTGGTAAAGGTCTATTATTAGGTGCAGTTCTTAACAGCAAATTTGAAGGCCGTGCACGGGATTTCCTAGTAGCAAGCACTAAACACGGTTTAATGAGCCTTGTTGCTGGTACAAACGTTGTGCGCTTTACGCCATCTTTAGTGATTCCATTAGAGGATATCAAAGAAGGTTTAGCTCGCTTTGAAAAAGCGGTTGCAGACGTTGTAAACGGTTAATCCTAGTTGGCGCATGCTTTAAACATGCGCCATTGGAGTGCACTTAATGCAAGTATTACGTCCTATAACAGCAAATGATTTTGCTGCGTTAAAACAAATTGCTGTTGAATCTGGTCATGGTTTTACCTCTTTACCGGTTGACGACAATTTACTACAAGAAAAAATTGAACGCGCTGAACGCAGTTTTGCAAAAGATATTAATAAACCACAAGACGAAACCTATTTATTTGTATTAGAAGACAGTGAAACGGGTGACGTTATCGGCACAACGGCTATCGAAGCTGCTGTAGGAATGTCGGTTCCTTTGTATCATTACCACCAAGGTAAAACTGTTCACCATTCACCTACTCTCAACGTATATAACACTGTTGATATTCTGAGTATGTGCAATGACTACACGGGTTGTTCTGAAATTTGTACCTTGTTCTTACGTG
Source organism: Pseudoalteromonas sp. XI10 (assembly GCF_001469895.1). Lineage (GTDB taxonomy): Bacteria > Pseudomonadota > Gammaproteobacteria > Enterobacterales > Alteromonadaceae > Pseudoalteromonas. The sequence goes on along the minus strand of NZ_LOPY01000019.1, from coordinate 54,974 downwards.
AGCAAAACCGCAAAGGCTTAACAGGTCGCTTTTTATCACGTTCTCGCTTTTTATTTATGGCCCAGCACAGCGAACGTTTTGCTGACACCATTATTGCAGAAATGCGCGGTGTAAGTGATGAAGACGGTCATTCACCTTTTTGGCAGTGGTTACAAGAACACTTTTTTAGCATTGAGTTCCCGCAAGCTGATCACTTAGTAGGTTTAGGCGATAAAGTCTTTATTAGCGAGTTAATGCCTAAGTACCCTATCTATGCCAACTTACTGAGCAAAAAAGCACAAGCTGTGATTGGTAAGGTTCATGAAAAAACCAAGCCTGCACTTAAACTTCTAGAAAAAGAAGGGTTTGAGCACCGTGGTTATGTTGACCTATTCGATGCAGGGCCAACTGTTGAAGCAAAACTTGGCAACATTCGTAGTGTTCGTGAGTCACAAGTGTGCCCTATCACTATTGGTGAGCTTGCGCATATCAATGAGCAAAGCTCAGATACATTAGCTATCTGCAACCATGGTGTGAATGACTTTAGAGCCACATTTACCAAACATGCTCATTATAACCACGCCAAGCACACCTTAATCATCAGCCAAGAAGTGGCAGATGCACTTAAATTAAAACAAGGGGATGCAGCACGGTTCTTCCGTTTGTAACCACTTAAGGAGTTTAAAATGAGTGTCACAACTCAACTTATCGATAACCAATGGCAAGCAGGCCTTGGTCATGATTTTAGTTCAATCAATCCAAGTAATGGCGAGGTTGTTTGGCAAGGTAAAACAGCCACGGCTGAACAAGTCGCTGATGCCATAAAAGCAGCTCGTAGTGCGCAGCTAGGCTGGGCTGATATGACCCTTGAAGAACGTATCGTTATTCTTGAAAACTTTGCAGCAGAGCTTAAAGAGCACAGCGAAGAGTTTGCAACGATCATCGCCCGTGAAACAGGTAAACCGCTTTGGGAAACACGTACTGAAGTAGGTGCAATGACGGGTAAAATCGCCATTTCAATCAGAGCCTATAACGAACGTACTGGGACCACAGAAAACCCAATGCCTGGCGCCAAAGCGTTTATTCGTCATAAGCCACATGGTGTTGTTGCGGTGTTTGGTCCTTATAACTTCCCTGGTCACTTACCAAATGGCCATATTGTGCCAGCTATTTTAGCGGGTAATACAGTTGTATTTAAGCCATCAGAACTAACGCCTCAGGTTGCTGAGTTCACCTTAAAGCTTTGGCTAAAAGCAGGCTTACCAGCCGGTGTCATCAACCTTGTTCAAGGTGAAGTAGACACAGGTATTGCTCTTGCATCTCACCAAGATATCGATGGCTTATTCTTTACGGGTAGCTCAAATACAGGTCACCTATTGCATAAGCAATTTGCAGGTCACCCAGGTAAGATTTTAGCGCTGGAAATGGGTGGTAATAACCCACTGATCGTAAAAGATGTCGCAGATGTAAGTGCGGCTGTTCACGATATTGTTCAGTCTGGTTTCATTACTTCTGGCCAACGTTGTACCTGTTCTCGTCGTTTATTCATTGAGAACTCGGCAAATGGCGATGCAATTTTAGAAAAATTAATTGCTGCAACAAAAAATATCAAAGTAGCCGACAGCTTCAGCGAAGATCAACCGTTCATGGGTGCAATGATCAGCGAAAAAGCAGCTTTAGGTATGGTTGCAGCTCAGCAGAAGTTACTTGATATGGGAGCAACCTCTCTTGTCGAACTTAAGCATCTTGAACCGGGTACTGGTTTTGTAAGCCCTGGTATTATTGATGTAACGGCTGTTAAAGAGATGCCTGATGAAGAGCACTTTGGTCCTCTTATCAAGGTTTACCGCTACACAGATTTCGATAGCGCGATTAATGAAGCAAATAACACCTCATTTGGTTTATCTGCTGGTTTATTAAGTGATGATAGCGATGACTACCAGCATTTCTTAAAACGTATTCGTGCCGGTATCGTTAACTGGAACCGACCAATTACAGGCGCATCAAGCGCTGCACCATTTGGTGGTATTGGTGCCAGTGGTAACCACAGAGCAAGTGCCTATTACGCTGCTGACTACTGTGCATACCCTGTTGCTTCTGTTGAAGCCGAAAAAGTTAACTTACCACAGACCCTTGCGCCGGGCTTAATTATTGAATAATTGTTTGGCGGCCTCGCCGCCTTAATTGAAGGAATTAAACATGCACACAGATGTAAACGCCCTATTTGAAAACCTATGGGACAACTATTTATCAGTTACGCCATCGGCGGTAAAAGTACATGAGTTACTTGGCTCTACACAAAAAGATGACGTGATTAACGATCACATCGCACTACGTACTTTTAACCATGAAAAAATCGGTTTAGAAAAACTAGCAGCGCACTTTTTAGCTGTTGGCTACAAAGAATGTGGCGAGTACCACTTCGAAGCGAAAAAACTATACGCAAAGCACTTCGAACATTCAGATCCTAAGCAACCTAAAGTTTTCATTTCTGAATTACTTGTTGAGCAATGCTCAGAAGAATTACAAGCTATCGTTAACGACATGGTTGATCAGATTGACGAAAACGCTGTAACAGCGGATAATTTCCTATATTCAGGTACGCACTGGCAAGTAAGCTCAGACACCTACAAAAAGTTGCTAGCAGAAAGCGAATACGCTGCATGGATGTCAGCATGGGGTTACCGTGCTAATCACTTTACCGTGAGCATCAATGAATTAGCTAAATTCGATGATATCGAAAGTGTAAACCAAGCACTTAAAGACGCGGGTTTTGCGCTAAATACATCTGGCGGCGAAATCAAAGGTTCACCAGAAGTACTACTTGAGCAATCTTCAACCCTTGCTGATGACAGCGAAGTTGAATTTAGCGATGGTGTTGTTGCCGTACCGAGTTGTTTTTATGAGTTCGCTCTGCGTTATGCAAAACCAGATGGTGAGCTATACACAGGTTTTGTAGCAGCATCAGCTGACAAAATTTTTGAGAGCACCAATGCTCGATAATTAGCACATACCAATTCGCTAAGTACAAATAAGCGAGTTGGTATACAAGGATATGTATGAGACTAATTGCGTTTATCGTAATACTATTTACTCTAAACACAGCAACGGCAACAGAAAAATCCAAGCTTACAATTTTGTCTCATGCATATTTTGCCAACGAAGCAGATAAACTCAGTATTAACCTCCACCTTGCTGCGGTTATCAATCCAGCCCTTGCTGATGAATTCGATATAGACGTCGACTTTACCAATCATGCGCGCTTAATGAAGCGCTTATCTAGTGATGAGGCCAGTTGCACCTTTAACGCAATCAAAACCCCTGAACGAGCAGAGTCCATGGTATTTTCTAAAATACCCACCTATATGCATATGCAACGTCAAGTCTATGCACTTAAGAGCACCTTAAAGTCAGGTTCTGCGCCTATTTCTGTCACTAAGCTTCTCAAAAACAAAGGTAGTTTTGGCATTATTGGCTCCACCAGCTACCGTGAACTCGATGATGTTTTTGCTAATAGACAATACAACGTCGCGGCTATTTATGGCGAAAATGCATTTTTACAATTAAGTCGACTATTACTCAATAAGCGTATTGATTACATTGTTGCTTACAAACAAGCACTTGAAGCGCACATACCTGCTCATGAACTAAGCCAACTCACGTCAAGGCGTATTGCTGAATACCCTGAATTTATTAATGGCTTTTTTACCTGCAGTAAAACCGCGGCGGGTTATCGTGCCATTGCACTTATCGATGAATATATGAAAAGTGCAGAAATGGCAGCCTATATTCAGCAATTACACAGCCAAAGTAATCACCCCGATGACGCAAAAGCTATGCTTGATATTTATTCAAAAAGCTACGGAATACGCTTTGAAAACAGTAACTAAGTGACTATTAATTACTGTACAAAATTAATTCAAAAAATATTTAAAAAATACTTGCGCAAATAAAAAAGCAGATCTATTATCTCGCCGCTTCTTGATGATAGCCAATCCGAGTACATTACAAACCCTGTTTGTAGCAAGGCGATAGAGCAACTATCCAAGAGTGTATTTGATTGCACAGAACATACTGTGCGCTTAATAACACTCAACTGACTCGGACTTCCATTTTTTTCCGAGCAGTTGCTTAATTGCCGGAGAGTAAAATGGCTATTTCAACACTTACACAAGACTTAACAATCAAATTACCTGCAGCGTCGGTTGCTGCAAACGAACCAGTCGCACAACCTTCAAACCAATTTATTGAGCAACTTGTTGCACAACATGGCGCGCCATTAATGGTGCTAGATTGTGAATCTGTTCGTCACCAATACCGTGCATTAAGCCATGCTTTACCTGGCGTTGTTTTACACTTTGCATTAAAGCCACTTCCTCATCCTGCGGTTGTTCGTACGCTTTTAGAAGAAGGTGCCAGCTTTGATTTAGCAACCAGCGGCGAAGTTGACTTAGTCGCCAGCCAAGGCGTTCCTAGTGATCGTACAATTCACACGCACCCTATCAAACGTGATCGTGATATCCGTGATGCACTTGAATACGGTTGTAATGTGTTTGTGGTTGATAACATCAACGAATTAGAAAAGTTCATTGCATACAAAGACCGGGTTGAGTTACTTGTTCGCTTAAGTTTTCGTAATGCGGAAGCATTCGCAGATTTATCGAAAAAATTTGGTTGCAGCCCAGCAATGGCCATTGAAATCATTAGCTACGCGCAACAATTAGGTATTCGTATCAAAGGGTTGTCGTTCCATGTTGGCTCGCAAACAGCGAGCCCAGCTAAATATGTCACTGCCATTGCTGCATGTAATCAGGTGATTAACGACGTAGCCGCATTAGGATTACCTGCGCTTAGTACGCTTGATATCGGCGGTGGTTTCCCAGTGCCTTACAGCAAAGATGTGCTGCCAATTGAGGAGTTTTGTGCGCCGATCAATGATGCCTTAGCACAGTTACCAGAGACAGTTCGCGTAATTGCTGAACCAGGTCGCTTCATTGTTGCTAGTGCTGTAACCAGTGTTGCATCGGTAATGGGTCAAGCGATACGTGATGGCAAGCCATGGTACTACTTAGATGATGGAATTTACGGCTCATTCAGTGGTTTATTGTTCGATGAAGCCTCGTACCCTATCGACTCGTTAAAGCAATCAAACGAGCGCGTAGAGTCAGTATTAGCAGGCCCAACTTGCGATAGCATCGACGTAGTAAGTGAGTCAATCATGCTACCAAAATTAAACAATGGTGATTTAATCATCAGCCGTATGATGGGCGCTTACACATTAGCAACCGCAACAGATTTTAACTTCTTTAAACGTGCAGAAGTTATAGTACTGAATGATGCAGTGCAGGTTGACGCACTCACCGGTTAATCGATTCCTCGACTAAAAGCATGTAAGGCAACATGCTTTAACTCTTAAAATGCAGCTGCTCATTCCAGCTGCATTTTTTTATTTCTTTGTTTAAAGAAAGAGTGGTTTGTAATCGTTTTCTAATTGTTCAAACGACAAGTTACCAATAAAGCGGCCAAAGCTTAGCCAGGTTGCTAGGCCTCGTAAGTCTTTAAAGTGTGGTGGAATAAATTTAGGGTCTTCAATTACACCTAAATCATGTAATTGCGATATCAGTCTAAAATCATCAATTGAGATTTTACCGACCAATAACAAGTGCAATTGATCAATTCGACCTAACTGAATGGCAACCCGAATAAGGTTATACACCAGCACAAAACCTTTGATGTAGGCGATATCTTTAGTAAATGGTAAGCCTGTTGCTGTGCTGCCTCTAAACACCCGTTGAGTAAGTGTATAACTGTCGTCTTTACTCAAACCTTGCGCTACATAGTCACGATAAATATCAACGAACTCCGCGCCATCAATAACCTTAGTAATACCTTGAATACGGTTCACTAATTTTGCTAAACGTCGTGGCGTCGACTTTAAGGTAATAATTTCGGTCAAGACAGCAAGGCCTTCTTGGGTGACCGTAGAGCTCGGTGTGCCTTTACTTAAACAAGTTAAATATGGCTGAGCAAGACCGTTTTGCGTCGTCCCGACATGGATCCAGCCTTCATGCACCTCAAGAATATCTAGCTCACGCTGAGAAAACTTAACATCTTGATTAAGTTTAATATTATTTGCACCTGCCGCAGCATCACTGACAATACCGTCACTCAGAATAACCTCAACATCGATACCCGGCATCGTTTGAGCCACTTGTGACGCTAGAATTTTCACCGCATCTTGTGCATCTATGTTTTTTGGATCATCCGGTAAAATATCCGCATCAAGCATACTCTTTAGCGGCTGCTCAAGCATGGTTGCAAGCTCAGAAAGTGAAGGCTCTCCTGCATGGAATAAATCCTTGGGATGACCAAACAGCTCAACAGACAGATCATGAAATTCTGGGGTACCACGATACTCAATCATACTGAGTACTGTTTTATATTCAGTGCACATCTTGCTCATGTATTGGGCAATAGGATTTAGCTGGCCTAACTGGCTGATGATATCGCGATTTAAATCAGAAAACGCGCGGCGCAACTCGCTTGGTACAAAACCAAGATCACGCTGTTGGTAATAGGCTTGATCAACCGTTGGGTTTTTCTGGCATTTATGCTTAAAAAACTCTTCTTTGATTTGTTTATCCCAGTTGATCGCATCAAGAATACGAATGGGTGTTTGCAATGCGATTAATCGGTCAGATAACTCGCGTGTTTTTGCTAATAATGCCTTATCTATCATGCTATAGGCTCACTGTAAAATGAGCCTTGAGCATAGGCTAAATTTGCATAATAACAAAGTAAAATTAAGCGGTTTTGAGCTAAAATTTAGCTTGCTTAGAAACTAATTTTCCATCGTTGTAGATTAGTAAACTGGGAACTGAATTAATGCCATTTTCGATAAATAAATCATTACCATAATCGATAGAAACCGGCATGGTTGCAGTGAATTTATCAACATATTCTTGCACTGCACTTTGATCAGTCCATAACTGACTCACTTTAACCTCGACATCAATTCCTTGCTCTGCCAGCGTATTAACGTGTTGTTGCGCTAATACACACTGTTTTGCCATTGCAGGGCGCGTGTCGACTAAGTACCAGTCGCACCACGTTGCAGTGAACAGCACGGCTTTTTTGCCCTGTTTCGGAATAACCAAAGGAGTCGCTTGACCGTGCTTTTCGCCTAGTAAACGCGCTTTATCAACTTTGCCATTGTGTGATAACAAACGTAACGTGTTATCGAGCGGTTTATCAGCTTCGTGGCCTTGAAAAATCACCTTTTCATCGCTATCAATTAACACATGAAACGGGGTGCCCATAAATTCATAATGTTTAGCAACTTGGGCTGTGTGATCAGTAAATAGTGGCATAGTGAGTGAAAAGCGCTCTTTAACCTTAGCAACAGCGTGTGCGTCATCATTTAGGTCAATATTAATAGCCACAAATTGAATTTTATCGCCATATTGCTCATAAGCATGCTGAAAATGCGGCATTTGCTCCATACATGGCTTGCACCAAGTAGCCCAAAATTTTAAGTAAACTGGTTTTTTGCCTAAGTAGCTGCCAAGTTTGACTATTTGTCCTGCTTCATTTTCTAACACCAAAGGGGCTGTATTCGCCGATGTGTTTTGGCTTACAAGCAACAAGCCCGTTAGTAGTATCAGGGGTATAAACTTATATTTCATTGTGTGTCCCTCAAATAAAATCTATCTTAAGTTTAAGGTAAGAGAAAATATTGTAAATTTTCGACATCTGCTATCTAAATGTGATTTTAGTGATTTATCGCAAAGTAAGGTTTTAAAAACACACAGCACGTTTAATACCTGCATAAAATAGCACTAAACTTTTTATAGATCTGAAACGTATTACTTCAAAAAGGAGTCATCATGAAAAATGAGCTAGACGGTAAATTAATTCTATCTGTGTATGAAAAAATCATTCAACACGGTGAAGATCATGAAGATGGAAAGCTTTATGAGGGTATTTGCGCTTTTTCGGATATCGATGGTTATACGGTATATCTAAAAGGCAGTGGTGTGTTACTGCGCTTTGGCTTTCATAATACCTATCACCTTGACTATCAACATGAAAAGAACAAAGAAGACTTTTTAAAGAAAGTGCTTTATATCGCAGAACAGGAACTGTAAAGAAGTAATGAAACGACGGGTAAAAGCTGAGTCAAAGCAACAGCAGGTATTTATCAACCAAGTTATTAATGAGCTAAAATCTAATCCAGATAAGTTAGATATCATTCGCGAAAACCTTAGCTACTATCGCGAACAACAGTTCCTCAAGCGTGGCTTTTTGCTTGCTATTGAGCGCTTTGATTGGGTATTTGAAGCAAGCAACGATGTAGAGCAAATCTGTGCGCAAATTTTAGCCGATGATTACATTGGTAAACGTTTGCGCCGCTACCCCTTGCTATATAAGGGTGTATTGGAACGTACCTATTAGATATCCCACCGCTAAAACATGATCTGTTCGGTAAAAAATGCTAGGTTAGCGCCATTTTGAAATAACGAGAACTGGACATGTCAAAAACTATAAACTCTCACAACACCCATGAGGGTGGTAATAATGGGTTGTTTAACCGATTTTTAGCCACTGTTGAATTTTTGGGTAATATGCTCCCTCACCCTATTACTTTATTTGCAATGTTCTGCGTTGCCATTATAGTTTTTAGCGGCATTGCCGATTGGTATGGTTTAAGTGCTATCGACCCACGCCCAGAAGGTGCTGCTGGTCGCGATCCTGATGGTGTTATTGAAGTTGTCAGCCTACTTAGCGCCGAAGGCCTTCAGCGCATCGTTACTGGCCTTGTTACAAACTTCACGAGCTTCGCACCACTTGGTACGGTACTGGTTGCTTTATTAGGTGTGAGTGTTGCAGAGCACTCAGGTTTACTCTCTGCTGCTATGCGCGGCATGGTAATGGGCGCATCAAAGCGTTTAGTTACTTTTATGGTGGTGTTTGCTGCGATTTTATCAAATACGGCATCGGAACTTGGCTACGTCGTACTTATTCCATTAGCGGCCATGATATTCCACAGCCTTGGTCGTCATCCGCTTGCCGGTCTTGCTGCTGCATTTGCCGGCGTTTCAGGTGGTTACAGCGCTAACTTATTGCTCGGCACCATTGACCCGCTACTTGCTGGTATCACCACGCCTGCGGCACAAATGATTGATCCAAATTACCAAGTTGGCGCTGAAGCAAACTGGTATTTCATGATGATTTCAGTATTTCTAATCGCGACTCTAGGTACGTTAGTTACAGAGAAAATCGTTGAGCCTCGTCTTGGCAAGTACAACCCAGATGAAGCAAGCAATGATTTACCTAAAAATGACATTGCAGGTTTAACCGATAAAGAAAAATCAGGCCTTAAATGGGCGGGCGTTTCTCTGTTAGTGGTTTCATTATTACTTGCTTGGACAATTGTTCCTGAAGATGGCATTTTGCGTAACCCAGAAACAGGCCTTGTTGCACACTCGCCATTTTTAAAAGGCATTGTGGTCTTTATCTTTGTGACTTTCGGTATTCCGGGTTTTGTTTACGGCCGCGTTGTTGGCACGATGAAAAACGATAAAGATGTCATCGATGCCATGAGTAAAAGCATGAGCTCGATGGGGATGTATATTGTGCTGGTTTTCTTTGCCGCGCAATTCGTTGCCTTCTTTAAATGGACCAACCTAGGCACAATTTTAGCCATTAACGGCGCCGCTCTGTTACAAGCATTAAACCTAACTGGCCCAGAAGTATTTGTGCTATTCATTTTAATGTGTGCATTAGTAAACTTAAGCTTAGGTTCTTCATCTGCACAATGGGCTGTAACGGCACCTATCTTCGTACCAATGTTAATGCTCATCGGCTATGCGCCAGAAACCATTCAAGCGGCGTACCGCATTGGTGACTCGGTAACAAACCTTATTACTCCGATGATGAGCTATTTTGGCTTGATACTGGCTGTTGCCACTAAGTATAAGAAAGACATGGGTATTGGTACATTGGTTGCGACCATGCTTCCTTACAGTATGATCTTCTTTGTTGGTTGGGTTGCGTTATTCTACTTATGGGTATTTGTTCTGGGCTTCCCAGTTGGCCCTGAATCACCGATTTACTATCAGCCTTAATCTTCTTAGAGAGGTAAAAAGCCAAGCATTAGCTTGGCTTTTTTGTACCTGAGATTGTTGAAAGCTAACTTTACGACTATTATTAAGACATTAATTTTTATTGTTATTTTATATGAAAAAGCTATTTAAGCTGTGGTTTCTGTTGCACGCATTAAGTGTATTTAATTTATATGCCAATCCAACTAAGCAACTTGAAACCGCATTTGCAACGTCGTTGGTTTTAACGGATGGGGACAGTATTACCTTAGGTATGGGGGATTTTGACCCACAAACACTGTTTGACCCACAACATAGCAGTAAAGATGAAGACAGTATCGCGCTTAGAAAAAAACTCAGACTCTACAGTATTCCTTATACTTGGCAGCTTGATGAGCCAATTTATCAACACAAACTAAGTTTGATCAGCAGGGTAAGCTATTTGAATCAATCAGATTTCATTTCGCTATTTGATAATGTGGCTGACGACTATATTTCAGAAACTGTATATAACGGCATGATCGGTTTTAATGCCGAAAAAGCACTTGGCTCTAAATGGTCATATCAATTTGGCTTTAATACTCACTACTTACATTACAACAATGACTATGAGTATAACTCTCCCGAGTCTAGGCGTAACTTTAAGCCTTTAGCTGAAAATCTTTACACCAACCTCAACAGTAATGCGCTGGTGTTAAACCCAAATGCGACCATGATCTATCGCTTACCTAGGCATTGGGGCTATTACGAGTACAAACTTAACTTCAATTACTACTATGGCTGGGCACTCTCTCACCCTGATGGAATAAATAATGCAGCACCTGAAACATGGCGCACACTTAATGGTATAAAAGCTAAATTTAACATGTTCAAAATTGGGCTTTTTGAGCAAGCTTTTTACATCAAAGGCCAGCGAATCGATTTAGGCGGCGATAGTCGCGTAGCGTTTGGGACCGATCATTTTTATGAATACGGTATTGGCTTTTTATGGGACAGTAGGAAATGGACCTCGTGGTTTGACAACTTTGGTATCGGCATCAATATTCACAACGGTAGTAGCCTCGATGGTGCAGCTATTGTCTTGTACTTTAACGAAATTTAAGTCCATTTTTTAAAGACAAAATTTTAAAACAGACTATATTCTTAGACATAATCAAAATTCAAGGAAGAGTTATATGAAACATCACCTTGTAATCGCTTGTTCATTACTTGCCTTAACGGCTTGTGATAAAACCCCAGAACAAACAGCTAAAACGCTACCACTGCAAGTAAGTGCAGCAGATACCATTTATTTTGGTGGCGATATTCTTACAATGACTGGCGATGAACCAGAATATGCACAAGCAATCGCAACGCAGGGTGAAAAAATCATTTTTGTGGGTGATAAAACTAAAGCCCTTGAGCATAAGTTTGGCAAAACAAAGCTAATTGACTTGCAAGGCAAAACCTTAATGCCAGGCTTTGTTGATGGCCATAGCCATGTCTATGGTGTTGGTTTGCAAGCCATGGTAGCCAATGTATTACCTAGCCCAGATGGTGATGCCAATAGTGTTGAGCAAATCGTTAATATTCTTACCGCCGCACAAAATAACCCTGACTACACCACATTTATTGAAAAAACGGGTGCTATTTTAGGCTTTGGTTACGATGATGCTGAGCTTGATAGATACCCAACTAAAATGGACTTAGACCGCGTTAGCACCGAAAAGCCAGTGATCATCATTCATACTTCGGGGCACTTAAGTGTTGCAAACAGTAAAGCTTTAGCCATGGCCGGCATCGACGAAAACTCAGACAATCCTGACGGTGGGCTAATTCGTCGTATGGCCAACTCACAAGAACCCAATGGGGTGCTCGAAGAAAACGCGCACTTTGGTTTACTGTTTAAACTCATGCAGTCGTTTGATCCTGACTTACAAGATTTAATGCTGCAAGAAGGGCAAAATCTCTACACAAAATACGGCTACACCACAGCACAAGAAGGCCGAGCAACTCAAGAAGCCTACGATTCGATGGTAAGAGCTTCCAAAGCGGATAAATTTGTCATTGATGTGGTTGCCTATGCAGATATGGCTACCAGCAGCAGTTTTATGGACTCACCCTATAACAGTAAAAACTACACGAATCATTTTCGTATTGGTGGTGTAAAACTTAACTTTGATGGCTCACCACAAGGAAAAACCGCTTGGTTATCTCACCCATACTTAAAAGCACCTGAAGGCCAGGAGCAAGGCTATGCAGGCTACCCTACTTTTAATGATGAACAAGCCTATCAGTATATTGAAACTGCCTTTGCCAATGACTGGCAAGTGATGACTCATGCAAATGGTGATGCCGCTATAGAGCAATTTTTAAATGCTGTTGAAAATGCTAATAACAAGCTTGGTAAAAAAGACCGCCGCCCCGTACTTATTCATGGGCAAACAATTCGTCAAGATCAGGTAAACCGTCTTAAAGAATTAGGCATATTTCCATCGCTCTTCCCAATGCATACCTTTTATTGGGGCGACTGGCATGTAAATTCGGTGCTTGGTCACCCCCGTGCAGATTTTATTTCACCCACCCATGCGGTTCGCAAACAAGGATTAATGTTTAGCACCCATCATGATGCACCTGTAGCTCTGCCCAATGCACTGCGTGTATTAGATGCAACGGTTAACCGTACGACTAGAACAGATCAGGTATTAGGCCCAGATCAACGCGTTTCTGTGTATACTGCACTACAAGCAATGACGACATGGCCGGCTTATCAACACTTTGAAGAAAGCTTAAAAGGGCAATTAAAACAAGGGATGCAAGCAGATTTAATTATCCTTGATAACAATCCGTTGAAAATAAAGCCTGCAGAGCTACATAATTTACAAGTGCTAGAAACCATTAGCCGCGGTGAAACCGTCTACAGCAAGAATTAAACACTTTTCAAGGAGTAACATGAATAAGTTTATAAAATTGGCATGTGCTGCGCTGCTGTCATTTTCAGCATTAGCAGCACAAACCGTTGCTACAAAACTGGATATTTTAAATCTTAAGGCGCAGTCTGAGCATGTGCTAACTTCAGGGCAGCCAAGTCACACTGATTTTGCGAAATTAAAACAACTTGGTGTTGAGAACATCATCAACCTTCGCGGTGATAACGAAACGAATTGGTCTGAGCAAGAGTTAGTCACTGAGCTTGGTATGAACTATTACCATATTCCTGTGCAATCTAAGGCTGATATTACCATTGAAAATGCTACGAAACTTCAGGCTTTGCTCAATGAGCACCAACAGCAAACCACCTTACTGCACTGTGCTAGCAGCAACCGTGTCGGTGCTCTTGTAGCGCTATACAATGCCATAACCTTAAAAAAGCCAGTTGATGAAGCTGTTGAGATTGGTAAGCAATGGGGCTTAAAAAGCCTTGAAGGAGTGGTAAGAAGTAAAGTAAACGAAGAAGTTGGTCAGCTATAAGCTGACCAATTTTGCTCTGCACATCATCACTATTAAGCAATTCAGTTGTCACCTTCGCTACATAAAGTTACATTTGTAATCACTAAAACATTTCATTAAAAACAGTAAGTTAAGTATAATTTATGTGTATTTAAATAATACATGTAATATGCATTCTGTGCGAATTTAGCCCAGCACAGTTTTGCTAAATAATTTTGGGCAAGGAAAATAATGTCAATAATAAAAACAACTTCAGTTTTATTTGTAACTTTATTAGCAACTGGTTGTGCCAATAAAGTACATACTTACTCAACTTCAACTGAAAACACGATGAAACTTAGAAGTGTTTCAAAATCAGGATTAAAATCAAAAGTAGGTGATTTTACAGACTCAGAAAGAGAAGAAAGTAAGGTAATGTGCAGGTTAGCCACACCTATAGGTACACCTGAAGGAAAAACATTCGCAACTTACATACGAGATTCAATACTCTCTGAGATGGTAGTTGCAGATTTATATGATGAAGCATCTGTAAGTACAATCACCGCCAATTTGAATGACATATACGGAAGTACAGTGATTGGTAATGCCTACTGGGAATTTGATATGTCACTAAGATCTTCAAACGGAAATGGGTTTGACATCAAATCACGATATGATTACGAATCAAGTTACACGGCTGCATCAGCTTGCTCAGAGATGCAGCGTTCATTTGTACCAGCAGTTCAGAAGTTAAACTCTGAAATATTTGCACACCCTGACTTTAATAAACTTCTTAATTAACTACTTATAATTAGAGGCAACTAATGTTGCCTCATTAAAGATTAAAGCTGCCATGCATAGCTTAGCTTAGTGAAGAAGGTGCGCTGGTCGCGCTCAAGATTCTTCAATGAATCATCTTGATATCCTTTATCAGAATACCCTAAATAAAACAGTGTCTGCGAGTTAATCTTGTACGAATACACTAACTGACTGCCATAATCGCGGTTAGTTTGGCTTACATCAAATCGATAAGCTTCGTTGTTTCGATCGACATCTTCAAACTGCAAAACGAGCTTCAGCATCGAGCGCATATTGAATTTATAATAAACACGCAGATCCGTTAAGTTTGCAGTATAAACACGTTCATTTTGCTCGTTATCCAAATAGCTGTAGCTGTGCTCTAATTGAACCTGCCAATGATCGTTTATGTCCCACGTCATCTCAGGCTCAATGCGGACCATAGTACCTAAAGCTGCATTACTGTAGTCAATTTTGCTGCCATATTGAGCATATAATAGAAAACGCACGTCGCGGATCGGTCTAAAACCGCCATAGATATAACCTATGTTTTGATTAAAAAACTCGCCGGCATAAAACTCATTACGATGAATAAAGCCAATTTCTGTTTGCGACTGCATCTTACCTTTAAAGGTAAAAAAACCATCATATTCTTCTTCGAGTAGGTCGCCATTTTGCGCCCATGTTTTATCCCACTCAACATTGTAGCTGTACTCTGTGATTGCATCATCAACATCACGATACCAGGTTTGTCCACCACCTAATTGTACTTGCTCGTAATCAACTTTAGCTTGATAACCTAAGTCTGAGCGGTATTCTTTACCTATATTTTCGTAATTAGCATAGACTTCGTAATCACGCTTAGTTCTTGTAAATTCAATAGCATAAGCTTGATCTGATTGATTTTTATCAACGCCATAATAATCAACTAAAAATTCTGAGTTAGTAGTATCTGTGCTTGCTACTTGATACTGCAAACTATCTGATTGATTAAACCAGTAACTACCATCTAGAGATAACACCGTATTGTGGTAATCATCATTTTCACGGTGAGTACTCATCACACCAATAGTACCTTTTTGGCCAATATCAAACTGATAGCGCCCTGCTACGGCTTGCGTTTTATCTGCCAGATTAGCAAAGCCCGAACCTTGATTCGTCGGGAGTAAGACACTGGTATTCTGATCGTCAGCGTACATAAAGCCATAGCTGTGCGCGCCGGTTTTACCTGTTAATTTTAAACCCACATCAGGTTCAGCAATCATTCGTGTGTATAAAAGCTCTAGTTGGCTGGTATCAAAATAAGAGGCGCCATCTAAAAAGAATGGACGCTTTTCAGCATAATAAATTGAGTAAGTAGTATTTACATCAAGTTCAAGTGAATCTGCCTCGACCTGCGAAAAGTCAGGATTAATGGTGGCATTAATAACCGCATCTTGCGTCACCCCCCAACGTAAGTCCAAGCCCGCTTCAGTATCAATATCACCATTTTGCCAATCACCCGGCACTGTATCTTTGGTATCATGGCGAAGAGCAGTTAAAGTTGGCGTAAGCTGAATGTTTTGGCTTTCTGTCATGTTGGCAAAGCCTGTTAGTTTATCAAACTGGCAAAAGCTACATTTCACATCTCGGTCAAAACCAACATTCGACATTTGATAATACACATCACGCGGATAATTTCGCCAAACTGCAAAACTCCAGGTTAACTCTGTTTGATCTTTTGGAAAGCGAAGTGCAGTGAATGGAATACGCATTTCAACCACATAACCGTCGTCGGTAATTTGCCCTGCACTGTCCCAAATGGCATCCCATGATGGATCTTCCACCCAATCATCAATATCCGTCATGCGCATATCGCCTTGCGCACCCAGAGGGTTTACATAAAACTCATAGCCTGTTCGTTCATCATTAAAGGTATCAATCATTAAGGCAACATTGTCGTCTTGCCAAAGTGTGTCACGATCTCGAAGGGCTGCACGAATTTGCGAAGGGTCATTATCTTTTGCAATAAAACCAACATACAAGTATTTACCATCTTCATACATGTAGGCATCGGTTTGCACGAGCGGCGTGCCTTTTTCGGTTGGTTCATTCTGATATTTTAATGGCACTTTTGTGGCGTATTGCCAGTGCGACTCATCCATCACACCATCAACGCTAATAGACTCTTTAATATGGGCAAGGGAGAACTCTGCTTTATCAAATGCATTGGCAGAAAAAGGCACACAAACAACACTAAGTAAAAAAGTAGGGGCGATTATTTTCTTTATTATTCTTTTTAAGTACTGCATAAACATCCATTTAGACACTGACGCGCAAGAAACGCTACTTGACTGATTTCAAAGCGATTGTAATTCAGCAAGGTACATTTGTTAATCTAATTTTCAGTTTTATGTCATAAAATTTAACAAAATACTCCATTTGTACTACTAACAGAGCCAAAAAAGCCCCATTGCCAAACAGCAATGGGGCTTTTTTATACATTGTTATCGAAATCTATTACTTTTTAAGGCTTAATTTATTGCCTTTCAAAGATTTGCGAACATTTGCGATTCGTGAACGGTTCTTTGCACGCGCTTCACCCGTTGCCTGACCCGAAGCCTTATTTGTACGGCTACGACGTAAATGCGACGGCTTTTTACCAATTTTATCAATCAGTACTTCACGGCTGCTTACTTCGTAACCTGGTAAAACAACACGCTTGATGCGCTGTCCGATTAGCTTTTCGATATCGAATAAAGTGTTTTCTTCTTCACGGCTCACAAACGAAATTGCTTGACCCGGCTTACCAGCACGACCTGTACGGCCGATACGATGCACGTAGTCTTCTGCAAGCCAAGGTAGATCGATGTTGATCACACGTGGCAACCCTTCAATATCAATACCACGAGCAGCTACTTCAGTTGCGACTAGTACGCGAACTTTACCTTCTTTAAACTCGCGTAAAGCGCGGCGACGGTTACCTTGGGTTTTATCTCCATGACAAACAACAGCAGGAATACCATCAAGGTTAAGCTCTTTTACAAGCTCATCAGCGGTTTCTTTCATGTTTACGAAAACAAGTACTTGCTGCCAGTTTTTCTTACCAATCAATTCAGATAAAAGCTCTTGCTTACGGCGCTCTTCAACAGGATAAACAACGTGTTGCACTGTCTCTGCGGTACTGTTGGTTTGATCTACACGAATAATTTCAGGCTGCTTTAGTACTTTACTCGCAAATTGTTTAATTGCCGCCGGGAAAGTGGCAGAGAACAACAATATTTGACGCGTTTCATCACAACCATTAATAACCGTTTGCATATCGCTGATAAAGCCCATGTCTAGCATACGGTCAGCTTCATCAAGCACTAAATGCTTAACATTAGCTAAGCTGATGTTACCTAAACGCAGATGATCAAGTAAGCGCCCTGGTGTTGCAACCACGATATCGACACCTGCTTTCAAATCGTTAGCTTGACCCGCTATATTGATACCACCAAACAAACACACTGTTTTGAGTTCTGTGTATTTTGCAAACGCTTTAAAATTATTGGCGATTTGCTCAGCTAACTCGCGGGTAGGTGCAAGCACTAATGCACTCGGTGCATTATTTTCACTAACCGCTGATTCTGATAATTTTTGGATAAGTGGTAAAGCAAATGCAGCGGTTTTACCCGTGCCTGTTTGCGCACTGACAAGTACGTCTTTGCCTTTTCTTACCGCAGGAATTGCACTACGTTGAACGGGAGTAAGCGTTTCGAAATTAAGCTCTTCTAATGCCTGTAAAAGCTCAGAAGAAAAACTAAATGATTTAAAATTCATGCTGTATAACCTGCGGCCATCATATCAAGGGCCGCAAATTATACAGAAAAAAAATGACTTTAGTTAGTTATAACTTAACTAAAGTGCCTTTTAATGCCACGCCAGCAACAAATGTACCCGCACCACATTGATATTCTGTTTGGCTAACAAACTCACGTTTTTTGTAATATGACTGAATATTTACAACTGCATTCATGCCTTCACGAACAGCACGCTCTTGTAATGCTTTTAATGCACTCAGCATTAGCCACTCACACGCTTCTCGGTCAGTTTTATTAAATGCGTTGGTTTTCTTGTTGGTGATCACTTCACCATAATTGGTTTTAATGCTGCTATGACTTTGATCAGCAAAATACAGCGGAATATCTAACAGCGCTTGTTTCGCTTGGCAAGGTTCAAATAAACGTTGTAAAGGCAAAACCAACAAGGTGAGTACAATACCGCCAAAACCAAATACAGAAAAACAAAACCCGGTTGCCAGTACCCGCCAAATTTTATTCAACTTAATGTAAACGTTAGTCGCCATGGTACTGTAGCATCCAAGCTGATTGTTGATGTGAAAGCAGCGATTGTGACCCTTTGCTTGTTAAAGCAGCTGCTAATTGCAAACTCAGTGGTAAACACGAGTCACTTTGAGTATGTTCTGATTCAGGAAGTTTTGTTAATTCAAAATACGGCTTACCGGTCTGCGCTGTTGATAATACGAACGACACACTATGTGCAATTTGTTGCTCGTCACTAAATGGTAAGTACTCATCTGGTAATACACTTTCGGCATGAGCAATTAAAATTTGTTGCTCACCCCCACTATAAACACGAGCAAAACCATCAATCATGGCAGATATAATGCTGTCTTGGCCACCAGCGATAGCATTCATCGGGGCTTTATTTTTTGCAATAATCGAGAACAATCCGGTTGCAGCATTATGTACACTCAAACCAAATGCAGTCGGAGAAAGTGGCTCTTGTTCAACAAGTGAATGCAATAGTTGCGATGTTTTTGGTAAGTCACCATGACGCGATGAAAAATTAACAGCTAGCTGCTGATACTCACCTTGCGCTTGATGCATAGTATGAAGAGCCATTTTCATAAACGAGCTTAAGCGGCGGCGCTGCATCGGTGCAACCCAGCTTAAATCGAGGTCAAGAAGATTGAGATGGCTTAATTCTGCTATTTGTTGCTCGGGTGCAACCCATAAACACAAATTCTCAACAACAAATTTCACAAATATTATTCTTATAACGCCAAACGATTGCTAATTTTACCTATTAGCTACAAAAAAGTAAAACAATGGTGCTTAATTACAGCCGCAATTAAGCACTCATTCATTTTTATCGCAAAATAACGTCTTTTTCGGTTAAAAGTTGTGCTTTATCGCCTACTATATCAGCAACATCAAGTTCGTTAATGTAACCTAAACCAATTTCTTGCTGAGCACTTGTTAGTGGCACATAAGGAAGACGGAACACAGGATTTACCGCGCCTGTCATCATCAGTGCCGTATTAATTGCAATTGGATTAGGCTCGCAGAATAACCAGCCCATAAGTGGCTGTAGTTTTGCATTAAGTGCATCATTTTGCTCATCCATTAACTGACGAAATAAGCCTGGAATAATATTAGATGTAACCGAGATAACACCGTGGGCGTTATGAATGTGTCTTGCATCATGCGCTTCATCATCATTACCTGACCAACAAGCAATACCTTGCTGTTCATAATGAGCAATACGCTCATTGCCACCGCACTCTTTTACACCGATAAAGTTTTCGTGCTTAGCGAGTGGCTCAATGATATCTGGTGTTAAGTCTTGGCCTGTACGACCTGCTACGTTGTATATAAACGCAGGACCAATATCAAGTAAACGGTTAAAGTGTTCTTTCACACCCGCCAGCGACGTACGTCCGTAATAAGGGTTAATTTGTAGCGCTGCATCCATACCGGTGGCAAAACCATACTCGGTTGCTTTAATCGCTTCGCGTGTATTGTTGCTACCTGTATTACCGACAATTAATAAACGGTCAGAGAATTTACTAACACTGTGAGCAATTAGCATTAAGTGTTCTTCCCAATTCATTAATTGCCCTTCACCTGTGGTACCACCGACAATAATGCCATCAACACCAGCTGCAATTTGCTGTTCAACAAGGTCGTCATAACATGCAAGATCAATTTCACCATTGGTTAAATAAGGTGTTTTTATAGCGGTGATCAAACTTGCTTGTTTAATTGTTTCTAGGTTGCGCATAACTTTTTTAATGTTTGGAAAATTTGCGCTAGTTGTATCACAAACACAGGCATTTTCCGAGTAGTGTGCTGCAATAAATAAAAATACTTGAGAAAAAATCAAAGTTAAGCCAAAATCAAACACTGTATAAATTAACAGTGTTTATTGTGAGTATTTGATAATGCAACTTTCAAAATTTTTGGCAACCTACTTTTATACAACTGAAGAGCTGTGCCATACCCTCTCAATTGATGAGGAAACGCTATCAGCATGGCAACAAAGTAGTTTATTTCCAAAGCCGAGTTACTGTTTGCAGAGTCAATTAGAATGCAGTTCGTATTCGGGCATTTATCAATGCGAAGAATATCAAGACTATTACCCTCGTGGTGCCGCTAGTTGGGGGCAACTAATTATCAAACATGACATAAGCTCATCCTGCCAAGCGTTTAATTATTTTGCTCAGCAATATTCAAATCAACTCAGTAAGCTTGCCGAGCAAGGCTTTGCTATCGATGAAGAATTATTTGGCAGTGAAATTGACGAGCACTTACAGCAAGTTTGGCAACAATTTCTTTGCAGTAAATACGGTGTGCTGACACAAAATGGCTTAGTTGAAGAAGCCGTGCAGCTCGACGTAGCTAAGTTATTGATTGATGACATTACTGAATTGCGTACTAAGTCAGGTTTAAGCGTAGAAGAGCGCCAAAGCTTGCATAAGGCGCTCAAATTAATGAACCGCGCGTTAAGTCATGGTACGGGCAACGAAGGTAAAAACACCTTACGCCATCGTTATATTGATGACGTAGTGGCAAAGTACGATCTATCGGTAAAATAACCTCTCATTTTTGCGCTTAAAATGAAGCGAAACTGAACGATCGCACAAAGTTACAGCAGTGTTTATTTTGTTGCAAATAGGTTAATACAATTTGCTACCTTTGTTTTGTAGGTTTTCATCTGCTTGATCGATAGATTGGTCTGGTTGAGTTATAGCTCTTGTCATATTTGTTGTTTTGACACCTAGCAATAACTCCTTTCTTCCAAACTAATTACATCAAAATAAAGGATGAAAAGATGAAACCTTTTCCAAGGCTTGGTCGCTTAAAGGCGACCTACTTAGCCATGCTCGGCTTATCGATTGCCCAGCCAGCAACCGCTGAAGAATCATTTGTTACACAACAAAGTGAAGCGGATGCCCTTACATTCACATTGATCACTGGGGACAAAGTATCGGCTGTTGTCAATAAAGACGGCAAGCTAGGCGGCATTCGATTAGTCACTGCAGATGGTTCAGATACATTCACCAGTATCTTTAAACGTGGTAACAACACCTATGTTGTTCCAAACCATGCTCAAGCCTTAGTTGATTCAAATGCGATCGATTTAGAGTTATTTAACATTAATAAGTTATATGAATCGGGTTACGATGATGCATCAACCGACGCGCTCCCCATCATTGTTGAATACCGCGACGGCACCCTTGCAGGACCTGCAGTCCCAGCAACGCTTGCTGGTATGTCATTAACCGGTGAAATTGAGCTAATCGACAGCGCTGCATTTGCAATCAGCAAAGACAAAGCAGCGCAAACTTGGCAAACCCTGGTTGCACAAGCTGACGTTGAAGGTCTTTGGCTTGATGCTGTCGTTCATGCTCACAAGGTTACCCAGTCAGAAACACTGACTCCAACAGTCCCGCTTACCGGCGCATATGGTGAGTCAGCGATTAACTATAATGGCGCAGGTATTAAAGTTGCCGTGCTTGATACAGGCTACGATACCGAGCACCCAGACTTACTAGGTCGTGTCATTGCATCCCGTGATTTTACGTATTCGAGCAACGGTGTAGATGACTTAAATGGTCATGGAACTCATACAGCCTCAACCGTTGCAGGCAATGGTCAGGAGTCAGAAGGTAAATGGGTCGGTGTGGCACCAGCCGCCGATTTAATTATCGGTAAAGTACTTGGTAATACAGGAGGAGGATCAACCTACGGTATTTTAAATGGCATGCAATGGGCGGTGCTTTCAGAGCGCGCTGACATTGTAAATATGTCATTGGGTGGCACAGCAACAACCTGTAGTGGCCCATTGGTTGAGATGGTTGAAGCGCTGAGTGATAAGGCTTTATTTGTTATCTCTGCAGGCAATAGCTTTACCCGCGAAACGATTGGTTCACCGGGCTGTGCACCAAGTGCATTAACCGTGGGTGCCATTGACCGTGACGGCAATACGGCGTCGTTCTCTTCACGCGGTCCATCTCCAGATGGCCACTCAGCAAAACCAGATATTGCCTCGCAAGGTGTATCTGTTATTGCTGCAGCTTCTGGTGGCTTAGGTGATACGGCTTACCGCGTCTATTCTGGTACTTCGATGGCAGCCCCTCATGTTGCCGGTGGTGCTGCAATTGTTATGCAAGCTCGCCAAGACCTTACGCCAAAAGAAATTAAAGACGTGCTTACATCATCTGTATTTAGTGGTGATTCTCACGTACTTGAGCAAGGTGCCGGTGCCATGAATATCGACCGTGCCATTGACCAAGCTATTGTGGCCCCTGCAAACCGTGAACTTGGCTACTTTGATAATGCCAATAGTGCATTTACAGAAACACAGATCACGCTAACAAACACGTCTGATGAAAGTATTAAATTAAAATTGAAATTAGACTTAATTGGTGAAGATGGCAAAACACAATTACCAGCGACCTTGGCAGGGTTAGATGTAAACTCTGTGACAATCCCAGCCAAAGGTGTTGCTCAAGTCCCTATGTGGATAGACCCAAGTGTGGCACTTAATAACAGTGCTTATGGTGCAATTACAGGTCGTATCACAGGCACAACCGTTGGCAATACCGACCAACAAGTGACTGTGCCAGTATCATTTTGGATTGACCAACCTCACGTTAATTTAACTGTTAACCTGACTGATCGCTGGGGTAATCAAGCAGGCTCGCCATCTAAGCTTTACTTAATAAATGAAGAAGATGATTGGGGCAGTCTTGTTAGGCTCACTGGCGGTAAAGCCAATATCGATGTACCTGCTGGTTACTATACGTTGATTGCTAACATTATGACTTACGATAATCCGCAAACCAGCTCTGGTTTAGTTGAATCAGCGGCACAAATGGCTGTATTAAATCGTAAGATTGATGGCAAAACAGAGATTAACTTTGATGCACGTAACGCTCAACCTATCACCTTTAAAGCTGACCAGCCTCTTGATCCACAAGGTTATTCATTTGGCTTTACTTACGCGATCGACGATCAAGAAGTTGCGAAGCTTGCAGCTATCGAAATGGCTCCTGATTACGTAAATGATATGTATGCATGGTCACAAGGTCATGACGATCGCTTTCGCTCATTTATCACCACCCGCGCAGTGGCTCCAGAAACAACCGTCACTATGCAAAACGGAGTTGAACTTGATTACATCAAACAAGGTTTAGCACTGTCTTTTCATGGTGAAGGCTCTGCAGAAGTAGTGCCAGTAGGTGATGCTGGTTACAGCACTGACTGGAGCCAATTTGAGTTAGACGGAAAAATTGCGCTTATTGCTAACCCTAATTACCTCACGTCTTACATGGTCGGTAATGCGATGAAAAAAGGCGCTAGCGGTGTGATTTTTTATCGCCCTGGTCGTGGCGGTCGATATAAAGGGGCAATCACAGGCACACCAAAAGTCCCCGTGATTGGCATTAGTACCGAACAAGGTGAAGCCTTAATGGCAGAAATCGAGGCTGGCAACAATATCGTTAGCTGGTCTGGTATTGCGGCTGAACGCTCACCTTATGCTTATTCAATAAACCATATTACTGATGGCCGAATTCAACCTGGGCAAATCAATATTGCTGAACATAAAATGCATAAAATAAGTGCGTCTTATCACTCGCAAAATGATGAGCGCCCTGCATGGACTGATGTTATGGCAATGACCAACAGTACAGGGGAGTTCTACTCAACAGGTAGCTCACAGTTAATTATGTTGCCTCATCAACGTGATGAATATTACACAGCAAGTGCAAAAAATGCATGGACGAATGTCGTTATGCCAAACTATAAAATTCAAAGTGGAGGCGCTTATTTTGATGGTCCACGCGCAATGACAGAAGGTGCTGAGCAAAGCACTACTTGGTTTAAAGGTCCACGCGCTGGTAGCTTAGGCAGCAGTGGCTCAGCGATTATTAGCCGCGATACCAATGTTCTTTACTTTAATCTTGCCTCGTTTGGCGATGCCGCAAACCATGATGGTATCTTCGGCTTTATGGGTAGCTCAGCATTTGGTTTAAAAGTAAATGGTGAGCCAGCATCTCCGTATCAAGGCACATTAACCCTTGAGCCGGGCTCTCATCAAATTACCTTAGAAATGCGATCTTATGCTCGCGGTGTCGGTGAGCGCTCTCCAGCCAATGATAAGCTAGGTTCTCTTTACCAAGGCTTCTATACATTTACAGCTGACGAGCAGCAACAAGGTGTTCAGCCAATTTTAGTGCCTATGGTTGATTTACCGGTTGATATTAATAACAGCATGAAAGCGGGTGAAGCGGCTCAAGTTAAGTTAACGGGTTTACTAGACGGTGTTGGTGAAGTGGCGCTGGCAGATGTACAGTTCCAATATGCATACGGCCAAGAATGTACGATTGCTAACGTGCCTGCTTATATCTATTGCCCTGTATCAACGAAGTTCTCAAGCGAAAACTGGATAGATGCACAAGTTGAACACATTGACGGTGAATGGGTAGCTACGATCCCTAATACAGGAAACGTTGGTGACTTTGTCCATATTCGAACGATTGTTTCTGATTACGGCTCAAGCCAAGCAGAGCAAATTACCATGCGAGCTTACATGTTAGATTAATTAGTTAGCGCTAATCAGCAAAGCCGCCTTCGGGTGGCTTTTTTCATGTAAAAACAACTTGATCAAGTATTAAGAATCTAAATGCTCGTACTGACCACGATACACTTCGAAAGTCTTCACAACGGTGTGTTGCTCTTTACTTAGATTATCAAACCAGGTATCGAAACGCTCATCATCATCTTGTTCACTCAGAGCTAAATACTGTGCCAACAACTCAATAATATCGTTGTGAGTACATAACAAGGTGTCTACATGATTAGCTAAAACAGAATGGTCTTTATCGCGAAGCGTGTTCATTACATTTTGATCTAGTTCTTCACGGCTAGTTTTATCATTCACTTCCTTATCCTTCTTTAAAATAAGCACGCATACCTAGTTATAACAGCCTTATCGACAATATCCAGCTTTTTAAATCTAACTGCTTATTGATTGTTCAGCTTGTACAAAATTAAGACAAATTAATATAAATAAGAATCATTTTTATCTTGATCTAAATAGTCAACCACCCTATAATCGATACATTATCACATAACAAAGAGTTCCATTATGAAGCCAAATATCCACCCTGATTACCAGCAAGTCGCGTTTCATGATACAGCGGCAGACAGCTACTTTATTATTGGTTCGACAATTAAAACTTCGCGCACGATTGAACTTGAGGGAAAAACCTACCCTTATGTGCCAATTGACGTATCAAGCGATTCACACCCGTTTTATACCGGTAAGCAAAAAGCTGTTGCAAGCGATGGCCGTGTTGCTGCGTTTAATCGTCGTTTCAAAAACTTAGCGAGCAAGTAGTTGCTATAGGAAAGAACATGAAAGTATTAAGTTCATTAAAAAGCGCGAAGAACCGCCCGGGCTGCCAAATCGTAAAGCGTAAAGGTCGTGTCTATGTTATTAATAAAGACAATCCGCGCTTGAAGGCAGTTCAGGGTAAAAAGAAAAAGCGTTAATAAAGGTGCCTCGGCACCTTTTTTAAATTAAAGTAAATCTAACTCGTTAATTTATTTTTACTTGCCAAATAACAACTCCCAAAAACCTGGCGGCTCATGTAGCTCATGGTATTTCTTACGTAGCTCATCAATAGATTTAAGCGGCGCTTTTGCAGCTTCAAGGCCACGGGTCGTTGCAAGTTGCTTAGCTTGCTTTGCTTGATTTATGACTTTATCAAGCCCTTCTAAAGACGCTGTTTTATGCTGTTTAAAATCAGCTATTTTGGCAGTCTCTAACAACTCAATAAATTCATCGATAGCGGTATTAAAGGTGGCTAAATCAGTTGCTCGCACTGAGTTTTTATAAGCGAGCCCCATGTTTTTCATATTGGCCTCAAGATCAATATTATTGGCCGCGCACAGACTGGAAAAAACGATTAAAAAACTAATAAAAATGGCTTTCATACACTCTCAACCAAATACAAATTATGCACCCATTATAAAGCGAAACGCTACGTAAACCTAATACCATTAAAATACCTAATACTGCAACAAAGTAAATATTCTGTAATCACCTTTTCACAACAAACAAAAAACACCTGAACCCCACAAAGAATCTAACACACTGTTTAAATTGAAATTAGATGTGTACAAATTGATACGTAGTTTTTGTTTGCAAATAATAGGGACAATGATAAAGTGCACCGCGTTAACATTTTAAGAACAACTGTTAACAACCCTTTAAGGGATAAAATAAAAACTAACAGGTGAAACAATGAAAAAACATAACATCTTAGGTGCAAGTATTAAGCTTGCCCTGTGCACATCTGCACTTGCAATTTCAGGCCAGTCATTTGCTGCTGATGAAGAAGGTGTACAAACAATCGACCGTATCGAAGTAACTGGTTCTCGTATTTTACGTGAAGGTGCTATTGCCCCTGCGCCAGTGACAGTTATCAGTGGTGATGACTTAGTTAACACAGGCGCGGTTAATATCGGTGAGGCACTTAATAAATTACCAGCTCTTGGTAATACTTTTTCACTTTCAAACTCTGGCCGTTACATCGGTACTGCGGGTTTAAGTATTCTTGACTTACGTAATATGGGTACTGACCGTACGCTAGTACTTGTTAATGGTAAGCGTCACGTTTCTAGCTCTGCAGGCTCTCAATCAGTTGATACAAATACAATTCCAAGCACATGGGTTGAGCGTGTTGAAATTATCACCGGTGGTGCGTCAGCTGTATACGGTGCCGATGCTGTAACGGGTGTAGTTAACTTCATTCTTAAAAAGAATATCGAAGGCTTTAGCGCAAGTGTAACTCGAGGCGAGTCAGACCTAAGCGATTACAGCAACGAAAAAGCAACATTCTCTTACGGCACAAACTTCGATAATGATCGCGGTAACGTGGCATTCTCTGTTGAGTATTCGGGTCAAGATACTTTAAATGCGTTAGACCACCCATGGACTGATGGCTCTTACCGCAATATGCGTAATACAGCTCAAACAGCTGAAAACAAAGATGATCCAGCTTTTCCTGACTACATTTATACGCCAAATGCAGGTTACTATGCGATTAATAACGCAGGTGTGTTTGCGCTAAGTAATGGCTATGTAAATTCATTTAACCCAGATGGTACTTATCGTGAACTTAACATTGGTGACCAAGTTGATGGCCTTGCATGTGCTAACTGTGATTCATTTAACCTAGCACAGTTTAACCAAATTCAACCTGAGTTTGAACGCTACAACATTAACTTCAAAACGAACTACGATATCGCAGAGGGCATGAATGCGTATCTTGAAGCTAAGTATGTTAACAGCGAAGGCCAAAGCATTGGTCAGCCTGCATTCTTCTTCTTTAACCCAAATAACAGCATCAAGATTGACAACCCTTATCTTGACTCAAGTGTTAAAGATCTGATGGAACAAGAAGGTGTTAGCTCAATCATGGTTAACCGCATGATGACTGACTTAGGTCGTCGTGTTGAAAACAATACACGTGAAACAACCCGTTTTGTTGCAGGCTTAAAAGGCACGGTATTCAATGACTGGGAATTAGATGCGTCAGTTGTATATGGCCAAACTGATTTAGAGCGTGTTAATGGCGCTAACATGATCATGGCAAACTACTACAATGCCCTAGATGCTATTGATGATGGTTCAGGCAATGTTGTTTGTCGCAGCGAAGAAGCACGTGCTGAAGGGTGTGTACCTGTTAATATCATGGGCTTCGGTGCACCAAGCCAAGAAGCGATTGATTACATCAATACTGTTTCAGTAGGTACTTCAAAGATTACTCAAACAGTTGTGTCTGCTTCACTTGCAAATTCAGCAATTTATGAATTACCAGCAGGTTACATTGGTTTTGCAGCGGGTGTGGAATACCGTAAAGAAGAAAGCGAAACTGAAGAGCCAGACAACGCAGCCGGTACCTTCTTTAACGCGCTTGGCGAAGACAAAGGTGAGTTTGATGTAAATGAAATTTACTTCGAAGCATCAATCCCACTTCTTGCTGATTTACCTCTTGTTCAAGACCTAGTACTCGATACAGCGGTACGTTACGCTGACTACAGTACAATTGGTGATGCAACAAGCTGGAAACTTGGTTTAGATTGGACAGTTAACGATCAACTACGTGTACGTGCAACGCAATCAGAAGCACTTCGTGCTCCAAACATTAGCGAAATCTTCGGTGCGCCAAGCCAAACATTCTACAGTGTTGACGATCCATGTTTAGCTGATAACTTGAATGATTTACAAAATTCAGAAGTACGCCGTGCGAACTGTGCAGCTCTTGGTGTACCTGCTGATTTTGAATCAGACTACGATGCGCAAACCCTTGAAGGTTTAGTAAGTGGTAACCGAGATGTGAAAGGTGAAGAATCAACCAGTACAACAATTGGCTTTGTTTACCAACCTTCATTCATCGAAAACGCTGTAGTGACAGTTGACTACTGGAAAATTGAACTTGAAGACGCGATTTCGACCATCGGTTCACAAGACATTCTTGACCGCTGTGTAGATGCAGAAGGTGGTATTAATAACCAATACTGTAACCTAATCACACGTGATAGCGCGTCAAGTGAAATTACACTTATTCAAAACTCAGTTCTGAACGTGTCTGGTCAAGAAGCATCAGGTGTTGACTTTGAATTAGGTTATGACTTTGATGCACTAGAAGGCAACTTCTCAACACGTTTAATTGGTACGTACTTAATTGAGCGTAAAACTTTCCCATTCCAAGACCAACCGAGCGACTACTATGAGTACGCAGGCACAACTGGCGAAGCGAAATGGCAAGCAAACCTTTCAATTTCTTATAAGCGTGATGGCTTCTTTACAACCTTTGATACGCGTTATCTAGATGAAGTAAGCCTTTACACTGACCAAGAACTTGCAGATAACCCGAATCCAAATAGCTTAATGACATTTGGTACTTACGTTATCTCTGATGCAACAATTGGTTATAACTTTGAAAATGGTTTTGGTGTTAAGCTGGGTGTAGATAATATCTTCAACCGCAAACTTCCATACGGTACGTTAGGTACAGGTTCTGGTAGTGCAAGTTACGACAACATCGGTCGTTTCGGCTACTTAAGACTATCTTACGATTTCTAATCGTAAAATATTTGATTCTCTTGGGGCTGCACATTTGTGTAGCCCTTTTTCTATCAGATATTTAAAAACTATCCTATGCCAATCATTTACTTAAAACCTGAAAATTCAAGCTATACTCTTCCCTATCGGCCTTTTAACTTAATAAGACTATGCTCAAAACGGTATTTTTCATTATCTGCCTATTTTGCTTACCGAGTGTTTTTGCCAAGCAAAGAATTATTTTTATAAACCCAGGTCATGCCAATACCAATGTCACAGGCCCGTTTTGGTTTGAAGTGTCGCAGTTGATGCGTGATGCTGCCAAAGACTTTGATCTCGATTTAACAATTCATTATGCCAACCGAAATCATATTGAAATGAAGTCATTAGTGGCTAATGCGATTAAAGCAAAGCCAGATATGCTGATTTTAGTTGATGAGAAAAGTGTGCTTACCCAACAACTTTTGAGCTTAAAACACACCTCTACACCCATCTATTTTTTACTTAACCGCCCATCAGAGCAAGAACTAAAACGCTTGATTGATCATGGTATTAATATCGCAGGTAGCGTAGTGCCCGATAACAAACAAGCGGGTCAATTATTAGCTGAAAAACTGATTGAAAGAACTCAGCACACGGCAAATATTCTTGCGATTAATGGTGATTACACTACCCATGCAGCACTTGATAGAGAGCAAGGTTTAGAGCAAAGTGTTCAAACGCATGATAATGCTAATATCACCGCTAAAACAGTTGCCAACTGGTCAGCAACACAAGCGTATCGCCAGAGTCTTGGCTACTTTAGCCATCAATCTAACATCAATATGGTTTGGGCTGCCAATGATGCCATGGCATTAGGGGCGATTGCAGCGCTTGATGAGTTAAATAAACGCAAAGATGTATTGGTTGGCGCAATAAATTGGCCGCTCAGAGTTGTGGCAGAAAAAATAGACGTCACTATCGGTGGTCATGTCACGCTAGGAGCTTTAGCTATAGTAAATGTTCATGATCTACTCAATAATTACGCAACCGGAACTATGCATGATGAAGTGGCCATTTTCAGCCAACATAGCGAACAAACGCTTAAGCTAGTTGAACAAATTCACAGTGATAGCTTAGCAATTAACTTTCGCGTTTTCAGTAATGCGAATAAAAATGCCCTTCCCTTCAGTGTTGAATCACTTCTTTTAGAGGTAACCAATAGCAAACTGTAAAGGGCATTTACATTATTTATTGCTGAGCCATACAGCTTGGTATGGTGTTAGCGACATTGTTTGTGTTTGCTCAGTAATTTGCTCACCGCTGATCAAATCTCGCCATTGCTCGGTACCAATCAAATTTAAGTCGGCAAGCGTAAGCGTTTGCGGCTCGTCACTAATGTTATAAACACAAAACATACTTTGCGAACGGTTGATACTTTGTCGCCAAAAACCAAAGAGCCCTTCGCTTAAATGTAACGTATATTGGGTCGCATTAGGGTGAAATGCACTTTGCGCCTTACGAATAGCCATTAGGTTTTTCATCGCTTTAAACACAGTACGATGATGGGCATTTTCGTTACTCAGCTTTGCTAGTAAATCTGACTCTTGCCAGCGGTGACGGTTAATCGCTCGGTTATGTTGGCTATTTTCAAAGCGTTCATAATCATTGGTGGTACCGAGTAAGCTATGAATATACAAACCTGGAATACCTTCAAGCGCAAACATAATGGCATGCGCACATAAAAAGCGTGCAACACCCCATTTATCTGGGCCTTTATGGGTACCTTGCAACGCATCAAATAAGGCAATGTTTAACTCATAAGGGGTATTGGTGCCATCTGGGGCGGTACGTAATGAGACTTTACCGCCATATTTAGCCGTAGTATTGACCATTTCGGCAATTTCACTTTGCTCCAACAAGCCTTCAACGGGGCGCAAGCCAATACCATCATGTGAAGCTATAAAGTTAAAGTATGCCGTGCCTTCTTGAGGAGGTGGCATACTCATCATCCAATGTTTTAATGCGGTGCTGTCACCACTGAGTAAAGTGTGTAATAACAGCGGTGGTAATGAGAAGTTATAAATACAATGTGCTTCGTTGGCATTACCAAAGTACGATAGGTTTTCGCGGTTCGGGATATTAGTTTCTGTGATAATAATCACATTAGGCTCAAAATGCTCAATAAGGGTGCGAAGTAATCTGATCACTTCGTGTGTCTCAGGCAGGTTAATGCAGCGGGTATTGAGTTTTTTCCATAAAAAAGCCACCGCATCAAGGCGGAATATACGCACACCGTTATCTAAATAATGACGAATAATGCTGACAAATTCATTGAGCACATCTGGGTTAGCAAAATCAAAGTCGACTTGGTCATGACTAAAGGTACACCACACATGTTGCAAACCGTCTTTAGTTTCAACCGCCTGTAAAAGGGGTGATGTTCTCGGGCGAACAACTTGCACAAGATCATCACTCTGGCTTGCCGTTTTAAAATACCCTTTTCCCGGCTCTTTGCCCTGAATAAAGTTTTCAAACCAAACGCTGCGGCTAGAGCAATGGTTGATCACCAAATCTGCCATCAACCTAACATCCGCTGAAATATCGCGGATATGTTGCCAACTACCTAACGCTTCATTCACTTGCACATAATTCATTACCGCGAAGCCTTCATCTGAGCTATATGGGTAAAACGGCAAGATGTGCAGTGCATTAAGTTCAGGTAAGCATTGGTTTTTTACAAAGCGATGTAACGTTTGCAAAGGCGGCTCTTCAGGCTTAGCAACGGCTTCATCCGTATTAGCATGACGAATAATCGAATCACCATAGGCAATTAAAATCATGTCTTGCTCATCCCAACGGTTTTTATGCGGCGTTGGGTCTCGAACAGGATCATCACCTAACATGGTATTGATTAATCTATCTGCGAGTTGTTCAAGCGTTGTTGATAGCTCAACCTCGCCGTAGATGCAGGTTAAATGCTGAATAACCCTTTGTTGCAAAAGCTCTAAAGTCACGTGCCTTCCCCGTTAAATATATTCTTTGTTATCAAGCTCTACGGCTTCTTCTAAGCGAGCAAACACCTCTGGCATTGCCGAAGCTACTCGGTTCCAACTCGGCACAAAGGGTGCTTCCATTGGATTTTCTAAAAAGTGCTGACCTGCATTCATAATATTTTGAGCAAACATTTCAACGGCTTTTTCTTCATGATGAATATCAAGTGTTAAGCCATTCATTAACGCATCGTTGTGATAAGTTTCAATAAAATCGAGTGCAATACGGTAATAGGTTGCCTTTAATGAGCGAATCGTTTCTGTTGTAAAAGTCACCCCTTGGGTAGCCAGCTTTCTAAATAAAGCTTTGGTAATATCAATCGACATTTTCGACAAGCCCGCCGCTTGGTTTTCTAGCGATAAGTCTTGGTGTTTGTGGTCATAGTTATCAGCAATATCTACCTGACATAAACGGTTATGCGAGTAATTGCGATACATCTCTGATAGCACGCCAATTTCTAAGCCCCAGTCACTTGGAATACGAATATCGTTGAGTACATCACGGCGGAATGAAAACTCACCCGCTAGCGGGTAACGAAACGAATCCATGTATTCTAAGTAATCGTTGCTGCCTAATATTGTTTTAAAAGAACGCAATAACGGCGTTACCAGCAAACGTGACACGCGACCATTAATTTTGCCCTCAGCGGTGCGCGGGTAAAACCCTTTACAAAATTCATAGTTAAAACGAGGGTGAGCAACGGGGTAAATTAGACGTGCTAATAGCGCTCTGTCGTAAGTCAAAATATCGCAGTCATGCAGTGCAATGGACTCTACTTTTGAGGTTGCCAACTTATAGCCCATGCAATACCAAACATTGCGACCTTTACCTAGTTCTCGTGGGGCAACGCCCAATTTTTGTAGTTCTTTATCAAGAGCTTGTAAACGCGGACCATCATTCCAAAGTACCTTATGATGCTGATCAAGCTCCGCAAAAAACTGCAGTGCATGGCGATATTGGCTTTCGTCGGCGCGATCAAGGCCTATGGTAATTTGCGATAAATATGGCACATGTTTCAGCTCAGCAATAATATTTTGCAAAGCAGGTCCTTCTAACTCACTGTAAAGCGAGGGCAAAATCAGGCCCATTGGGCGTTGTTTTGAAAAGCCTAACAACTCTTTTTCTAGTTCTTCTACTGGGCGGTCAGCAATATTGTGTAAGGTCGTGATAATGCCATTTTGATAAAAATCAGCCATGAGATTGCTCCTGTTTTGCTGCAAAACGCGCTTTGATGATAGTTAACGCAGAAACTTCTTGAACCCAACCTGCAGGGGCGGGCTTTTCGCTGAGCTGCCATGCTTTTTGTAATATTTGTGATTGTACTTGGCTGCCAGGGTTATTGATTAGAATAGCGGTGTCGGCCGCCTTTAGCATGGCTACATCGTTTTGACTGTCGCCAAGCGCTATCACAGTAAATGGATTGCGATAGGCTTTTTTGAACTGATTTAACAGCCACTTTTGTGCAAGTCCTTTATTGTTACCTTTGGTTAAATGGATAAAACGCCCGCCAACAAGCACTTCGTAGCCTGCTTGGCTCATTGCATCTATCAAGCCCTGCTTTTCTTCATCACTGCCCGAAAAACAAACCGGATCTGAGTACTGTCTTTGTAGAGCCAATTCACTTTTATCGACGGGGAGTCCTGTTAACTCGGCTATTTCTTGTGCACTAAATTGGCTAAACACACGTACACAATGACTAAATTGGCTTGCATATTGTTTAAGATCTTCATGCAATTTATCGGTACTTTGCGTCATGGCAAAGCGCCAATAACCTTTATATTCATCACAGCCAATCGGCTTTACTTTGAAATAGTCTTTCGGGATATAAACAGCAGCACCATTTTCCACAATAAAGGGTTGATGATGATCCAAACCTTTTTGAATATCAGTGACTTCAGCAAAGGTTTTGCTGGTGTTAAAAATCACATTGACACCGGTATCATTCAACTTTGCCAAAAATGGTTTGATCACCTCACATTCGTAACTATCGTGATCGAGCAATGTGCCGTCTAAGTCAGTAAAAATAAGTGGTTGAGCAATCTGGTCAGCGAGAAGCTCCATCTTGGTGATATCACGCTCAGTATCGAGCAATAGTAACGCATCAACGCTGTGCGCAAGAGTGGCTAAATTTTCCCGCGTAATACGTTCAAAATGAGAGATAAAACGCTTTAAACTCACTTCGTCAAACGTGCCCTGCCCCTGGCCTTTTTTGGCAATTAGTTTATGCTCTTGCTCTAAGCGCCACGCATACACATCTTCAAATGAAGGCGCTTTTAACATAATGGTGTAATCGGCCATTGCGAATACATTTTGATATTCATTCGCTAAGCAACTATTTACGCAGCGACGCCAAATGCCGTCGGCATCTTCTAGTTGCTCTAATTCATTTACCGGAGTTTGCAGTTGATAAGGCTGCTGAGGTGTACTGGCTACACACCAGCCTTCAAAAAACACGATATCAATCGGCTTTTGATTACTAGACCACTGGTCTTTTGGCACCGGATCATCAGTTAGTTTATCAAATTGAGGTAATGGCACATCCACTTTACCTGCCAACAAAGCTGATAAGGTTTGTTCCATTAATTGCGTATCATGCGTACCCGGTACCCCACGACTCGCAAACAAAGGATGAACATCTTTAGCAAGCTCATTGCGTGCATCACGACTTAAATAAAAGTCATCGATTGATAATGACACGCTATTAAATTCGGTATTGCTATTAACCCAGGTCACTAAGAAATCAGCGAGAGTCGTTTTACCTGACCCTTGGCAGCCGTTAATTGCCACCAGCATAGGTTGGCCGGTCATTTTTGCGCTCAAGATATCGTGCGCGAGGGGTATAAAAAACTGCTCACTTAAGTATTGATACTTGAGTGGTAACTGATGCTTCGCTAAAAACGGGGTAATATCCACAACATTTGCCTCTTGCATAATCGCTCCTACCAGTATGACATAGAGATAAATGCAGTTAGTAGACCAGTTTTATAATTCCTTAAATTTTAGTTAGTTACAAAAAAAGCGCATATTTAATGCGCTTTTTTGGTGCAATATTCAAGCAGTTTTTAAGTTCTAATCAGCTTGTTGCACTGCTTTGGGGAGAACAGCATTTAAGATAATCCCCAAAATTGCGCATAAGCTCACACCTTGCAAACTAAACTCATCACCACCGATATGCATGCCACCAATGCCAAACACTAAAATCAGTGCAATGATAGTCAAGTTGCGAGGCGCGGTAAGGTCTTCACCTGATTTTACTAAGGTATTTAAACCAACAACGGCGATTGAACCAAATAGTAAAATCATGATGCCGCCCATCACAGGAACCGGAATCGTTTGTAAACCTGCGCCCATTTTTGCCACAAACGCGAGCACAATAGCGATTATTGCGGTCCAAAGCATTACTCGAGGGTTGAAGTTACGTGTAAGCATTACCGCCCCTGTTACTTCAGAGTACGTTGTATTAGGTGGACCACCAAAAACCGATGCCGCAGAGGTTGCTAAGCCATCACCAAGTAAAGTGCGGTGTAAACCCGGTTTCTTTAAATAGTCTTTACCTGTTACTTGGCTAATAGCCATCATGTCGCCAATATGTTCAATTGCAGGTGCAATGGCCACAGGCACCATAAATAAAATAGCCTGCCATTTAAACTCAGGATAAGTAAATGCCGGTACCGCAAACCAGTTTGCTTCGGTGACCGCCTTAAATTCAACAATACCTATAAATAACGAAGCAAGGTAACCTGCTACCACACCAGCAAGAATAGGAATAAGTTTGAATACACCTTTACCCCATACCGCAAAAATCAGCGTAACCAGTAATGATAAACCAGAAACCCAAATTGCTTGCTCATAAGGAACTAATTGTGCACTGCCATCCCCTGCTTTACCCATTGCCATATTCACAGCGACGGGGGCTAAGGCTAAACCAATCACCATAATAACAGGGCCAACAACCACAGGAGGTAACACTTTATGCAGTGCATTGACGCCTTTAAATTTTACAATCAAGCTAAGCGCAACATAGCAAAAGCCTGCCACCATTAAACCGCCCATTGTTGCAGGGATCCCCCACATTTGTACCGAGGCGATAATAGGTGCAATGAAAGCAAAAGACGATGCTAAAAAGATAGGAACTTGGCCTTTAGTAACCACATGAAACAGCAAGGTTCCTAAACCTGCGGTAAATAAAGCCACATTGGGATCAAGGCCTGTTAGTAACGGCACAAGTACTAGTGCGCCAAATGCTACAAACAGCATTTGCGCGCCAGTTAGAATAGTTTTTAACGAAAATGTTTGATGGTTTTCCACGTGAGCGCCTTAGACTGTGCCAAAAATTTTGTCACCGGCATCTCCTAAGCCTGGAATGATATATCCTTTTTCGTTTAAATGACTGTCTAGAGATGCTGTGAAAATTTCAACATCTGGGTGGGCTGCAAGAGTTTTTTCTACGCCCTCTGGTGCTGCCACTAATACAATCACTTTAATATCTTTACAGCCTGCTTTTTTAAGCATATCGATAGTTGCGATCATTGAACCACCGGTTGCAAGCATTGGGTCAATAACAAGGCTTAAACGCTCATCAATTTTACCAACCAGTTTTTCAAAATAAGGCACTGGCTCCAATGTTTCTTCGTTACGCTGAAGACCAACAACACTTACTTTTGCAGCAGGTAATAACTGCATAACACCATCCATCATACCAAGGCCGGCACGTAGAATAGGCACAACAGTAATTTTTTTACCTTTGATATGTTCTACATCTAATGTTGAACCATCCCACCCTGTGATTTGAACACTTTCTAATGGTAGGTTTTTTGTTGCTTCGTAAGTAAGCAAAGTACCTACTTCAGACGACAGCTCACGAAAACTTTTAGTACTAATACCTTCTGCACGCATAAGGCCAAGTTTGTGTTGAACTAACGGATGAGTAATTACATGGATAGACATAAGTAGAACCTAAATGAGATAAATTACGCCTATTTTAGCGCAAAATAGTCTTCTCGACTGCAAAAATGCATGTTCATCGCATTAATTCTTTGAATTGGTCTAAAATTACACTACCAGCTGCAAATATTAATTTTTTTGCAACAACACGCACCGGCAATGTTTAACATTTTATTTATTTTGGGCCCGCAGTAATGAAAACGTTTATCCTCACTTTAATACTACTTTTGTGTATTTGCCTACCGGTCCACAGTGAAACACTCGATATTCAAGTTATGGCAGACTTTGTTCCGCAAGATGGCGGCAACCCTGAGAATGAGGCCACCACATTTTTGCTGGCTGCCGCAGCTGAATTAGGCGATGAAATCAGCCTACATTTTATACCTGCAAGCCGCTTAAGAGAGTGGCAGGAATTAGGCAAAATGAATAATGTTTGCTTGTACAATAAATTGAAAACCCCTGAGCGTGAAGCTCATGCTGTGTTTAGCCAGTACCCTCTAATGGCATTTCCTTCAAATAAACTGGTGGTATTTAATAAGCCCACCATTCCAGACGCTATTACCCTACTACAAGCTATCTATTACTATGACTTAACAATTGGCGTTACTAAAGGCCGTTCATACTCAGAAGAGATTGATAAGTTTGTCCGTTTAAATGATGAGCACTTTTTTATACTCGATGGGGCAACAAATGCACCAAGGCTCGGGCAAATGTTATTTCAAAATAAAATTGATGCCGTTTTAGAATACCAAACTGTATTTAGCAACCGTTATAAACGTTTCCCCGGTCTGAGTAGTATTCGTTATATCAGCCTTAAACCAGAAAAAGCCGCGGTGTTTGGTTATATTGCTTGCTCACCAACAGAGGTCGGCAAACAAGCAATCGCGCTGTTCGATAAAGCGCTTAAAACCGAGAAGGTACGCACTTTAATTAGTGAGCGCCTGATGGAGTTATTTCACGAAGGTGAAAACACACAAATTGTAAATGCCTTCAATGCTGCGTTTGAGCACTAAGCCGATAAAATCTGCTCCATAACCCAACTTGTGTGTAGTGCGCTCTCACCGGTTGATGGATGAGGTTGCTGAGCATGAAAATAGTTTGCCATATTTTCAACATGATATTGTTGAATATGCGCAGGGTTATCAATTACGAGCTGTTGTTTACCCTGTGCATTGTTAAGCACAATCAGCTTTTCGTCAAAAACACTAAAGCTAAGCTCGCCTTCACTGCCGTAAATCATCACATCATCAAAACGATTAGATGAAGCAAAGTTCCAGCTCCCGGTGCCAGTAACACCAGATTGATGCTGCCAGTGCGCGGTAATAGCATCGAATGCAGAATATAAGCCTTGTTGATTAGCACATAAACCATGCACCTTACTAAAGTCACCTAAAAGGTAGGCAAGTAAATCAAGACCATGGCTGGCTAAATCGTCGAAGTAACCTCCTCGTGCCACATTTTGATCTGTGCGCCAGTTGTACTCACCTGATAAATCAAGGGCGTTAGGAGCTTTACTTAAATGCCAACTAACATGACGAGGCTTACCAATCGCACCTTGTTCTAATAACTGTTTAACGTGATTAAAGCGTGGTAATGAACGGCGATAATAAGCCACAAATAGCGGCTGTTTAGCCTCTTTAAACGCTGCGACAATGTCAAGGCTGTCTTGATAACTTGGCGCCAGTGGCTTTTCAATACAACACGGTTTACCTGCCGCAGCAACCTCAAGCGCATACGCTTTATGGCTATCTGGCGGCGTGGCAATATACACGGCATCAACACTGGTATCGTTAATGAGTTCGCTTGGCGATGCGAACACCTTTGCGACATTATGGCGTTTAGCGTAATCATGGGCTTTTTCTAAGTCGCGGCGTGTCACCCCAATAAGCGCAATACCTTCTGCTTGTTGATAAGCAGGGCCGCTTTTCACTTCGGTTACAGCACCACAGCCGATAATGGCAAATCGCATTGGCTTATTCATTATTAATCCTTTATTTTTAAGTAAGTTACAAATTGCTGCTGCATGTAGCCGTTTATTTTTACATGATCAGGGCTCCAACCTGCTAAAAAGCGATAAAAATCGCTCCATGCGTAACACCAAAGCGCTCGCCAACTGCTAACAACATGCGCTGGGTTTACATTCGGTTGATAACGTTTTAGTGCCTGTGTGAGGGTGTCAAAATAGCGATTTAAATAGTCATCTGCAACTGATTTTAATGCCGTATCATTTAAGCAACTGCCTAAAAAATACATGACATCAATCACCCCAACACCCTTGCCAACATATTGAAAATCATAGCCAAGAACATGCTGGTTTTGTGGCGCAATCGCAAAATTGGCAAGCTTAGCATCACCATGAATTAATGTTTGATAAGGTGACTCACTCAGCGCTATATCAATAGCGTGTGCCTGCGCTTTTAAGCTTAAATCGCTCATGCGTTGTAGCTCATCGGGCCGCGTTGCTAAATGCCAGTAACTACCTTGCGGCCAAAGGCCATCGGCAGAGCTTGCTAAATGAAAAGCATGAAAGTGTGCAAGCCAGCTTATAATTGCTTGAATGTCGCTGTGTGTAGCACTTGCTTGCAGGTAGCCAAGTGCACTGAAATCACTAAATAGCAGTGCTTGCTTACTGCCCTCTTGTATTGCCTCAATACAGTGTATAGCCGCAGCTTCATGGGGTAATTGCTCTGCGTAATGCCTATACCAATTAAATTCGACTAAGTAAGATTGCCGCTTTCTGGCAAGCGCAAAATCACTTTGTTTTATACGACTATGATTGATCTGGCTAGGCACTTCAATCGCTTTAATTACCGCAGCAGCACCATTCATTTGGCAACGAATAATCTCACCGCATCCACTCCATACTAATGCAGCTTGCTGTAGCTCTGTAATATTTGAAAAGTGACAAGTAACGAATTGCCTAAGATCCATAACGCTCTGTAATTTATATAAACCGATGGCAATGGTAGGTGATATTGTCTATTGGCACAACGGCCTATAGGCAATAAAAAACCCGTGCTAAGCACGGGTTTTCGAAGATAAAGTCCTAATACTGCTCAGGACTTGCATTGTTGAATTACTCGTTTACCACACTTTTAAGTGGGTTAACTGGCTTTGCATTGTCATCCAGTAAGTTCATATCAAAGTCGAACTCATCAACACGAATCGCTTTTTCACGCTTCTTGTTGTAATCAATCAGTTTTGCATACTCTTCTTCGTTGATAACACTTGCAACAAGTGCATTATCAAGCGTTTCTGCAAAACGAACGCCCGGCTTAATAGTTTTAGCACGCAGTGCTTTTTTAACTTTCTTAAGTAAGTCAAGGCATGCCATTTTCGCTTTGTACGCTTGCTCATTGATGTAATGACCATCACCTTCAATTGGATTAACCAAGTGAGTGATTTGCGCTTTAAATGCGGTATCCATTTGCGCTTGAGTCGCAAGTTCACGGATTAAATCATCGCTGATCTTAGGCATTTTCATTGAGTAATTCATCGTAATGAAACGCATAAACTTACGAGTACCACTTGCAGGGAAGTTATCTAAGAACTTATGCAATGCTTCTTCAGCGCTTTGTAGTGCAAAGCGAGTCGCATAGTGGAAGTAAGGCGCAGCTTGCTCACGTTCACTGCTTGCTACTTTTTGCTCGTAGTATTTAATTGATGCCATAGCAGCGTATAAGAAGCTCATTACGTCGCCTAAACGTGCAGATAACATTTCTGCTTGCTTAAGTTTGCCGCCCAGTACCAATAACGAGAAGTCAGCGTAAACTGCAAGTTTTGCAGATAGTTTGTGCGCTGCTTTTTCGTATTCACGTACTTCTGGTAGTGACGATTTAGCACCGGCAGTAAACGGTAATACACCTAAACGGAAAGCTCGTAAGCTGTTAGCTACGCTGTAACCCACTGTTTTACGTAAAATGCTGTTGAATTCTTTATCTGCATTTTTGTCTTCGCTGTGGATAGACTCAACCATAGTTTGTAGGTAAGGGTGACAACGCATTACACCTTGACCAAAAATCATAAGGTTACGAGTAAGAATGTTTGCACCTTCAACCGTGATTGCGATTGGTTGTGCAACATATCCACTTGCTAATGTATTTTGCGGACCATTTTGAATTGCTTTACCTGCTTGAATATCCATTGCTGAATCAAGCACGTTACGACCAATTTCTGTCATGTGGTATTTAGCAATCGCAGTAACTACAGATGGTTTTAAGCCCATGCCTAAACCTTCTGTTGTTAATACACGCATTGCTTCTTGAAGGTAAGTTTTACCTGCGATATCAGCAAGCTTCTCTTGGATACCTTCGAATTGACCAATCGCCAGACCAAACTGCTCACGCACTGCTGCGTACTCTGAAGCACCTTTGAATGCTACTTGTGATGAGCTAACACCTAGTGCTGGTAACGAAATACCACGGCCTGCACCTAAACAGCTAACCAGCATTTGCCAGCCACGGCCGATGTTCTTTTGACCACCAATGATGAAGTCCATTGGTACAAATACTTTTTCACCGCGAGTCGTACCGTTGTAAAAACGGATGCCCATAGGATCATGACGATTACCAAGTTCAACACCTGGGTGGTCTTTAGGGATAAGCGCACAGGTAATACCTAGGTTTTCTTTGCCACCTAGTAAACCATCAGGGTCAACTACTTTAAATGCTAAACCTAATACTGTCGCAATTGGCGCAAGTGTGATGTAGCGTTTGTCCCAGGTAATTTCTAAACCTAAAACTTCTTCGCCATTGAACTGACCACGTTTAACAACACCGATATCTGGAATACCACCCGCATCTGAACCCGCTTCTGGACTAGTTAGTGCGAAACATGGAATATCACGACCATTTGCAAGACGTGGTAAGTAGTGATCTTGTTGCTCTTTAGTACCAAAGTGAAGTAATAGCTCACCTGGGCCTAATGAGTTAGGAACCATCACGGTTACCGCAACCGCAGAACTCTTAGTCGCGATAGTCGCAACGATTGTAGAGTTTGCATAAGGGCTGAATTCTAAACCGCCGAATGATTTAGGAATGATAAGCGAGAAAAAACGCTCTTTTTTCAAGAAATCAAGAATGTAATCAGGAAGATGAACACCATTTTGAATTTCAGAATCATCAATCATTGATAATAATTCTTTTACTGGGCCATCTAAGAATGCTTGCTCTTCAGCGCTCAGCTTAGCTGCTGGCACGTCACGAAGTGCATCGA
Organism: Pseudoalteromonas sp. XI10; assembly: GCF_001469895.1. Lineage (GTDB taxonomy): Bacteria > Pseudomonadota > Gammaproteobacteria > Enterobacterales > Alteromonadaceae > Pseudoalteromonas. The sequence continues at coordinate 12,087 of NZ_LOPY01000019.1, read as the reverse complement.
AATCAGGTTTACCTTGGTAGATTGAACCTTCTAACCAAACATCACCCGCATCTAACGCTTCTTGTTCTGTAATTGAAATACTAGGTAATACTTTTTTTAATTTTGTACGTAAGCTCATAATAAACTCATCCGACCAGATAGTAATACCTACATTACGTCATAAAACGAGCAATAGATCAATTGGTCCAACCAGTTTTTTTAACATTTTTTTATATTTATTTTTTCTTTGCACGCTAAGCACTTGAATACAATGGGTTTACACGTGTACGCTCAAACGCCATTTTTTATCCCGAAATGGTTAACAACTAAAGGCTGAAAACAAAAAGCCCAACTAAAAAGTTGGGCTTAGGTATAAATACTTAAGGAATGGCTTAGAGCTCATCTTCGATAGGGAATAACGAAATAAACCACACTTGAAAACGTCGCCACGAAGACGTTTGTGGTTCTTCATCAAACTGCTCATTACTCACTGTGTCGAGCCACACTAAGTCATTATCTTTAAGCTCAACTTTCCAGGCATATTCAGGCATTTGCGTATCAACCCAGTGGGCCAAAAAACGGCTAAGCTTTTCGCTTTCGATTAATACGCCCATCTCTGTATTTAAATCAAGCGAGCGAGGGTCGAGGTTCATGGTGCCCACAAAAATCTTTTCATCATCGAAGGTCATGGTTTTTGCGTGTAAACTTGCTTGTGATGACCCTGTTACTTTACGCCCCGCTTTGCGCTTAATGGCCATTAAGTCACTGGGTTTTAACTCCCACAGCTTAACCCCGCCTTTTACGAGATCTTCTCGGTACTTTTTATAACCAGCATGCACCGCGGATACATCGGTAGCTGCTAAAGAATTAGTAAGTACAGTGACATCAACGCCCTGTTTTGCCCAATTGGTCAGTAATTTAACGCCCTGCTCACGAGGAATAAAATATGGCGAGACAATAATTGCTTTTTGTTTCGGCTCGCCCATTTCTTTAAACAACATTGGCGACATATTAGCCGATTTTTCACTGACGTCGTTCATCACCTTATCGGGATGATCATAAAACAACACAGACTTTTGCCAATCGAATTCTATTTCATCGTGCAATAAACGTTTTACAAAGGCGCTTTCGCGTAACTGCTCAACATAATTACTCTGCTGATTCTGCTCAACATAGGTCGATAAGGTGTTAGTGATATCAATAAGTGATTGCTCATCACGTTCACCGTGCAAATCTTCAACAGGGTAAGACAGCTGATGATTCCAATATAAATCAAATGCTTTTGATGCCTCTGGCACAATCTCGCCAACACTCATAACATCTAAATCAATAAATTCAGAATGATCTTCAGCCGAGAAATACGCATTGCCTATGTTGCGCCCACCAGTGATAAAAATCCGATTATCAACAATAAAGCTCTTGTTATGCATGCGTCGTGAAAGCTGGCTAAAGTTGGTAACAAAACCAAGCGCTCTAAAACGACGGTTAGGAAATGGATTAAATAATCGCACTTCAATATTAGGGTGAACAGCCAGTGCAGCTAAATCAAGCTCACTGTCGGCTTGCGATAAGTCATCAAGCAACAAGCGAATTCTTACCCCCCTATCTGCGGCTTTTAATAAAAAGGCCGTAAATAATATGGTGGTTTGCTGCCTGTGGTATAAATAGTACTGCACATCAATGGTGTGCTCTGCAGAATCAATGAGTGCCAACCTAGCTACAAAGGCATCGACCCCATCTGCTAAAGGATAAAACCCTGATAACCCAGGATGATTATTACCCACTGCATCTCCTATGGTACTGGGTGTATCCGCTGCAATGGCATAGCTTGGTTGAATGGACTCTCGTGAAGGTAACTGCGCACAGCCCGCGGTGATTAAAATGAGTACTGCACAAAAAAGTGATTTTGAAGAGTCTATTATCATGGCTTCCTACCAATGACCGTGTGATACACGTATCTGCTTTGTTATAACCCTAATAAATGAAGGGGTTAAAAGCAAATAAAAACTCGTAAGTATGGGGATAAATTAGAAGAATTAAACGAAGGAAAAATTGTTAAGCACGCATGCTTAAGAGCAAGTAATTAAGCTACTTGCTCAGTGATATCTGCAATTTCGATCAGTTTGCGATTAAGAATTTTTTTACAACAACCACAACACTTGCCGCACTGGCTACCCACTTGCAGCTCTTTTGATAAATCGCGCATCGTCATAGCGCCATCATCAATTGTTTGTTCGATTTTTTTATCAGTCACACCATGACATAAACAGATATACATGAATGCAAACCACTCTCATTTCTCTTGATGGTCAGCATATTAATCTAAACGGTAATAGTTCGCAATAGTGTTATAGGCAATATTTGCATAACATTTATACCGAATTTTCCTAAATGGCACACAGCTAAAAATTTTCCCTTATGATTTGGGCAGTTAGTTAAAGGCGAGTAAAGAAAAAATTTTTAACTTTTTTGAGGGGGTTTAGTTTGGAGTTGAATGAAAAGATCAATCATAGGCTATCGAGTAATGTGAGGCTCAGCTTATAAACACCACAGTAAAAGACTGGTATATTGTTACAGTTATGAATGTTAAGGCTCAGCAGGTAATAACAGCAAGCAACTCTTGCTACGCTCTCAAGGGACGCGGAAAACGAGCTGTTATCGATTTAGACGATTTCGAAATGCTTCGCCACGGATTTTCGCCAGAGTAAATTAGGGGGTTATAAAGCTCATCGCTTCTTTTAGCCCATTAGCTTTGCCACCAAGCGGGTTTTCATCGATCAACCACTACTAAGTTGGAGCAAATAATGCCGACAAGCAAAATTGATTTTCACAATGCCGAATGCTCGGCCTGCTGCAAAAAGCATGTCGATATTAGAACTGAGATAATTGCACCATCACCAGATAGACCTAACGCTATTCGCAAGAAAGTTATCTTTCGATGCGAAGATCACCTCGATTGCGATGTCGATGAGATTGAAAAACTTGCGTTAGTCAAAAACCGTTTTCAAAATCTAGACGAAAATGACCTTGTTGATGGCGAAACATTTTTTAATCAATTGGACTCTGAATAGATATAGCAGCGTCTGTCTGATTTGGCACCAAACCAAAGGAAGCGAAGCGCCAACTTCAAAAGTTAAACGCCAGATAAAAGAAAACCAGCTCCCGCTGCCTTTCTTATCCCCGTCATAACTCAGATAAATAATTTGGTAAAAACTATGACGATAATTTTGTAAACAACACTACTGACCCCATTGGTTCTACTGACCCCAGAAGTTTAGACCTCAGTTACAGCTCCTAGCAGCAGGTCATCCAGTGAACTTGCATATCTAGTCCTTTTCTCCAACGTTTATCCTCCTTGTCCTTATAACTAAAATTTGTTCCAACTATTTCAATTCGAAATTAACCACGGGTCAATCAATCGCAACTCTTTCAGTTTTAATAGTCTTAACTGTTTTTCCACTAGTAATAACTTCGACTAGGTGAGTTTTGTTTCCTAACTTAGCGAAAACATTAAAATGTCTATTTAGTAAACATTGTTGATTTAATTCAACATGGATGTGTTTTAATTCATGCATAGACTGTAGTGGTTCCTTGCTTTCTAGGGTAGACAAATCAAATTCAATCTTATTGCTGGAGCGATTAAATCCACCTTCTATTACCCCTAATGCCATCAGTAAGCTCATTGCATAATTTACTTGCTCATCCGATATGCTAGGTCCTAACGTAATAACCTTTGCTTGACTATCTTCGCTATTACGACAATATGATTCTGAATAAATTTTCTTTTCTAACGTAGTTTTATTTTCGAACGAAAAAATTTCATACCCTTTGCACCATCCGTCAGTTGTCAGTGATGGTGCAATATTTTTTACAAAAACTTCTTTTTCACTACTTTTTGTAATAGGTGATGCAAGAAGTAAATTAACAGTAACAACATAACTTATTAAATTTATTAGCTTCATTAGTAATTCTCGGACAAGGTTTTTATAGTCGAGTAGCTAGGGTTTCTAATTAAACCACCACCGCCTCCTGAGGACATTAGTTGGTTAGTGCCAATATGGTCGAACCCAAGGACGTGGCCAAATTCGTGACCAGCTGTATATTTCCCACCGTATTGTTTGCTATACCACATTTTATTTCCTCCTTGTAACGCTATTCCACGTATAAGACGAAGTTGTCTATTTTCGTTTAAACTATAGCCACACTTTGCACACGCTAAAACTGAAATGTCGCCACCTGACTCTACTATTTGTAGATCGACAGTTAATGACAGCTGTTTACCATTATCATCTGAATATGTCCCGGTCCATTGTGATTCTATGGCAGACACATAAGAATCAAGATCTGCAGCGCTAATTTCAGCACTACCGCTAATTGTTGCAACAATACTCATTGAAGTGCCATCTTCACTTTTCGTTATTTTTGAAACAGTTCCTCCTATTACTGCCGAAGCTAATATTCTTAACGGTACATTACCTATTCCACCTGCGGCACCTCCAGCACCCGCCGCAATGAAACCATGCCCAAAATTCGCCCCTAGGGCTTTATTTGCTAGCCCTCCTATAATTCCCCTCGCAATAAAGGCTCCGGGGTTCATTCCTCCCGGACTAATTGCAGAAGCAACAAATCCGATAGCAGCGGCTTTCAAGCTCCCCGTCACAGCATAAGTCACGGCAGCATTAAATACTGCACTACACCATACTTGGCATCCGGGTATGAAATTAAGTGCAATACTGATAAACGATGAAAGCCATTTATTCTTGCCTATAGCTTTGAAAAGGGCCTTGAAAAAATATCCAGATGGATCTGTATAACTCAGCGGGTTATTCAGCACAAAACTGTATCTGTTATATGATTGCGAATTGCCCGAAGCTTGAATAAACAGATCAGCCCGCAAAAACCTACCCAAGGTTGGATCGTAGATCCGACCGTTCATATGGATAATACCTAAATCCGATATTTCTTTATGACCTGTATAACCTTTACTTTCCACGGGGCTTTGTTGATTCAACAAAGAAAATAATGAGCTACTAGTATAGAACCGATTTTGTTTCCCCCACGCATCATAGTTTATGTGCTGAATAACGCTGCCATTCGAGTCTGTTACCGTCACGGCAGAGCCTAGATGGTCCTTATGCGTATATAAAGTTTTACTTTGCTTAGCATCAGTACTGTCAATTACTACAGTATTCCCAGCATAGTATTTGTGTTCAACATTTCCTGAAGGCAATATTAAACGCTCATATAGCCCTTTGAGATATAATGTTTCCACACATGGGTCAGGTCTTGCCTTTTGCAACAATCTTACTAACACGCGAATAGTGTAATTGAAAATAATCTCCCAACTCTTTTCTTTGCTCGACAATTACAGCTAACTTACGCCTTGATGTTGCTTTAGATTTTCCAAATTGAACGAACATTTTGTCGATTTAAAGCCATTCTGGAGCTTTTGCTTGCCCATCGTAAAATGCCCAGCACGTTGAGAACTTATATTAAACCATTGCTTATAAACAACATTGGACTAGCTAAAAGGCAAAAAGAAAGACCTGACCATTTTAGTGACAGTTTTTAGATGCTACGCTAGTAACGCTTTTTCATCAAAGCCTTGCTCATGTAATTTGACTACAAGCTGTTCAAGCAGGTCATCTTTTTTAGGGACTACAGGCTGCGTTAATAGTAAAGAAGTCACATTCCCAAAACCAGGGTGCTCAAAATCAGGGTTTTCAAGGCCATGTTGTGCTCTTAGCGTTAGCAGCATAAGTGCAGCATAAGGTGTAAATTGCCAGTTCATATTATCGAACTCAAAAAACATCTTACTCGGTGGCGATGCTACTTGAGCGACTTGATCGTCACATAACTGATTTAGATAAGCGGTAACTTTTGTTAAGTCTGTACTATCCCAGTTATCTAAAATAGCTTGATAAGCAAAATCATCTACGATCGGCTTTAGGGTATTGCCACCTTTTACCTTATCAAACAGCAAGATAATAAAATCACCAATGTGACTTTTTGATCTATTCACCCAGTGCTTCATGTAACCTGCTTGAAATAACGTATAAATTTGGCGAGCATATTCATTATTATGCAATATCACTGCAATACTTAGCTGAAATACAGATGTTGGTGATACCAACCTTAAAGGTTCACGACTAAAGCGATGTGTGAAGCGTTTTAGGTTATAGTTTTCTATCATAAGCAGGTGATATCCATAAGTTAAGCATATGCTTAACTTACATAAATCAAGTAAGTTATCATCTACAAAACTAGCTTGTGCATCCATCTCATAATAATTACGTGGAATTGACAACTCTGTATTTAATACCTCCCAGTTAAAGAAAGGCAATTTATCATTGCTAGGTATACCTCTTTTCGTTTCTCCTTGCTCAATATAAAAATTAAGCTCTTTTGTATTATTTATATAAACCTTTCTATACTTTTCAGGATTTTTTATCGCCAGCTTACGCTTTCGTAAAAATTTTTCTAATATTTTGTCCATTATTTACCTGCTGGAGTCATTGAAATTGTAGCAGTGTCAGCAAGCATCTAGGGGTCAGGGTCTTGCTTTTTGCCACTATCCGACTCGCGCTTGAGTAGGAGTAATGAAGCTTAAGATAATCACCCAACTATTTTCAACACGTTAGGAATTTCTATTAAACAGTGCTTATATATGACATTGGACTAGCTAAAAAGAAATACCTGACCCTATTGATTTTTTTATACTAGATCTCAACGCTTACTTTTTATTTTTTATATAGCAAGGACTAAACTTAGTGTATTTTTCGTTTTCATCATATTTATGAACAAAAGAGACCTTATCTAAGACTCGTCTTTCAGAATTATCTTTATGAAAAGTAAATCTAGCTTTTATAAACACATAGCTTTGCACGCAAGCATCAAGTAAATTGACTCCATCATAAAAGGTGATGACATCTAAATATCTATCTTTGAGAAAAAACTCACTATCTGACTTTGAGGGATATAACTCATAAATCCCGCCAGTATTCTTCACAAGATAGCCAGAAAATTTGACTTCCTTATTTAAATATTTGTCAGAGTTTCCTAGCAAAGAATATATATTAGTGAACACTACTTTGCTTTGTAAACTAAAACTAAAAAATAAAAAACAAAGAAAAAGGGACCTTAACATTAACCATCTCCTGAATATATAGTACAAGACCATCTACCACTATTGCTGTTATATTGATAGTGATAAGTAACTTTTTGGGTAGTCTGATATGCATAAACACTGTATATACCAATCACGACCGCTCTGTGATATTACGTGACCATGGGGTCAGGTATTGCCTTTTGCCACTACCAGACTCACGCTTGAATAGTGTAATTGAAAATAATCATCCAATTCTTTTCTTTGCTCAACAAATACCGCGCACTTTAGCCTTGCTATCACTTTAGATTTGTCAAATTGAAGTAACACTTTCTCGATTTAAATCAATTCTGGAGTTTGTGCTTGTTCCATCATAAAATGCCCTACACGTTGAGAACTTCTATTAAACCATTGCTTATAAACAACATTGGACTAGCTAAAAGGCAAAAAGAAAGACCTGACCATTTTAGTGACACTTTTTAGATGCTACGCTAGTAACGCTTTTTCATCAAAGCCTTGCTCATGTAATTTGACTACAAGCTGTTCAAGCAGATCATCTTTTTCAGGGGCTACAGGCTGCGTTAATAGTAAAGAAGTAACATTGCCAAAACCAGGGTGCTCAAAATCAGGGTTTTCAAGGCCATGTTGTGCTCTTAGCGTTAGCAGCATAAGTGCAGCATAAGGTGTAAATTGCCAGTTCATATTATCGAACTCAAAAAACATTTTACTCGGTGGTGATGCAACCTGAGCGACTTGATCATCACATAACTGATTTAGATAAGCGGTAACTTTTGTTAAGTCTGTACTATCCCAGTTATCTAAAATAGCTTGGTAAGCAAAGTCATCTACAATCGGTTTTAGGGTATTATCACCTTTCGCCCTATCAAACAACAAGATGATAAAATCACCAATATGACTTTTTGAGCGGTTTATCCAGTTTTTCATATAACCGTTTTCGAATAATCTATAAAATTGCCGCGCATAATCATGCTGATGTAATAAAACAGCTGTAGCTAATTGAAATACACTACCAGGTGATATCACTCTTTCATTATCTTCCCCGAAGCGAATAACACAGCGTTTTTGTCTTATATGAGCAATAGTTAGCTGATAATACCCATAGCTCAAATAATATCCTAACTGCTCGATATTGAGTACGCTACCCTTCACTAAACTAGCTTGTGCTTGCATTTCACAAAAATAACCTGGAATTGACAATTCAACATTAAGCTTTTCCCAAGGAGCAAAAGGTAAACTCTCATTAAAAAATTCTTCACCTTTTGTTTTGCCATGTTCTAAGTAAAAAGTAATTCTCGTTATATTTCTATCGTAGACATTTTTATACTTTTCTGGGTTTTTAATTGCTTGCTTACGCTTACGTAAAAATTTTTCTAATATTTTGTCCATTATTTACCTGCTGGAGTCATTGAAATTGTAGCAGTGTCAGCAAGCATCTAGAGGTCAGGTCTTTACTTTTGCAACAATCTTACTAACACGCGAATAGTGTAATTGAAAATAATCATCCAATTCTTTTCTTTGCTCAACAAATACCGCGCAATTTAGCCTTGCTATCACTTTAGATTTGTCAAATTGAAGTAACACTTTCTCGATTTCAATCCATTCTGGAGCTTGTGCTTGCCCATCGTAAAATGCCCAACATTTTAATGATTCTTATTAGGCCATTACATAAACTCACCATTTGATTAGCAAAAGTAAAAAAGAAAGACCTATCCCTGTTTGTTTTTACTAAAAATATTCGGAAGAAATCCACTCGTGAACTTTTCAAAGGCTGGTTAATAATGTTCCTATTGGTTTTTAATTCACAAAACCTGATATTTGATCCAAGCAGTTATATTCAGGGTCTGAAAGTGGGCTTAATCTAACTACTTTCTTAATTCGTGGGGCTCTACTCTTTTCATGGCTAGAAATAACCCCCTCCACTATAAGCAATCTCTCATTGCAATGCTTAATAAAATCTTTTGTAACATCACCATAAAATGGGAATACCAAATACTCCATTGAAAAACTATCTGCACTCTCGAGAACTTTATAAAAACCTGCGAAGTTATAAAAAGCTGTTAAAGATACTTTTTCACCTACTAATTTTTTATGGCTTTCAAATAAATTACTCCAAGTTATTTGCTTATAACCATCATCACTAGCAGATACTTGAATGGCAGAGCTTAGTGTTAATAATAAAAATATAAATTTTCTCATCTTGTTATTCTCCTGTATTACTTAAGCTTTGACGAGCATCAAATACATGCACATTGCTTCTATCCATGAATGTAGAATCCATATGTCTGGTCTTTCTTTTGCCACTATCATACTTCATGCTTGAATTGTGCGGCTAAAATAATCACCCAACTCTTTTCTTTGCTCAACAAAGTAAGCAAACTTTCGGCTTGATGTTGCTTTAGATTTTCCAAATAGGGGTAACACTTTGCCGATTTAAATCCATTCCGGAACTTGTGCTTGCCCATCGTAAAATGCCCAACACGTTAAGAATTTCTATTAAACATTGCTTATATATGACATTGGACTAGCTAAAAAGAAATACCTGTCCCTGTTTATTTACTTTGATTGCATGGCATTTTTTAAGCAATTTGACTCTGAATAGATAGAATTAAATCTGCTCGCTTTGACACCAAGCGGATATTAAGCGATTTAAAACCTTCGCCTCCCTTGGCACCAACCCAAAGGAAGTGAAGCACGAAGCGCTAAACGCCAGATAAAAGAAAACCAGCTCACGCTGGCTTTCTTCTGCACGGTTTAGGTTATTCCCAAACCACTGAAGCGGCAGATTACTTATCTACTAAAAGCTTTAAACTCTATTGGAGCAAAATAGAGCCAGTAACCATGCTGAGCATCTGAACCTTCATGCTTAAAGCTAATAAATAATTTAAATTTATCTCTAGGGCAACCAACAAACCGCTCTGTTTCTAAAGCTAAACTTAAAGCCCCTGAGTTTTTCTTTAATTCTTGATAATTGTTGCTCTCCCACAAAGCCAAAATTTCATTTTTAGCTAATTCTGTTCTTCTTAATTTGGTCAAAAGCGAGTGGCTACTACTACTGAAATAAGTCTCTTTTTGATCTGATGAAAAGACAGACTTTATAGCAACTTTATCTTCTTTCTCAGTAACGAAATATGATTTTTCAAAGTCAATTAGAGTATCTGTATTGGACCAGAACTGGATGAAAAACTTACTCTGATTCGTTGAGCAGTGTTTTATTCCAAAAGTTAATGATTCCCATGAATCTGGGTGTATCTTAACCAACACTCCATCTTGAAAGTCAACTATTGGCCAAAGGTCTTTCCATTCGTCTTTATAGCCTACCTTTTGGTAAGAAATAGGCGACAATGAATATGTATTAACAATATTTACATGTTGACTAGTCGTACAGCCAACTAATCCAATAAGCACTACAGAGAATGTTAATATCTTCTTAACCATCAAGTTCACCACTCAAATACTTGTAGTAACTAAAACCTAATGCTTCGTAGTTCATGTAAGCAGCAGGAACAATTGTTACGCCTAAAACAACAGCATTAGTTACGTTCCATTTAGCCATCCATACATCATGAAACACAGCCATTGAGTTCACCCCCGGTGTTGTATTGGCAACTCTGGTGAAAACACTACTACCTTCGCTGTCCCATGAAAAGTTAACATGTCCACCATCAAGCTTTATCTTTCCTTGATTCAATGGATTATTGGATAGCAATAGTTTAGCTTCTTCGGCAGTTAAACTGCTTAAAGATCTTCCTACTAAAGAACCTCGGGGTCAGGTCTTTCCTTTTGCCACTATCTTACTTTCACGCGAATAGTGTAATTGAAAATAATCACCTAATTATTTTCCTTGCTCGACAAATAGCGCAAATTTTCGGCTTGCTATCGCTTTAGATTTGCCAAATTGAAGTAACACTTTATCGATTTAAATCCATTCCGGAACTTGTGCTTGTTCCATCATAAAATGCCCAGCACGTTGAGAACTTATATTAAACCATTGCTTATAAACAACATTGGACTAGCTAAAAGGCAACAAGAAAGACCTGACCCTATTGGTTTTAAAATAACCTTCAAATTTGTTTAGACTGTTCATTTCAGCAAAGGAAGTTACACAAAATCAGAAAGTGCTAAATTAACCCATTACAACTATTTTTCTAGATTAAAAGTCTATTGAGGCACCTTAGTGATCATGATCTCCATAAACAAGTATTCTATCTGAATCCATAGGTTTATAGAATCCAACACTTTTTGACTGAGACTTGAAGATTTCCACCGTAACATCTAACTCTTCTAGTGATTTTACCCAAGTAAAACTATCACTAAAACAAGAGGAAAACTCATATTCGAAAGATACATTTGAAGGGTAGCCTCCAAACTCCAATATGACACTTTCCTTAAAAGGCTCAGGACCGCTCACTTTATGTTCTTTGATATAAGAAACGTTTGGGTCTTTAGATTTCCAGTCCATTAGACACTTTCTTTCATAAGGATTAGCTAGAATAAAAACCCCATTCTCATCATGGTTATAACCATAAGCTATATAAATTAATACAAAATTTAGGATTATCGATACCAAAAAAATTATACTTCGCATATGACCCCTTTATTCCCAAAACCACCCAATACCCGAAAGTGAGACTTGCTACCAATCACTGTTTGTGACTCGTAGTTAATTTCAGTAGGATAATCAATTAAATTATCGTTGATTAAGGTTCCATCTTTAAAAAACCTCAAACTCATACTAATACAAATCTTCACTATATTGAGCTTGGTTTGTTGTGGTCACATCCACAGTCCCCCAGCAATTACTTGGATTATTACACGCCCATACGTTGCATTGGTTTGAATTTTCCCAACACCTTTCTAATAGCAGCAGTGATAAAACTATGTTCAAATTTGCCCCCCTTGGAGATCTGATAGAACGCCTCCAGCAGTTGTTTGCTTGAGTTAAAAAGAGCACATCCTTGCTAACATTTACTTTCTTACGCTCA
>NZ_LOPY01000018.1 GCF_001469895.1 Pseudoalteromonas sp. XI10 | reverse complement strand
TGTTTCTACTTTTTAAAAAAGTAAAATCAAAACGAATTGACTATATAGTCACTCAGTTACATTTGAGACTCTAAATTTGTTTGCGTCACTTAGTAAACTAAGCTTCGCTGTTAGAACTCAACCTGTACGAGTGCCCACACAGATGATTGCTTTATATTGTTAAAGAACGTTGCGACGTTGTCGCTAGGGATGCGTATAATACATCCTTAA
>NZ_LOPY01000017.1 GCF_001469895.1 Pseudoalteromonas sp. XI10 | reverse complement strand
TATTGTTTGGGTCTGTAGCTCAGTTGGTTAGAGCGCACCCCTGATAAGGGTGAGGTCGGTAGTTCAAATCTACTCAGACCCACCACTTTGCTCCCATACTTCGTTATGGCACGCCTCGTTTAGTGGACTAAACGTCGTTGTACCATGCCTTGTCTGGAAACAAAGTAGGTTACAAATAATAAGTACCAGCATATGTGGGGCTATAGCTCAGCTGGGAGAGCGCCTGCCTTGCACGCAGGAGGTCAGCAGTTCGATCCTGCTTAGCTC
>NZ_LOPY01000016.1 GCF_001469895.1 Pseudoalteromonas sp. XI10 | reverse complement strand
CATTAAGCTAACCTGTACTAATTACCCGTGAGGCTTAACCATACAACGCCAAACGCGTTTTATGACAGCGTAACAGACAGAAGTTAAGTTACTAAAGTAGACATTTACTTGATATCAGAATTCCAGATTTTAGTTAATTGCTAAAGCGATTAACGAACCAAATTTGCTTGGTGACAATAGCGTTTTGGACCCACCTGACCCCATGCCGAACTCAGTAGTGAAACGAAACAGCGCCGATGATAG
>NZ_LOPY01000015.1 GCF_001469895.1 Pseudoalteromonas sp. XI10 | reverse complement strand
TCAACGTCTTCACGCTTAGTACCACGTAGAAGTGCACCGATGTTCTCACCCGCACGACCTTCGTCTAGAAGCTTACGGAACATCTCAACACCTGTACAAGTTGTCTTCGTAGTTTCTTTGATACCTACGATTTCAACTTCGTCATTCACGTTGATGATACCAGCTTCAACACGGCCAGTTACAACAGTACCACGACCTTGGATTGAGAATACGTCTTCGATAGGCATGATGAATGGCTTATCGATGTCACGCTCTGGCTCTGGGATGTAAGAATCTAGTGCTTCTGCAAGCTCAACGATTTTGTCTTCCCACTCTTTCTCGCCTTCTAACGCTTTAAGCGCTGAACCTTGGATTAGTGGTAAGTCATCACCTGGGAAGTCGTACTCAGAAAGAAGTTCACGAACTTCCATCTCAACAAGCTCAAGTAGCTCTTCGTCGTCAACCATGTCACATTTGTTCATGAATACGATGATGTAAGGTACACCAACCTGACGAGAAAGTAGGATGTGCTCACGAGTTTGTGGCATAGGACCGTCAGTCGCAGCAACTACTAGGATTGCGCCGTCCATTTGAGCAGCACCAGTGATCATGTTTTTAACATAATCGGCGTGTCCTGGACAGTCTACGTGTGCGTAGTGACGAGTTGGAGTATCGTACTCAACGTGTGAAGTTGAGATTGTGATACCACGCTCACGCTCTTCTGGAGCGTTATCGATTGATGCGAAGTCTTTAGCTACACCACCGTATACTTTTGCAAGTACGTTAGTGATTGCTGCTGTTAGAGTTGTTTTACCGTGGTCAACGTGGCCGATTGTACCAACGTTTACGTGCGGTTTTACGCGTTCAAACTTTTCTTTTGCCAT
>NZ_LOPY01000014.1 GCF_001469895.1 Pseudoalteromonas sp. XI10 | reverse complement strand
TACTAATTACCCGTGAGGCTTAACCATACAACGCCAAACGCGTTTTATGACAGCGTAACAGACAGAAGTTAAGACACTAAAGTAGACATTTACTTGATATCAGAATTCCAGATTTTAGTTAATTGCTAAGGCGATTAACAAACCAAATTTGCTTGGTGACAATAGCGTTTTGGACCCACCTGACCCCATGCCGAACTCAGTAGTGAAACGAAACAGCGCCGATGATA
>NZ_LOPY01000013.1 GCF_001469895.1 Pseudoalteromonas sp. XI10 | reverse complement strand
TTCACTTCAGAAGTATACGTACTTTCTAAAGATGAAGGTGGTCGTCACACTCCATTCTTCAAAGGTTACCGTCCACAGTTCTACTTCCGTACAACTGACGTAACAGGTGACGTACAGTTACCAGACGGCGTTGAAATGGTAATGCCTGGTGATAACATCAAGATGACTGTAGAACTAATCTGCCCAATCGCGATGGACGAAGGTTTACGCTTCGCTATCCGTGAAGGTGGCCGTACAGTTGGTGCTGGTGTTGTTGCAACTATCGTTGAGTAAT
>NZ_LOPY01000012.1 GCF_001469895.1 Pseudoalteromonas sp. XI10 | reverse complement strand
TCAAATCACCAGACTCTAAAAAAGAATCAATCTACAAGGGCGGTAAAGTCGGATGCTAAATATTAAAAGAAAAGCGCAATTTTTCATTGCTGCAATAGCAAAAATCACCGCATTTTTATTATCACTATTTATTAGTACATACAGCATGTTGGTTGGTTTGGTTGGTGTTACATCTATTACTTATGGTGTGTCGTTAATATCAGTTCCTGGTGCATACATTGCGTGCGGAGTGCTGCTTATTGTTCATAGTTGGTTTGCTGCCAAAGCAATCGCCAGCGCTAAAGCGCAAAGAGGTAACAAGTAATGTTTTTACCTGGCATGTTTAGTGTCTCATCCTTAAAAAAGGCGTTTAACGATAGTTTTGGCTGGGGCGGTTCTTCTTCTTTTAGTGGTGTTTATGTTGATCGCAAAACTGCTATGGGCAATAGCGCCCTAAATCGCGCGATAACATTACTTGCAACAAGCGTTGCACAGTTGCCATGTGAGTTGTTTAAACGAGATCACGAAGATGGCACCAGAAAGAAAGCAACCGACCATCCTTTATTTTCAGTGCTAAAGTACCAACCAAACAAGAAAGACACATCATTTGAGTATTTCGAGTCAGGGATGGGATTTTTATCTCTAGATGGTAATCATTATGCCCTAATAGAGCGTGATGAGCAGATGCGAGTTACAGAGCTTATATGGGTTCACCCTGATAATGTACAAGTTTTAGAAGGTGGTGACGGACTCCCGTATTACAGACTGCTAACCGAAAACAAAGTTGTTGGTATGGACTTAATGCACCATGTAAAAGCATTTAGTTTTAATGGTTTTACTGGTGTTTCCCCAATTCATACTGCATCGGATGCAATAGGCTTGGCTCTTGCTACAGAGCAACATGCAAGCGCGGTGTTTTCTCAAGGTACCACACTTTCAGGTGTAATTGAGCGTCCAAAAGATGCTGAATCACTCACCACCCAAGCTGACATTGATCATGTTGTAGATTCATTTACTGCGCGACACTCAGGTGGTGTAAGAAAGGCATTTAAAGTCGCCATGCTGCAAGAAGGTATGACGTACAGACAAATGGCAATGACCAATAACGATGCGCAAATGGTAGAAGCCAGAAGAATGGGTGTGCTTGATATAGCCCGTTTATTTGGCATTCCCCCATCAATGCTTGGCGAGTCGGCAGGTGAATCATATAAATCAGTAGAGCAAACGACTTTAAACTTTTTGGTCTTTGCATTAATGCCATGGCTTAAGCGTTGGGAAAGCGCAATGCATCGCGACTTGCTCTTACCTGAAGAACGAAAAGATTATTTTATCGAGTTTAATTTCAGTTCGTTAGTGCGTGGTGATTTTAAAACTCGTTATGAGTCTTACGCGATTGGCCGTCAATGGGGGTTCTTATCAGCGAACGACATTCGCCGTTTTGAAAATTTACCGCCCATACCTGGCGGTGATGAATATCTAACCCCCCTAAACATGCTTGATGCAAAAGATAAAGCAAACGCTGAAAGAATGAGCCAAACAACAGAGCAACAACGCCAAGAAATAGAGAGTATTTTATGCCGCAACTAAATTATCCGCATATTGCCGAAATGGTATTTAACACCCCGTTATTAGCTAAAGGGGAGCTAGTCGAAAACGTTGCGCAATACGTTGCAGCTCGAATTGCTGGTACTGAGAAATCAGCACATAACTCAGAGCAAGAGCTAAGCGCTAAAAGAATGGGAGTAATCCCGCTTGGTGATCCAGAGAAAGATGGCTCAATGGCTGTTATTGCTGTGCATGGCATTTTGGTGCCTCGTCGTGGAACTATGACAGCTGAATGTTCTGAAATTATGAGTTTCGAGCTACTACGAAACCAAATATCAAAAGCAATGAACGATAGCCAGATTAAAGAAATTGTACTTGATATTCAAAGTGGTGGGGGTACAGCGCAAGCCGCGTTTGAATGTGCCGCATATATTTATGAAGCGCAAAAGCAAAAGCCAATTCGTGCTGTTATCAATTTTAATGCTTATTCAGCTGCCTATTTGATTGCTTCAGCCTGTACCGAAATCATTATTAGTGAAACAGGCGGTGTAGGCTCAATTGGTGTATATCAAAAGCGCTTAGATATTTCGGCTTATTACAAAGATATGGGTGTCATCATGCACACATTTTATCGCGGTGCAAAGAAAGTCTTTATGCATCCAGATCTTGAAATGTCAGATGAAGAAAAAGAACACATTGAATCTGGCATTGAAAAGACCTATCAGCAATTTATAAATGCTGTTGCTAAGTATCGGAATATGTCTGTTGATGAAGTACAAGCAACAGAGGCCGACTGCTTCAATGGCCAAGAGGCTATCGATTTGAAATTGGCCGACACATTATCAAGTGACCCTCATGCTGCAGTAAACACAATTGCAAAGCGTTTAATTCAATCCTCACCCAAAAAGATGGAAACAATTGGTGTTCAAGCTGCAGCTATGGACTATCACCACATAAATTAATCGCACTGCCTTGATGGCAGGGTTCAAACCAAGGTCGCTTTTGCGGCCTTTTTTTATGTAAAAAGAAAGGTAAAACTATGACTATTGTACAAATCAAGGCTGCGATGAATGAAAAAACCGCAGCAATTAAGGCGTTAGCAGCTAAAGAAGAAACCGAAGGTTCGCTTTGCGCTGAAGACATCGAGCAGTTTAAACAACTGCAGGCAGATCATGCCAATTTAGCTGAAAAGTTAAACCGTGCTGAAACTGCTCAAAACTTGGCTGTTCAGCAATCAACTGCTGTAGGTGGTGATGGTATCTCTGCCAACGCACCATCAATTAGCGTTAAATCGGCACCAGAAGATTATAAAGGCGCGAAAGTTGCTCGTATCGCTTTGGCTCTAATGGCAACGAACAATAAATTAGACGAAGCTATTAAGTTTGCTAATACAGAAATTCGCGATAAAGACGTATCGATGGCTCTAAATACTGCAGCTGAATCGGGCGGTTCATTAGTACCAGAAGCATACTCACGTGACTTTATTGAGTTATTACGCCCTGAGTTAGTTGTAGCAAAAATGGGTGCGCGTGTAACGAGTTTACCACGCGGTAAACTTACCTTCTCAAAACAGTCGGGTGGTGCAACGTCTAAGTTCCGTGGCGAAGGTCAGCCAGTTAATGCAAGCAAGCCTAAATCTGACCCAGTGAAAATGAACGCTAAGTCTCAAATGACTATCGTTCCAATTACTAAAGAGTTCAAAGGTCGTGCAGGTATTGATGCAGAGCAATTTGTACTTGACGATATGTTAGCAGCACACGCTGAGTGTCAAGATAAAGCGTTCTTGCGTGGTGACGGTACTGATGATATGCCAAAAGGCCTTTTAACCTTAGCAACTGAGTCGGGCCGTGTTACCCCTTTCACTGGGAATATTGAGCTAGCTGTAATCGATGCGTTCTTAGATGGGCTAATCTTAGCTCATAAAAACAGCAACTCTAAAATGCGTAAATGTGGCTGGATCTTGTCACCACGTACTTGGATGAAGCTATATGGTTTACGTGATGCAAACGGCAACAAAGTCTATCCAGAAATGGAAAAAGGCCAGTTGAAACGCTATCCAGTTGCAGATACGACAAACGTTCCTTCAAACCTTGGTGTAGGTGGTGATTTCTCTGAAATATACTTCACAGCCTTTGATGATGTGGTTATTGGTTACGATCCAGCGTTTGAAATTAGCACCAGTGAAGATGCTAGTTATTACGACGCTGATGGCAATCTACAAAGCGCCTATGCAAATAATGAAATTGTTATTAAGTTGGTTGGCGCAAGTGACATTATCTGTCGTCACCCTGAAGGTATCGCGATGGGTTCTAACGTTCCTTTCTAAACAAACACTATCCCCATAAATTTTATATAAGCCCAGCTGATATTTAGTTGGGCTTAGGAGAAAAGTATGTCTAACGCAAAAATTATGTCGACGCTTGCCGCAGTACTTCCTAGTGCTCTGGCAAGTTTTACACCTACTGTTGATTTGTCGAACGCTGACGAAGAAATTTTACCTTTTGTTATCGCTATCGATCACGGCAATTTTGGAGAGAAACCAAACTGTGATGCTTTAGAGCTAGAAATGCTAGATGAAAATGGTAAGTCAAAAAAAGCTAAACCATCATCAGCGCAGCGTGATGCTGCATGGGAATACTATCAACAGGCAAAAAAAGCCCCTAAAGATAGTGACCAGCCGAAAGTCGAATTAAAAACTAACAAAAACGGCACCGTGGCTGTTGAGTTTTTGTATTCGCACAACGGCTACCGTAAAGGTGAAGTAGTAGGGTTGCTACCGAAAGAAGTTTCTCGCTTACTTGAAACTAAAAACCCGCCAATTAAATTGGTAAGCGAATAAATCCAAAACCGTGAGAGTCAAAGCCGACTAGCCCTGATCTTCTAGTCGGCTTTTTTATATGAGAATCCTATGTTAATTGACCTTGCCCGCGCTAAAGACCAACTAGGTATCGATCAAGTTGATGATTTTGAAGATGCCCGCATAACCCGCCTTATCAACCAAGCAATTGGTTTAGTGTGTAGCGATATTGGTCGATTAATTTATCAAACTGCAGCTGATGTTCCCGAAGGTACAGAGGCGCCAATCATCCTTGATGAATTAGAAATCTATCAGCTTGCTAACCTAGAAACAGCATGCTTACTGCAAATCAGCAGCTTAGACAGCAATCGCGAGGTTGAAATTGTCACTAGCATGGCAAAAAACCCCGCTTACACCACGGCAATTAAGCAATTTAAACGTGTATTGATAGGTTAGCCATGAAAAAACGACTCACTGCCAGCGAAAAACGTACGTGGGCAATTCTGTTTTCTACTCAATTAGTTAAAGGCCCACTTGGAAAACAAGAACAAAAAACAAAAGTTGGTCGTGTAAAAGGCAGTTACAGAAAGCAGCGCGGCGGTATTGTTAACCACCAAACGCAAGAAGTAAGCACGGCGCAAGTCAGTTTTGCTATCGATTATCGCGCAGCATTCATGAACGTTAACGTTGTCGAGCTAAACGGCCAACAATACGAAGTGAAAGACACGACTAACGTGGGCTTTGAAAATCACACCATTATTTTTGATTTAGAGTTGGCTCAATCATGAAAATAACAAGCGATGTACTCGGTTTAAAAGAGCTTGAAAAAGCACTTAAGAAAGTAGAGGGCCAAACAAAAGGTAAAGTACTTCGCTCTGCATTAAGAAAAGCCGCTAAGCCTGTTCATGAAGATATGACCCGTGATGCCAACACTAAGTTTGGCAAAGAAACAGGCCAAATGGCTGAGTCAACAAAAATTAAAACAGCCATCAATAAAAAGGGTGATCACAGCATATTCGACGCAGCTGCTTATGTCGGGATTTACCACAACAAAAAAGCTCAAGCTGCGGCTGGTTCGTTAATTCCTTCGCCTATTATCGCCTATTGGTTAGAAACTGGTGTGCAACCGCACATTTTAAACCCAGACGGATTAAATAACTTGATGCACCCGGGCATTGTCGGCGTGCCATTTGTGCGCCCCGCCCTAATTAATAATGAATTTCGCGTTGTTAGCATAGTGAAAGTAGAGCTAGCAAAAGGCATTGAGCGAGCATTAAAAAGGCAATCGACATGATAGAACTGGCCATACCCAGCATTTTAAGCCTTGTTTTAGATAATGTTTATCACATCAAAATATCTGAAATGAACAAAGATGCAGCCTTATGCTGGAAAATTGTAACCGATAGGCGAAACGACGTATTAAGCGACTATGGCCAGCGCGTTGCTCGCGTTCAAATTAGCTCAGTATCAAGTGACCCATTGCAAGTAAGTTCACTCAGCAAAGAACTTCGCTATTTTTTACGAAATATTCAAGGTTCATTTGATGGCGTAACGATTAATTCAATATCAGAAAAAGAAACCATACCCGATTACAGTGGCGATCCTGATGTTCACCGCAAGATAATCGATTTTAATTTTCACTACGGAGAACAACCATGAACCCGATTTTTCCTGACGGCTCAAAATTAATGATCAAGCCACTCGGCGGCACTGACTTTGTTGAAGTTATCGGCTTCGACGGTTTAGGCGGCAAGCTAAGTGCTGATGGCACGTTAAAAAATGACACCACTTTATCAGACGAAGGTCAGGTATATGGCGCAAGCAGTAAAAAAGATGGTGGCGAACGCTCAATTGTATGTCGTCTAGATGATACTGGCACTGATCCTGGTCACGCCGAATGTGCGAAAGCGGCTGATGATAATCAAGAGCGCGAGCTACAAGTGAAAATAGGCAAATCAGGCAAACACATTCCTTTTAAAGCAGTGTTTGCTGACTGGGGCGTTGGTGAGATCGACGAAGAAAAGAGCCTACGCATGATAGGTAAAATTGGCGTTAACTTTTGGGGGAAAATAACAAATGACGCAGCTTAATAAAAAAAACTTCTTTGCAAAATTAGGCATTCTTCACCGTGAAAAAGTGACACTTGCTGGTCTTGGTGATGTGTATGTAAAAGCGTTAACAGTGAAAGAAGGTGAAGAATTTGAGCGCTTAGCATACGACCCTAATGGCCAGTTTAAAGATGACACATCAGCGAAATCATTAATGGTCATCATGACTGTTGAAGATGAAGAGGGTAACAAGTTATTCAATTTAGATGATCTGGAACAACTGACAAGCATGCCAGCGGCGCCAATCAACAAGCTGTTTTCCGCCGCAATGAAGCTAAACAGTATCACCGAAAATGATATTGAAGAACTGAAAAAAAACTAGAGTCTGACGGGTGGCGGTGCTTCTTATTTGCTTACGCTGAAAAAATAAGTCGCACCCCGTTTGAACTTGAACGCCAAATAACCCACAAGCAACTTGCTGAATTGTATGCCTTTGAATTGTTGAGAAACAAAGAAAAACCAAAACGCAAACAACTATCAGAAGATGAAACCCTCGCCTACTTAGCTAATTTCATGGGGCCGCAAAGTCAATGAGTACACTCGCCAGTTTAAACGTCATGATCGGCGGCAACAGTGTTGCCCTACGAAAAGAGCTAACCCGCACTAGTAAACGTCTTCAAGAGTTTTCAAAAAACGCCCGCAAAAATATTAATAAATATGGTAAAGCGGGCGTTGTTGCCGGGGGTTTAGTTGTGGGCTCTTTGCTTGCTATCTACAAACAGCAAGCAACTGTGATCGACCAAACAGCAAAATATGCTGACAGTATCGGCATTCAAACTAGCGCCTTGACTGAATTAAGGCATGCAGCTGGTTTGTCTGGGTTAAGCGTTAAAGACCTCGATAAAAGTGTAGAAAACCTTACACGGCGAGTAGCAGACGCCGCTTTTAAAGGTACAGGCCCATTAAAAGATACCCTCGACGCGCTAAAAATAGATGTAAATGAGCTAAATAAACTCAAACCTGATCAGCAACTAGGTATTTTAGCCGATGCATTATCAGAGGTATCAAGCCAATCAGAGCGAACACGTATCGCTTACGAGTTATTTGGGCGTTCAGGCATTGGCATGCTTAAGCTGCTTGAAGGTGGCAGCGCAGGGTTAAATGCCATGCGCAATGAGGCGCAACAACTTGGCTTAAGCCTAAACCGTATTGATGCCAATAAAATCGAAATGGCCAATGATAATATTGCCCGCGCTGAGTCTGTCTGGGGCAGCTTTAGCCAGCACTTGGCAACAGAAGCCGCGCCCGTTATAGGCTCACTAGCTGAATTATTCCTAGAAAACGCCAAGCAAGTTGGCGGCATGGGGAGTTACGCAGCTGACACCGTGGGTGTGTTGGTAAAAGGTGCTGGGTTCGTTGGTAATGCCTGGCGTGGCATACAAGTTATTTGGCAAGGTTTAAAAGTCAGTTTTCAGGGCTTAAAGCTACTTACTATTGAGGGGTTAAACCTCATGAGTAAAGCTTACACGGCGTTTGCCGAAGGGGTGGTAAAAACAGTTATTCTACCGCTACAAAAAGCCCTCGATTTAGCCGGTTACTTAAATGATGATGCGGCAACACTTGCGGCTGATCTGCGAGAGCTAACCACATTTGAACCTATTACGCTGTTTGATGAAGCGCAAACAAATCAAGCGTATATTGAAGCCCGCGAAGCAACGGCCAAACTGCATGAGCTAATGCTAGAGCCTATCCCCGCGCAAAATATCGATGCATGGTATGCAGAAGTTAAAGCCCGCTTTGATTCACTGGCTCAAACCTATGTAGGTGGTCTTAATTATAACAGTGGCAATACAGGCGGTGGGGATGATACCCCAACTAAAGAGCAAACGAACCCATACGCAGCACAAATTGCTCAAGCACAAGAATATTACGCTGTTCGTCAGTTAATGCGCGAAAACGATTGGACAGAAGAAAAAGCCCAACTGCAGGTGCAATTAAATGAATACGCAGAAGCCAATGCAGCCCGCAAACTAACAGATGATGAATACCGTTTGCTATCAAAGCAAGCAACAGAGCTTTATCAGGCTGAGCAGCTAGAACAACACCAAGGGTTTTTAGCACAGCTGCAAGAACAAGTGCAGTTGACAACTGAAAACTTCGATACGATGTGGGGCAATACGTTTGATCGCTTCACACAAGGTGTCGGTGAGTCAGTTGCCAATGCTGTTATGACACAGCAAAGCTTTGCTGACTCAATGCGCGATGTAATGCGCGGCGTGCTGCGCTCTACTATCGCCGCATTAGCTGAAATGGGTGCAAAGCGTTTAGCGCTATGGGCCACAGAAAAGCTATTAAATAAAGCGACTGCGACCAGTGCTGCCACCACAATGACAACCAGCGCACAAGCAATGGCATTAACGGCAGGTCTAAATGCCTTTGCATCAACTGCAGCTATTCCAATTGTGGGCCCAATTTTAGCACCTGGCGCAATGGCCGCTGCGCTTGCTGTATCGCAACCAATGGCCATGGCAGTGGGTGGTATCTCTGCGGGCATGGTTGGTATGGCGCACAGCGGTATTGATGCGGTACCAACCGAGGGTACGTGGTTACTCGACAAGGGCGAACGTGTCTATACAAACGAAAGCGTTGATAAACTCGACAGAATGTACGAGATCATTGCAAACCGAAGTGGCGATGATGATCAGGGCGTTGGTGCCCGCGAGGTGCATATTTCCCCTAAATTTTACATTGAAAACAACACCAATGACGCAATGACAGAGTGGTTTGACAACAACATAAACCGCATCGCTCAAAAGCTGCAAGACGTTATCGATATTCCACATTAATAAAAATAAGGCTGTTCAATGGCAACGTTCCCAGAGCAATTTATATTGCCGCAAAAATTGCGTATTCGCAGCTTAGACAGCACTCAAACAGACCCAACACTGGGCGGTATTAGCAATAAAAACCGTATTGCTTATCGTCATCGATGGGGCTTTGATATGACCACCCCAAAACTTAATTACGAAAGAGCCATGGCGCTTTATGCATTTATTTGCTCGATGGGTGGTCGCTTTGGTGTGTGCACAATGAAAAACCCGCTCCCTCAGTTGGGGGCCGGTGCTGATAATGCGCTCGTTCGTACCAGTGCTGAACAAGGCGATACAACCACCGCGCTATATGCCATGAATAACAACGTGCTTGGTGCATTGAAAGCGGGTGATTACATTCAGTTTGATAATCACACCAAAGCTTACATGGTAACAGCAGTGCTTAACACCAATGGTGTAGGGCAAGGTACGGTAAGTTTTACGCCTAATTTACGTGTTGCTGTGCCAGCGGGTACACCCATGAAATCGGGCAGCAATGTGCATTTTAGTCTTGAACTTAAAAGCGATGATCAAGACATACAGCACCGTGCAGACACCGATCGCGAGGTGGCAATTAAAGTAGAGTTTGAGGAATACATTAATGATTAGTTTAAATCCCGAACTTAAACAATTATTAAAAGGCCCACACACCACTGCTTTGTTACTTACGGTGCATTTTTCCACCCCGTTTAGAGCAACAAACAGCGGTGCCAGCTTAAAGCACAACGGTGCCACATTCGTAAAGGGCTATTGGTCTGATGAGGGCATACGAACCGAGCAGCAGGGGAGCCCCAAGGTGGGTGAGGTACCCATCACCTTAAAAGCAATTGATAGCGCCATTTCGGCGCTTTTTTTTTCTGAAAATTGGCTAAACACCCCCGTTACAGTTGAAAAAGCATGGCTAAACAGCGATGGAAAAATTGCCTTTACGCAAGTTATTTACAAAGGGCTTATTGCTGAAAAGGGCGGCGAAGAATCAGAAAAAACAGCCAATATCACCCTAAAATCAGCCTCTATCTGGGCTGACTTCGAAGCGGCTAGAGGCCGCAAAGCCACTCATAAATCCCAACAGCTTTTTTACCCAAACGACATGGGTATGGAGTTTTCGGGCAGCGTTATTAGCGATATTCCTTGGGGTCGCGAAGGTAAAAGCCCTGCCATTTCTTCGGCGGGGCGCGGTAATCGTGGTGCGACTGAGCAGCAGGAACAAAAATGAGCTTATTCTCAAAGTTAAGACACTTCACAACTAAATTAATTTTAAACTGGTTAAACCCAGAGCCAGATCGCAGCGGCCAAGGCACAAACGTAACCAAGGCCAGCTCAGAAAATCATATACCTGTTGTATATGGCACGCGTGAAGTTGGCGGCACAATTGTGTTTATGAACACAACGAACCCAGACGATGGCGATGATGTAAAAAACGACTTGTTACATCTTATCGTTGTCTGGTGTGAGGGTGGCATCGATGGCGTCGAAGATCTTTGGCTTAATAAAATCTCTATTAACGACAGCAAATTTGACGCAAAAGACGGTGGTCGCTGGGCTCATGCCGTGCATTTCCCTAATGGCATGGGTAACTATACATACTCATATTTAAAAGAAGCCGGTTGGGATGCTGCAAGTAAAAATCATAAGCTGCAAGGTTTAGCCTGTTCGTATATTCGTCTTGAATGGAGCATTGCAGACGACGCGCCGTTTACTGGCGTGCCTGATCTTACGGCCATTATTCGTGGTAAAAAAGTAAAAAACCTACACACAGGGGCTGTCGAATACAGCGAAAACCCAGCGTATATTTTGCATGATTACTTAACCGCCAAAATTTACGGTAAAGAATTAGCAGCCAGTGAAATTTACCTGCAGTCGTTTAAAGATGCTGCGACAGTGTGCGACACTTTAGTGCCTCAATATCAAGGTGCTAGCGAAACACAAAAGCTGTTTACTTGTAACCAGGTGATAGACACCGCGCAAAGTATTCTCGATAACGTCGAGCTGCTTGGTAAAAGCATGCGTGGCATTATTCCTATCATCAATGGCCAACTGCACTTAATCATTGAGCAAGATGAGCCAGTTACACCAGAAGGGCTGAGCGAACGCGATTTTAAATCAAAGATCCAGTACAGCAGCGGTGGCAAAAACAAACGTTATAACCGCGTTATTGTTGAATACATCGATAAAGAAGCGCTTTACTCTGAACAAGATGCTATCTACCCAGAAAAAGGTAGCGAACTAGAGCAGCAATGGCTTGCTGCAGATAACGGCGTATTGCTAGAACACCGTTTTAAAGTATCGGCCTGTACTAATTACTACGAAGCCCGCCAAATGGCCCGTGTGATTGCGATGCTTAGTCGCGAATCACTAAACTTTACTGTAACCGCAAGCCCTATTGCATTGCAGTACACCGTGGGTGATATCGTACCGATCACCGTTAAAAAGTTGGGGTGGGATGAAAAGCCATTTCGATTAATCAAAAGTAACTTGCAAGATAACGGCGATTATAAGCTCACATTTAAAGAGCACCAGCCGTACATTTACAATTGGTTAAGTGGCGTTGTTCGCCCACCAATCCCCGATTCAAACCTACCAAACCCGCGCCAAGTCGCAGCGCCAACAGAGTTAACAGCCACGGCCCTTGATGATGGCCATGTGAAAATTAGTTGGGTGTCTGCTTATACGTACTTTGATGTGCAAATTTACCGTAACAATACGCTTATTAAGCGCACCGTTACGCCACAGCCAGAGTATATCATTACCGACTTAGACGCGGGCAGTTTTGAAATTGATATTCGTGCTCGCTCGAATATGGGGTACCACAGCGAATTTGTCACATTGTCGTTTGATGTGCTTACACCTGGCGAACCTATTGTAAGCATTGACTCTGCAACCTATAACACATTGGTGCTAAGTGCGCGTGTGCTGGGTGCGGGGTTAGGCACAACGTTCGAGTGGCAATTTTTAGGTACCAACGACAACCCACGAACCGAGGTTAACACCCATTCGGGTTATAACTATACGTTTACAGGGCTGCAGCCTGATACCGAATATAACTTTAAAGTACGTACAAAAAACGTGGCAGGTGTGAGCCCTTGGGTTGCTGTGTCTGCATCTACCACTGTGGCTGACTTTGCTGAGTACATTGCAGATCTAGAAATTAGCCAGCTAAGCCAAGAAGCGCAAAACCTGATCAGCGATATTAATCAGCAGGTTGACCGTTTACGCCCAGAAACCGAAAACAACTTACCGTCATTGATTGCAAAGAACATTGATGCGATCACCGGCTTAACAGAAAAAGTCGAAGTACTCGACGCAGAAAACCCAAATAGCATACCGTTTAAGATTGATCAGCTAGTCGATATTGTTGATGTAATTAATGCAGAAAACCCAAATAACTTACAAAGCCAACTAGCGCAATCAACAAGCAAAATTAATGATTTAGAGCGCATTACTCAAGTACTCGATGCCAGCAGTTCGGCAAGCTTGCCCGCGCTTATTAAAATCAATCAAATTGCTATCGAAAAACAGCGATTAGAGCAGCAAAACTTAGGTTTAAGTGTATTAAATGTAACATCGTCTTATACAAACTGGCGTAACGAATACGAGCGCAGAACGTTAGATAATGAGCGTTTAATTGATGCCGCCGCGTATGTTGATCCTGACACGGGCACAATTGTAAACCGTGCCTATGCATACACAGACGAAAGCTTTAATAGTGCTCAGCTGCTAATCGAGGGCGCAGAAAGCAAAATCACATTAAACGCTAAGCAAATTGCTCAATCGCAAAATCGTATAACGCAAGCAGAAGCAACGTTAAAACTGCAAGCAGGGCAAATCACTCAGCGCGCAACATATGCAGAAGTAGAATCACAAATTGCAGGGTCACTCGCAGCATTACAACCTGCGTATAGCTGGCAATTTAACACAAATGCAGAGGGCTTTACGGGTGTAGATAGCCACAATGCACAAGGTTATATTGTCGCATCAAGCCAAGTGGCCACACCTGCGATCAGCTATGACGCAACAGAAAATCCAATGTTTCGTATTCGTGTGCGTAAACATGTGGGTGCAACCTGGCGCGGTGATATTAAATTCAATGGTGGTACCACTGCTTTACACTTACCAGAGCCCGCAAGCGACGAGTGGGAAACGTTAAACATAGATGCAACTGGCACAGCGGGTTACGCAGGTACAATCACAAGCCTTGAGTTTGATTTAGGCTCATGTGACATTGATTTTATCGAGGTGGGCAAACGTGGCGCCAATGATTTAGCCTTAGCTGATATCACAGCACGTACAACAACCCTTGAAAATGATATCAATGCGCGTACTGGGATCATGGCGCAGTACGCAACAACGGCATGGGTTAATGCGCTTGGTTTTCAAACGCAAAGCAACGTGCAAGCGTTAATTGACTCGTTTAATACCCAATACAGCATTAGTGCGGTACTGCAAGAGTTTGCAGATAACAACACCATCTTAAAAGCCAATGCTGCGCAAACGTGGATCGACGGCGCTAACGCGACCATACGCGAGCAAGTAAACAGTATTTTAAACACTGAAAATGGCGTCAATGATCGCATTGCCACTGCAGAGCGAAGCTTAGACGCAATTAAAGGTGAAATCAGCCAAAGCGTTAGCCAAATAAGCGGCCTTGAGCTCAATGTAAAAGAGCAAGGCTTAGCTGATATTATCCACGCCTATAATCAGCTGCAGCAAGATAACGACTTAGCAGAGCAAGGTTATAGCTTGTCAGTGGCCACAGAAAAGTTAACCGCTGTGACCAATGATGTTGAGTCGCTAGCGACTCAACAATTAGAGTTAGCCGGTGCCTTTGCTCAAAACCAAGCGTATTTAACAAGTCTAAACCAAGCGTTTGCAAATGAGCGTACAGCCCGTAGTAGCTCAGAGCGTGAATTGCGCGCCGAAATCACCCGTGAAGGTCAACGTTCTGTTGCTCAAGCTAACGAGCGACTAGCCGCGACAGTTGGTTATTGTATTGATGCCGACGGCAATCTGGTTGATGAAGCCGATGCAATGGCGTGTATTGCTGCGGGCCATGAGTGGATTGATGGCCCATTGGTTGAGCTTATCAATGAATATACCGCAACGTATGTAAATAAGCAGGGTTTTCAAACTGCCTCGAATGTAGAGCAGTATATCAACACGTTAAATGCTGAGTTCGGCGTAACAGCGACTATTCAGCAAATTAACGATGAAGGTGTGATCACTGCAGCCAAAGAAGCGCAGCAATGGATTAACGCCGCAGACGGCACTATCACCGATCTGATCACGCAGTACGTCAATAAACCCGATGGCATTAATACCAGCATTAGTTTTGCCTATGATCTTATCCAAGCCAATGCTGATGAAATCAGCGCAACAGCGAATGCACAGCAACAGTTAAGCGCCCGCTTTAACCAAGCTGAATCAGATATCAACACATTTAACGAAGCGCTAACCAATGAGCAGCAAGCCCGTGCAACCATGGGTTCGCAGTTACGTGTAGAGTTTCAATCGCAAGATTTGGCAATGCTTGCCACGGCTAACGAGTTTACCCGTGCAGTAACAGGGTACTGCATCGATGCTGAGGGCAATCGTGTTGATGAAGACGATGCCATTGCATGTGAAGCAGCGGGCCATACATGGGTTGACGGCCCAGCCGTGCAACGCGCTGTTGAAATCAGTGCTGCATGGGTCACGCTGCAAGGGTACCAAACGCAAAGCAACGTACAACAAAGCATTAATTCGTGGGATGCATCGTATGGCGTAACAGCGACCATTCAGCAAATAAACGATGACGATGTTATCACTGCAGCCAAAGAAGCACGTTCGTGGATCAATGCTGCAGAGGGCACAATTGAAGATGTGATCACGCAGTACGTTAATAAGCCCGATGGCATTAATACGAGCTTAAGCTTTGCTTATGATCTTATCCAAGCCAATGCTGACGAACTAAGTGCTGCAGCGACAGCACGCCAACAGTTAAGTACGCGATTAGAGGGTGCCGAAGCCGACATAATCACCACGAACGAAGCACTAACGACAGAGCAACAAGCCCGTGCAACCATGGGTTCGCAGCTGCGTGTAGAGTTTCAATCGCAAGATTTGGCAATGCTCGCCACGGCTAACGAGTTTACCCGGGCAGTAACAGGGTATTGCATCGATGCTGAGGGCAATCGTGTTGATGAAGACGATGCCATTGCATGTGAAGCAGCGGGCCATGAGTGGATTGATGGCCCAGCCGTGCAACGCGCTGTTGAAATCAGTGCAGCATGGGTCACGCTGCAAGGGTTTCAAACGCAAAGCAATGTGCAACAGCAGCTTGATACATTCAATTCAACGTATCAAGTAAGCGCAACGCTTGAGCAATTTGCAGGAAATAACACACTACAAAAAGCTAATAATGCGCAGTTGTTCATCGATGGCGCCGAAGAATATATTGCCCAGCGGATCACTGCATACAATGCCCAAGAAGGGAGCGTAAACGCCAAGTTTAGTGATGTGCAACAGCGACTTGATGCCGCCGAAGGGTCTTTATCAACCAGCATTGTGCAAATTCAAGGGTTAAGCCAAGCGCAGCAAGCAAGCGATTTAAACGCTGTGATTGCAGCATACAATGCACTTATTAGCGAAAATGAATTAGCTGAACTTGATGTTAAAGCAGCGCTTGCAAACGAAAAGCTGCAAGCTCAAACAAACGAAGTTGAAAGCCTGGCGCAGCAGCAGATTGAACTTGCCACGCTATTTAACGACAGCAAAGCAATTATTACGAGCTTAAACCAAGCTGTATCGAGTCAATACCAATCGAGCGTAATACGTGATCAGCGCTATCAAGCAACGTTTGAAAATGTGAGTGCACGCTTTAGTGATGTAACAACGGCCATTGCAACAATTGACGAAGCGAACACACTTCGCGATCAAGAGTTCGAATCGTTTGTTGCTGACACTATTGCTCAGTTTGATGAAGTGGCCGAAACCTTTGCAAGTCAAGATCAGGCCTTTAGCACCCTGCAGCAAACGCTGACAGCAAAAATAAATGAAGACACCGAAGCCGCCAAAAACGAAGCCGTATCAACCGCCCAACAATACACACGTACAGCGGTTGGTTACTGCGTAAATGCCCAGGGGCAAATCACAAGTGAAAGCGATGCGGTGCAATGCGTAACTGATGGTGGAACATGGCTTGCTGGCCCACTTGCTGAGTACATCGAAAACTTACAAATTAGTGATGGTGAAAGCACAGCAAGCATTAAGCAAATACGCCAAGTTTTTACCAAGGAAAATGGCCAATTGGTAGCGCGTGGTGGTTGGACACTCGACAACAACGGGCGCATTGTTTCCATCGCCGGTTATAACGATGGTGAAACTGGCCATATCGATATTGGTGCTGATCTACTTCGCTTTGGTGTTGTGGTAGATGGTACGTTCGTGCCAACGTCATACATTGATAATGCCGATCCTGCGAACCCTGTTCAAGTTATCCGTGGTCGCTTAGTGCTTGGTGATGGCCACACGGTAAACAGCTTAGAAGATATCAAGGCACAAGATGGCTTAGGTGCCTTTAACTTAACGTATGATTCGGGAGAATGGACGCTAGAAAACGGGCGCATCACCAGAACAAATGCGGGTACAGCTTGGGATAGTGGCTTTAGCACTGTTGAGCAATACACTAACGTTGTAATGTCTGCAAAAGTAGCCTCAAACCAAGTTATCATGCTTGGTTTAAGTGCTAACGCCAGCGCGGGCGATTACACCAAAATGGACTACGCGTTATATGCATCGAACGGTACGTTACATGCTTATGTAGGCGGCACGAAAGTGGCTAACGCCATTGGTTCGCATGATGGCGGTGCCGTGTTATCAGTAGAGTTATCGAATGGTGTGGTGTCATTTTTAAAGAATGGCCAAACACTTTTCACCGCTACAAATACCACCAACTTAGCATTGCGTGGCGATGTTGCCATTTATCAACAAAATGGGTATATCGACAACTTTAGCTTTGCCCCAAAAGGCGCAGTTGGCCAAGACGGAAAAACCCCAACAGTTACCCAAAACCCTGATGGGTCTTACACCATTAGCAATGGCACAGACAGCGTTACTATTCGCGATGGTGAAAATGCCCCAATCCCAACCGTAACGAATAATGGTAATGGTACCTACACGGTAACAGATGGTAATGGTAACAGCGTTGTTGTTAGTGATGGCGAAGACGGTTACACCCCCGTAAAGGGCACTGATTACTTTGACGGTAATGATGGCAGCTTTGTTAGTTACGTATTTAAAGCGGCTACATCTAAGCCATCAACACCATCAGGCGGTTCATTTAATGGAACAACCGAAACCTTCCCAAGCGGCTGGAATGACACCCCTGTCTATGTAAACGGCCAGATCACATGGGTATCTAAAACGCGGTATCGCATCGTAAACAATACGTGGACCAAAACGGGATGGTCTTCACCTGTTGAGTACATCATTCGTGGTGAGAAAGGCGATAAAGGTGACAGCGTAAAAGGTGATGCTGGCGCAAGGGGAGCGGGCCGTTATACCGTTGCCAACTCTAACGGCGTTTGGTACGACAGCACGGCATGGTATGCAGTTCCAAGTGGTGGTCCCGTATTAAATGACATTGTAACGATTTATAAATCCTCAAACCCAGAAGTTCAAACCACAAAGAGATATAACGGTAGTTCGTGGGTAAGCTATACCCTATATGTGCATGGTGATGCTTTCATAAAGGGCACGGCTGATGGAGATATTTTCCGAGCGGGTACCCGCATTGAATCACCCCGTATTGATTTAATTGGTGGTGCGTTCATGAAAATTGAACTTGCCAGCGGCTTTGGCCCAGACAATCTGTGGTACTGGTATGGGCCTAAGATCATGAGCGGCGGTTTACCAAACCTTGACGCGCTAACAAAAGCGAACGGTATCGAATGGAAAGACACAGCCGGTAACGCGTATTTTGGTGGTGCGATCACATCAGGTGTACTCAGCACTGCCCTAACAACGTCTGATTTATCATCTTCTGCAAACGTCACAATAGGCCCGTTTGGCTCTAATGGTGGCGTGATTGATATTGTCTGTTCGTTAATGGCGTCATCCAGAGGGGCAGGTCGTAGTGATACAGCGGCCCCGACACCATCAGAACCCACTTATACAATCGTGCTTTATGAGTATGTGTCAGGTGGGTGGGTTACTCGCAAAACGCAGCACTTTACGGGCGAGTCGAGCATGCGAAACACCTATGAGGCAGAAGATGGTAAGTATCATTGGGTTGGCACTCAAAGCTGCTCAGGATCATTCACTTACACCGACAACAAGCAAAACACCACAAATAGAACTTACAAACTTGCAATAACTAGTCGAAGCAATCTAGCGACAACGGGTAGTTATTCTGCAACCCAAAAATTAACTTTAGTATCTCAAGAGGGCTAAATCATGCCAGCATTTACGGCTTCACAAGCCAGTGTTACAAACAACTCAAAAGTTGTGCAAATCAATAGTGGCGAGAGTATCGCCAATGTAAACAGCGGTGACTTTTTAGTCCTTGCAGGTTTTATTATTGAAATTAACCGCGCGTATGTAGGCGGCGATGGCAAAGGCTATTTTGAGCTAGTTAAAAACTGGCCAAACAGCAACCAAACCAACCAAGAGTGCATCGTTATACCCACAACCGGCGAGTTCAAAAAAGCTGTTGATGCGCTCACAAGCGCTAATGTGTTAGTGAACGATAATTTTAAAGCCATGCAAGATTGGCAGACTAAAACGGGTACCGTCACGTTTACCAGCCAAGACGGTACAACCACAACCGTTAAAACCCTCAAGCAGATTGAAAATGAAGCCCAAGCACAAATGGATGCAACGCACCCTTACGCTTGGGCTTTTAGAAAGGCTGCAATGGATGCATACATAAAATCAGCTAAAGAACGATTTGCTGCTTCGGGTTTCATCCACAAAGGCAAACATAACGGCACCAATAGCAATAATGTAAATCAAGGTCTTCAAGCGTTTGGTAGCTTCACTGTTGAAAGCCAAGCAAATCTGTTGCTACTAGGTCGAAATAAGAAAGAGGCAAGCTCTGACGCCATTTCAAAAACAGATTACCCTGTATTAAATATGGCGGGTGTAGCGATTAAATTAGGCTTACAACAAAGTTTTGATTATCACTATGCCGCTGCAAAGTTACCACCTGCAGAAGAAGGCTTAAGAACGTATGACTCGGCCACCGGCTTAAGTACCTTGCATGCAACCCCTGCAATTGCATTTGCTAGTGAAACAGAAACCAACAAGGTTGTTATTGACCGTGAAGATATGTGGGGGTTTGAGTTATTTCTTCGTGAAATAAATGACCAAGACCCTTTTGTATATCGTTGGGGTAACTGCCAAAACCGTTCGGGTAATATTAACGGCGTACCAACAGAGTACGACACTGTTAGACCTGCCGAGTACTTTGCATGGTATAAGGGCGATACTGAAAGCCGTGGTGTTGGCGTAAATTGGCAACAGGCTACAGAGAGCGAACGTAAAAAGATTGCCTCAGATTTTGACAATTTAATTTTCTTTGATGACCAAACAGGTAAGTTTTATCAGTGGACGCTTCGCGGTGTATCATACGCGGGCGCGGGTAATGGTAGTTGGCTGCAACTCGATACTAACAAGGGCACCCGTCAAGATTTAGCCTTTGCTGATATGGTTAGAGTAAAACCACGCGGTAAACAAGACGACATACCAGACCACTTAGCGGCTTGGAACTCACCAGATGCTAACTCAGGATTTTATATCAGCAATCGATACGGTAACGGTGTAATTCATATTGAAAATGAACAAGGTATTTTCGAAGCGAATATTGGTAACGGCACATCACCATTTTCTGCAGGTGGCCACAACGGCCATTGTTATTTATTAGTATGTGGCACTGTTCGTCGATTAAACGCAGGTGGTCATCACCCTAGCCTTAACCCTATGGGTACCAGGATGTTTATATCGTCATCCCAAAATGCAGGGGTGCACTGGGACAGGCCTCTTTATAAAAAACCGCTAACAACTGCAGATTGTTTTGATATTGGAACTTTAACATCGGGCGCAGCCGTAGCAACTGGCTCAGGTAAAATTATCTCAGGCTTGAGTGGTCGAAAAGATGGTCGTTATTTCGATGCTATTTATGCTGAAGGCCAAGGTGGTGTAGCAAGGGATATGCGCTATTCTGCTTGGGGCTTAACTAAAAAGGACTTTTGCGAAGCAGATTTGCGATACAAAGCAGGTTCAGAGCGCGGGTTAGGTTACGTACCGTTCACCAAAGTATATCAATCAGCTACCAGCGCCGATAACAACACCTACATTGATTTCCTGAATGATGAAGCTACAAACTTTAAAGTTGGTGATGTTGTTTATTGTGAGACTGCGACAGGAACATATAAAAAAGCCATTGTTACACGTATAGGTGAAAAGTTTGTCCAAACTACAACAAACAATGGTTGTAAACCTAACGGGCTTGTTGTTCACACCACAAAATCATTAACGCGTGTTGGTGGTTACTTTTTATGTAACGATGTATTTGCTGATCCTGCTGATATCCTTCAGTGCACAGATTTAGTTAATGGTTGGCAAGGTGGTTGGTGTGAACAAATACCAGATGGAACGGTGAAATTGTTTAAATTCACCCACCCAGTTAACGGGTTAGACAAATACTTTAAATCTTGGCGTCACAGTGCTGATTTAGGTGTTACGTGGTCTGAAACCTCATACGCTGACTTATCAGGCAAAGACGGTGTAAATAGCGGCCGTTATTTCACCCCAACGGCAGGAACAGTTCACATTGCAGAGTATCAAACAAAGAGCCGCTTAACTGTAGCATCTTTAAGGAATGCACCTATAGATTTAGCGAATAGTTTTGGTGTGTTTGTATCTTCAACTTACGATGACCTGTTTGGTAGCGATTTACAGTTTTCATTAACGGGGTTGATTGGTCGTTCAACACTCGAAGACGCAAGGGGCGCAACTATCCCACTTACCCGTCATGTAACCGTGAACAATAACAATGGCCGAATTTATGCCAGCAAACCACCACAGCATGAAGTAATAAACCAGCCAGCCCCAACAAATGATTCTACAGGTGTGAAAGCTTTAGGTTACCCAGTAGAAGTGTCTTCACAAGGTTATATCGAATATGCCTATGCAGCACTTAAGTACTCAAATGGTAGCTGGAATGATAACGGGCTGATTGGTATTGCCGATAGCGAGTCAACACGAACAGACTTCGACGGTAATAGCTTGCCGTTCGGAACACATAATACTTCAGAGGCATTAGGGTGGATGAAAAATGATAAGTAAACTAATTGATTTTGTTGTTCTAAATGAAGACGGCACCGAGCCGTTATTAAATAACGGTTTGCCAGAGCTAAAACCAAGACCCGACACTAAGTTTATCAGCGAGCTTGAGCATTTAATTGCAACGGGCGCTAACTTAGAAATCACAACGCTCTTTGCTGAGTTGGTAAGCTTGGGTGAGCAATGGGATTGGGCTGAACGTTATTACGACTATCTAGTTGAACTAAACGAAGTCGACCAGTACAACGCAAACTTGCCTGACCCTATTCCAACCGAAGACGGCGCATTGATAGAAGTTGAACCCAAAGCGCTACCAACAGAGCCATTGCGCCCTGCAGTAAAAACCTCAGATGAAGTACTCGAACCGTACAAAGTCACCATTTTTAAACTGCAGCGCCAAAGCCAGATTGACAATGCCGTGGTTCAAATTTCAACCGGAAAAACGTTTGATGCCGACGAGAAAAGCATTACACGCATGGCCAACGCCCTTATTAAGCACTGGCAGCTTAACGAAGACGATACTATCCCTTGGTCAACAGCTGATGTGGCCACGGGTGTAATGGTTGAGTGCACAAAGGCCGAAATTGTTGAGGCGCACAGCCTTGCAACCGACCACTTTGCTACAACGTGGGGGATAGACAGTGGCACTGATTAACCCTGTGGCCAATCAGCCTGGCGTGTTTTTAATGCAATGCCCGGGCTGTGAAATGTTGCATGCAATTTACACTCAAGATTGCCCCGACCCAAACCAGCCAAAGTGGGCTTTTAACAACGATGTTAAAAGCCCTACTTTCAGCCCATCGTTACTGGTTCAAGGCCACTACAAAGGGCAAGATTTTGTGTGCCATAGCTTTATTCGTAGTGGTCACTGGCAATTTTTAAACGACTGCACTCATGCATTGGCGGGTAAAACGGTGCCCATGCTTGAGGTTGACTAACAAGGGGCTTATAGCCCCTTTTTTATTGGAGAAACCCATGTTTACCATGCTTAAAACGCTAAGAACCTTGGTTTGCTACTTGTTGAGTGGTTTATTATTTATTTTGCCTTTTACTCTGCTTGCCTTATTGGCATTACTTGGCAGTAAATGGGCCTTTAACAGCTTGTATAGCTTAGATGTGCTTATTTGCAGCATTTGCCACGGTACGCACCTTGAGTCTATTTCGGCCCGCAGTTATAGGCTACGAAACGATAAGCGCTATTTATACCAAATGCTTTTTATTGATTTGTTAGCAAAGCCGTTTGATGGGGCCGATCACTGTGAGCGTGCATGGCGGTGGGAAAAGTCAGTAATTAAGCGCCCTTAAACCCGCCTAAAAAATAAGCGTTTGATCCTTTGTTGCGATCTTTACATTGCGCAATACACGTTATGTGTTATATTGATCACATCTCACAAGGTGAGTGTGAATTGGAGAGGTTAAACCTGCGAGTAGCCGCCCGCAGGTTTGTTGCTTACGTACGAGCATGAACGCAAACAAGTGTTTATTGTATGTAGCCCGCCAAAATATAGCAAGTAAACGAGCATATAGATGTCGCAAAACAATAAAAACAACGGGCTTTTGTACTGTAATCGCGTACAAAATCCGAATCCAAATTACGAGGTACCAAAAACGCACACCACACGGTTAGCGTTTATTCGTGATCTGGTTGTTAAGTGCGACCAAGTGAACATCGTTAAAAGCGATGAAGCCGTTTACATGCGTCCAGCCCTTTCACGTAACAAAATATTCTACCCTGACCGCGAAAAAGCCATGCGAGCATTAGCAAAAGCATTTTGCGAGCATGTAAACCTAGTTACCCACCAAGTACAAATTAGCTTAACAAATGCTGCAAATCAGTGTGGCTTAAGTACGATTAGCCAAGCTGAGCAAGAAAAAGCTAAAGCCGACCCCACATACAACCCAAAACCGAGCATTAGCCGCGCAAGCCGTGCGTTTAAAGATATGATCGATCTTGGTTGGATTGTGGCCCGTAAAGATTGGCAAGTATGGGACAAAGATCAGGGCCAATGGCTAGATAAATATTACGAAGTAACTGAGCTGTTTTTTAAAGCGCTAGGTATAACGCCCGAACGTGTCGAAAAGAACCGCCAGAATCGCTTGGCTTACCATAAGAAGAAAGGCGGCTTGCTAGGTTTAACAGTGTCGCAGCTGGGCAATATGTCGTTAAGCGAGATAAAAACATGGTGTCGCTTGTCACATTACCGCCGAGCCTTTGAACGTCTAAAAGATAAACGAGAAATCAGCAAGGCTAAGCGCAGAACCTTAACTAAAACCCCACAACAGCAACGCGACATAGCGCAGCAAGTCGTTATTAAGCGTTTAGGCCAAGACCTTAACCATACCCCAATCGAAGTATTTAAAGCGCTAGTAAACCAAGAGGTTGCAAAAATGCGCAGCCAAGCGGGCTATTCACCCCCTGACACCATCGCCAGTTAATTAACCACCACGCATAAGCGTGGCTTTTGTCGTGCTTTATAGGGCATTACAGCGCCGATCTTGGCCATGATCGCCCTACCCCAACCTTTTAGCTCCCACCCTTTTCTTATTCGCTACCTGTTTTCACTCTACTTTTAGACCTATTTCTTTACTTATACATTTAAAGTGCAAGGCTGAATTGGTCTAAAGTGCTATCAGCGTGGTTTAAAGTGCAAAATTATCTTCTAACTAATAAACAGCTATATAACTTATACGCACAGCAAGCTGTGTATAAGGAAATCCGCTTCGATGGGCTATCGCCCATGGCGGTATAGTTTAATGAGGTTGCCCCACTTCGCAGCAAAGCTGCGGGGGCTCCCAAGCCCCCATCTGACAGATTAGCGCTTAAATAAGCACTGAGGGGCGTTAAGCTCAAACAATTATTGGTCTATCAAAGGGGGCATCAAAATCTGTGCCTAGCTTCGCACAGTGCGCCCATTTGCATTTTTAAACAGGTTTAGATGGTTTGGGCTTATCATGCGCAAGCGCATTGAGTGCTCGCTTATTGCTGCTGTGCTAAATGAGCCGCTGTTGTGTATGTAAGTCCGATATTATTAAAGCGTGACAAGTCACAGTAATTATGGGAATTAGCTTAACTTTAAATAGTGATTTGGTCGTGTTGTGGGAATTGGCTTAACTATTGGTTTAACGCTGCAAATTAAGCGCCAGTGGCAGCACTGATTGTGGAAATTAGCTTAAGTTAACCTTGCGGCTAGTAAGTACCTGGCATAATAAGGCGCCAATTATGGGAATTAGCTTAACTTTAAATAGGTGATTTGGTCGTGTTGTGGGAATTAGCTTAAGTTTGGGCGCCATCAACAATGGTAAACATGATCTGGTCAACTTTACCGCCCTTTAATTTTGTTGTGTATGCCACGTTTAATGGGGTTTCTTTATTTATGCGTTTTAACGAGGGTTCTATAAAGCTGCGTTTCATTTCTGCAAAGTTATCGCGCTGTGATTCGGGCAGCTGGTAACGATCAGCTATCCATTGCGGGCTACTAATCCACACGCCGCTGCTTCTAAACTGGCAAAGGTTTTCGTATAAGCGAATTGTGCGACTGTTTTTGATGGTACCGCACTCATGCAGATAAAACTTTGTGAATTGCTGCGTCAAACCGATGATGTAAGGTACCAAGCGCGGGTTGAAGTCAACGCGGTAAGAACCTCGACCACGGCGGGCCGCTTTTTCGATTAGCCACGGGTATTCGTGTTCTTCGTATTCCCCATCCTTTGGATAAAACTTAACACTACTTGTGCTTATCTCACTTAAACCCGCCTTAACATCAGCGCTGGCCGTTGGCGTGCTCACGTTAAAGAGTGTTTGGTAATCATTCACGTAAACATTAAACTGACCATCTGTAAATCGAGACTCGATCACATCTTCATTGTTTTTCAACTGGCTAAAGCACATCCACAGCACGCGCTTAGCCTTTAGCGATAAATAATAAGCCGCTTCTGAAATTTCATTTGATTGTGTTATCAGGTTTTGCTTTTTTGTTTTTGTTAGCGCTTGCATTGTGTTGTATGGGTGTTTTATTTTTTCCCCATAGTAGCATAACAACCCTGTTAATAAAGCAATTTAACTTAAGGTGATTCCCATAGTAACTTAAGCTATTTTCCATAATGACTTAAGGTGATTCCCATACTTACTTAGGCTGTTTTCCATAATGACTTAAGGTGATTCCCATAGTAACTAGTTTTAAAGCCTTTATTTATACAGCTTGCAGCCATGCTAAAAAGGTTTAAAAATACTAAAAATAGTAAAAAGGTTTAAAAATACCTTGTGAATAATGGGCATAACATTATGACAGATAGCAATGCAGCGGTTGGGCCAGCTGTAAAACAGTTAAATAAAACACTAAATGATTTACTACTCGATCCTGTTTCTAGTTTTATGGGGCGTGCTTCTGGTAGAAGCATGGAAGGGGTTGGCATATTTGACGGCGATTTATTACTGATTGACCGCAAAGCAACAGTGAAACATAACGATGTTATTGTGGCCACATACAATGGCCTGTTTGTATGTAAAATTGCAGACATGATCAACAATCAGCTTTGCTCAGCAAATCCAGATAACCCACCAATTAAATTAACTGAGCATGATCAATACTGTGTAGAGGGAGTAGTAACAAGCTCTATTCGCTTATTTAGACAACCCACCGAATTGCCCCAAATAAATACTTTGTAGATATTTAATAAATATTTATAAAATACTTAAAATAACACTTTACACCACCCCAAAGGGGCGGTATTATTATCTCGAAGGTCGGGAATGAGTCCATGACCATAATCAGGAGATAATCCATGTTTTACCAACTTTTCAATAAAGAACAGCAAGCAGTTATTTTTGAAGCTGCAGCAATCATTGAAGCAAAAGCAAAAACAACTGCAGCTTTAACTGACCCTTTCACTGCAGCTAAGCTATGTGAAACTAAGTTAGTGACATACGCACACGAAGTGTTTGCAGTTGCATTACTTGATTCGCAAAACCGTTTAATTGAATTTGTTGAGTTGTTTTCAGGCACAATCAATGCTGCAAGCGTTTACCCGCGTGAAGTGATCAAGCTGGTTTTAGCACACAATGCCGCTGCAGTTATCTTTACACACAACCACCCAAGCGGTATTGCTGAGCCAAGCGAAGCTGACAAACACATTACAACAAAGTTAAGCGCTGCACTTCGCTTAATTGATGTAAAAGTACTTGACCACATTGTGGTAGGTACCGAAGGTCACACCAGCTTTGCACAGCGTGGTTTAATTTAACAAAAGGAGCGGGGCCAAGTGGCCCCGACTACAATATGAGTGAATTACATAAACCGTATAACGTTAGTTCAGCGCCCACTACACTTGAGGGTTTTAAAAACCGAACTTTTGCTAACTCGATGGAATCGGGCGAGTTTGAACAGCCTACCCCTGCCGATATACGCGCTTTGCGCTCTATAATGGGTTGGTCACAAACAGACGTTGCAAAAATAGTCGGTGTATCATGGAACCACAAAGGTTCTACTGTTGTTCGCAAGTGGGAAACCGCAACCGATAAACCAGAGCATCGAAAAATAAGTTATAGCGCCTGGCGCGGCTTATTGTGCCGCGCTGGGGTAGTGAGCGAGTTTTAAAATATTTGGTGAATACTTCAAATATATTTATAAAGTATTTTTATGGCTTAATATACACTGTATAGTTGACTGCTAAAGACTACGTAAAGATAATCATCTTAAATGGATTGAGCTAACTCAGTCGGCGTTTGTGCTTCGGTGGAGTCACCGAGGCCGCTCGCTTCCAAATTACCCCGTTTAAT
Source organism: Pseudoalteromonas sp. XI10 (assembly GCF_001469895.1). Classification (GTDB taxonomy): domain Bacteria; phylum Pseudomonadota; class Gammaproteobacteria; order Enterobacterales; family Alteromonadaceae; genus Pseudoalteromonas. The sequence goes on along the minus strand of NZ_LOPY01000012.1, from coordinate 24,715 downwards.
AATCCTATTTATCCCCTGTTTAATTATATTTAAAGTCCATAACTACACATTGAGTTGCATGTGCGCTTGGGTGAGACAGGCCCATAATGTGAGTGTATTCACCAGTGCTGTTTGGTAGTAACGCGCTAGGCTCTATTTGCACATAGCGGGTAAGCCATTTATTGCTGCTGTCAAATTCAGTGCATCTAAATTCGATGTTGGCGATAGTGTTTGCGCTGTTATTGTTTAGTGTGAATTGTACTTGCAGTTGGCCGTTATCTAACGTGCTTTGATCAAACGTCATACTTAGCTGTTGCATAATAGTCTGAAATTGACTCGCTTTAACCGGTGCAAGTTGCACCGGTTCTTGTGGTTGTTGCGTACTTAAGTAAACAGCCCCAATAACACCTGCTAAAACTAAATATGTAAAAAGTGAAGTGCGCTTTTTTTCTGCCATGTGATCCTATCCTTAAGTTGTGGCTAATCTTTGATGGTAGCCAATCAGCATCGCGTATGCATCATCTAAATAAACATAAAGTATTCATAAGATACTTATTAAATATTCAATAGATATTCATTAAATATTTTTAACGAAAAAAACAAACCTTCCACTCACTTAAATTTATTGCTGCAAAGTCATAAAGAGCATGCTATAAATACAATCATGGCAACACGTTTTGTGTTATTTTTGTATTTTACTTCGGGGTGTGGGTTGTGATTTTGGATGATGAAATTTCTGTTGATTTTTTTTGTGGTGGCGGTGGCGCTAGTTTGGGCTACGAATGGGCCACGGGTAAACATATTGACTATGCAATAAATCATGATCCTGCAGCCATTGCTATGCATAAAATGAATCACCCATATACAAAGCATACGCGCGAATCTGTTTGGAATGTCGATCCTGTAGCCATGTGCGCAGGTAAAAAGATTGGCTTTGCTTGGTTTAGCCCTGATTGCACGCATTTTACTATTGCGTCAGGTGGCAAGCCGGTTGAAAAAAATATAAGGGCTTTGGCATGGGTTGTTGTTAAATGTGCTTTGCTCGTACAGGTACGTTCGTTTGGCTTTGAAAACGTCAAAGAATTTAAAACATGGGGCCCGTTAATTACAGACGAACATGGTAACTCATACCCTGATCCAGAAAGAAAAGGCGAAACGTTCAATGGTTTTATTGCTGCGCTTACTACAGGCTTAAAGCCTAATCACCCAGCATGGAAAGAGGCCGTTCAATACGCCGACATACAATACAATATCGCTTTAAAGCTAAAGCTATTTAAAGGGCTTGGCTATGACTTAAAACAAAAAGAAATAACGGCATCAAGTGTCGGTGCTGCTACCACTCGCCCACGGTTTTTTATGTTTGGTCGGTTAGATGGTAAGCCGGTTCGCTTTCCAAAAGAGCTGCCAATTGAAAACCAGAGGCCGATATCTGAATGTATTGATTGGAGTTTAGAGGGAGAAAGTATATTCACTCGCAAGCGCCCATTGGCCCAAAAAACACTAAAGCGAATAGAGATAGGTTTAGATAAATTTGTGTTTAATCATCCCGACCCCTTTATTGCTCCAATTCCATTTACAAAAGCTGATCATAGTAAATTAGCAGCATCATTTGTTCTTAAATTAAGGAATGGCTGCGTTGGCCATACGATGAATGAGCCAATGCACACAATAACAAGTGGTGGTAATCATTTTTATGTGGTTAATGCGTTCTTGGTTAAATACTTTGGGACAGCCACCGCACGGCCAGTAACCGAACCCGTTGGTACATTTACAACAAAAGACCGCTATGCATTAGTGACAGTACACAGGCAGCTTTATAAAATTTTTGATATCAAGTTGCGGGTTTTTACGCCTAAAGAGCTTTTCTTAGCAATGGGCTTTAACGAGGATTATAAAATATCACACGATGAAAATGGTAAACCTATTAGTAAATCTGAGCAGGTTAAACGGGTTGGTAATGCAGTAAGCCCATTAATGGCCGAGGCGCTTATAAGGGCTAACCAAGAGTCTGTATATATTAATAGCGAAGTAGCATGACCGTGTTAACCAATAGCGGTGACTTTTTAGAATACCTGGCATGCGTAAGAGAGCGGTACCGTGTTTTTGCTTTACCATCGATACATCGCGGCGAGTTCGACACAACGTATCAAATATATAAAGAAGGGCAGTGGCATGTGATTGGCCGCCACGATCCACCTAATGAGTATCTTATATTTGATTTACTCGGCGTTTACCAACAAAATGACAAAATAAACACTACAAAATGACAAAATATAATGGCAGTTGAATTTAACAGAGTAAAAGAAGGTGAGTTTTTACGCTTACTGAAAACGCGAGCAATCAATAAAGTGATTGCCAATCAAAGCGGCCAACGCAATAAGTTTCATGTTATCGCCATCATTGCTGATACGCAAACAGCGTTTACAGTTCGTCATGGCCGTGTTGACGAACTGCGCACTTGGCGACTTGATCAGCTTGCCGCGCTGTTAAATAAGCATGGCGTAACCAGATTTGATGTTCAAATGAGAGAACTTGATAAGGGCTCTTAAATTTATTCATCAATACCTAAAAGCTGCCCAACCGTCATATTTCTCAATTCTGGGTAGGCGCTAGCAAACTTGCCAATAAAATCTAACCCAGGGTTTCCCCTATAAATTTTAAGCCTGTTCGAAAACGTGTTGAGTTCACTTTGTGATTCAGGTTCTCGGCCCATCACTTTTGTAAAAACATCTCTGTGGCTTTCGCCCGGCTGTTTCATTCTAATAAGCGCATTTAACCCCGCTTCAATATAGGTTCTGTCGTTTTCTATTTTCTTAGGCATCGCCATTTTCTGCATCATAAGTTTTTAGCCATTATATATGGAAATAATTTTTAATCAAAAAAGATTAAAAATAGCTTTACATTAAATCAAAAATGATTAAACTGTAGTTGTCTTAAGTCAAAGATGATTAAACAACAAGGATTAACATGAAAACTTCTACAAAAATCAAATTCGCAAAACTTTGGGCTGCTGAACGTGATATCTGTGATCAGATTAATGATGCGTATAAAAAAATTGAAACAGCTGAAGCTTTAGAAAAGCCAACCAAAACCTTGCAGAAAAAGCATGACTCTTTAGTAAGTAAACAAGCAAAGGTTCATAAAAAAATAGAGCTAATGCTTATTAATGGTGAGCTTGGTAAGGATGCACCTAAGCAATGTAGAAGTGAACTAGGTGATTTATATGGTTATGTTGAAGACTGTTTTTATGAAGTGTGGGATGACTATCTTTATTACCTAGAGATTAACGCAGCTTAATAAAAGGGCACAGCGTGGAGCTGTGCCAATAAGACCTTTGGAGTTTATATGAATCGTTTTGACAATCCTGAATATGATGGTGATCAAGTTATGCAAATGATTGCTAATGAATCGCCGTTATTTTCAGAAATATTAAAAGGCTTGGTTAATGATACCGATCCAGAGTATCCGACAAACCAAGCGTGGTTAGGCACTTTAAATTTAAATGGCACTAACACGCAAATTAAATTAGTAGTAACTCAAAAAACAAACAGTTTTATAGATGAAGAATAGCGGGTGTTAAAATGAGTAAAAATTCATATCAAGAACGAGTAAATGAAATTGCCAAGTTTAGCTTAGAGCTTCCTAAAAAGAGGGCGTTTGCTGCAGTCCATGGAAAGCAAGGCAAGCACAGTGTTTATACAATCATGATGCCTCTTGCTGTTTTGGCTGAACTGTTTGAAGCTGATATTGGCTCTGCATTTACTCGAAGCCAGCGACCTGTTAACGGAAAAAGAGCAAAAGGGGTTACAAGTTATATTTTAAACAACAGCACTAATTATGTGATCCCCTCTTTGACTGCAACTATTGAGGACTTCACCCCAAGCAAAGATATTGTTGGTTCGGTGATCTATGACGATGCAGATTTCACTACTAGCCACATAAAGAATGAGGATTTAGAAAACAGTTTCGGTGATGCTGTTTTTCTGTCTGTTCCTGAAACATCGCGGTGGTGGTTTATAGATGGCCAGCACCGTGCAACAGGAATACAAGGGCTAAAAAGTGCTCTTGGTGCCATGGGGATGGTTATTGATGATATGTTTCAATATGACACTGTAGCTATTATGGTTCGCCTTGATAGCGGCTTGGAAGATAGGCAGCACCAGTTCAGTATAATCAATAGCAATATGGTTAAGCCTAATGCAAATTTGAATTCACTATATAGAAAGAAAGAAAGAACCGGCGCTGTTATCAATTCAACCATTAGGAGGTATTTTAAATTAAGTGATTTAGAGTTTGATAAGTCGAGTTGTTCTGGCAAAAACCCAAAACGTTTTGCATATAAACATTTAGTAGATGCATCACTTGATATGCTTAATTGCAAAATCGATGATGATATTAGTGAAGATGATATTTCAAATCTTGATGAAATGTGGAAAGTGTTTACAAGCCTTAGTGTATGGCAGGATTTTTATATTAAAACCGCGCAAAATTTAAGAGAGCAAACAATTGCGCCTCATGCTGTGTTTATAGCTGGCTATGCCCAATCATTAAAGAAAATTAAATCCGACAATGTGAGTTTCGATTCAATTTTTAAAGTATTCAATCAAAAACTGGACTATTCCCGTGCGGCGGATTGTTGGCAAGGCGTTTGTGTTTTTGATGGTAAATTAGTTAAAAATTCTAAAACGGTAAGTGCAACAGCTGAATATATTTATTCAATAGTTTCATGCCATCCAACATACAAAAGACAGCAAACAAAAGCAGCTGCTTGAAATGGTCTTGAATATATTATGAGTACAGAAGGGCCATTAGTAGATGCATCAAACATTAGGCGCGGCGTGCAATTTGGTGTAGTAGTCATTGGTGAATATCCAGACCATGAATGGCATGAGCGGTACCTATGTAAATTGCCGTCTGATACGAGTGATGAATCGATCCTGCTCGCTGTAGCAGCTCGCACCCCACGATTAACCAGAGGGGCCAAACTGGTTGTTACGGCATATGGTAAAAGGCTTAAAAAAGATAATGTATATATATGGACTTGCTGTAAGAAAATTAAACATGGTGAAGCTAAGCAACTTGCTGATTTAAAGCTTATGCCATATTTAGATTTATCTGAGATTAAAAGCTAGTCACTATATTTGGCTTTTAATCTCTCTTTTATTTCACTAATACTTAATCCGTTTTCGTACAATCCCCGTTCGCGGGCTTGGCATATTAGTTCATCACGGCGATCGAGCCATTTTATTAATGCGGTGCTGCTTACACCTAAGCGCCTCGCAATTTCACTTTTAAATACATCTTGGCTTAACCAAAAAAGTATTTGGTTTTCGTTTGTATCAAGTTTGCTTTTAATAATCGCGCCTTTAGCCCGTCCTGCAGGTAAGCCCTGTTCTTGGCGGCGCTTAGCTGCTGCTTTTGCTTTTCGGCTGCGTTGTTTGCTGAAGTCTTGAGCGGCAAAAGCTTGCCCTATTTGTATAAAGAATTGGCCAATGTCGTTTTTATGGCTGGGTGTGAGGGTGTCACCAGTTAAGCAAAAATGCAGCTCTGCCCCGGCATTTATAATCCGGGTGGTCACTTCCATTATATCGCTGATTGAATCTCGGCCTAGTCGTTCAATGTCATTAACTAATACGCGATCACCTGGCGCAAGACGCTCGATTAAATCAACAAGGCCGCGCTGGGCTTTGTCGGTTTGTGAACCGCTCAGTGTGTATTCATACCATTTGTATATAAATAGCCCGTGTTGCTCAGCGTAACGGGTGATTTTATCGCGCTGGCCTTTCGAGTCCTGTTTATGGCCATCGCTAATGCGTATGTATGCGTAATTCTTTGCCAATCCGTGCCTTTCAACTTTAGGGTTGTTTTAGTATCGCTAGAGTTTACATAGTGGGCTGATATCAAAGCGAATTTAATAAACTCTAGGGTAAACCCTAAAGTGTATTCAGTGTCAAATTAAAGATGGCAAGTAAATTGCTAAAGAAGGGGGTTAACTACTATTAAGGAAATATATACATGACATTATCAGCACTTTTACTAAGCACTCTTTCAACTGGCGCATTACCAGTGGCAAATATTGATACGCGCAAACTTCAAGGTTCTGGCGGTATCGTGATTATGCCACCTAAAAAAGAAACCTTACAAGGTTCTGGCGGCATTGTGATCATGCCCCCAAAGAAAAAAGAAAACTAAAATTGATTCGTCAGTGAAAGCCAGCTTTATAGCTGGTTTTTTTGTGCCCAAAGAGATATTCTAGCCACTCTATCAAAGGAGTGAGCATGTTTGATTACCTCGCTGAATTATATAATGAATTTCTTGTTGTTAGGTCTACACATGAAGTGTTTTCTTGGCAAAGCTTGATCGCTCTGGCGTACTTTATTGCGCTAGTGTTCTCTATATATAGAGCCCACTTCAATAGAGAGTTATTTACCGACTTTCTATCGATAGCGGTAGTGTGTGTAAAGTACTTGCTTACATCGTTATTGATGGAACGTGTATTAGTGTATATTGCCGAGACAGGTAATTGGCATTCGGCGCAAAATGTTTACCTTGCATTATTTGCCGTTAATATACTCAGCATGTATGTCGTTTACTGGTTGCATAAACAGTTAAGTTTTAAGTTTGGCCCGTTGTTTTTTGCTGTCATCAAATTAACGGGATTGGTGGCCACCGCGCATTTTTTACTGTGGTTTAAGGTGGTTGTACTTGATGTGCAAGAAACATATATATTTTTGCATTATATCTATAGTTTCATTGTGTTATGCGCAAGTTCATTGTTGGCAATAGCCATGCTTTTTCCTAATGTTCTTCGTACACGATTCGGGTGTATAATTGGCTTGAGTTTGCCAAGGGGGCGAGAATGACAACAATTTTTATCATTGCTATTGCAGCTGCAGCGTTCCTGCTTATTCTTAGCACGGTTTTTACAATGAAAAACCGTTACTTTGATAAGCAAGTACGTAACTTATCTGAGCAGTATGCTCGTTTGTCTATTGATTTCAAAAATGAAACTAACCCAACCCGCGCTTTTGAGTTACATGCCAAAGCTGAAAAAATTAAAACTGATCTTGAATTAATGATTGGCAAAACAACAACGATGCGTCGTTATGATTTTGAGTTAGCTGATATAGATTTAAGCTCAAAAGAGCCTGAACCTGAATTGAGCTTAGGTGAGCTAATGCGGCAAATTGAAGAAAAGAATGGTAGCCGCGTTATTTACGCTAAGTTTAACCAAGACAAAAAAGACAGCTAAGCGCTGTCTTTTTTGTTTTTAGTCCAGTGTAAATTTAATTCATGTTCTATGCTGGCCGCTTGAATCTTTGCTAGGTTCTCTATGTCATCAGGTGTGTCGGCCTTATTAATAAAACCGCCACCTTTCAATTCAAGTAAGCTTTTAATTAGGCCGTTTTTAATTACGAGCAGATCGTTTCCGTCTATTTGCTTCACTGGGGTACCATATAAAAGTTGATCAAAGCTTATGCCTGTTTCACGGCATGTTTGGTCAATAACTTCATAAGGTAACGACGCCCGATTTATTCTTGCTGTGCAAAAAGAAGTACTCAAACCTAAGTGCCTTTCTAATTCAGCATTGTTATTTAATTGGTAAGCTAAACAAACACGGCGAAACACGTCTTTAACGTGCTGTTGTTGTGCAGTTAGTTGTTTATCTTGCTTTTTAAACATGCGGGTACCTTGTTATTATTGCCGATATAGTAACCGACTTTTTTTGTAATTTCATTCCCTTAAAATCACAAAACTTACATTTTGTAAGTTTTTATTGCATTCGCTGAAATTTATGGTACTTTTTCAGCGGTGATTAAGTCGTTATTCAGGGATAAGTTATGGACAATTCAAGCGCAAAAACAATCGAAAATATAAATGAAGCGCACTCATTGGCGGTGGTTCTGGCTAGAGCAACAGAGGACGATCCGCATTTGCTTTGTGTAGCACAGCGGATCGCCATATTGCTAGGTGACAGCGTTACTCAATTAAATAACGGCCAATCGATTCTCGAAACCAAAGCGGCTTAGTTGCAAGCCAATTAGCCAGTAAATCTGGTGACAGTGTATGTAAATCAATTAGACGCATTTTTTCAATTGCTGTATATTGTGTTTCATGTGACATTTAAAGTTCCTCTTTGGGTGTTGCGTGTTAAGCCGGTGGGGGTCGAAGTTCACCGGCTTTATCTTGCCTTTACTCTTCTTTCTCTAACTTTTCAGCTATCGAGTCATAAATAAAAGCGCTAAAGTTACCGTGATATTTGCCAGCGTCTTTTAGCTTATTAAAGCGTTCTTCTAAGCTTACTGGTAATTTGTTCAATACTTTTGATTTGGTGGTTTTTTCACTAGGCTGTTTGTTCTCACTCAGCGCTGCACCTTTACCAACGTTTGATTCAGTGACTCTACTAAATTTATTGCTCATTTTTCTTACTCTCTAATAAAAGCGTTACTTCTTTTGCTAATGCTTTGATATCTCTTGCAGCATCGCTGTATTTGGTTTTTCGGTGCGCGGTTACGCCCACACCTTCAAAATGGGCGATGTTATGAAATTTGCTTGTTGGTATGCGCGTAGAAAGCATTTTTAAATGAGACATTTCATTCACAAAGCCTTCGAAGTCTTCAAAGTGTTTACGGCTAGGGTGCGTTCGCGTTAAGAACACATGGCCAACTTGTTGTTCGCCTAAATCATTACTTATTTCTACGAGCATATCGTTAAAGCGATTTAACCCTTTAACCTCTTTTATGTCGTCGTTGCTTGGTACCAAAACAACATCGGCCAAGGCGATGGCTACACGGTTTACATCTGAATCGAAGCCGCCGCAGTCAACTACAATCATTTTACCTTGTTCGCTTTGCCTTAGTGTCTTGATCATGCGTGCTTTATCAAGGCCGTGAATAACATTTAGTTTATTACCTGGCTCTCTATATTCATTTAAGAACGAAATACCATCGTGTGCATCTTGGTCAATTATGATGTCCGGTTTCATTATTTCGACTAAATTTAAAGCAGTGGTGGTTTTGCCAACCCCGCCTTTTTGGTGTGCTAGTACTATAATCATGCTCGTTTCCTCTTGTTGGCCTAATTAAAGTAAAACATACTTTTTAAATATGCAAGTAGTATTTAATAAATACTCAATAAATATTTATTAAATACTTTTTTGTGTGGTTTTGGTAGGTAGAGGTATATGGTTATTATTAGTTAATTGGCAAAGTGGGAGGGGGGCCCGCATGGCGGGCTAGTATAGTGAGGGGTTAATCATAATCACCAATTAGCTCTACTTCACATGAATCACGCAAGTCATTAAATGATGGGTTTTCATCGTCGTACATACAGTTAAAACTGTTTTGATTACACGCGACTTGGTCAAAGCTATCGATTATTTCTTGTTTATCATCTTGGTAAAGATTGTCAGTGATCGACAAAATTGCTTCACGCAATCTAGTTAAATCATCGGTCATATTTCGGCGCATGCCGTCAACGCTAACTTTCATCAGTGGTCTTCTCGAATGATATTTCTGTTACTTTAAAACGGCCTCTACCAGGTGTTTCTCTTGGGTAGAACAAAGAACAAGGTTCGCCAACTTCATCAATTCCAACCCCCCAAAAAGCATAAGTATGCCGAATGCCGGTGATTTTAATATCACCACATTCAAAATCGAGCACTTTTTGCGCTTCTTCGGTGGTTACGTGCCCACGTAAGTACTCATGGGTTTTATCTTCCCAGTACAGCGATATGTAATCACCATGTTTTGTTTTTTGTCCCATAACGATACCCATCTTTTAACTTAAAGGTTGTGATTAACGGGGATCATGTCTTTATCGTGTACCACCCCATCTTGCAGTTCGTTAACGGTAAATAACCAATCTTTTGCATATTCTATGGTTTCATCGGCCATTCTTAACCCGCCTTTGGGGGCTGCGCAAAGTTGTGCGCCTGTTTCTGGGTCAAATGTAACTAAGCCACCACGCCCACTTTGGTGTAGGTATAACAATGATCTGCTTTCAAATATGCTGCCGTCTGGTCGTTCCATTTTTGTTTTTTGCGGCCAAATTATTAAGTGATCTTTGCCTTTGTGGTATAGGCCCGCGCCTGTGTTATGTTCTAGCTCTGCTTTTTGCTGGCGTATTTTGTTAATGCATTCGTTATAACGCTGCTCATGGTGGGCAATCGTTTTGCGGTATTCTTTAGCTTCAAGCATTAATTTTTTATTACGCGATTGGGCTTTTACGTTAGCCTCTTTAGTGCGCTTTATTTGTTCTTTTAGCTTTTCTGGGTTGAGTTGCTTTAGTTCACGAACGGCTTGCTGAGTAGCTTCTAATTGCTGCTTTAGCGTTGTTATTTGATTAAGTTGCGCTGTTGTCGCCTTTGCGAGTGTTTGTGCATCTTCAATCGCTTTAGCAGCTTTTTTTAAATCTTCTGTTTGCTGCGCTAGGCTTTCTTGCTGAGAGGCAACAAGTCGCTTTTCTGCTTCAAGTTGAGATTTTAGTATCTGGATTTCATCAGCTGTGTTTTGTTTATAAAGCTCATGGATTGTTTGTTGTTCTTCACTTTCTGCTTGCTCTTGGTTGTAAGCATGGATAAATGCAGTTAATAAATCAGATGAATGCACTTGAGTTAGTATGTCTGTGATCTGGTCGTGACTTGGTTGCTCGTTTGTCATGTTATTTCTCGTTTAATGCGTTGTGGCCCATGGCCATAAGTACGTTTTTTTGAATTGTGCCAAATTGGCAAGGCTGACCAATTAGGTGTGGGTTAAACTCAATGAGGCACATTGGTTTGTTGAGTTCTGCCGGTTCTTCTTTACCAGTTCGTGAATTGATAAAGCGAATACCACCACTGCGCCATTTTAATTTTGGCTTGCCTTTATTAGGCCCGCTTTTATACACGCCCTGTTCTTCGTAGTAGCCAACAATGTCTATAATTTTGCTAGCTCTGTCGTGCGGCCACCATTCGGTACGATTGTCGCGCGGCACGAGTAAGGTGCTTAATACACCTTTATTTTGCTGCTCTACGCTTTTGTCTACCCATGGCAGAATGTTGCTATAGGGTGGGTTTATCCAAACAGCGGGCGTTTCTTCAAATGGGATAATGTCTGCAGACCAATCTATCTTTAATGCATTGCGCTGCTTTGTGTAAAAGTGATCACATAAAGCCGATTGCTTTGTTGCTGCAGCATCAAGTACATAGTTGTATTGGCTGTTAAATGCAGCAAAGAGCCACAAAGGTGTGCGGGTTGTATCGCGATGCCGTTTGGTGCTTTTGCTAGCATGGTTGTTGATTGACGCCATTATGCTACCTCTACGCGTCGAGCTACACGAACATGAGTACGAACTAAACGAACGGGGCGCATGGCTTTTGTGTCGCTAATGTGGCTTGCTCCTAACACAGCCAAGCAAAGGCATAATGTGCGAGTGCCCAATAACCCTAACTGCCAAGCACGGTGCATTAAATGAGCAAGGGTTTTAGCCCCAACCTTTGCTTGCATGAACCGCAGCTGCACACCTAACTCGGTTTGGTTATAACCAAGGGAACTACCAATTTCATAATTGGTTTTGCCCTCGGCCAGTTGGTTTAATATCGTTTTTTCATGCTCGTTTAACATGGCGGCTATCCTTGTTGTGTTATTGCTACTACGTTTAAATCACCAATCGCAATGGCGGTGTTTTGTAACGCAAGCTGTGTATCTTCTGCATCGTGCTGTATAGCAAGTGCATGCATAATAATTTGCTCAACGATTTCGGGTGTAACACTCCCTTCACTTAAGCGAATGATCGCCTCTGCGTTGTTCTTCATTGAAAGAAGGCGCCCACCTTCGCGATTCAGTGACTTTAAAGTGTTTCTTTGTGCTTGCGCGAGTGTAGTCATTTGGTAGTCCTTCGTTGTGTGTATATTTTCGGTTTGATCACGTTTTGTGGTTTTTGTTGGCGAAAAAAAGCCATTACAGCTTTTTATCAGCCCATTGCCAGTGACCAATGTACTTCCCGATAATGTCGAGGTTTTGTAATTGGCTTTCTGTCATTGGTTGGTCGCTGTAATCTTTTTTGTTGTGAGTAAATAGGGTGAAACCGCCGCCTATCTCGCCGCGAATACCTCGCAATACAACCCCTGAATCATCTTGAATCGCATAGATGCCAGGTTGTTTTGATACACGCGTAACACCTGTATCAATGAACACGGTTTCGCCTTTGTTAAAGGCATCTGTCATGGCGTCATCTGTCACTGTTACTTCACGCAAATTATGTTCTGAAATATTAAGAGACTTTAACGTTTTACGATTAATTGCCACTTCACTTGTATCGTTCACTGCATAGTGAGGCGAACTGCCATCGATGTTTGCGTTCAGGCCAAGCACGTATTCAAGTGATACATCAAACGCTCTGGCAATTTCTTTTAGTAGCTCGCCACTGGGCGTACGTAGTCCCGTTTCATAATTAGACCAAGCAGTCGGGCTTAACCCAACTTTCTTTGCAGCTTCGCGCTGTAACAGTTTTTTACTGGTTCTTAGCTCTTTAAGTCGCTCAGTAATTGTTGCTGGGCCTTGTTCATTCACTGTAAGAGTCTTCATAGGCTGCTCATGTTAACCGTGTATTTTTAAGATGGTAACACAAAATGTGTTAATTGCTAGCTGCAAACCCACAAAAAGCATGCTATAAGTATTTTTAAATACCACGATACGTGTTATTGTCTAATAAAAATCACATAAGGTGTTTTTATGACATTTGCAGAGTGGGTAAATACAAAGTTTGGCGGTTCATCAAAGGATGCGGCTGCACATTTAGGTTTGCTGCACCGAACCGTTTATAGCTATTACGCCCTTGAGCGATTCCCACGCCCAACACAGTGCCAAATTATCTTGTTAAAGAGTGAAAACAAGATTGATTTGGAAAAGTGGCAACAAGCGTTTTCGAATAAGAAAAACAAAAAGGTGAGCTCATGATTATTGTTTTGTTTGCAGGTACTCCAGAAGCGCTAAGAGCTGTGTACGGGCACGTAAGTGCTCAGCACAAAGGGCTGCTTGATTATGTGAATTTGGGCACGACTGATAGCGAAAAAGTACGCCTTAATCATGCGGCTAATACAGGCTGCATGTTTACCGAACACCGCGTAACGCTCGTTTTCAACCCACAAAATGCAGAAGAATTAAAGCTGCTTAGAGCACGTAAAGCGATTATTTGCCATCAGTATGGGAGCAATTTATCGCGCCCAATTTATAACGATGTTAGCTGTGCCCGGGGGGATTTTTATTTTACAGATAAGGTCGTTAATAAGTGTTTACCTGGCCACGTTCTAACGCCTGATGAATTACTTAGCGAGTGCCGAATAAAGCACCGAAATAATCGCGTAAGTGCGAAAAAGAGTAAGTGATTATGGTTGGTTCGGTGCGCAGTAAGACACAAGAACGAGAGCTTGATGCTTATTTAGAGTTGTGGGCCCGTTGGGTGCATTCGGGCGCCGTTCGTCGTAGCACATCAATTATGCAAATTATTATGGAGCAGGGCAGTTTTGCCCGTGGCTGTTCAGGCAGCAGGGCATTAGTGACCGACTGCGTTGAGCTAACAATTGAGTCAGCGCTTTCGCGGTTAAAAGAAAAAAACAAGAACGCTGTGCTTGTGTGTCGCTATGAATACGGCGCATTGCTCATAAAGAACTTACCAGTAGATGCGAAACGAGTTGATAGAGCGCTAAGGCTTGGTATGAGTTTAAGAACTTATAACCGACGCTTAGCTGAGGCCCGTGAGTGGTTAACGGGGTGTTTAATTGCCAGTGGAGATATGAAATGAAAGAACAATTTTTAGAGCCTTTACACAAAAACTATACACCGTATTCAGGTTGGAAACGCCCTTCGCGACAAATCCTAACAAAAGCTGATCCTGCGAAGGTTCGCCGCCGCCGCGTTCATGAAGATATGAAAGCTTTAAAAGAAATCGAACAGCAATACACGTTTTAGTTATCCACAAATTTTCTTAATAAGGTGTGATTAAATAATGAGCCATTACCGCGCTAACCTCACAGACAACCTAATAAAACAGCAAGTTAGCGCTGGGTTTAATCGGTTTCGTGATCCGCGCTATCCGCTTGTGCTAAGAATGCATGCATCACGTAAAACAGGCTCATGGTTTTTAGTCGACTTTAAATCAGGCAATTGGCATAAAGTTGGAGTATGGCCTTTATTCAACTGTAAAAAAATGCTTGAGCTAGTGCCAGATTTAATGACGAAGCATCAATTAGATTTACCCGTTATTACCAATCAATTTGAAACAGTTAGCGAATTATTAGCATGGTTTTCGAGTCGTCAAGAAGCAGATAAAACAATATCTGAAAAACGCCGTATTAATATAAAGTCGACGATAGAAACCCACTTAATACCAAAGTTAGGTCAGTGCGAATTAGCCACGTTCTCTAATGTTGAATGTGAAAACCACTTGATTTGGCCAATGCAAAATGATGATTATGCATTGAGCTCTATTCGCCATCATTTTCAACTACTAAAACGCGCCTTTGATCAAGCAGAAAAAACCGAGTTAATAGAGCGCAACCCATTAAAAGACACAACGTTTAAATCATTCATTCAAACAGCAATCAAGCCAAAAAAAGCCCGCTTGTCGATTGGTAACGAGCCAGAACTTGCGTTGTCATTATTAAAGCCTAATACCATGGCCGAAATGATGTGCTGGTTTATGTTGTTGCATGGTACCCGCATAGGTGAAACCCGCCAGTTAAAGTGGGAGTTCATAGATACGACCCATAACTTGATCACTTTACCAGAAGAAATAACCAAAACGACTGAGCATGTCATACCACTCACTGATCACGCGCTTAAAACGTTAATCGATTGGCATAAGAGAAGCCTAAAAACCAACCGTAGTAAATACATTTTTCCAGCCAAAAAGCGCGGGCCAATCTCTGAAAGTGATGCAAGCAAGCTAGTAAACCAAGTGAGCAATAAGAAGTGGAGCGCCCACGATTTGAGAAAGTTTTGCCGTGGTCGCTGGTTGATTATTGGTATCGATTCAGTGGTGGCTGAACTGCTATTAAATCACAAATTAACAGACCTGCAGCAAACGTACTTGCAAGAAGATCCAACACCTATAAAAAGAGAAGCTTTGGCGCGCTGGGCTGACCATTTACATGCAGTGAAAACGGAATGTGAAACCAAGACAGAGACAAGATCATACGATTTTAACGCGCTTAATTAATCCGTTGTGTGGTGTGGGTTAGGGCGCATTTGGGGCAATTTACAGGAAGGAAGACGTTATATGAAATTAAGCAAGCTAACGGTAGCCATTAAACAGGTGCTTAAACGACCTTTGTTTGAGGAAGAAAAGTCTATTTATTTTCATCAACAATTGGACTTTGAAATGCAGGTCGTTAAGTCGGCTAGGAAGTTTGGTAGAACAGCACACACCTTAGCCGATTTAGAGGAAAGGCGTCGAATGATCACCTTTATGTCGTTTGGGGTACCGCTTAAGTGGTTGGGAGAATGCAGCGCATGATTAATTTATTTAAAAGAGCTTTTAACTTTTTGACGGCATCAAAAGCCAATAATGCCGATTTAGCTAAGCATGTAAATCTTTATGATGGATATAAAATTATTAGAGCAGAACTTGATTTAGTCAGTTCAATATCATTAATCAAGTACACCAAATTAAAAAAATCAAATTTAATAAAACGCACTCCTCCTTTTTATGTAATGAGCATGGAAAAGTTCCTTTCAGCGGCAATTATTTTGAACCACCCGCTTGGACAAAAAGATGAGCTTTTGGCCTCGCTTAAACTTTTTGAAATTGCGAACGGATTAATGGAGCTTATTTCAGCTGAGACTCAGTTACCCACTTCTCTTGATTACTCAGTTTTAGAGGGTGAAATTAAAAAACGGAGAAACGCATCATGATCTCATTTACCCCAATAGAGCTAATGGCCGCTATTTCTGTTTTAGCGCTTATTTGCCTTGCAGCAGTTGTGATCGCGTTCTCACTTGGCCGTGACTCAGTAAATATTGACCTTGAAGTTAAGCGCCGCGTTATACAGCCAAACTTACAGTTTGTTGGTTATCAGCCAAGAGCAACAACCCCGCCGCCAATGATGGCCCCACCAAGAAAAGTTTAAGAGAGCAGAGGTATAACATGGCAACAGGATTAGTATCACCTGGCGATAAGTTCAATAACTGGACTGTGGTTAAACAGGGCGAAAAAGATAAACAAGGCGGTCAGCAATTTTATTGCGAGTGTGTTTGCGGTACCAAGCGATTAGTTCGCAAGTGCAACTTAGGCAATGTAAAAGGCTGTGGCTGTGATCGTAAAGCGTATGTACCGAGCGGCAAGTACGCCAAAAAGCAGGTGCGGAAACCGCTATCTATAAAACCAAAAGAGAAGCCAGAAAAGTTACCAAAGCCTCAAAAAGAAGTGGTGGCCACGGCCAAAAACATACAAAGAGGTTTAACACTCAGAGAAGAACTTGAACTCAAGTTAGATGCTCAGAGGTTAAGAAAAGAATTACGCGACCCTTGGGGTGAGTAATGAGCAGTTCCCCAAAACGCCGTAAACATAACTGGTTTGCAATGAATAAAACTAACGAGGTTTCTATGAACACAGATGAAATTAAATTACTAAAAAAACACATCACCGTAGAGCAAGACAGAATGCAAAGGTGTGGTTCAACTGGCCTTGCTGAACTGTGGGGTAATGCGCTTAAGCTTATTGAACAGCTAGAAACCCAAGCCCAGCCGCGTAATACACCAATTTTAATGAGTGCGACTAATCCGAACGGGTGGAAGTTAGAAGACATTGCACTGCAGTTGGCCAGTGAAATGGTTGAAAAAGATATGAGAATTCAAGCCGATAAACGCCCGCAAGTCATGATAGCGAGCAAGAACAATAAAGAAATAATCGATTTGTTCCACGATGTGCATGTTAAGCAGTTGTTGAATGTAGCGCTATTTTCGGAGCTTGGCCCAGACCAAGGGCCAACGGGTAAACCGCGTGCGGGTGCTGGCCATGAATAACGACGACACTATTTTAAAGCCGACTGATATTGCATTAGGTCTAGGTGTGTTGGTTTTATGCGCCCTTGTTGTGGTTGGTTCTGCCTACGGCCTTAGTTGGCTTATTGATTTACTAGAGCTTGAGCGGTCATGAACAGTTCACCAGAAGCCAAGCGAGCAGCAGCGCGAGATAGAAAACGCAAGCAACGCGCTAAGGCTCAGAACTTAGGGGTTAAAGAGGTTTCGGTAAAGCTATCTGAATCGGAGCGTGAAGTACTCGACAACCTTTGCCAGGTACGTGCGGGTAAAGGTAATGATCCTTACACGCGCGATGAATACATTTCGACATTAATACGTCGAGATAACGAGCGCTTAACCGAGCAGTTAAAGCGCCCTTGCAGTAAATGTAATTTACCACTCACGCAATCATGCGGTGGTGTTTATAAAGGTTCGCCAGATTGCGCAGTATCAATACTAGGTAATCCGCTGAGACTGTGACAGGTCACACTAAATTAAATTGAAGGGGTATGTTATGGCTATTAAAGCTACAGAAGTTAATCGCGATGAAAATGGTTGGTGGGTTCACCCTGACTTGCCCGAGTGGGGGGAAGGTGTTGCCGAGGCAGAGATTGCCGCATGGTTTAAATCAAACGGTATTACGCATTTCATTGATAGTTTTGAACACAGTGCTTCAGATGAACTAAACGACAAATGGTTTGACGGGGGGATTTGTGATTGTTCTGATTGGCTACCGTCATGTGACGCACCAGATTCTTTCTTGCTATCAATCCATGATACTGACGATGGGCCAATTGCGCTTTTTGCTGTACCAATCCAAACCAAATTGATAGCGGCTAAATCAGGCGCGCAATTAATTTTTGACGAACGTACCCGCCAATTGGAAGTTGAAGGTTATACATCGGAACATGATGATAATTACAAAAAAGGTACCTTAGTAATGGCTGCAATTACTTATGCAACTGCAGCAACAAGTTCACCTTTTTTAAGAAATCAGTTTAGAACTTGCGTAGAAGTAAATAAACCATTGAGACACTGGCCTTGGGAAATGTCTTATTTAAAGTTGGGCAGTGATGATGATCACAGTTCTCGCATCAGAGAGCTAACAAAAGCTGGCGCTTTAATTGCCGCTGAAATTGATAAGTTGCAACGTGAAGCAAATTAATTATTGGGAATAAATGCTATGGCTAATATTAATTATGACGTAACAGCTTGGGGTGAAGTTAAAGCTGACATCTACGCTGACGATCAGCACGAGAAGTTTATAGAAATGAGCTGTCAAGGTGATATGGAATCAACGGCTGAAAAAGAAGTACACATTTGTTCTTCTCGTTGGCCTGTAGGTACAAAGATAAAAATTGAAACCCCTCTTTGCCCTACATGCGAGACTGACGCGGAACTGCAAGACGAAAATGGCAACTGTGAGTGTGGTTTTGATTGGAAAATATGGGCCGAGGAACAGTATGGTTAATTGGAATTCGGGCATGAAACTGAAAGATGTGCTTATTATTGGGGTGTTGGCTGCATCTATTAGTGCAGCAATAATTGGGTTTAGAAGTTTAGATGCGACTACAACAATGATTGATGTTATCCACATCCAAAAGGAACGTTTGTCAATAGTCGGAAGGAATGAACTCTACAACCAGACACTAGATGCCTTGATTGCGCAACCACCGATAAGTGTTGGTGACTATTACGACCTAGTAGCCATATACGAGTCGGAAATGACTAAGCATAAAACTGAAATTCTAGATAAGGGGTAAATACAAATTATGTCACTGACAGTAAAAGATCTGATTAAAGAGTTAAAGAAGATGCCTCAGAGCGCACAAGTTGGCTTCGCTTTGCATGACTACGATACTGGCGATTCAGAAAATGTAAATAGCGTTACTGTAGTCAATGATGAAGATTGCACTAATGATACAGGTAAAGCAATGCATCGCGTTGTTTTGAACACGTAACAGGGTATTGGAATACAAATTAATGGAAAATAAAGACCTTTTCGAACAATGGCTTATTTGCCAATTTGGTGAGGGTATCAAATCTAGGATAGCTCTATTTGATATTAAAGAGGGCTATGCTGACGAAACCATAAATACATTGTGGATTGGCTTTTCTGCAGGTGTTGAATTATCCACTAACTTATAGGTGTTATAGATATGGCTGGTAGAACACTTAACCAATATAAAGAGCAAGACTTAGAAGCATTAAAGGGCCTTAAAGGCAGCGCAGGGCTTACTGGGTTGTTTGGTATTTCACGGGTGCAGCGTAGCTTAAGGATAGGTTACAATCGCGCCGCACATTTAGTTGACTTAGGTATAGATCTAGGTATTTTAGTGCGAGACGTTAAAGAGCAGCACTTAGTTAAATTCGCAGAGAAAAATTCGCTGTAAGCTAGTTTTTATAGTTGGCTTAAGGCGAGCGTTTCGGGTTGGGTGCGCCAAAGATACCATCGTAGGTATGACCTCTAATGAGGGCGAATATTCCGTGAGGATATTAAACCGATGACTGATAGGAAAGACTATCAACTAATTTAATGCTATTGGTTAATGCGGTTAAATGGAGTTGTGTTAAGCGTAAGATAAAAGCCATTTGGCTTGTCAGTGATAACGCAAAAGTGTGGTTTTATGATAAAAATTCACAAAATGTGGTTTACAGCTTTGGCATAAAAATGTATTGTTCTTGCCAAGGTGGTAAAGCTGTATACAAAGCCTCCTAGATAATAACTGAAAGATACCCGATACTTATGCACGTTACTTGCTAAGCCCAACCCTAACCGGTTGGGCTTTTTTTGTGCCTGAACGTAGGCCCGCCATGATGAATTTAATTGAACAATTAAAACGCCACGCGGGTTTTTATGAGTGCGTGTGGCATTCAAACTCAAAGTGTTTGATTGGTTACGGCCACGACTTAAATGCAGAGCCATTACCTGACTATTTGCACCGCGATTTTGACAATAACCCAATCACCGAAGATGAAGCCGAACAGCTGCTTGCATCAGACTTAATGAATTTACGCGATCTGGTATATCAGTGTTTAGACCTCAATCAATTTAATTATGTGCGCCAGCAAACAATTTTAAGCATTGCTTATTGGCTTACGTTCCCGCGCTTTTGTCGTGAAGAAAACTTAATTACCGCGTTCAAACAAAACAATTTTGAAGCAGCAGCGTCAATTGTTCTGACATTCAAACCTGAATTTAGAGCAGAAGAATTAGCTAAACAAATTTTAACAGGTGAATACTAATGAGTTTTGCAACAACGTTTATAAGCGGCGCAGGTTACAACCTTTTATTAGCTTTAATTGCTTTTGTTTTATTCCATGTTGCAGTTAGGTTTATCAATAACCGCAACGGTTACACGCTTGATAAGTTAATTCAGGATTGCCGCAATGATAAAAACTATATGGCTTTATCTGTGCTGTTTGGTATGTACGCTATTGCCGCTGCACTCTTATTCGGCTCAGTTATCTCTTGATTGTCGATTTGATAAAGAGATAGAAAGCGCTGTTAAACGTTTTAGCCCTGGTCGTGATCCTGACCTTTTAAAAGCCCAGTTGTGGCAAGAGTCTCGTTTCCGTGTAGATGCAGTAAGCCCCGTGGGCGCACAGGGAGTGGCCCAATTTATGCCCGCTACTTGGCAAGAGCAAACCGCTAAATTAGGAATAGCCGGTTCGCCGTTTAATGCTGAGTTGTCGATATTAGTTGCAGCACGTTATATGCAGCAACAGTATTCTTTCTGGTCATCCCCAAGGCCAGAATATGACAGAGAAAACCTAGCGCTTTGTAATTATAACGCTGGCGCAGGTAACTGTTTAAAGGCGCAAAAGCTTAGTGGTGGTGAAACTCTTTACCCTCACATCATTCAGTATTTACCACAAGTCACTGGCCATCACTCGCGCGAAACGATTGAGTACGTGCAGCACATAAGACGGTACCAGTTACAAATAAAAGCGAGGTTCGCATGTTTCTAAATAAATCATCACTCATGATTGCAGTAGCGCTGGCCGCAACAGCTGGCGCAGTTGTTCTGGTCAATAAGTACGACACTGCAGTTGATACAATCGAAAATCTAACAGGCGCCAACGAACGCTTGCAAAAACAAGTAAGTGTTTACGAAGCTGAGTTGTATCAAAGCGAGCAAGATAAACGTGCCTTGCGCTCTGATCTTAAGCAGCAAGAGCAAATGTTTAATGATTATCTTGCTGATTTTAGTGATGTGAAAGAACAACAAACCGTTGTGCAAACTAAGCTAAAAGAGGTCTTTATTAATGAGCCAGCTAATCAAGATTGGGGTAACACTAAGTTACCTCTTAACATTAAGCGCGTGTTCGATGACGCCACCCGAACCACAGGTGATCACGATAACGAAACAAGTGCCGGTGCTGCCACCGTTGCACCTCCTTAATGACTGCACTGCAAGTCAATCACCAGTTAATACCAACCGCGAACTGCTAACTTTCGCAGTTAAAGCCCACAACACCAACGTGCTTTGTAACCTAGACAAAGCTGCACTAAGACAATGGCGAGCCAAGCATGAGCACAGCAAACAATAATAATGACTCTAACTTTGAAAAGATTGCGCTCTTTGTGCTTGGTTCTGTGATTGTTAGTGTTCTTTGTTGGGTTGCTTTGACAGTGAACCAAAACCAACTGCAGTACGCCCGCATTGAGGAACGTTTAGCTAATCAGTCAGTAATACTTGAAGACCTACAGAAGAAGTTTAATGACTCTACTATTTGGCAATCTCGTATGGAAACTGACTTAGCATTAATCAAGCAGCGACTTAGTGCATTAGAGCAAGACAAGAAGTAATTAACACTCCCTTGGTGAACCAACTTAGTAACTTACTGCCCGCCGTCGTGCGAGCGATAGGCTTTAAAGCCACTGACTAACAAAGTACCAAGGGAGTGACCAATTAAATACTTAATGAGTATTTAAAAAGTATTCATCAAATATTTAAGGTGGTTAAGATGCCAGCAGCTATACCAAAGCGTTGTCGCGAACAAGGTTGCGGTAACAAAACAACACAGCGCCACGGTTACTGTGAGGAACATGCACACCTAGCAAGCTGGGGTAAGTATCAGAAGCAGCAGCAGCGCCAAGGCAAGCGTGTATATCAAACAAAGGAATACAAGCACACACGCGAGATAGTTAAAACAAAAGCTAGATGTTTGTGCATGAACTGTCTTACTCAGCCAAAACCAATTGTTAAATCTGGTTCTGTCTGTGAGCACATTGTACCGGTTGCAAAAGGTGGTACCGAAGAGCTATCAAACCTTTCTTGGTTCTGTGAATCGTGTGCAAATTTCAAAACTGGATGGGAAAAGAACAAAACAGTTAAAGCGATACTCGAAAAATACGGGCATACCGCAATAAATCTGAATTCTTAGATGGGTAGGGGGGTCAAAATTGTTCAGCAAACCCCCTATTCTAAGTACCGCCATCCAGTCAAATTTTTATACGCAAATAATAAGAATTGGAATTTGATCAACCTGTGATCATATCTCGATCATTTAATTTACTTTTGTTGCAGGTGAAAAATGGCAGGAAGTAGAGCGCCAGGCGGTGGAAATATTAAAGGCGGTTTGTCTGTTGGTGACACTTCGATTACCCGAAAACCCAACTGCCCTAAAGAACTGCTTTTAGATAATCATGCGATTGACGCCTGGCATTCAAACCTCGGGATTATGTTTGAAAGAAAATCATTTGCTTCAGAGGATATCCCGCATCTAATAAATTACTGCAATGCGATCAGTAAAATTATTAAGCTGGAAGCACAGTTCGCAGACTTAAAGAACTTAACTGATGTGACGAGTGCGGGAAGCTTAAAACTTCATCCTTACGTAACAGCGCATAATATTTTCACTAACCAATCTTTAAAATTGGCCAGCCAATTGGGATTAACACCAATGGCCCGCGCCCGAATGCTGAGCGGTGGCAAAGACAAAGGCGAAGAAGATGACGAGGATGATTTCAAAGAGTATTAAAATATGGCCACTTTCCCTAACGTTAATGCGGCAAACAAATACGCCCGTGACGTTGTGGCGGGAAAAATACCAAATTGCCGTGAAGTAATACTTGCATGCCAGCGTCATCTAGACGAACTCGCAAAAGAAAAAGACCCTAATTTTAAATTTCGGTTTGACAAAGCAAAGGCAGAACGCATTTGCTCATTCATTCAGAAAATGCCTCACACTAAAGGTGAATGGGCGAGAAAAAAACTAAAAATATCACTTGAGCCATGGCAGTTGTTTTTCTTTGCTGTGTCATTTGGTTGGGTGGTAAAGAAAACGGGTAAGCGCCGTTTTCGCGAGGTGATGCTTAAGGTACCTCGTAAAAATGGCAAGTCGATTATTGCCGCAGGTGTCGGTATATATGGTATTTGTGCCGATGAAGAATACGGCAGTGAAGTTTATTGCGGTGCTACAAATGAAAAGCAAGCTTGGGAGGTTTTTAAGCCAGCAAGGCTAATGGCCATAAAGTTACCGAAACTGCGAAAGCGATTTGGTTTGCAACTTCATGCAAAGAAATTAACCCGCAGTGATGGTTCAGTATTCGAGCCTGTGATCGGTCAACCTGGCGATGGTAGTTCACCGCACATTGCAATCGTGGATGAATACCACGAACACAACACAAGCGAGCAGTACGATACATTCGATACTGGTATGGGTTCGCGTGAACAGCCAATGACATTGGTTATCACCACAGCCGGTACTAATTTAATGAGTCCGTGTTTCGATTTAGAGTTGCGAGTTAAAGCAATGCTAAACGGTACGCAAGACGATCACTTGTTTGGTTTGCTGTATGGAATCGACGAGGGCGATGATTGGACTGATCCAGCAATTTTAAAAAAAGCTAACCCTAATTACGGCATTAGCGTTAAGGCCGATTTCTTATTGGCCCAGCAACAAAAAGCAATAAACAGTCCTAACTTTACTAACACCTTTAAAACGAAGCATTTAAACATGTGGGCCAGTGCTAAATCGGCCTATTTCAACATGGAAAGGTGGAAGGAGTGCGAAGACAAAGACCTTAGTATTGATTTTTTCCGTGGGGTTGATTGTGTTCAAGCGCTCGACTTGGCTCGCAAAATAGATATGAACTCGAAGGTTCGTCTATTTTGGAAAGAAATTAACGGTAAAACTCATTGGTATTGTATTGCCCCGCAATTTTGGGTGCCATATGAGCAGGTGTTTAACAACGAAAATAAACAACTCGAAGAATTGTTCCAGCGCTTTCTAAATCAAGGTTACTTAAGCGTAACAGATGGCGCCGAAATAGATTATCGGCAAATTAAAGATGATGTGATTGCAAGTCATTTAGAAACCCCGTGTATATCAGTACCACTTGATCCGCATGGTGCAACTAACTTAAGCCACCATCTTGCAGATGAAGGTTTAGAAGTTGTGACTATCATGCAGAATTTCACAAACCTTTCAGACCCAATGAAAGAATTGGAAGCGGCGATTAACTCAGGTCGTTTTCACCATGACGGCAACCCAATTCTAACTTGGCATATATCAAATGTTATAGGTAAGCATTACCAAGGTAATGATGATGTGGTTAAGCCAGTAAAACAAAAAGATATTAATAAAATAGATGGTGCAGTAGCGCTCATCATGGCTATTGGTGAGGCCATGCTACAAATCAAATCACCAGACTCTAAAAAAGAATCAATCTACAAGGGCGGTAAAGTCGGATGCTAAATATTAAAAGAAAAGCGCAATTTTTCATT
>NZ_LOPY01000011.1 GCF_001469895.1 Pseudoalteromonas sp. XI10 | reverse complement strand
TTGAGATGTTCCGTAAGCTTCTAGACGAAGGTCGTGCGGGTGAGAACATCGGTGCACTTCTACGTGGTACTAAGCGTGAAGACGTTGAACGTGGTCAAGTACTAGCTAAGCCTGGTTCAATCACTCCACACACGAAATTCACTTCAGAAGTATACGTACTTTCTAAAGATGAAGGTGGTCGTCACACTCCATTCTTCAAAGGTTACCGTCCACAGTTCTACTTCCGTACAACTGACGTAACAGGTGACGTACAGTTACCAGACGGCGTTGAAATGGTAATGCCTGGTGATAACATCAAGATGACTGTAGAACTAATCTGCCCAATCGCGATGGACGAAGGTTTACGCTTCGCTATCCGTGAAGGTGGCCGTACAGTTGGTGCTGGTGTTGTTGCAACTATCGTTGAGTAATCAACTATAGTGATGCATCAAGCATTAAGAAAAACCCGAGCTTAGTCTCGGGTTTTTTTATGGGTGAAAAAAGCTCTCAGCTGTCAGCTTTCAGACGTCAGATTAAATTGGTGGGGTTGGTTTGTGTGGTGTCTCACTCAGTATTCACCCTGTTCACTCTTCGGGTAGGTTGGTTTGAGCGGAGCGAAACCCAACAAAATCCATGTAAACCTGTACTTTGATAAAACCAAACTATCATAAAGCACTCCCAAGGTTATGCTTGAACTAGAAACTAGAAACTAGAAACTAGAAACTAGAACCTTTACCCTCACTAACTCGAAACTTTCCTATGAACTAATTCACTCATTTAGCACTCTTAAAAATAAAACGGGGCGCTTGGGTGTTAAAAGGGAATTACAAAGCATGGATCATCTCAATTTCGTTACATGCTGTTTTGTTGCTGTTATTTGCTCGATATGGAAAGTTTGTGAAACTCCCCGCAGTCGCTGAACCGCCAAAAGTAATCAACGCGTATGTGAGTGTTGATTTAACTTCGTTACCTAGCTTGCAGAAAATCCAAGAAAACCCTTCACCTGAGCAAACAGAAGGAATGCCTGATGAGGTTAATTCTTTGCCAAAAAACGAAGAAACTTCGCAGAGTAGCTCTGGGCAGATAAGTGATTCTAATACAGTTAATCCCACAATAGATGAACCAAAAAAAGCTACCTCTGAGGTTGTAAAGCCTAATCAGGCACTTGAGAATTCAAAAACCACCGCAGTACCATTTAAAAAGCTCAACCCTTATGCGCCAATCCCACAGCTTAATTTTGAAAATGGCTCTTCAAGTGCTTCGTTATTTGGGCAGGTTGAAGACGTGAATGATAATCCGCCAGCAGGCAGGGTTACAGTGCCTGCGCAATTAACCGTCTCTGATAAAGCAACTGTCGTTTGGCAAAATGGCGATGGCAGCAAGCGTATCGAGGTGCTAAATGGCATGTGTTACGGCATAGATTTTAATTCGGTGTTTGGTAAATCTGGAGTGCCAAGCGGATCCCCAAGACCCTGTGAAGATAAAGAAGCAAAACTATTTAAAGATATAATGAATAAGTGGAGTAAAAAGTAATAAAAACACTTTACCTCAACTTAACTTGAGCTTTTAAAGTAGCGTTTTTTGTAATGGATATCGCTATGAACTCACTAGAAAACTATTTATTAAGCCTACAAATCAATTGCTATCACACGTCACTGATACAGATTTCTCAAGTACAAGCGCGTATTTGGCAGTCATTACAAAATAGCTCTAGCTATGCAAATAGCGTAATCGAAGAATTTGAATTAAGCGGACAACCTCTTAGTTATCAACATGCCGCCCTATTTACGCTGGTTTTACAGCAGCTCGGTTATAAAATAAAGCCAACAGAAGAAAATACTTTGTCGGTAAGGCATAACCATTTGTTACATGACATTCGTCTTGTCGAGCAGTTAAACCCTAATGGGGCTTAAGTCATGCTTTACCGTATAAAAAGGCACTTAGCCGAAACTAAGTGCCTTGGCTTAACGAAGTTACCAAATCATTTCTACAAATTCTGGGTGATCCACAAATGGGTTGCGGTTACCTTGATGTTCATAAGCTGCTTGGTTACGGTCAAGCTCTAATTGGCTAACAGGATCCTCGTTATGCCACTTTAATAACATAGCAACAACCCAGCTCTCAAAAACCTGATCAGATGAACCATTCAGTACAGCATTACTGTAGGTTGTGTTGTTTTGCCATGAGCCAATCACGTTTTCATAGCGTGTTGCCATATAGAAATAGGCTCTTGCAAAGTCACCTTTAAATTCATCAATAGGTTCAAAAACCGTTCCTGAGTAATTTAATGAGCTGGCAGCGCTGCCTACTTTGCTGCCGTTACTAGAGGTATAGCTTGCACTAGCTACTTCACCAAACGGGTAGTTACTGCGTTTTGAATTCACATAACCATCAGTGGCAAAAATGTGATGTACGTCTGAATTCATTGGCTCAACCTTACCGCCAAACCAACTTTTCGGGAAAGAATGCTCACGGTTGTAGCAATCAGCTTCGCTGTTGTATGTACCACATTGGTCGCTTACAGCAACATAGTTGTAGCTGTCTTGGCCTGCGGGGTTCTCTGAATAAAGATCTAAAATAGAGTTGTCGTTTTCAAAATACTTATCGCGTGAAGCAATATCGTAAAAACTCCAAATCGCAGAATAGCCTTGAGAGTTGTGACCTTTGATAATGTTGTATAGCTCTGTTTTCAGTGCATAACCACTAAGGCCTTGCGTTGTAACATAGTACCCCGTTGGCTCTGTTGGTGTTGTACCACCCCCGTCACCGCCACCTGAGCTATCACCTAAACTAAACGGCGTAGCTTCTGAGTTTTGGAAGCTTGCACCACTGGCGAGTACTGTTTGACCGAATGAAAGGTTATAGCTACCGTTACCGTAAGAGCAGCATATGCCATCACCATAGCTATCAAAAATAGTAAAGGTATAGTCACCATCAGTTAAACATGCTTGCTCACTGTACTGAGTATTTGCTGCGTAGCTGCCGCCTGATGCTACTGCACTACCTTGGCTATTGGTTATTTGCCAGCTGGTTTCTTCCCCATAGTTATCGGTAGTGAGGGTAAAAGATACTTGGTTATCGGCGCAGCTGCCCGTAGGTGGTGGGGTTGAGCCTGTGTTTGGTGCAAAGTTATCTACATAAACGACTTCGCTGCCATCAAAACCAGTTACATCGTAAAAGCGCAGGCCAACATTAATTGATGTGGTCGCAGAGGCTGTGTACTGATAACTGATTTGTTGCCATTGATTAGTTAATGCTGAGTTAGAATAGCCTTGATAGCCATCAACTACTAAGCGAGCTTTTACGCCGCCTTCGGTATGGTAAACCCAAGCAGAAAACTCATAACTTTCACCCGCCACTACCTCTACTAATTGTTGTAAATCGGTATTACTTTGCGTGCCAGTATTCACCACGACTTGTGCTGAGTAATTACCTGAGTAAACCACATTAGTATTAGCGCTAAGACTAATACCGCTATCAATAGTGCTCCAGCTTGCAGGGGTATTTGCTGACCAGCTTTCGAAGTCGGCGTTACTAACATTTGCCAATGCTGAACTTGCTAAACATAGTAAGCTACTGGCTAGCATATATTTTTTACATGTCCCGTGTGACATTGTATTTTCCTTTTTATATTTTAATAGTTTTTGCTGTTCTCAAAATGAACACAGCGAGTATAGGCTAATTGGCTTATGTTGCAATAATGTTAATTAATAAAAGTTTCTTATTTGGGAATTTTTGCTTTTAACATGTTTTTTTTGGATAAATACTAAATTAATAACTAAATGGAATATCAAAGCAGATTCTATTCTTTTTTAATCGCCTCAGACCTCGTTATTCTTCACGCTCAGATAAACCTTTAAAGCATTTCTATTGGGTCTTTAAAGTCGAAAAAATTGTTCGCGAAATGACAGTAGCAAGTTCGTTTCGCAGTTAACTTTTCAGGGTTACGAGGAATAAATTCATGTTGTTAAGTCAACTAAATGCAGCGGCGAGCCCGCTATCGCAAGAGCAAGTACAAAAGCTGCAAGGCTTAGTGGCTGAACTTAATCCAATTCAGCAAGCATGGGTAAGTGGTTACTTAGCTGCTAATGCCAACGCAGGTGCATTAACCGGTGGTGTTGCTGCCACTCCAGCTGCAGGTGATGCTGCACCGCTAACTATTTTATACGGCTCGCAAACGGGTAACGCAAAAGGCGTGGCGAGCAAGTTAAAAGAGCAAGCAGAGTCGCGCGGTCTAACTGTTAAGCTAGTAAACATGGCTGACTACAAACCAACTGCCCTGAAAAAAGAAAAATTCATCACGGTTGTTGTTTCAACTTACGGTGAGGGCGAGCCACCAGAAGACGCTGAAAGCCTGCATGAGTTTTTAATAACTAAAAAAGCACCAAAACTAGATGATGTTAAAGTGGCTGTGATCGGCTTAGGAGATTCAAGCTACGAGTTCTTCTGCCAAACAGCAAAAGATTTTGAAGAACGTTTTAACAAGCTTGGCGCAGAAACTATTTTCCAGCGTGCTGACCTAGACGTTGATTACGATGATGAAGCAGCTAAGTGGATTGATGGTGCACTTGATGCGTTTGAACCTGATCTTAAAGCGCAGCAGCAAGCAAGTGGTGGTCAAGTTGTGGCTATGCCATTTGGTGCAGCGGCACCAGCAGCAAGCCAATACACCAAGCAAAACCCATTTGCTGCAGAGCTAAGTGTTGTGCAAAAAATTACGGGCCGTGATTCAACCAAAGACGTGCGTCATGTAGAAATCTCATTAGAAGGTTCAGACATCACCTATACACCGGGTGATTCGCTAGGCGTTTACTTCTTAAATGACGAAGCGCTTGTTGATGAAGTACTTACGCTTACACAAATCGATGCATCTAACACGGTTAAACTCGGCGACGAAGAGCTAAGTGTTCGTGATGCATTAATCGAAAAATTAGAATTAACTCAGTCATACCCAGGCTTTGTTGAAAAATATGCAACAGCAACGGGCAATCCTGAATTATTAAAGTTAGTTGAAGATAAAGCGGCAATGCGTGAGTACATCGAACCTCGCCAAATCTTCGATATTATTCGTCAAAACCCAGCTCAACTAGAAGCACAAACCTTAGTAGACTGCTTACGTAAACTACAAGCACGTTTATATTCGATCGCATCTAGCCAAGCAGAAGTTGAAGAAGAAGTTCACTTAACTGTGGGTCTGGTTGAGTTTGATGCATTCGGTAGCGAGCATTTAGGTGGTTGTTCTGGCTATTTAGCACGTCGTGCTGAAGAAGGCTGTAAAGTAAAAGTATTCAGCGAGCATAACGATAACTTCCGTTTACCGGCTAATGATGAAACGCCAATTATCATGGTAGGTCCGGGTACGGGTATTGCCCCATTCCGTGCGTTTTTACAAGAGCGTGATGCTCGTGAAGCAAGCGGTAAAAACTGGTTATTCTTTGGTAACCCACACTTTACTCAAGACTTCTTATACCAAGTAGAAATTCAAGGTTACTTGAAGTCAGGTTTACTGACTAAAGTTGATGTGGCGTTTAGCCGTGATCAAGCTGAAAAAGTTTATGTTCAAGACAAACTTCGCAAAAACAGCCAAGAAGTATTTGCTTGGTTAGAAGCGGGTGCTCATTTGTATATCTGTGGTGACGCAAACCGCATGGCGAAAGATGTTCATCAGGCGCTTGTAGACATTATCAAAGAAAATAGCGGCAAAGATGATGAACAAGCTGAGCAATATTTAAAAGATTTACGTAGCGCAAACCGCTATCAGAAAGACGTGTACTAATCACGTTTAAAGCTAACAGCCGTCACTGTAACAAATTTAGGAAATACCATGAGCGAACAAGACAAAAACGTAAAGCTTTCTGATAACGAGCGTTTGAAAAGAGAAAGTAACTTTTTACGTGGCACAATTGAGCAAGATTTAAAAGACGAGATCACAGGTGGTTTCACTGCTGATAACTTCCAACTGATCCGTTTCCACGGCATGTACCAGCAAGATGACCGTGATATTCGCCCTGAGCGCGCTAAACAAAAACTAGAGCCGTTACATAACGTTATGTTACGTGCTCGTATGCCTGGCGGTATCATCAAGCCAGAGCAATGGTTAGCGATTGATAAGTTTGCTGAAGAGAAAACCAGCTATGGAAGTATTCGTTTAACCACGCGTCAAACGTTCCAGTTCCATGGTGTGCTTAAGCCAAACATTAAAGGCATGCATCAAATGCTTAATAGCGTGGGTATTGACTCAATTGCAACGGCAGGCGATGTAAACCGAAACGTATTATGTACAACTAACCCTGTTGAGTCTGAGCTTCACCAAGAAGCTTACGAGTGGGCTGCGAAGATCTCTGAGCACCTATTACCAAAAACCAAAGCGTACGCAGAAATTTGGTTAAATGGTGAAAAGAGTGAAACCACCGAAGAGCCAATTTTAGGTTCAACTTACTTACCGCGTAAGTTTAAAACCACTGTGACAATTCCACCGAACAATGAAGTGGATGTGCATGCGAACGACTTAAACTTCGTGGCAATTGCAGAAAACGGCAAGTTAGTTGGCTTTAACGTGTTAGTGGGTGGTGGTCTTGCGATGACTCACGGTGATACAGCAACGTATCCACGTAAAGCAGATGACTTTGGTTTTATTCCACTTGAGCATACGTTAAAAATTGCTGAGCACGTGGTGTCTGTACAGCGTGATTGGGGTAACCGCTCTAACCGTAAAAATGCGAAAACTAAGTACACACTAGACCGCGTAGGTTCTGATGTATTTAAAGCTGAAGTTGAAAAACGTGCCGGTGTTCAATTTCAGCAGAGCCGCCCGTATGAGTTCACTCACCGTGGTGACCGCATCGGTTGGGTTGAAGGTATTGATGGTAAGCACCACTTAACGCTGTTTATCCAAAGTGGCCGTATTTTAGATTACCCAAATCAACCTCTTAAAACAGGCTGCCGTAAAATTGCTGAAATTCACCAAGGTGATTTCCGTATGACAGCAAACCAAAACTTGATCATCGCAGGTGTTCCGGCTGATCAAAAAGCGGTAATCGAAGAAATTGCTCGCAACCATGGCTTAATTGATGACAGCCATACAGAGCAGCGTAAAAACTCAATGGCGTGTGTGGCATTGCCAACGTGTCCGTTAGCGATGGCTGAAGCAGAGCGTTATTTACCAAGCTTAATTGAGAAAACTGAAGCGTTATTAGCTAAGCACGGCATCAGCGATGACAACATCATTATGCGTGTTGTGGGTTGTCCGAATGGCTGTGGCCGCGCCATGTTGGCAGAAGCGGGTCTTGTTGGTAAAGGTCCGGGTAAATACAACGTGTACTTAGGCGGTAACCGCGAAGGCACGCGTATTCCAAAATTGTATTTAGAAAATGTCGGCGAAGACGTATACCTAGAAGCATTCGATAAGCTAATTGGCCAATGGGCAAGTGAGCGTAATGAAGGCGAGTGTTTTGGTGATTTTGTAATTCGCAAAGGCATTGTTGCTGAAGTAAAAGTTTCAGTAACCGATTTTCACGCATAATTTTATAAGCGATACCGCTTTAAGGTTTGGAATTAACCATGAGTGAATTTAAAGACATCTTAACGATGAGCAAAGAAGACCAAACAGCCATGCTGGCTGATATTAATGGTCTTTTGGCTGATAAAAGCGCAGAAGAGCGTGTTGCATGGGCACTTGAAAACTTACCAAGCACACACTTTTTGTCGTCGAGCTTTGGTATTCAAGCGGCGGTGATGTTGCACTTAGTAACATCGCAGCAGCCAGATATTCCTGTAGTACTGACTGACACTGGTTATTTGTTCCCTGAAACCTATCAGTTCATCGAGCAAATGACGGAGCGACTTTCGCTTAATCTTAAAGTTTATAAAGCTGAGCTTAGCCCCGCGTGGCAAGAAGCGAAGTTTGGTAAACTTTGGGAGCAAGGTGAAGCCGGTATTAAGCAGTATAATCAACTTAATAAAGTTGAGCCTATGAGCCGCGCATTAAACGAGTTGCAAGCAGGCACCTGGTTTAGTGGTTTACGTCGTGACCAATCATCAAGCCGTGCTGATAAGCAAATTGTTGAAATCAGCCGTGGTACTGTGAAAGTCTACCCACTTATTGAGTGGAACAACCGCGATATTTATCAGTATCTAACTAAGCATGATTTACCGTATCACCCACTTTGGGAACAAGGTTATGTGTCTATGGGTGATGTACACACCACGCGTAAACTTGAACCAGGTATGACAGAAGAAGAGACGCGTTTCTTTGGTTTAAACCGTGAATGTGGCTTACATATTGATGGTGATGGTATCTAATCCTAAATTCCTATCAGAATTTTCTCAAAGCGCAGCTTAGCCTGCGCTTTTTTTGTGCTATTTATATACAATCTCAGGCTTAATTCTATGAGAGAAAATTATGAGTCGTGCTGTTGCTTTTTTATTGTTGTTTTTAATTGTGCCTTTAGTGCGAGCAGAAACTTTGAGGGTTGCGCTTTATGACACAGATTACCCTCCATACCATTTAGTTAGTGGCAAAAAAAAGGGGTTAGTTGATGAGCTACTTGAGCGATTTGCTGAACAGTACAAGCTGAAAACTGACTATATTTTAGTTCCTGAAGTACGTTCACAGCATTTACTTGATGAAGGCAAGGTTGATGTGCGCTTAGAGTCTGAGCAGTGGTATCGCGGAGGTAATCAATACTATTGGAGTGATAGCATCGCAGTTGTGGAAGATATTTTAGTTATGCCGAGAGGTTGTCATATTCCAGCTATTGATGAGCTAGGTGGTTATGTGTTGATGGCCCGCTTTGGCTATACCTACCCACAATTTGAAGCGTTGTTTGCATCTGGAAAATTGCACCGTGAAGACTTTTACTCTGAACTAGATATGCTGAAGGCTTTAGTCGACATGCAGCAAAATCAACGTGTTGCTGTGATCGCAAAAAACACATTGCAGTGGTATGCCTCAAAAAATAATGCTTTTAAAAAATTCACGGTGAGTGATTACAGTGTTGGTAAGGCACCGATGCAATTACAGTTTACTTACAATGAAAAAGGTAAGCGCATGAGCGAGCAATTTAACGAATTTATGAAAAATCTTAAATCATCCGGTGAATTTGCTAAGATTGAGAGTAACTACCAATAATCGGTAAATCGAATGATTAAGCGTTTTTGTTATCTTGCCGTTATGCTGCTACTGACCAGTGTTGCGCTGCTGTTTTATATTAAAAAGCCAGACGGTAAACCTTACTTAGAGCTGAGCATGTTCGAGCGTTACTCGGAAAAAGTTAGTGGTGATGTGAGTGATTTTGCTTCGCAAAGTGCTGATACGCTTAGCAGTCAAGCCAAGAAGCTCACTGAGAAATTGAGTTTTAGCAAAGACGTTAATACAACTGTTGTTGTTTATAAATGGCAAGATGAACATGGTCAGTGGCACTATGCTGATACACCTCACCCTAATTACGTTAGTACTGCGGTAAGTTTAGATCCGAACGACATAACAGTGCTACCTGCAGAGACTTTTCAGGCAGATGAGAAGCAACCAGCAACCGTTAAAGCTAACGAAGCACCTTCAGCGCTTGGCGTATACGACCCTAAAAATGTACAAAAGATGATGCAAGACGCTGAGCAAGTAAAACAGCTTATGGAGCAACGTAACAAGCAACTTGAACAGCAGCTCAAAGAGCAAGGTGGAAATTAGCTCTGTTTGTTATGTGCTTTTAGATCGCTTTCCATTTTCATAAGTAAAATAGTGAGATAAATTTTGGTAGGCAAAGAGAATAGCACACCAACAGCAATACACGCTGCGCTGATCATTATGCCATGTATACCCATGCTATCACTTAAGTAATTACCGGCTAATAAAGAGTGCCCCAATATAATTAGGCAAATACCTAAAATAATAAAGGTTTTTAAGATTCGAATGATGGTTTGTTCAGTCATACAAGCACCTCACTTTAGCCTTAATTAAAGTGTAGGTGCTGTTGTAATTAATGGGATTGTTCTAAATCAAGCAATTGTTGATTATCTATCCAACTTTACTGGGCCGTTGATGTTATCGATGCTTAAATCACCTGAACCCGCTTCGATAATTGTCAGGCCGAGTGTGTCATCCACATAAATACTGCCAGAGCCATCGGTTATGGTAACCAGCCCTTTGATTTGTCTTACATCGATATCGCCAGAGCCATCTTCAATAGTAAGCGCACCAGCCAATGTTTTAACGCTGATACTACCTGATTCGTCAATAATACGCGCAGGTCCTTGGCTGTTCTCTATTTGGATATCACCAGAGTCATCTTCAATATCAATACGCCCTTGGCCTTGGTCTATCATAATTGAGCCAGAATCGTCTTCAATGCTGATATTGCCGCTGACATTGCTAATGCGAATATCGCCCGAGTCATCATCAATATTAATAGTGCGACCACCTTCGATCACAATTGATCCTGAGTCATCATCAATGCTGATATCGTTTTGCATAGCACGTATCACGATATCACCTGAGTCATCATCGATATCTAGGTTAAGATTGCTAGGCACAGAGACAATTAAATCAATATGAGGTGATGAGCCACTGTAAAACGAAAAGTTACCATTATTGAGCTTACTGATAAGCTCTGCGGTGTCGCCGTGCTTTTCGAGGGTTAATGTATAGGTCTCATCGCCTTTAGCCGCATAGATATTAGCATTCACTGTGATAGCCGTGGCGTTGCTGTCGCCTTTGATGATCAGTGAACCTGCTTCGGCATCAATTTTTAGCTCGTTTAAATTGACAGCCGACACGCTTAAGTCTTGTTGTTTTTGTTCTGCGATTTGACCCGGAGAGACATGAATAACACAGCCCGTTAATAATAAACTTGATGAGATGGCCGTTGCGCAAATTGCGCGTTTGAATGATGCAATAGTCATATGGATTCCAAAAATTATTGTGATTTTTATCTGGTTAGCATTTGCAAACTATGGTCCAATTTTAACATGCTGATTTTTATGTGCTTTTCATTTTTTGTAAGTAAGTGTGTTGGTCTAAACTGCAATTAATTGGTGATTTAAACAAAAAAGGGGTTGAAAATTCAGCCCCTTAGTTAACTTAAAAGCAGTTATTGCTCAGCCAGCATATTACGCAGTACATACTGTAAAATACCGCCGTGTTTGTAGTAATCCCACTCTTTCGGGGTATCAATACGCACATCAACACTAAAGCTAATTTGTTTGCCTTCACTGTTAGTGGCAATCACACTAACTTCATTGGTTTTGTCGTATAAGCCTTCAAAGTCGAATGACTCTTGGCCGGTTAGACCCAGTGACTCATAGCTTTCACCTTCTTTAAATTGTAGGGGTAAAACACCCATACCAATCAGGTTTGAACGGTGAATACGCTCATAGCTTTGTGCAATAACGGCTTTAACACCAAGCAGAAGTGAACCTTTAGCAGCCCAGTCACGTGATGAACCTGTACCATATTCCGCGCCTGCTAAAATAATCAGTGGCGTGCCATCTTGCTGATATTGCATCGCTGCATCATAAATACTGGCAAGCTCATCGCTTGGCTGCATACGGGTTACACCGCCTTCGGTACCCGGTGCTAATAGATTACGTAAACGCACATTCGCAAAGGTACCGCGCATCATTACTTCGTGGTTACCACGGCGCGAACCGTACGAGTTAAATTGTGCTTTTTGTACACCGTGCTCTTGCAAGTAAAGACCTGCTGGCGCATCCGCTTTAATCGCACCTGCTGGCGAGATGTGGTCAGTGGTAACTGAGTCACCTAATTTAGCTAAACAGCGCGCACCACTAATGCTAGGAATGCCAGGAGGCTCAATTTCCATACCATCAAAGAATGGCGCTTTTTTGATGTAGGTTGACCCATCATCCCAATCATAAAGTTTGCCATCAGGAATTTGAATTTTCTGCCAACGATCATCACCTTGATATACGTTGCCATAGCTTGATGCGAACATTTCTTTGGTTACAGTTTCGCGGACGAGTTCGTTCACTTCACTAACACTTGGCCAGATATTTTTTAGATAAATGTCATTACCATTAGGGTCTTGCG
This sequence comes from Pseudoalteromonas sp. XI10, assembly GCF_001469895.1. Classification (GTDB taxonomy): domain Bacteria; phylum Pseudomonadota; class Gammaproteobacteria; order Enterobacterales; family Alteromonadaceae; genus Pseudoalteromonas. The sequence goes on along the minus strand of NZ_LOPY01000011.1, from coordinate 161,905 downwards.
CAAGCGGCTCGTTATAAACGTCTATATCTGTACGACCCGCAATTGCGTATGCAACCACAAGAGGTGGTGACGCTAAGAAGTTCATTTTCACATCTTGGTGAATACGCCCTTCAAAGTTACGGTTACCCGATAAAATTGAGCTTACAACCAGTTTATGCTTTTGAATTGCATCGGTGATTTCATCAGCTAGTGGGCCTGAGTTACCGATACAGGTTGTACAACCATAACCGACAAGGTTAAAGCCTAACGCATCTAAATCATCCATTAAGTCGGCTTTTTTCAAGTAATCAGTCACCACTTGTGAGCCAGGAGCAAGTGAGGTTTTAACCCATGGTTTAACCTTTAAGCCCAGTTGCTTGGCTTTTTTAGCCACTAGGCCAGCAGCTAAAATAACACTTGGGTTTGACGTGTTTGTACAACTTGTAATTGCAGCAATGACACAAGCGCCATCATTAAGCTCAAACTCTTCTCCTTTAAAGTTAACCTTAGCTGCACCCATAAACTGAGCTTCGTTCACTGGCTCATCAGGGTTAGTGGTTGGGCCTTCATCTTCAATGCGCGCCTCTTGAGCATCGCTTTTATCGCGATGTTGCATACGCTCTTCTTGAAAGCCTTTTAAGTGCTCACCAATAATGCTACCTGCTTTATCAAGGGCGATTCTATCTTGCGGGCGCTTAGGACCAGCAAGGCTTGGCACAACATCATCAAGTGATAGCTCTAGTGTGTCGGTATAATGAGCTTCATCGCCAGGGTTACGCCATAAACCTTGGTGCTTTGCATAGTCCTCGATGAGTTTAAGTTGCTTGTCATCGCGGTTAGTTAAACGTAGGTAGTTGATGGTTTCATCATCAATTGGGAAAATACCGCAGGTTGCACCATACTCAGGCGCCATGTTTGCGATAGTTGCACGGTCTGCAAGCGGTAAATCAGCAAGACCATCACCATAAAACTCAACAAATTTACCCACTACGCCATGGTTACGCAGCATTTCTGTTACGGTTAGTACCAGGTCTGTTGCAGTTGTGCCTTCTGGCAGGCGACCATTGAGCTTAAAGCCAACGACCTGTGGAATAAGTAAGCTGATTGGTTGACCAAGCATTGCGGCTTCGGCTTCAATACCACCTACACCCCAGCCTAATACCCCAAGACCATTGATCATGGTGGTGTGCGAATCGGTTCCGACTAGGGTATCTGGGTAGGCGAGTGATTTACCATTTTTACTATCGTTAAATACCACGCGGGCTAAATATTCTAAGTTAACTTGGTGTACGATACCGGTTGCTGGTGGCACGACTTTCAAGTTATCGAAGGCCGTTTGCCCCCAGCGTAAAAATTCGTAACGCTCTTTGTTACGCTCATATTCAAGTTTCGCATTTAAGTCGAATGAGCCATCTTCACCGTAGCCGTCAACTTGTACTGAGTGGTCAATAACAAGCTCAGCAGGCGACAGCGGATTAATTTTTGCGGGGTCGCCGCCAAGTTTTTCCATGGCATCACGCATCGCGGCTAAATCGACAATGGCGGGTACGCCGGTAAAATCTTGCATTACAACGCGAGCAGGCGTAAACGCTACTTCTGCGGATGGTTTCGCTTGAGGGTCCCAGTTTAGTAAAGCATCGATATCTTGCTTTTTAATATTAACGCCATCTTCATTGCGCAACAGGTTTTCAAGTAAGATTTTTAGAGAGAATGGCAGACGTTTTGCTTTGTCGCCTAAACCTTGTAAAGAGTGAATATGATATTGCTCACCATTAATCGTAAGCTGCTTTTGGGTATCAAAACTGTTATTCATTATTTGCCCCTGTGGTTTGAGTAAGCAATTTGGCTTGCTTTGTTGTTTCCTTTTCGAAATAGACACAGTGATATTGCAAACTTAATACCAGCTGAGAAATTCATCTAGCTGATGAAAAAATATGCTACCTAATATAGTTGCTGCTGATGTGATTTATTTCAAGGGAGAGAGGCAGATAAAAAGGGTAGTCACTTTAAACTACCCTCAGAAATAAGTGTTTTTAGTTAAGCCAGTTTTGTTGTTTACCTTTATGGCTAATAAACAGTAATAGTAAACCAATAACGATAACACACAATGGCATTGCTAATGCGCTAGTACCAAACATAGCAAGGCTATCTATCACCACAAAATTATAATATTGCTGGACTAATACGGCGATAAACGAGATTAAAAATAGCTCGCGCGCAAGGGCTTTTTTTGCCAGTAATAATATGCTCGCGAAGCTTGCTGCAAACACGGCAATCGCAAAGGCAGCCGTTGACCAGAGCGGTATGTCGCGGTATGCGGCTTGTTGTGCTTCGGGGAGTTGGTTAATCATTTCGGGTGTGATCAACAGTTGCATTACGAACGCAATGACACCTAAAAGATTCCATACAAGGGCTGCCCAAGCTAGTGGCTTGAGCCAAGCTGGAGGATTCATAAATCACCTTTTATTGTTGTTATAATCGCATTCAATTAAAGGTGATTTATGCTAACTAAGCAAGCTCTAGTTAACCAAACGAGATAGGACGGCGACCGGTTTTTTCGTCTACTTTTGGCTTTTTAGTACGTTTACGCTTCGATTTTTTTGGCGCTTCTTCAGCGCTTTGTGGTTGTGCTTTTTGTACAGGTTCCGGTGGGCGAGGATTTGGTGTTGCATCTTCGCTTAGTGTCAGTTGGAACAACTCACCATCGAAAGCCAGCACGTCACCACTGTATAATTTTTTCCGTTTTATTGTACAAATTTCATAGTTAACTCCAACATAACCTTCACCAATTAAGGCTTTTGCTTGGCCGCCTGTTTCGACTAGGTCGAGCACTTTTAGCAAGTTGCATAACTCTATTGGCTCTTCTTCTAGTTCAATTTCGATGAAATCTTCGTTCATGTTGGTCTCTCTTAATTCAATCGCAGCCATTATAAAGCCTAGCACTCAATTGAACCAAGATTAAATTTTTAAGCTCTTCAAGCGGTTAAAATTTGCAGCAATAAATAATCTGACATTTTTATAACAGTAAAAAAACTGCAGTATTTACTGGGTACACTGCGCGCGTTTGGAATTGGTGTACAAATTGCTAAATGCATGTCCGTTTCATTTTTTATTCGTTCAGGAGAAGTTGTAATGGGCGTAAGATCAGCGCTAAGAAAAGAGTTAATGGGTTTGCAAGATTCGTCATTGCTTGCTGCAGATGATGTGCGAGCTTTGTTAACGCAAACAATTAAGTCTCAGCCTGAAAAGTCAGAACAAGGTTTTGCGTTAATTTCGCGTTTTAATGATAACCATAGCCAGTTAAGTTCAGGTGAAACAAATAAAGAAAAACTGCTTCAGCATCAAACTCACCGTTTATTTAAAGATATTCTATATACCCGTCAAAGTGTTAATAGTTGGCTAAAAAAACATCTTAGTTGATTTATTGTTTTTCTCACTTTAGACTACATTTGTAATCTAAAGTGAGAAAGAACATGAAAAGGATAATTTCAGCAGCCATATTTTTAATTTTGGCAGGTTGTCAGCAAGCTACAGTCTACGTATACACAGAAAACCTTGAACAGTCGCAGTTGCAATCATTAGAGCAAGCATTAAATAAACAAAGCTTACCCTATGAATATACCCAGCTTCCTGTGCCAAGAGAGTTTACTGATGCAACCTTAATGCTATCGAGCGATAAAATTCTTACTCATGAAGCCGAGCAACTAGCTGAAATTATGCAGGGACTGGGTTATCAAGCTGAAATTAAGTACACCACAGATGCCAATCACTTTTACAATCATGGCAATATTGGCTTTTACTTAAGAGCTAAAAATACCACCACCAGTTTTACTATGCCGGCTCGTGTACTCACCACTGGATGCGTTGAAGACAAGTATAATGATCTTGCAGTTACATTTAATGATAAGCAGGCGCACTTTACCCTTACAAGTGGTAGAAAAGTCTCCCTAGATTGGGATTATTTATATGGCTACCTAGTCATTTATTATAAAAATTATTCGCAAACATACAGTCATTTAACGCCAGAAGTGAGCACTCCTTTTGGTATGAAACCATCAGATACTTACCGTTACACGGCACGTGTTAATAGCCCAAGTTGGTTAAATTGCTCATTACAAATTGTGTATATGGACTAGCTTCGCGACTCAAGGTAATTACTAAGCTTAGTAATACGCTCACTCATGCCTTCGATAATGCGATCTTTAATTTTCTCACGGATTACATTAGGTAAGCGGGTGAGTGCTTCAGGGGAAATAGCTAACAAAATGGTATCGACTCTAGCGCGTGCACTGGTACTGTGCTCTCGGTTATTGATAAAAGCACCTTCACCGATAAATTCACCGGGCTCAATGGTGCCAAGTTCGAGTAAATGACTTTGTTTGAATACCATCAGTGAGCCGCTTAGCACGATATATAGCCGTTTATCAGCATCGTATTGTTTAAAAACAGCACGGCCTTGTTTGACCAAATATAAATGACTGAATGACTCTAATAACACTTGTCGTTCGCTGAGAGTAAACTCTCTAAAGAACGACAATCTGTTAATAATTTCCATTTGTTTAATTAGTGGAATGTGTTCGATTAACTTCATTGACTCACATAGGTATAGCGCGAAATTAGCTAATATTGCGCTCTTTTAGCTTGCGGGTCAATGTATTGCGGCCCCAACCAATCTTCACTGCGGCTTCTTGCTTGTGGCCAGCACAGTTGGCAAGGGCGGTTTTAATCAAACGAGTTTCGAGTTGTGCTTGAATGGCAGGCCAAATATTTTCTTTGCCTTGTTTAAGTTCAAGGTTAAGCCATTGTTGAAATGCATCCAGCCAATCGCCTTCTTGCTCAGTTGGTGTAACAGCAACAATCTCTGGTGGTAAATCTTGCTCGCTGATCAGCTCACCCGGTGCCATAACCGTTAACCAGCGGCAGGTATTCTCTAATTGGCGCACGTTACCTGGCCAATTGAATAAGCGCAGTTGTTCGGTTGCTTTAGGGCTTAAAATTTTGCTTTCAACCTGCAGCTCTTTGGCACTTTTATGTAAAAAGTGTTGTGCTAGTCGTTCAATATCTTCAGTACGCTCACGTAGCGCGGGTAAGCGTAAACGCACCACGTTTAAGCGATGGAATAAGTCGTCACGAAACTTACCTTGTTTTACCAAGTCTTCGAGGTTTTGGTGCGTTGCAGCGATAATACGTACATCAACTTTAATACTTTGATGACCACCAACGCGGTAAAACTCACCATCGGCTAACACGCGTAATAAACGCGTTTGTACATCGAGCGGCATATCACCTATTTCATCTAAAAATAAGGTGCCGCCATTCGCTTGTTCAAAACGGCCTTTACGAATACTGTCGGCTCCAGTGAACGCGCCTTTTTCGTGACCGAATAACTCTGACTCGACCAATTCTTTTGGAATGGCAGCCATATTCAAAGCTATAAATTGGTTTTCTTTACGAGGGCTGTGGTTATGCAGGGCACTAGCAACAAGCTCTTTACCTGTCCCTGACTCACCATTAATCAGCACACTCATACTTGATGCTGATAATTTACCAATTGCCCTAAACACCTCTTGCATAGCAGGCGCTTCGCCTATGATATGCGCATTGGTTTGTGGTGCTTGCTTACGTTTAGTTTTTTTCGTTGAATTAGCACGGCATGCGCTTTCGACTAGCGCGACAGCTTCATCTAAATCGAACGGTTTAGCGAGATACTCAAATGCCCCTTTTTGGAAGGCATTTACCGCCGAATCTAAGTCTGAGTGAGCGGTCATGATGATCACTGGCAGGCCAGGGTTTTGCTCAGCAATAGTCTCGAGTAACGCCATACCGTCCATACCCGGCATTCGTACATCAGATACTAATACCGTTGGCTGGCTAAACTTTAATGCATTAAGCACATCTTGTGCGTTCGCATAGCTTTCAGTTTCAAATCCTGCACGTGCCAACGCTTTCTCTAGTACAAAGCGAATTGAGGCATCATCATCAACTAACCAGACTGTTTTCATGACTACTCCAAAAAACCATTAATCCGTAAAAGGCAAATAGATATTAAATTCTGTATGGCCTGGCCAACTGTCACAATCAATGTGGCCGTCATGTTGGTCAACCAAGGTTTGCGCTATCGATAAACCAAGCCCTGATCCATTTTCTTTGTTGGTGATCATTGGGTAGAACAAGGTTTCACGTAAGCTCTTGTCTATACCTGGGCCGTTATCCGAAATTTGGATCAGCAAGGTTTTTTTCGGCGCCTTACCTGGGCGCCTGTGTTGATGATTGATGCGGGTTTTTATTCTTATCTCGCCACCATCAACCAGTGCCTGTTGTGCATTACGAATAATGTTCAGTACCACTTGTTGAATTTTACTTTGGTCGATATACACGCTCGGTATACTTGGATCATAGTCTTTCACTAAAGTGATATTGGCATTGTTATCTAACATGCTTAGTTTAATCACAGACTCTAACGCTTGGTGAATGTTGCCATAAGATTTATGCGGCAATTGATTCGGACCAAGTAAGCGGTCTACAAGCTCGCGTAAACGGTCTGCTTGTTCAATGATTAATTCGGCACATTGATCACGTTCTTGCTGATCAACCTCATACTGCAATAATTGCGCCGCTCCGCGAATTCCACCTAAAGGATTTTTTATTTCGTGTGCTAAACCGCGAATTAGGTTACGTGCAGCTTGATATTGATGCATTTGATTCGAAGCTTGATCGTGGCGAATTTCATCATCCATTTGTCGGCATTCAAACAAAATATAATTGTCGTTATTACTATTTATTCGACGCGTGCTAATAGTTAGCTTGGCATGACGAGAATCGACAAACACCACGTCAGCTCTATGCTGGTGGCAATCAACACCATCGAACAAGGAGTATTGGGCAATGCGTTTTAAGTCTATCGAGTGGTAATTAAATAGGTTATCGAACGGTTGATTGATAATACGCTTAGGTCCTAAACCTAAAAGCTCACTGGCACTATCATTTGCATAAACCAGCTTAAAATCATGGTCGAGTAAAATGACGGCAGTACTTAAATTTTTCCAAATACTGTCGAGTAATTCAGAATTAAAATGTGTATCACTGAGCATGGTTGCACCATTTTAGTGCGTTTCGATTTAGTGCAGCTTAGCATATTCTTTTTACGTTGCGAGACCGTTATGTTGAAATATTAGTTTCTATTAATCACAGAAGCTCTATGCATGAAAAAGGTGCTGATTGGGCTAACCGAAACGAGTTTATTATTAGCATTATAAAGTTTTGCTTGTAATGTGTGTTCACCACGGTTGACCTCTCTTAGTGCGAAGGTCGTGCTATTACTTGGTGCACCATGAGGTGTGCCATCAAATAAAAGCTGTACTTTAAACCCTGTTTCGAAGCGTGGGCTAATTCGGGCGGTGACATACACTGAACCGGTATTTTCTCGCACGGTCGCTTCATTAGCAGGAGAAGCAATACTGACTTTAAATTTGACTGGTGTCGCACTTGGTGCGCTATCAAGTATGCTGGTGTCGGTAGCTGGCATGGTCAGGTTTTGGGTATTCATCTTTACTTCGGTAGCGCCAGGGCGCGGTGTATCAGAAAATACTAAAACGCCGTTTTTATCTTTCCAAGAATACACTTTCTGCGCTGCGCTATAGCTAAAAAAGCTTATAAAAATCAGCGATAGTACCAATAAAGTTGTGCTTTTCACCCTGCAACCCTGCATTTTTTAATCTAAATAAAACTGTAGAGTAGAACCCGCTCAATTACCATTAAAAAAGCCCGCAGAGCGGGCTTGAGAACACACATTTATTATCTTTCAGATAATTCTGGTACAGCGTGTGTTACACGCTGTAGTACATTTCGAACTCAACTGGGTGAGTTGTCATGTTAAGTTTTTCAACTTCTTGACCTTTAAGCGCGATGTATGCATCGATTAGGTCATCAGTGAATACACCACCTTGAGTTAAGAACTCACGGTCAGCATCTAGTGATGCAAGTGCTTCTTGTAAAGAAGATGCAACTTGTGGGATCTCAGCTGCTTCTTCAGCAGGTAGATCGTATAAGTCTTTATCCATTGCATCGCCAGGGTGAATCTTGTTTTTGATACCGTCAAGGCCGGCCATAAGCATTGCAGAGAATGCTAAGTATGGGTTAGCTGTTGGATCAGGGAAACGAATTTCGATACGACGTGCTTTTGCAGACGGTACCACTGGGATACGGATTGAAGCAGAACGGTTACGTGCAGAATATGCAAGCATTACTGGTGCTTCGAAGCCTGGTACTAGGCGCTTGTATGAGTTAGTTGATGCGTTAGCAAATGCGTTGATTGCTTTAGCGTGCTTGATGATACCACCGATGTAGTAAAGAGCTTCTTCAGATAGACCTGCATATTTGTCACCAGCGAAGATGTTTACGCCATCTTTACCTAAAGATTGGTGACAGTGCATACCAGAACCGTTATCACCTACGATTGGTTTAGGCATGAATGTCGCTGTTTTTCCGTAAAGGTGAGCCATGTTATGGATAACATATTTCATCTCTTGGATTTCGTCAGCTTTTAATACCATTGTATTGAAGCGCGTTGCGATCTCATTTTGACCTGCAGTTGCTACTTCGTGGTGGTGAGCTTCAACTACTTGACCTAGTTCTTCAAGAACTAAACAAGTTGCTGAACGCCAGTCTTGTGATGAATCAACAGGAGAACACGGGAAGTAACCGCCTTTAACACCTGGACGGTGACCCATGTTGCCACCTTCGTAATCTTTATCTGAGTTCCAAGCAGCTTCTACAGAATCGATTTTGTACATAGAACCAGACATGTCTGATTTGTATTTAACGTCATCAAAAAGGAAGAACTCTGGCTCTGGACCGAATAAAACAGTGTCAGCAATACCAGTAGAACGCATGTACTCTTCAGCGCGTTTTGCAACAGAACGTGGATCACGCTCATAACCTTGAAGTGTTGAAGGCTCAACTACGTCACAACGTACGATTAGTGTAGCTTCTTCAGAAAACGGGTCCATTTTCGCAGACTCAGGAACAGGCATAAGCACCATGTCTGATTCGTTGATACCTTTCCAGCCAGCAATTGAAGAACCGTCAAACATTTTGCCGTCTTCGAAAAAATCTTCATCAATTTGATGATGAGGAATAGAAACATGCTGTTCTTTACCTTTGGTATCAGTAAAGCGTAAATCAATGAACTTAACGTCATTTTCTTTGATAAAATCTAAAACCGATTGTGACATGTGTCCTCCAATTGTTGGGTTTTATTTTTTGCTGCATTATTGCTTTTCGCTTATATAAGCTGGTTTCGTGCCATTTCTTTAACACCTTGTTTAGACTTACAAAAAACAAACAAGGCTTTGTTTTGTTAACTTTTATTGCACTAAGTTGGTGCGTAAAAAGATCATTGTGGTGCGTAAAAAGTGCGACCTTGTTTTGCACAATTATTGAGCGTGCCAATTTTTCTGTTTTAAACACGATTTAGTGCCAAAATATGGTTCAAAAACTAAAATTTCGCCAGTTTTGAGATCAGATTCACTTTAATTTTCATAAATTTGTCATTTATAAAACAGATACTTAGAAAAAGCCTGAAGAAAGTTTATAAATTTATATTGGATAAACTTTCATCCATGCCATTATTAAGGGATAATATGCGCCCTTTTAAATCCTATGCTGGGACATCTGGTGAAAACGCAGGTGAGTGCGTAGATCTTGCAGGATCAATGAGATTCAATTTCTCTGAGAAAAAATATGAGCATCGAAAAGTTAAGAAATATAGCGATTATCGCCCACGTTGACCACGGTAAAACAACTTTGGTTGATAAACTGCTTGAGCAATCAGGCACATTAGAAACGCGCGGTGGTAACGAAGAGCGCGTAATGGACTCAAACGACATTGAGAAAGAGCGTGGTATTACCATTTTAGCTAAAAACACAGCTATCTCTTGGAACGACTACCATATCAATATCGTAGACACCCCAGGACACGCCGACTTCGGTGGTGAAGTAGAACGCGTACTTTCGATGGCTGACTCAGTATTACTACTTGTTGATGCTCAAGAAGGTCCAATGCCGCAAACGCGTTTCGTAACGCAAAAAGCATTCGCACAAGGTTTAACGCCGATTGTTGTTATCAACAAAATCGACAAACCAGGCGCACGTCCTGACTGGGTTATGGACCAAGTTTTCGACTTATTCGATAACTTAGGTGCAACTGACGAACAGTTAGACTTTAAAGTAATCTATGCATCAGCTATCAACGGCTGGGCAACAATGGATTTAGACGAGCCATCAGATAACATGGAACCAATGTTCCAGATGATCGTTGACGAAGTATCTCCACCGGATGCAGATCCTGAAGGTGCTTTCCAAATGCAAATTTCTCAGCTTGACTACAACTCATACATCGGTGTTATCGGTGTGGGTCGTATCAAGCGTGGTACTGTTAAGCCTAACCAGCAAGTAACGGTTGTTAGTGCAGACGGTACTAAGCGTAACGGTAAAGTTGGTCAAGTAATGAGCTATTTAGGCCTTGACCGTCATGAAGCAGCATCTGCTGGCGCTGGTGACATTATTGCTATCACAGGTCTTGGTGAGCTTAAAATTTCAGACACTATCTGTGATGTAAATACAGTTGAAGCATTACCAGCGTTAAGCGTTGATGAGCCTACAGTAACAATGACGTTCTCTGTAAACACATCACCATTTGCTGGTAAAGAAGGTAAATTCGTAACTTCACGTAACATCCTTGAGCGTTTACAAGCTGAACTTGTTCACAACGTAGCACTACGTGTTGAAGAAACTGATAACCCAGATAGCTTCCGTGTTTCTGGTCGTGGTGAGTTACACTTAGGTATCTTGATCGAGAATATGCGTCGTGAAGGTTTCGAACTTGCAGTATCTCGCCCAGAAGTAATTATTCGTGAAGTTGATGGCCAAAAAGAAGAGCCATACGAAACACTTACAATCGACTGTCAAGAAGAGCACCAAGGTTCTATCATGGAACAAATTGGTCTTCGTAAGGGTGAACTAACAGACATGTCTCCAGATGGTAAAGGCCGTGTACGTATGGACTTTATGATCCCAAGCCGTGGCTTAATTGGTTTCCAAACTGAATTCATGACATTAACGTCTGGTTCTGGTCTTCTTTACCACACATTCGATCACTACGGTCCACATAAAGGCGGTACTATCGGTGCTCGTAAGAATGGTGTAATGATTGCTAACGCAACTGGTAAAGCACTTACTAACGCATTATTCAACTTACAAGACCGCGGTAAGTTATTCATCGGTCACGGTGTTGAAGTTTACGAAGGTATGGTTATCGGTATCCACAGCCGTGACAACGACCTAACAGTAAACGCGCTTAAAGGTAAGCAACTTACAAACGTTCGTGCATCTGGTACAGATGAAGCACAAACACTTGTTCCACCACTAAACTACACGCTTGAACAAGCGATTGAGTTCATCGATGATGACGAGTTAGTGGAAGTGACACCTGAAAACATCCGTATTCGTAAGCGTCACTTAACTGAAAGTGAGCGTAAGCGTGCGAGCCGTCAAGCTAAAGACTAATAAGGTCTTTTAGTTTTACAAAATTAAAACCGCCGTATTGAAAAATACGGCGGTTTTTTGTTGTATGATTAGCCGTTAGCCGTTAGCCGTTAGCCGTTAGCCGTTAGCCGTTAGCCGTTAGCTCTCAGCTGTCAGATCGAATGGAAGATTAAATGTTTTTTGGGTATGAGTTTTTTTACTGGCTCGGATGGTTAGCGATAACAGTTCTTGCTGCAAAGAAATATGGCTATCTAGGCTTGTTCATTGCGCATTGCATCATTTTTGTGAGTGTATTTGCTAGTGACTTACGTTATGTGTCGCAACTAATGTCCCAACCTGAGTGGGATGGTAATCCTGACCTTGATATTATTTTTCTTGTTGGCGTAATATTTCGTACTGTAGTGATTAATGTTTTATTGCTACCTACAGGAATTTTAGGAAAATATTTCCATAACAAAGTTAATACCACTGGAATTTAGCCTAAGCTAATTTTCTAGGAGTAAATTGTTCCAACATTGCTATCAGAATTGTAGCTTTACTTATTTTTTTTGTATTTCTAACCTAGTTAATTTGTTTATTGAGCAACTCGCAACTCGCAGCTAGCAACTTTTTACTAACTCCCCCATCTGTACTATCTTTTCTAAATCCAACTTGCAGGAGAGTAAGATGTATTTAGTGAGACTGATTTACACAAGTGAAATTAGCGATGGGTTTGGGCCTAATGATATCGAAGATATTCTCGAGAAAGCTAAGCAGAATAATGCAGAAAGTAATGTAACTGGGCTACTTTGTTTTAATAGTTCTCACTTTATGCAATGCCTTGAGGGGTCACGAAAAGCAGTTAATGAAACTTATCATCGTATTCTTAATGACAAACGTCATCGCAATATCATCATGCTGAACTATTGTGAAATTTATGAAAGAGAGTTTGAAAATTGGTCGATGGGTTACATTCCTTACACTAAACAAGTGACCCCTATTAACCTTAAGTATTCAGGTACCAGCGAATTTAACCCATTAGCTATGTCGGCAGGAAGCGCTCATAAACTTATGCTGGCTTTACGGGACTCATTGCTCAAACATACTATGTAGGGCTTGCAAGTGTCACTACAGTGACACTTGCTCACCTTCATTCAATATATAAAGAGGAACTTAGCTGTTCATCTGTTTTTGCATATGCAGTAATCTTAATAATGCAGAGTGGCTTGAATGGTCGCCCATTTGCCAGCTTGAGTTGCCATAACCCCACGGGATCATTACTTTACAGCTTAGCTCCTCTGCGGCGTTTAAGCTGTCTTCGGGCGTTGTATGAACATAGCGATACCACTTACCGTTTTCTTCATGGTAATAAGAAGCGATAGGCATTAAACATACATCAATCTCACCGTATTTTTGATTAATATCTTGAAAGTGTTTTGAGTAACCGGTATCACCAGCAAAAAACAAGGTTTTACCATTTTGCTCAAGTAACCAACCATTCCATAAATCTTTATTGTGGTCGTCGTAAATGAAAGGCACCATTATACGACTGCTAAAATGATGAGCTGGCAGCGCATGAATAGTTAAATCATTAATTTGTGTACTTGCGTACCACGCCATTTCGGAAATATTAAAGCCACCCGTCGGGAAGTTATCTGCAAAGCCTAATGGCACTAAGTAGCGGGGGGTATTGCCAATCTCTTCTATATCCGCCTTGTTAAAATGGTCATAGTGAATGTGTGAGTACATTACTGCATCTAAGCCATTAAGTTCAGCTTGTGATGGCCAAAAACCAGGTTTGCGATACATGCCGCCAGCAAGCTTAAAGGCAAAGTCTACGGGCGAATCAAACTGATCTTTAACAGGGTCAAACAACAGCTGCTCACCATTTGGTGATTGAATATAAAACCCAGCATGACCTAACCAGCGCACCGTAAAACCTGAGTTGATTGCAGGCACATGTTGTTCTGCATGAAACTGGCATTGTGAGTTATTGTCGTCGCACACAAGGAGTTCTGACACTTCATAACAATTGTCAGTGCAGGTTGTTGGGTATTCTTTATCACCCGGGTAAAGGTTGTGGTAGCGACCTTCGTACTCACCCTCTGTTTTTAACGGAGTGATAGTGCCTTCACCGGCAATAACATTAACAGTGTTTGAATTACTGCATGCACTTAAAAGTGCTGCTGCAATAAGTGTTGAGAGTGTTTTTAAATGCATACCATGCTTACTTTTTATTCTTTGCAGTGAGTTTAGCAAAATAAAATTTAAGATAAATCATTAAAAAGTAACAAGAGGTTACATAAAAAAGCCTACGTTTAAGTAGGCTTTTGTTATTATTAGCTTGAGCTGATTAGCCCGCTTTGTTCATTTGCTCAATGAACTTATTAGAGTCTTCAATTGATTTGTTCATGTCGTCCATTAACACTTTTATATCGCGTTTTAGGCTTGTGAACTCACCTTTGATTGCAGTTACAGCTTGTGCGTTTAGATTATGTTTTAAGTACAAAACATTATCATGAAGTGATGATAATACCGGCTCCATTTTGCTTTCTGCGCTGCGCATTGAACGAAGTAGTTGATCAAATTGGCGCTTAGTTGCATTGAGCTTTTTGCTGCTTTCACGTTTAAGAGAGGCGCTTTTGTATTGCTCTAGCTCATCGGCCCATTCATCAAATAGCGCTTCAGCTACATCTTCTACTTTATTGATATTGCTTGTTACGTCGTTTGCTGCCGCTAAGCTCGACTCGTAATCATCATTCAGTTGATTGTAGGCATCTTGTAGTTCACCACCATCAAAATTGATAAGCGTGGTTAATCTGTCTAATGCTGATTGAAACTCTTCTTGTGACTCTTGCTGTGCTTCTTTTGTTTCTTCTACGCGGTCTACTAAAATGTCGCGCTTATGCACACCTACAGATTCCATGGCTGAGTAGTAAGCTGACTGACAGCCTGATAATGCCATTGTTACTGCAAATAGTGGTGCACTTAAAAGTGTCAGTTTTTTCATTGAGAATCCTTTTTAGGTACCTGTCATTTCAAATTATGTGGTGGATTGCTATGATTATCAAAACATTTTAGCAGAAATTAGATTCTATGGATGAGAAGCTCAGTCGTTATAAGTTGCAATTAAGCACTTTTTTAAAACAACAACCTACTTGGTGGATGCAGTATCTTAATCGTTGTATTGACGATCAAATCACTGTCAATGCAGGTTATTTGGCTTATGTAACCTTATTATCAATCGTGCCCTTAGTGGCGGTTGGTGTGGCTATTTTTTCTGCTTTCCCAGGATTCGAAAGCACGTTAGTGACTATAGAAAATTTCTTGTTTACTAATCTTGTGCCGACCTCTACAGATGTAATTAAAGAGCATATCAGTGCTTTTGCCGGTAATGCGAATAAAATGACTGCCGTTGGTGTGGGTTTTTTAGCGGCGGTATCTTTGTTACTTATTCGCAATGTCGATGCTACATTAAATCGAATTTGGCGTATTAAGAAAAAGCGTCCAATGATGATTTCGTTTGCCGTTTATTGGATGGTGCTTAGCCTAGGCCCTGTGTTATTAGGGGCTAGTATTGGTGTTACTTCATACATCGTGTCGTTAGTGTCGTTTGCCGATCAAGGTATCCCCGGCTTTAGCGGCTTTTTATTGAAATTATTACCTTACATAATTTCAATGATTGGCTTCATTATGCTCTATACTTTAGTTCCTAACACACGAGTTCCATTTAGAGCGGCAATTCCGGGCGCTTTGTTTGCAGCTATGTTGTTTGAGCTGACAAAAAAAGGCTTTGCTTTGTACATCAGCCACTTCCCATCATACGAAGTTATTTATGGGGCGTTGGCGACAATCCCTATTTTATTTGTATGGGTGTATTTGTCGTGGATTGTCGTATTACTCGGTGCAGAATTTACTGTATGTATCAGCCCTGAGAATATCGAGGATACGCCTGATATAGAGGTTTAAATTCACTGCACCTAAGGAGAGCGAGGTGCAGTTACATCCACAATATGTTGCCAACCGTGATTATCACTTGAGTGTTGGCGATGGTCATCAAATCCATGTGCAAGAATATGGTGCGTCTACAGGGATTGCTGTGGTGTTATGCCATGGCGGGCCTGGTGCGGGTCTATGCCCTGAAAATTGCCGCTTTTTCGACTTAGAACGTTTTCGAGTGATCATGTTCAGTCAGCGCGGTTGCGGTCACTCAACACCCCATGATAGTTCAACCAATACCACCTCAGAATTAGTTGCCGATCTCGAGTATTTACGCCAGCAACTGGGTATTGAAAAGTGGCTGGTGTGTGGTGAGTCGTGGGGTGCCACTTTGGCACTTGTCTATGCTATTCATCACCAAGAGCATGTTGCAGGGCTTATTTTACGGGCTAGCTTTCTAGCTTGTAACAGTGACTTCGAGTGGCTTTACACAACAAAAGGAGCTGGCGCGCATTTTTACCCTGAGTGCTTTAATGAATTTGCACATGATTACACTGATTGGCGTGCCTTACTCGACTTTTATCAGCAGCAACTAAACAATGATGATCAAATTAAAGCCAGTAAATTTGCCAAGTTATGGTGTCATTGGGAGCAGGTGCTATGTCATGGTGAGCCTTTGACAAACTGGAGTTTACAGGAGCCCCATGTCGGGTTAAATCAAGCAAAGTTAATGGTGCATTATTTTCGTCATCACTGTTTCATTGAAGAAGGCTTTATCGCAGAAAATGCACATCTACTGACTCATTTACCTATTTGGTTTATTCATGGCCGCGCCGATTTGATCTGTCGATATAGTGCTGTACAGCAGCTTGCTGAACAGTTAAATGCACAATTATTGATTTTAGATGGCATTGGGCACAGCAGCGATAATCAGGTATATTTGGCGGCAATGCGACGTGCCGCAGATTTAATGTATATCAAGTTATCGAGGGATCAATGCAAGGCTTAATTCAAAGAGTAAAACAAGCAAAAGTAGAAGTGGCAGGCGAAGTAGTTGGTGAAATTTCACAAGGTATTTTGCTGCTATTAGGTGTTGAAAAACAGGACACCGAGCAAAGCGTCCAGAAGCTTTTACACAAAGTCAGCAATTACCGCATTTTTACCGATGAACAAGGAAAGATGAACTTAAGTTTGAATGATATCAAAGGTGAGCTTTTAGTGGTTTCGCAGTTTACGTTAGCAGCCGACACTAAAAAGGGTATGCGTCCGAGCTTTTCAAGTGCTGGCACGCCAGAACAAGCCAATACGCTCTATGAGTATTTTATTGCTGAGGCTAAAAAAGCTGGCTTAACAGTGGCTACAGGTCAGTTTGGTGCTGATATGCAAGTAAGCCTATGTAACGATGGTCCCGTTACTTTTAATTTATCTGTCTAACAGACAGCTATTTTTTGATCATCACGATGTGATTCACGTAGTCGGGGATTTTTACAATGCTTGGGCGCTTGCCAAACTCGGTGATTAGCAGGTGCTCAAGTTGTTTTAGTTGCGATGGGTGATTAGATAAAAAATTAATGAACAACAAGCCATCTTTTGCCATCGCTGCCCTTAGTTTGGTGTAAAACTGGTGCTTGTATAAAAATAATGGCGCATCTACCTCACTGAATAAATCTAGGATAATCCAATCGTATTCGTTGTTTTGCTCTAATACTTGCTGTGCATCAAAACAGTGCAGGTTATTGGCATGGTCGCCACCAAAGTAACGTTTATAGCAGTGAATTATGTCGGGGTTTTTATCAACCGATGTCAGTTGGCTGTCAGGGTAGGTGTGCTGTAAGTAATTACGAATAGCACCGCCGCCTAGCCCTAGTTCTAAAATCTTTTTAGGTTCCTCTAAGTCTTGCCAAAGCTTTGCAAGGTATTGTAAATGCGGGAAAAGTAATCTGGCAGGTCGGCGTTTTTCAATGACCGATTGCAGAGTTTCGTTGATCAGTAACCAGCGTAATTGGTTAAGTTGCCTAACTTGAATACTGTAATTGCCTTGTTTATGCCAATAGATGAGTTGCCCTAATCGGTGGCAGTCCTCAATAAAACTATGTTTTACTGCGCCACTGGGTTCAAGAAAATGTTCCATATTTCGGGCCTTTAGCTATTTATTTATTAAAATAATACAATTATTTCAGCATAGACCAGCAGGCTTAAAGTGCAATTGTGCATTAGTTTTTACAGCCAAGAATAATAATTTAGGCTGGGTCACCAAAGTATTATTCCAACTTGTTAGAAGATCGCGTATCGTAATTCGCATTCCAAAGGCCACGACAGAAAAACAACAGACAGTGGCTGAATTATCACAGGAGTTTTTATGTTTAAAGTGACCACCCCACAAAGCAGCGAAGATTGGCAAGCGTACTATTCATTACGTTGGCAGGTTTTAAGAGCACCCTGGGGCGAGCCGCGTGGTTCTGAGCAAGATGACTTAGAACAAGACGCTGAGCACCGCTTTATCAAAAATAATGACGGCGAAGTATTAGGCGTAGCTCGCCTGCATTTTAACAATCATCAGCAAGCGCAAGTTCGTTATATGGCGGTCGCTGAAGGTAATCGTAACCAGCATATTGGTAGCCGTTTATTACATGAATTAGAAAAAATCGCATGGACTCAAGATGCCGACGAGCTGGTATTGTTTGCTCGTGAGCGAGCCCTTGATTTCTATAAGCGTCATGGCTACGAATTAAAAGAAAAAGCGCACCTTGCCTATGACGATGTACAGCATTGGAAAATGGTAAAACAAAAACCATCTGAGCCGGGTTGGTTCCGTCATCCAAACTGGACACAAGTACTGCAAAACACGTGGCGTGAGTCGATCCCAATCAGTGATGCGATGGGCATTAAAGTTGAAAGCTATACCGATTGGCAGTTTACTACCCGCGCTGATTTAGATGCGAACTTAAACCTTCATAACACTATGTTTGCGGGTTCAATTTATAGTTTAGCAACCTTAACAGGGTGGGGCGCAACTTACCTAGCGCTGAAAGAAGCAGGCCTAGAAGGAAATATCGTGTTAGCTGATGCCAACATTAAATACCTTAAACCACTCAATAACGACCCTCGTGGTAGTGTTGAGCTGGCTGGTTGTAAAGGCAAGTTAGCTGATTTAGAAGACAGTGGTAAAGCAAGCTACCATGTGCCAGTAAATGTATACGATGGTGATGTGTTAGTAGCAGAATTCGAAGGTCACTTCATCGTTAAAAAATAACGACTATTTAGAGCGAGCTATCTAAAGCTCGCTCTTCACTTATTGCAGTTAAAGTAAGTCAGTTAATAGAATACCCACACCAAAACGTTCAATATCGGCGTTGTAATCAATCAAGCTCTCACCATAACCATTAAAATATTGTGCGTAGCCACGTAATCGGCCCCAAAGAGGGAAAGACCAATCTAATTGGATTGCGCCACGGTTATCTGAATTTAAGTTATTACGGGTCATAAAGCTAAATTCATGCTCGTTGTAACGGTATGCACCTGAAAACTCAAAGTAACCCATGTATTTGTAGATATCAGGATTATCATCGCCACGGGCTTCTAGCTCATCGTCTTTTTTATCTTCAGGAATGCGGTACCAAGGCTTAAAGCTAAAAACAAAGCCATCTTTTTCCCATAGGAAATCGGCATAGATACGGTTCCACGAACGTGAATTAGGTTGGCTGCGGCCATTCGATTGATGTGAGGCACCAATTGCAATTGCCATTTCATCGCCCCAAAGCACATGCTCAGGATCAAGGTAGTTCACCCAGAAGATCTCTGGTTCGTAATTTGTTTCACGAAATGGTGATGAAATATCTTTGTTGTAAAACTGCCAAAACGATTGCATGGTAAACGCAAAGAATACGCCCTGATCTTCATCTGAAAAGCCTTCGAAGATAGGCACTTTAATTGAAAGTTGATATTTCACTTCAAGGTTATCAAGTGGCTCGCCATCAGTTTGATCTGCAAGATCTTTTAAACCATCAAAAGGGCGCTCATTCGGGTTAGATACGTATGAAAGCGGTAATATGTAGTTACGCTTATGTGGGGTGATCACATTTCGGTTTTTCTTACTCACTTCTTCACGGGCTTTACGTTTGTCTAAAGCGGTGAGCTTTTTACTCTCGTCTAAGTCTGAGCATTTTTTACGAAGTTGTTCGAGTGTTTGTTTACCGTCACCGCCAATCGCTTCGTTCAAAATACACTGCTTTACGAGTTCTAGCG
Source organism: Pseudoalteromonas sp. XI10 (assembly GCF_001469895.1). GTDB lineage: Bacteria > Pseudomonadota > Gammaproteobacteria > Enterobacterales > Alteromonadaceae > Pseudoalteromonas. Next base: position 142,219 of record NZ_LOPY01000011.1, on the reverse strand, counting down.
CGTCGTCTTGTTCGTTAGTTTGTGGTTGTTCAGTTTGAGCAAATACAGGTACAGAAAATAAACCAGCTGCTGCCAGCCAAATGCGCCATTCCATTGCAGTTCCCTTTCAGTAGACTTTTAAGTAGGTATAATTATAACGATTTTTACATAAGTAACCGTGAACTTGTACTGAATTGTTGAAATTTTAGGTAAATAGAGAGCCCCAAGCTAAGCTTGGAGCCCTGCTGTAACGGCCTAAGGGCATAAGCCGTTGACTCTCACGCAATGAGAAGGTGTGAGCTTACAGCTCAAATACGTTGGTAAAAAACTTATAAAGTTCGGTACCTTGATTCACGCTTGCTGAAGCAAAATGCAAAATAGAAATGGCGTCTTTATCAAAGCTTAATGTTTGTAGCGGTTGCTCAGAAAGGTAGCGCTCCATTCTTAAAATGCGGGCGATAGGCTCACCAGCTTTAATATGACCACCCAATGGGGCAAGATACTCGACCATGCCACCCATAGGTGCGTAGTAAGCTACATAATCTTCAAGCATGCAGGCATAACGTGTCATCGCTTTTGGATGATACGCAGCATCAACTAATACCTCTTTATGATTGAGGTAACTTAAAATGCTATTTGCATCTTCAAGAGCCGCACTTAAATCGATTTTCTCTTGGCTACCTAGCTCAACGGTGAATGCTTCGACTTGAACAGCAAATTCACGGCCTTGTTTGCCGAGCTCTTCAGATAGTGACCACCATGGGCAGAAACTCGCTTCATCCATCGCGCCATCAAAATCACTTGGGATCAATAACACATGCTCGATGTTGAAGTAACTTGCGCTGTCTTTGGCGTATTCAGGGCAATATAAGTGCTTACTTGAGATAGGCCCAGTGTGAAGGTCTAAAACAATATCAGCCTGATGGGCAAGCTTTTGCAAGTTAAGGGCAATACGCTTACCTGTTGTTAGACTGTAATCAGGGCCCGTTAATTGATTGTCGATGTCAGCAACGAGTGCCCGTTTAAACGCAGCTTTAAGGGTCGCATCATCACTGTCTTTATGCTGTTCAGCAATCTGTGACGGTAACGCTTTATTAAAGCGGTACATGCGGTTCCAATTGGTGCCAGTAATTGGATCGAAACGACCTAAAGTAAACTCACCTGATTTTTGGTTGCAACCAATAGGGTTAGCATAAGGCACTAGGGTAATATCGCCACGCAGCTTGAGTGATTTTAGCTGCTCAAGCAATTGATAAATTACTGCATTACCTTGTACTTCAGCGCCGTGCATATTTGCTTGTATATACACGTTTGGTCCCGTGCCATTGCCTTTTAAGCGATACACTGGGATTGTTAGAGGTAGGCCGTTGGCAATCTCGCCAACCACAATATTCTCTTGGCTGATTAACTCTTTACTCATGGCAATTACCTTAAATAATAGCTGGCATCTTCAGCGTTACGAATGCACTCAATATTGCCTTGTTCAAGGATGTATTCAGCCGCTAATTCGTGACATAAAAAGTACGGCATACTTTCGGTAAAGCCGTAAGCGCCACATTGGCTGAATACCAACCAGTCTTGCTCATTTAAATCGCTCGCTAATTGGTGCTCACCTAAGCAATCAAGGGCGGTGCAAAGTGGTCCGTATAAAGTCATTGCCGCAGGCTCAGCCGTCGATTCGCGTAGTAAGGCCGCTGGAAAATCTTGGCTTGTCACAGCTGGGCGAAGTAAATGGTTAATGCCGCCTGATAAAATGACCTGTTGTTGATTGTAATTCTCTTTGCGCTCAACAACCGGTGTTGCGTAATGGCCGCATTCGCCCACCGCATAGCGGCCAAGTTCCATCCAAAGCTCTTTGACACCAGCATCCGCTTTAATAGCCGCCAGAGTCTCGATAAGTGCAGACCAATCGAGTCGGTTTGCATCTTGAGTATAAGGAATGCCTAAGCCACCCCCTAAATCGAGAATATTAAGGTTAATATTTATTGAGCTTGCGAGCTGTTGTAATGGTGCAATCATCGCACGCCATAGCTCGGCGAGCTTGTCAGTACTCAGCATATTGCCCCATTGGAAAATATGCAGACCATCAAAGCTAAGAGCTGGGTAATCACTTACATTGAGTGCTTGCCACTCATCACAGCCCAAACCAAAAGGAGTAAGGCTATCGCCACCAAGAGGGTTCTTATCGCTGTCTGGCCAACGAAGTTGTACGCGCAATAGAACTTGCAGCTGACAATTTGCTTTTGTTGCTTGTTCGTTTAACCAGCGAACTTGGTTAATGCTCTCGGCCACGAAGGTACGTACGCCGCGAGCAATAAAATGTGAAATTTGTGCAGGGCTCTTTGCAGGCCCTGTGTTGAGCACGCGCTCGCTATCGATGCCTTGAGCAAGCACTTGCTCAAGTTCACCTTTACTTGCAACATCAAAGTTAAACCCTGCGCTGTCTAAACATTGAATAATGCGAGACAGTGGGTTGGCCTTAACGGCATACCAAAGTTTCACATCGGTTTGCGCAGTCAGTTGATTTAAATGTGCAGTTAATTTATCTAAATCATAGATAAAAAATGGCGTATCAAGATGTGTTGAAACTTGTTCAACAGCTTGCTTGATGGGCGTGCTCAAAAAGCTCATTAACGTAAAACCTCTTCTAACAGTAATGATGCATCGCTTTGTTCATCACGGTATTTCACGATCAATGCACAAGACATGCTTAGACCTTGCTCGCGAGCCCATGCATTTGAAGCAGGGCGAGAGCCTGGGATCACAATCGCGTTTTCTGGGATGGCTTCACCTTTGTCTAGCTGGCGTTCGTTAACGCAATCGTAGACAGGAATGGTTGCCGATAAGCGAACACCTGGCGCAAGTACAGCACCTTTTTTCACAACCACACCTTCAACAATAACGCAGCCTGCGCCGATGAATGCGTCGTCTTCAATAACCACAGGGCTGGCACCAATTGGCTCAAGTACACCACCTAATTGTACTGCAGCACTTAGGTGAACATTTTTACCCACTTGTGCGCATGAACCCACTAATGCGTGGCTGTCGACCATAGTGCCTTCGTCGATGAATGCGCCAATATTCACATATGCTGGTGGCATGATAATAGTGCCTTTAGCAACGTGTGCGCCACGGCGAACACTGCTACCACCTGGTACCATACGCACGCCTGCATCGGCTGCAAAGCCTTGTGGTGCTAAGTTGTGTTTATCTACAAAACCACCTGGGAACTCAGTGTTTGTGCCATTTTTAAAGGCTTCTAAAATGCCTTGTTTAACTTCAACATTGGCGTGCCAGTTGCCGTTTTCGTCTTGTGTTGCTGCGCGAACTGCGCCTGATTCTAAGTTGTTTAATAATTCTAACCAGCTCATGATAAAACCTGTTTTTAGTTCCAAGATAAAATTGTGTTGTTTGCGTGGGTGATGCTGTCTGTTTGCTCAAGCTCTAAATGCGTAAGCGGCGGACGTAAATGCGGGGTATTTATTTTACCTTGCAGGTGCATCAGTACTTTTACGGGGATTGGGTTTGCCACAGCGAATAAACTTTGGATTGCTTGCGACCAATCGGTGAATAGATTTGGGTATTGACCACTTAAACTGCGTTTAACAAACTCATGGGTTTGACTCGGCCAAGCATTCGCGGCAACCGAAACTAAACCTTTTGCACCAGCTTGAGCAAAATATGGCATAAGTGCATCATCGCCACTGAAAATAGCCAGTGTTGGTGATGCCGTTCTAAAGCCTTCAAATTTGCTAATGTCGCCACTGGCTTCTTTTAAGGCCCAAAGATTTTTGTGCTCAGCAAGGTTTTTGATCACCTGTGGTGAAATCTCAACTGCGCTGCGTCCTGGTACGTTATACAACATACAAGGGTGGTTACTTGCGTCTAGTAGGCTTTCAAACCAATGTGTTTGGCCAACAACCCCAGGTTTTGCATACAGAGGTGAACCTAACAGGTAGCCATGAATAGGTAGTTGGTTACAGTATTCAACCCAAGCAATTTGTTGCTTAAGGTTCATGCCGCCCACAGCAACCATGAGTGGGACATTTGGTGCTAAGTGACAAACATGTTCAACAATGGCTTGTTGCTCTTTGAGTGAAAGCGCCAGCCCTTCACCGGTACTGCCAAGCAATAAAATGCCGTTATTTGCATCTTGCTGCTCCGCAACCAGTTGTTCAAGGGCCGTGTAATCGACCTCGCCAGATTCAGAAAATGGCGTGACAAGCGCTGTCCACAATGGATAGTCGTTTAAATCAAAATTGTTGATCATCTCTCACGAACTTATAAGGTATTCGAAGAGTTTATGCGGGAACATTTGAATGGAGCCGCATGTCGTCGTTCGAACAAGGTATAATTCGAAGAGCGAATGGGCTTAAAATAATAAAGACGCGAAGGCCTTATTATACTAAGACCAGAAGCTCTCCACCAAACTAATCAATAGCGCTTTGCTATTGTTGGTGACAGTCGCTGGGATTCAGCCCAGTCGCCCGAAATAAGCACCTCACAAACGGTGTTACTTCTCGGCGTTAATTCCCCTCACGTATGATCAACAGAGTCTGTGCTCTTCCCATACGCTACCTGAATAACGCACCTCTTCCAGCCCTTTATGCTCGCTTTAAAGGTTAAAGCCAACATAGTTAAATAGGGTATTGGCGGCGATTAAAGCATTTTAGCCATCTAGGTGTCAAGGCGAAGGATTTGTTTTTTAGTGACCGATTTTGCAACATGCTTACGTATAAGCGTGTTTTTACGTACACTTAGCGTTAACCAAATAAATTGGAAAAATGATGGAAAAATTTAACGATATTTATCAGCGAGCCGTATCTCGAAAAGGCAGCGAAGAAATGCTGCATGCATTGTTATCAAACCCGCTCGATGATACTGATATTGCCAAAATGCATGACGATTTATGGTTAGAAGAGTTTACGCGTAAAGTCTTTCAAAGCGGTTTTTATTGGTCTGTTATCAATAATAAATGGGCTGGTTTTCGTGATGTGTTTTGGGATTTCAGCGTAGAAAAGTTGTTGATGATGCCGCCAGATATGCTTGAGCAAAAAGCCAGTGATGAGCGAATTGTTCGTAATTTTAAAAAAGTACAAACGATCCCAGAAAATGCGTACATGATCCACGAAGTTGCCGAGAAACATGGCAGTTTTAGCCAGTTTATTGCAGATTGGCCAACTGACAATATTATTGGTTTGTGGGCCTATCTTAAAAAGCATGGTGCGCGTTTAGGGGGAAATACTGGCCCGTACGCTTTGCGAGCGCTTGGTAAAGATACCTTTTTGCTTTCTCGCGATGTAGAAGCCTACTTGCGTGCCCATGAGTTGATTGATGGCGGCTTACAAACTAAAAAGTCATTACAAGCGGCGCAAGACTTCTTCAATGAATTACAACAGCAAAGTGGTTATAGCTTGCAGGCACTAAGCCAACTAGTGGCCTATGGTGTAGGCGATAATCGTGTAGGTGTAGCGACATCTTAAGGACAGTTATGAAACTGCAAACCCGATACACAGATATTAGTGAGCTGCTTGCTATTAAAGATATGCCTAGCGCCGTTGCTAAGCCGCAATTACTGCTATTCAATGACAAGCTCGCTGATAATTTTGCGATTAACCACGACAGCGAATTTTTAGCTAAATTGCTATCTGGTTCAACAATAGATAAAGATGTTGCACCGGTTGCACTTGGTTACTCAGGTCATCAATTTGGTCATTTTTCACCGCGCCTTGGTGATGGCAGAGCGCATTTGCTTGGCGCTATTGCAGATCAAGATGGCACATTGTGGGACTTACAGCTAAAAGGCGCAGGAGCAACTGTATTCTCTCGTGGTGGTGATGGTCGCTGTGCAATTGGTCCGGCTGTACGTGAGTACATCATGAGTGAGGCACTTCATGCGCTTGGTATCGCGACTACGCGTTGTTTAGCTGTAGTTACAACTGGCGAAACGGTATATCGCCAGCCACCTCGTCCGGGTGCAGTTGTCACTCGCTTAGCTAAGAGTCATATCCGTGTTGGCTCATTTCAATACCTAGCTACACAAGGTGATATAGAAGGGCTAGAAAAGCTCGTTGATTACGCAATTAATTGCCACTTTCCTGACATTAGCAGTACGGGTGAGCAGCGTTATATTGAATTTTTAACCGCCGTGCTAGATAAGCAAATTGAGCTCGTTATCAGCTGGATGCGAATTGGCTTTATACACGGCGTTATGAATACCGATAATACCTTGATTAGTGGTGAAACCATTGACTATGGTCCTTGCGCAATGATGAATCAGTTTGACTTAGACACGGTGTTTAGTTCGATTGACCATCAAGGGCGCTATGCATTTGTTAATCAGCCGAATATTGCCAATTGGAATATTGCGCGTTTAGCTGAAAGCTTAATCCCTTTATTTGCTGATCAAGATGCTGCCGTTGAGCAACTCTCACCGGTTGTGAATGGTTTTGCTGCTAAATTTAATGATGCATTTAATACTATGTGGCTGCAGAAATTAGGCTTAGCTGGTCAGCAAGAAGGCGATCATGCTTTAGTTTCAGAGTTACTGGGGTTAATGAAGCAACACCAACTTGATTACACCAATACTTTTAATGCACTTACTGAATCTTTAGTGAAAGACTTTGTTATAGATTCTAATTTAAAAGAATGGGTTTCAAAATGGAGGCTCAGAACATCAGCTGAAAGTTACAGCACAATGCGAGCTGTTAATCCTGCAGTCATTCCCCGTAATCATAATATTGAAATGATCTTGGCTGAGTATGAAAAGACAGGATCTAGTTCATCAATCAATGAGTTTTTAAAAGTTATTCAAAAACCATATGAGTATGAGGAAGAGTTTGCAGCATGGTATCAACCTCCGAAGGAAGGTGATTGTAATTACCAAACTTTTTGTGGTACTTAAGGGTTAATCTTTATGGTTGATAACAATTGTAAATGCTCATTTTTTTAAATCTGAGTGTTCGTTGATTGAGCAAGTTAGCTGCCAGTGTTATGATTTATATCAATAAAATAGCACTAAAGTTTTGCTTTTTAACGAAAATTTACAAATAAAGTTGCTTTCAACTTGTTGATTTAAAAATAACCAATATAATAATGTAATTGGGAATGGACTTTTATCGGTTTTGAAGTCAGTAGATTAGGCTGAATCGACTTTCACCTAATCATAACAAAGCGATCTAAAGGCATTGTTACGCAAAGTTATTTAGATAACCTATTATTTGGGTAATTGACTGAAATTACTCGGCAAGATTTTTGTTCTGTACCGAGTTCGTTAAGTTTTGATTAACTATTAGTCGACTACTCTGTTTAAACTGATTGAGCTGGTTTGACTTAGCTACAATTTTAATTGTGAAAATGGGAAGGAAACAATGAAATTAAAATCACTTACTATTGCTTTAGCACTTGCTGCAACTAGTGCTTCAAGCTTCGCTGCCGAAAAGCAAGGTTTCTACATCGGCGCATTTGGCGACTACTATGATAATTCTTGGGAAAATGTCCGCGACTACACTCCAGGTGGCCTTGATGTTGATGACTCTACAGGTTGGGGTTTAGAGCTAGGTTACCGTTTTAGTGATTACTGGAGCGCTCGTTTAGAATATGCTGACATGGACTTCGATTGGAAAGCTGATCTAAATGACGGTACTTCTGTTAGCGGTACTGAAAGTGGAAAACGTTACGGTATTGACGCTTTATATCACTTAGGTGGTGGTCCATTCTACGGTATTTTCGGTCTTAAAAATCTTGATGCGGTTGACGAAGATCTAATGTTCGCAAACGTAGGTGCTGGTTACCAACACTACTTCACAGATAACTTCGCGTTTAACGCTGAAACATCTTTATACCAAGGTCTTGACCGTGGTTACACAGATGTTGGCGCTAAATTAGGCCTAAGCTATATCTTTGGTGCGCAAAGCTCAGCTTCTGAGCCAGTTGAACCTGCTCCAACAGTTGTTCCTGTTGCGGTTGAGCCAGTTGATAGCGATGGCGATAACATCCCTGATGCTGATGACCAATGTGCAAACACGCCAATGACTGACGCTGTTGATGGTACTGGCTGTACATTATATGAAGATCGTGAAGTAACTAAGAGCTTACTAATCACGTTCCCTAACAACACTTCTAAAGTATCTCAACAATACTTAGATGATATTGACCGCGCTGCTAAGTTCTTAAAAGAGCACCCAGGTACTGACGTAGTACTTGAAGGTCACACTTCATCAGTAGGTAAAGCTGACTACAACAAGTGGTTATCTAAGAAACGTGCTGATGCTGTTGCTAAGAAACTAATCGAAGACGGTATTGACCCAATGCGTCTTACTACTGTTGGTTTAGGTGAAGAGCGCCTTAAAAACCCAGCAAATACGCCAGAAGCTCACGCTGAAAACCGTCGTGTTGAAGCGAAAGTAACTGTAATTGAGCGTGTAAAAGTAGAGCGTTAATCTAACCCTTTACGCAAATTTGAAAACCCAGCCTTGTGCTGGGTTTTTTCATTTTTATAACCTATAAAGTAAGTAGATAGGAATGATTCTTAATAAATATTCATTTGAATAGAGTTTTTTTCTAGTACTATTCATGCTACTTATAGTGAATATTAAACTCCTTACTTACAGCATGGATTTTCATCTATACTTAAAAGCTTTATAATTAACTGTCAGAATACTAAAGGTACTGGGTCTTAATTGGTATTTAGCTTAATACTACCGAGTACTTTCACGTCACCAAGAGGGCAATATTGTGCTACAAGAATATCGTAAACACGTAGAAGAACGTGCCGCGTTAGGTATCGTACCAGCGCCATTAGATGCTCAGCAAACGGCTGATCTTATTGAATTAATCAAAAACCCACCGGCAGGCGAAGAAGAGTTTATCGTTGATCTTCTAGTTAACCGTGTACCACCAGGTGTTGATGATGCTGCTTACATCAAAGCAGGTTTCTTAGCTGCAGTTGCAAAAGGTGAAGCGAGCTCTCCACTTGTATCAAAAGAAAAAGCAGCTGAGCTACTTGGTACTATGCTAGGTGGTTACAACATCGCACCTATGATTGATCTTCTAGATGACGAAGCGTTAGCGCCGATCGTTGTTAAAGGTTTATCAAACACATTATTAATGTTCGATGCTTTCTATGATGTAGAAGAAAAAGCGAAAGCAGGTAACGAATTTGCTAAGCAAGTAATCGAATCTTGGGCAAATGCAGAATGGTTTGTAAACAAGCCTGCAGTTGCTGAAAAAATCTCAGTTACCGTATTCAAAGTAACTGGCGAAACAAATACAGATGACCTTTCTCCTGCACCAGATGCATGGTCTCGCCCTGATATTCCACTACACGCTTTAGCAATGCTGAAGAACGAACGTGATGGTATCAATCCTGAAAAACCAGGTGAAGTTGGTCCAATCTCACAACTAGAAGAGCTTAAAACGAAAGGTTTACCTCTTGCATACGTTGGTGATGTAGTTGGTACGGGTTCTTCTCGTAAATCTGCAACTAACTCTGTACTTTGGTTCATGGGTGATGATATTCCTCACGTACCAAACAAACGCGTTGGTGGTGTATGTTTAGGTGGTAAAATCGCTCCTATCTTCTTCAACACAATGGAAGACTCTGGTGCATTACCAATTGAACTACCTGTTGATGAGCTAAACATGGGTGACCAAATCGATATCTTCCCATACGAAGGTGTTGTTAAGCGTCACGGTACTGATGAAGTAATCTCTACTTTCTCTCTTAAATCAGACGTAATTCTTGATGAAGTGCGTGCTGGTGGTCGTATTCCACTAATCATCGGTCGTGGTTTAACTGATAAAGCGCGTGCATCACTAGGTATGGAAGCTGAAGATATCTTCCGTAAGCCTGCTCTTGTAACTGATTCTGGTAAAGGCTTCACATTAGCTCAGAAGATGGTTGGTAAAGCATGTAACATGCCTGGCGTACGTCCTGGCCAATACTGTGAGCCGAAAATGACAACTGTTGGTTCGCAAGATACAACAGGTCCTATGACGCGTGACGAACTTAAAGATCTAGCATGTTTAGGTTTCTCTGCAGATCTAACAATGCAGTCTTTCTGTCATACATCAGCTTATCCTAAGCCAATCGACGTAAACACTCACCACACACTTCCTGATTTCATCATGAACCGTGGTGGTGTATCACTACGTCCAGGTGACGGTGTAATCCACTCATGGTTAAACCGTATGTTATTACCAGATACAGTAGGTACTGGTGGTGACTCGCATACTCGTTTCCCTCTAGGTATTTCATTCCCAGCGGGTTCAGGTGCGGTAGCATTCGCAGCAGCAACTGGTGTAATGCCTCTTGATATGCCTGAGTCAATCTTAGTACGTTTCAAAGGTGAAATGCAGCCAGGTATCACATTACGTGATCTAGTACATGCTATCCCTTACTACGGTATTAAAGAAGGTCTTCTTACTGTTGAGAAGAAAGGTAAGATCAACGAATTCTCTGGTCGTGTACTAGAAATCGAAGGTGTTGAGCACCTAACAGTTGAGCAAGCTTTCGAGCTTTCTGATGCGTCAGCTGAGCGTTCAGCTGCAGGTTGTACAGTTAAACTTTCTAAAGAGTCTATCGCTGAATACCTAGAGTCAAACATCGTAATGCTTAAATGGATGATCTCTGAAGGTTACGGTGATGTTCGTACTATTGAGCGTCGTATCAATGCAATGCAAGAGTGGTTAGCTAACCCTGAACTTATGGAAGCTGACGCTGATGCAGAGTACAAGCATGTAATCGAAATCGATCTTGCAGAAATTAAAGAGCCAATCCTTTGTGCTCCAAATGACCCAGATGATGCACGTCTTCTTTCTGACGTAACAGGCGAGAAAATCGACGAAGTATTCATCGGTTCTTGTATGACTAACATCGGTCACTTCCGTGCTGCAGGTAAACTACTAGATGGTTTCAGTGGCCGTATCCCAACTCAACTTTGGGTTGCACCACCAACGAAGATGGATAAAGACCAGCTTACTGATGAAGGTTACTACGGTATCTTTGGTCGCGTAGGTGCGCGTATCGAAACTCCAGGGTGTTCACTATGTATGGGTAACCAAGCACGTGTTGCTGATAAAGCAACTGTTGTATCTACCTCTACGCGTAACTTCCCTAACCGTCTAGGTACTGGCGCTAACGTATTCTTAGCATCAGCTGAGCTTGCAGCAGTAGCGGCAATCTTAGGTAAATTACCTACACCTGCTGAGTACCAAGAGTATTCAGATAAGATCAATGCAACTGCAGCTGATACTTATCGTTACCTGAACTTCCACCGTATGCCTCAATACACTAAAAAGGCAGACCAAGTGATCGTTCAGCAAGCTGTATAATTAGTAATAATTAAATTTACTAGTATAAAAGCCCGCACCTAGCGGGCTTTTTTATTAAGTTTTTGTTCAGTTTGGTTTGTAAAATTAATACATTTGTCTACACTGATTATTGTTAAAAGTTAACAGTTGTAACTTTGTGTTTAATGTTGTAACCAAGGAAGGCGGACATCATTTCTTGGCTGCATAGATTTTGCAAATCAAGGAATTGAACAATGAAAGCACTTCTTCTTTTACTCCCCCTTAGTGGTTCGGCTCTTGCTGTTAACCCCTCTTTTAGTGAAGTCCGACTCGGTTTTGAAACGATTAGCTATAGTGAGACTCTCAATGATGTAGCAGGGTTTGGCAAGTTGAGCCAGTCAATTGATGTGACCAATCCCGCAATACGACAGATATCATACACAGGGATTGATGATGATTGGGGATTCTATATTGAAAGTGCTGCAACAATTTCTACTGAAATTGAAACTGAAACTTGGCATTTGGCAGAGTTTGGCGATATTCAAGAAAATGCATTTAAAACAAAAGCGAATGAGATCGGTTTTAAAGGTGCTTATAATTTTTCAAAAGCCATACAGTTTACTTTAGGCACTAAGTTTTTTACTTCTAGTTTTACACGCTCAAATTTTGCTTTTGTGCAACCAGGTGCAGCGGCATTTGATGAGGCACTGATTGCTATCTCAGATGATCCAGATAACCCCGCTCGTTTTACCTTACCGGGTATGAATAACGCGAACAATGTGGGCGACCAACAAGATTATAACTCTCAGCTACGCCCCGTGGTCTCTGTGTCAGAAGATCAAATGGGTATCTTGCTTACTTTAGGTGCCCGTTACGATAGTCGTTTAAAAGACAGTTTTAATAAGTACAGCTGGTATGCAGAAGCTGAATTGAGTACACCCATGTACTCTGAAATTCAAAATACTCAATTTGAAACAACTACATTAACCGACAGTTTTAATGGCTGGGGTGTGTTAGGGCGAGTCGGGCTACGTTATCAAATAATGTCACATATTGCGTTAATGGGCGGTATTGATGCGCAATACAAATCTCGCGATATAGTGACTAAGAATCTTGAAAATGGTCAACGTCTGCGCGTGCCTGAAGTTGAATATAGTAATGTGTCTTTTGCAGTTGGTTTGCAGTGGAGCTATTAATGAACAAGTTCGCCATAATTAGCTCATTACTTTTATTCTCTTTATCAGGGTGTAAAACCATTGATTCTGTTCAGCAAGATTTAGGTTCTCTTGCGAGTAGTATTACAGGAGAAGAACAGGCGACCCCCGAACAAATACAGGCAGCCTATGAAAAAGCCCAAAGTGTTTTCCAAGAAGCACTGACAGCTTATAACCAAATAGATACGGAGAACTTAGCGCAATTTGATGAGGAGCGTGTAGCTAAGGCTCGTAAAGTTTGGGCGGTGCTTGAGCCTGAGTTTAATGAACTGCGTTTAGCTCCTGAACATGCTTTAAAAAGTGCGTCACTGTTCTCATCTGACACGGTTGCAGATGAAGTCATGTCTCAAAGTCAGGAGGTCATTTCCTTGGTTACTGAAGCGCAGCTTGCCAAGCAAAGGATCACATCGGTTTTACAGCCAATTAGAGATGAGTTTGCCATTTTAGATCAATTGGATGCTGAAACATCTTATGAAAAGCGTTATCGAGAGCTCGATAAGCAACATCAACAATTAAAGGAAATGCTCATTGACGGGCAAGAGCAGCAAGTTGCTGAGTATGTACCTAAGCTATTAGAGCAACTCATTGATTTAGAAAAAGACGCCGTTGTACAGTTTTATTTCTCTCAGTATATCGAAAAAATTTATGGGCTAGCTAACTCAAAAAAAGTCGATATATTTCCGACAGTTTATCAGGACGTTCGAAAACAATTAGAGCAAGGTGAAACATTTAGTAAAGCTAACTATCGTGAGTACGAGCAAATTAAACAACAAGCTGCTTTATTGTCATTACAAATCGATCGTATTAATAGTCTCTATGCTGAGTACTTAGCCCAAAAATCGGCTATTGATAAAGACACTGTTGAAGCGCACATGCTGAGTCTAGAAAGTGAAATTTATGCATTGACCATGGCTGCTGGTTTGGGTGATCTGAGAGGCCTCTCTTTTCAGGAGCAGCTTCAACAAGTAAGAAAAGCAATTAATTGAGTAAACCAAGAGCCACAGTTCGCTGTGGCTTTTTATCAACGTTAAGGGATTTAGCGTTTACATGGCTAAGAATTTCCCTGCTATAAGTGAATATAATGGAGTATGTATGTTAATTCATAAGCGGCTGTTGGCTGCAGTTATTGGTACCTTATTTTTAGTTGGGTGTGGGGGAGGTGGAGGTAGTGACTCTGAAACTAAACCAGATCCTGTAGACCCCGTTAATCAAAGTCCAACAGTTACTATTAGTGCCGAATCAGAAGGTGCAGAGCAGACTTCTTTTAAATTAAGTGCTGCTGCCACAGATAGTGACGGTAGCATTGCCTCTTACAGTTGGACATCTGATGCTAGTTTTGACTTTGTACAAAGTGATGGATTAACGAGTGCTGAAGCTACTTTTCAAACACCCGATATAGACGCTGATACAACGGTTAATTTCACTGTCACTGTAACCGATAACGATGGGGCAACAGCTTCAGCAAAGCATAGTGTTATATTTAAACGAAATGTATCAACAGTGACAATTACCGGGATAGTAACGGATCAGCCAATCGCTAATGCAGAGTTAGAGATTAATGTTGGTAGTGACATCTTTTCGGTCAATGCAGATCAAACCGGGCGCTATTCGATAGAGCTTGTAGTGGACGAATCTGCAAGTGATAAGCTTGTGCTGGTTAAAGCAAAAGGTCTTGATAGCACCAATCCTGGGGTTGTTTTTGTTTCACAGCTAAGCTCAATTCAAGCGTTATTGGAACAGGCTGGTGAGGATAATACGCTTGATAGTGAAGACAACTTTGGCGTCAACATCACGAATGTAACGACCGCAGAATATGCGCTTTTAACGCGTAATAATGAAGAGCCTCAATCAGTCGAAGAGCTAAACGCAGCACTGCTAAATGTTGATGCTGACGAAAAGATCTTATTGGCAACTCTCATCAAAATCATCGTGGATAATGCAGATTATGTTCTCCCTGAAGGCGTCGAAAGCACACTCGATCTTGTCAGTGACGAAGATATCGCTAAGAATTTTGAAGATGAAGTAAATGAGAAAGATCCAGATCTCATTGAAGAGACGAAAGAAGAAATTAAAAAAGATGAAAACTTAGTTTCTGATAGCGATGAGCCTATTGTCGGTGATTTTATAGTTAACTCACCTCGTTATTATAACAATGATGCATATCACCTTGTTCTGGCAAGTGACGGTACAGGTGAACTTAATGCAAATACAAGCTCAACACTGACAATGAGTAAAGAATCAGGGGTGTATACCTTAGCACTAGCAAATAGTGTAGTGACTTATACTGATGAATATAACGATGGCAATGAATCTTATATTGGGCAAACAAAATTAACAGATATTAGTTTTCAAGTTTTAGCAGAAAATGAGGTTTTCAGAACGATTGAAGTGACTCAAACCACACAAAGAACATTGGACTACCAAAATGGTAGTGAACCCGTTGTGGAACCTTCAATTACTCGAACCTATACAACTAACCTGATTGATAAAGCTAAAACAATAGCACTAAATACTACAGAGTTAACCGAAAACACATGGGTTTTAGACCTAAGAGACAATGATTATGATTCTGCGTCATCTGATGATGAACCTGAAACTTTGCGCTTTTATGCCGATGGTACAGGGGATGTAACGGGTGAGAGTACTGAGGTATTTAGTTGGGAGCTCAATGATACTAAGTTATCTATTAGTTATGATGAAAACGGTGAAACTGGGTTAATTGAGTTTTGGTTTACAAAAGCTCTCTCTGCGGGCTACCAAGTGGTTGCATTAGACACTAGTTTTGATGAGCCAAGTAATACATTAACAGGCTTAATGGTTAAAAAAGCGAATGTAACAACAACCAATGAGGATATTATTGGTCGTTGGCATGGTTTTGTTGGTACGTCTCAATCTTATGATTTGAATATTTATCCTGATGGTAGTGTTGCTATTGGTTTAGGTAATTCAAGTTTCCAAGGTCATATTGAAGATGGCAACTTCTCTAGAAAACGTTTTTATTCAGAAACATATGGTCTTGTTTCAAGTTGTGATGGCTTTGCTGATGACTGTTACCTTGAAAGTGAAATGCAACATGAATTCATTAATATCGTTGGTAGCACCTACTACATAATTAGAACGCTAACTTATTACACTATGGCTGGTGAGGCATATGATGAAGTTAAATCGGTATTCATTTATGAATATAGTAAAGACTTGTCATACTCAGCTTTTACTGAAGAGCTATTAGATGGTGCGATTTCTCTTTACAAAGATGATAGCTCTACAGATGCTATTTACATTCAATACAATGATTTAGGTGAAGAAGAGTATGTTGTCCGTTTTGATGGTGTTGAGCATATAGCAACGTTCAATGATGGCGTATTAAGCTATCAAGTTGATGGCAATACGTGGTTTGTTGAGCTGGTTTCTGCGGATGAAAATGCTGTTACTATTTGCCGATATCAGCAAGGAAGCAGTTGTTCAGCTGATACGCAGATTAGCTACTTACCTAAGCGCCCTAAAGTAACGTTAACAGTAAACCCATCTCAGAATGGTAGTCTCTCACCTAGCAGTCAAACTTCGTATTGGTACCAATACGCGTCTTTCGTAATTAGCCCTGATGAAGGGTATGTTGTTGACGAAATTACAGGATGCGAGGGATATATCGAAGGAGCTTATTACCTTGTCTATACCACAGGTGCTGATTGCGAAATTACAGCAACATTTAAACCTGCATTATTAGCCGCTGGCGAGTATATTTTAAATAATAGTGATTTATATAATGCACCAGCCTTGGGCTTATTACTAAATGCAGATAACACTGGCGCTGTAACTCTCAACGGTAGTTCAAATATCAACTGGTATGAAGTTGATGATCACATTGAGTTATCACCTATCGATAGTATTGTCGTGGAAGAATATATCTCTTTCCCTGATGGCATGACAGAGGTTCAATATCGCACGGAGATTAGTTACGCTGAATTAATGCCAATGGCAGAAAAAGGGCTTAATTGGCATTGGCTAACAGTTGAATATAGCTATTATGAGAATGACGTTTTAGTGAATACTAGTACTGAAAGTTCCAATGTTTATGCATTTTCTGATGGCGATGAAATTGCCATTGTTAGTGATGATGTCGTAGGGCAATGGGCTGTAAGCGCTGAACAAGGAGGAGTGCTATTAAATATGCAGATCAATGCTGATGGAACAGGCTCTTACATAGATATTTTGAGTGATGAGCAAGATACGTTTAGTTGGCAGATCATTGATAGCAATTTAGTACTTAATCACAGCAGTGATAATTCAACAGATACACTCTATTTTACTAAAAACATCAACGTTGGTTACCAATTTTTAGATAAGGGTAATGATAACGAGGGGGACTATGTTGATGCAGGCATGTTTGTTAAACGCAATGAAGTAGCCATTAATGTAAGTAATTTTTCTGGTCGTCATCAGTTCAGAGAGGGTCATGATATTGATTCGCATTGGGCTGAAATCCAAATTTATGACGATGGTGAAATCTTCTTTACCTTTGGAACAAGTTCATATCAAGGAAGCTTTATTAATAACCGCTATATTAGAAGGCTTTATGTAGATACTAGCTCAGGAGGTTGGGAAACAACTGACTTCTGTGATACTAGCTTGGATACATGTTACATTTATGGTGAGTTTGTTTACAAGCTGATTGCTATTGATGGAGCCCGCTATTTTGTCGAGCGTACTGTGGCGTTCGATGATAATGGTACTGGGGTGCTAGAAAAATCATCTGCACATCTATATGTACATGATTATGCTACTTCAACAGCAGTTGATAAATTCTACGACTACGACTTATATAGTTTCACTTTATATGAAAGCGATGGTACAACATGGTCATTAAGTGAGCAGGATTATAATGAAAATAGTCAGTCTTACGATTACTTACTGACGATTGGAGATCAAAGCATCACGGGTGTTCAATTGGTTGATGGTAAATTGTCATTTATTGAAAATGGCCAAGACACGCTGCTTGAGCTTATAAGCAACAATCGCACCGAACTCGTTTTCTGTAAGTATTTAGCAGGCAATAGTTGCCAGTCACAAGATCAAGTTTCCCTTTCTATGAGCAATTAAACTTGTCGTAAATTGTGCAACCTAAAACAGCCACATTTGTGGCTGTTTTTATTTTTTAGATTAAATATTCTAAAAAATGTCTATAACGATCTTAAAATTATCCAATAAACCTTGCTGGTTTACATAAAAACGCAAATATTCCCTGCTAATTGAATTAAAATCCTCGCCAATATTCTCAACGTATTAAGGCGAGATCGAAATGACTACATTAAACAACCAGAACCTTCTACAACTTCGTTTTGTAAGCCAAGCGCACATTGACGCAGTTAAGCCTTCTTTTGCTAACCTACCTGCTAACCCATACGCAGATGGTGAATTTCGTAAGCGTCGTTATTCAGTAATTAAAGTTGTTGATGGTGAATTAAAACTACAACCAACAAAAGCATTCGTGCAAGATGACTCAATCAATACATTCCAAGGTAATGTTGAGCGTACTTATGAAAATCTAGAAGATAGCTTATTAGCGACTGATGGCATGAAGCAAATCGTTAATCAGTTCCGTGATATGACGGGTATCAGCGATGATCGCGTTATTGAAATTCACCAATTCAGAATGCTTGCGATCGACAGTGACACACCAGCTGCGCCAGAAGGTGTTCACCAAGATGGTTTTGATCACGTATGCGTATGTGGTGTATCACACGAAAACCTAGAAGGTGGTGAGTTGCTTGTTTATGAACACCAACAAGCTGAGCCATGTTTCAAAATGGAAATCAAAGACGGCATGTTCGCACTGATTAATGACCGTGAAGTATGGCACAACGCTACACCAATGAATAAATTAGATGCAAGCAAAGAAGGTTACCTTGATTGCTTCGTACTAACTGCGTAAGGGTAAATCATGAACTTAACGCAATTACGTCGCCAATTTCCTGCACTTATGCAACAAGTTGCAGGTCAGTCACCGATTTTCCTTGATGGTCCGGGAGGCTCGCAAGTACCACAGTCAGTGCTAAGCGCTATGAGTGCATATTTGGGTTACTACAACTCAAACTTAGGCGGTGCATTTTTCTCAAGTGATAAAACGGTAGAGTTAATGGCAAATGCGCGCCAAGCTGCAGCCGATTTATTAAATGCGCCATCTAAAGAGCAAATCGTGTTTGGTGCAAATATGACAAGCTTAACGTTTAGCTTTAGCCGTGCCATCTCGCGTGATTGGACTGCTGATGATGAAATTATCGTCACCAATGCCGATCACTTCTCAAACGTATCATCTTGGCAGCAAGCTGCTGAAGATAAAGGCGCGACAGTAAAAACTACCCTTATCAACGAAGCTGATTGCAGCCTAGATATGGCACACTTTGAAAGCCTTTTATCTAGCAAAACAAAGCTTGTTGCAGTGACGTATGCGTCGAACACGACAGGTTCAATTAATGACATTAAACGCATCGTTGAGCTTGCACATGCTGTTGGTGCGCTAGTGTATGTTGATGCCGTTCATTACGCACCTCATGAATTGGTTGATGTACAAGCACTTGATTGTGACTTCTTAGCCTGCTCTGCATATAAGTTCTTTGGTCCTCACCTTGGTATTGTCTATGGCAAACGTGAGCATCTTGAAGGTTTCACACCATATAAAGTTGAACCTGCAAAAGATGTTGCGCCAGGTCGCTGGGAAACGGGTACACAAAGCTTTGAAGCGCTAGCTGGATTAATTGCTGCTGTTGATTACATTGCTGCAATTAGTGAGCTTGATGATACTCATTCACGCCGAGAAAAATTAGCTGCTGCATTTGCTATGACTAAACAGCACGAAATGACATTAAGTAAGCACTTTTTATCTCGTTTAGCAGATTACCCACGCATCAAGTTATTTGGTATTGATGATCTAGAGCGTATAGCTTATCGCACACCGACTTTTGCTTTAACTTTTGAAGGCATCGAGCCACGTGTTGTGTCTGAATTTTTAGGTAAGCAACATATTTGTGTGTGGGACGGTAACTTCTACGCTCAAGGCTTATGTAAGCAGCTAGGTGTATTAGAAACCGGGGGCGTAGTACGCATTGGTTGTATGCATTACAACACAATTGAAGAGCTTGATAAGGTTTTTGATTTATTTGATCAATTACTAGCAGATTAAAGCTGAGCTTTAATTAAGCTATAAGCTATAAGTTTTAAGCAGCCCAAGTGGCTGCTTTTTTATGCTAACAAAAAGCGCGACATCAAACGTTGCACTCCTTCTACTAATAGCTTTAGCTTAGATTATTACCGCTTAGCATTAGGATTGTGGTTGGCCATATATTTGTTCCGCGCGGTTGAATAAGACCCACGAGGTTAAAATATACTTGTCATTTGAAATAGGCTTATTACCACGGTGCGTGTGGGTAAAATAGCCCGGTGCTACGACCATAGAACCCTGTGTAGGTGATATTTTTCGTTGTTGATAGTAAAACTCAGTTTCACCACCTTCTTCTACATCATTTAAATAGAACATAAATAACAGCACACGATGCAGAGCTTCGTTGTGGCCAGCTTGCGGGTATACCTCGCTATGCCAATAAGGGTAGCCACCTTTATTGATATCGTATTTCTGTGCTTGAATTGGACCCATGCGGAAAATTTGCTGCACGAGTAATGGCAATTGTGGTTTGCCGACTTCTTCAAAGTTATCTTGTGTTAGGTCAACAGGTTTGCCCGTTTGCGGATGGTAAACCTTTAAACCAAAGGCACCAATCATCATAAAAATATGCTCTTCAAGGTATTTGAAGACGTAACCCGCAGTCGTTTGTTGAATATGCTTTAGTTGCTCAGCGTATTCAGGGTGGTTATTAAGGTATAAATCGCGGCTGTCTTTTTTCGCTAAATCTACTCCGCCTGAGGTAATGCCTTGTTTTAAATGCGGGCTTTGTTCAAATACCGTGATAAAGTTGTCGCAAAATTCTTTGCTGAGGGCGTTTTCGTATACGCGAATAAAGTCCGTCATGAGCTACCTTTAGTTTATATTTTTTATAGGGTTACTATGTTTACTGAAACTATCACACCACGCTTTAGCGAAACAGATGTGCTAGGGCACATCAACAATACCGTACTCCCTGTATGGTTTGAAGCCGCCCGAGCGCCTATTTTCAGGTTTTTTACGCCCGATTTAAACCCTTATGAGTGGAAACTGATCATTGCTAAGGTTGAAGTAAGCTTTGTGGGTGAGTTGTTTTATGGTCACGATGTCACAGTGAAAACAAGTGTTGAGCACATCGGCTCTAGTTCATTTGTACTGCGCCAAGAGGCCTGGCAGCAAGATAACTGCTGTGCCGTTGGTAAAACCGTACTAGTACGTTATGACTTCGCAAATAAATGTTCGCAAAAACTTAATGAGCAAGAAAGGGCTGACCTTACAGCGCATTTAATCGCTGAGTAATCCCCCATTTTTTGCCGACATTTATGAACGCTTGGGGTAAAATGCGCCTTCATTATTTTGACTGAGTAATTTTGGGTTACACGCAATGCTGTTAATGATCGACAATTATGATTCGTTTACATACAACCTAGTGCAATATTTTCAGCGCTTAGACCAAGATGTATTAGTTAAACGAAACGATGAGATCAGCATTGCTGAGATTAAACAACTTAACCCAGAGCACATCGTACTATCGCCTGGGCCATGTTCACCAAACGAAGCGGGTATTTCTTTGCAAGTGGTTGAACAACTGAAAGGCCAGTTGCCAATTCTTGGTATTTGCTTAGGTCACCAAACTATTGCTCAGGCTCTAGGTGCTGATGTTATTCGTGCAAAGCAAGTGATGCATGGTAAAACCTCGTTAGTTAAGCATACCAATCAAGGTGTGTTTAACGGTTTGGCAAATCCGCTGACGGTATGCCGCTACCATTCTTTAGTGGTGGATAAACAAAGTCTGCCTAGTGACTTCAGCATTACCGCATGGACAGAACAAAATTCTGATTTTGATGAAATTATGGGGATCATGCATAATGATTTAGCACTTGAAGGAGTGCAATTTCACCCCGAAGCAATTTTGACCCAACAAGGGCTTGAATTACTTGCTAACTTTTTAACTCGCTTCTAACCTTAGGCTAGTGAATTAACAAATATGACCGACAATACGCCTGTGCAAATGACCGAAGAAAACCGACAACAAAGGACTGCGATGGTGCTTAATGAGCGCGCGCACGATCTTTTGCTTGGTCACAGTTTTGCACAGCGTCAAATTGGCTATATTCACACTCTCGAAATTGATTATGGCGAATCAATGGAACAGCGAACTCTATTAGAAGTAGAAGTTGCTGCTGAGAAAAAACGTCAAAAGAGCAGCACAGCTCACCATAAATACCGTGCACAGGCGAGCAAGCAATTACACCAAGTGATTGAGGCTGCCATGCATAAGCAGCTTGAAGACATTGATTCAGTAATTCATGAAACTATAGGGATTCAAGATAGCGTACCTGCTATTTTAGATATTTTAGCTGTGCGCTCGGCCTCAGTAGGTCGACTAGAGCCGTTAGTTAAAGATTTGAGTTGGTTAGGTCGTGAGCTCGTTGCGTTTGTGAATTTACCTTTTTATAGAAAACAACGTAATAAACACACTTCAGTTCAGGTCGATAACCCACTGTTAGCGCTGCGCTACATTGGTTTAGATAACTTAAAGTTTGTCGTGCCAACCTTTGCGGTACGCCATTGGATGCCACACAGTACAGAGCCATTCCCGCTGTTAAAACGTCGACTTCGTGATAACTCAATGGCGTGTGCCATTGCTGCTCAAGAACTTGCTAAATTAAATGGTGTAAATGAGGTGCACGCGTTTACCTTAGGTATGCTACTCGACGTGGGTAAGATAGCGCTAGTCCGTATATACCTTCGTATTTTTGAGTTAGTTTGGCAGCGCCAAGTAACGAAAGCCCGTGATGAGCAAAAGAAAGATCTACACACAGCTTTATTAGAGCTAAAACCGGATCCTTTATTTTTAAGCACCTTGCTAAATAAGCAGTCGATGAAGGTAACAGCCACTGTAATTGAGAAAATGGCTTTTAGGTATTTGCCATTTAATGCGGTAATGCAGCAGTTAACTACACCTTTAGCTAAAAACGATGAGTATTTGCCGCTTACCAAGGTGATTTTAAAAGCACGTTGTTACGCTCAGTATTTAAGTTTAAATGAGCATCAACTAGTCGAAAATGACGAAACCGAACGTTGGTTTGCACACTTCGATTTCACTAAAGAAGAGCTTGATCAGCTAGCAAAATGCAATTTTGATCGCTTTCATATTCAAATTAATTAAAAAAATTGTTAATTTTTTTGCGACTATTCATTCATTGTTTATCAATCCGCAGCGACAAATTTTTTCTCTTTAGCCTCTGCTTGGCTCACTAGCCGTACGCCTTTTTATAGTATTTAGAGCAAAAAATAGCCTTCAAATAGTTATTCACTATCCATGAAAAAATATCTCAAGCCCTTTATTTTCAAGGGCTACATGAAAGTTTTCTAAGAGACAGGACGAAAATTTTCTGGAATAATGGATGAATGAAAATTGAACCAAAGAGTAATTTTGGTGATTTTGCGCTAAGCTCAATCGGCTAAGTAAAATGGCTTAGTTTAGCTTTAGAGCGCCACCTTACTCTGAGTGTGCTTACAATTATGAGGATATAAAATGACAGTCAATCGCGAATTATTTGATCAAGTAATGGTTCCTAACTATGCACCATCAAGTGTTATTCCAGTTCGAGGCGAAGGCTCTCGCGTATGGGACCAAGAAGGTCGCGAATTTATCGATTTTGCTGGTGGTATTGCTGTTAACTGTCTTGGCCATTGTCACCCAGCTCTTGTAAGTGCATTAAAAGAGCAAGGCGAAAAAATTTGGCACTTATCAAATGTAATGACTAATGAGCCAGCGCTTCGCTTAGCTAAAAAGCTAACTGACGCAACGTTCGCTGAAAAAGTATATTTTGCTAACTCTGGTGCAGAAGCTAACGAAGCGGCACTTAAACTTGCACGCCGTTTTGCACTTGATAACTTTGGTGAGCAAAAGTCACAAATTATCTCATTCAACAAAGGTTTCCACGGCCGTACCTTCTTCACAGTAACAGTAGGCGGTCAAGCTGCATACTCTGATGGTTTTGGTCCAAAACCTGGTGATATCGTTCACTGTGACTACAACGATTTAGCAGCATTTGAAGCGCTTATCTCAGACAGCACGTGTGCAGTAATGATGGAGCCTCTGCAAGGTGAAGGCGGTATCATTTCTCCAACTGCTGAGTTTGTTGAAGGTGTTCGTGAGTTATGTACTAAGCATAATGCACTACTTATCTTTGATGAAGTACAAACAGGTGTTGGCCGTACGGGTGAGCTTTATGCTTATCAAGGTTTAAATGTAACTCCTGATATCTTAACGACTGCAAAAGCGTTAGGTGGTGGTTTCCCTATCGGTGCAATGATCACCACAACTGATATTGCTAAGCACTTAAAAGTAGGTACTCATGGTTCTACTTACGGTGGTAACCCTCTTGCGTGTGCAGTAGCAGAAGCTGCATTCGACACAGTAAATACACCAGAGGTACTTAACGGCGTTAAAGAAAAGTCAGCGTTATTCCGCGAGTTACTAACTGCGATTAACGAAAAGTACAATGTATTCACTGAAATCCGTGGCGAAGGTCTATTAATTGGTGCTGTAGTAACAGAGCAATTCAAAGGTCGTGCAAAAGAGTTTTTAGTAGCTGGTACTGCAGAAGGCGTTATGTCTTTAGTTGCTGGCGCTGATGTTGTTCGTTTCACTCCGTCACTTGTAATTCCAGAAGCTGATATCCGCGAAGGTATGGCTCGTTTCGAAAAAGCAGTTGCAAAAGTCGTTAACGGCTAAACGAAACTGTCATTTCAGGGCAAGCTAAGCTTGCCCACATTTCTTAATTTACCGTTATTTATAAGGGAGCAAGCGGACTTATGATGATCCTTCGCCCAATCCAGCAAAGCGATTACCAAGCGTTAGTAAAGATTGCTGTTGAGTCAGGCCATGGCTTTACGTCTTTGCCTAATAATGAAGAGTTATTACAAAAGAAAATTGATCATTCTGTCAGCTCATTTGCAAAAGCAGCACAGCAGCCAGGTGATGAAGGTTACTTGTTTGTTCTTGAAGATAGCGAAACGGGTGAAGTTGTAGGGACTTCGGGTATTGAAGCCGCTGTTGGTTTAGATGATGCTTTTTATCATTATCATTTAAGCAAAGTAATTCATTCTTCTCGTACGCTAGACGTGTATAAAGCCGTTGATATTTTAACCCTGTGTAATGATTACACCGGTGCAACTGAGCTATGCACATTATTCTTAAAAGATGGCTACCGTAAAAACAATAACGGTAAATTGCTTTCAAAAGCGCGTTTTATGTTTATTAATCAACATAGAGAACGTTTTGCTGACACCGTAATTGCTGAAATGCGTGGTGTGTCAGACGAAAGCGGCGAAAGCCCATTCTGGCAATGGCTAGAAGAGCACTTTTTCTCAATGGACTTTCCAACGGCAGATTACTTAACGGGTATTGGCCAGAAAGTATTTATTGCTGAGTTAATGCCTAAATACCCAATTTACGTCAACTTACTGAGCAAAGATGCACAAGCTGTGATTGGTCAAGTACATGACAACACACGCCCTGCGATTGAACTATTAAAGAGCGAAGGTTTCACCTTTAATGGTTATGTAGACATTTTTGATGCGGGCCCAACTGTTGAAGCAAAAGTAGATAACATTGCTACAGTCAGAAATGCCCACACAGTTAAAGTTGAAATTGGTGAAAGCCAAGGCGACACCACGGTATTGTTAGCAAATGATAAAATTGCTGATTTTAGAGCAACCGTGACTCAAGTTAGCCTATCATGTGATGCCGATAGCATCACAATCTCAAGTGAACTAGCAAAAGCACTTCACTTAGAAGCGGGTGATTCAGTATCACTTGCAGAACTATAGAATTCAGGAGACATATTAATGACTCATGCAGCGCAATTTATTAATGGTCAATGGCAAGCAGGCCTTGGTCATACTTTTCAATCTGTAAACCCAGCAAATAACGATGTAATCTGGCAAGCAAACACTGCCACTGCTGAACAAGTAGACGGCGCAGTCGCTGCTGCACGTGAAGCGTTTTACAGCTGGGCTGATAAAACATTTGCAGAGCGTTTAGCGATTGTAAAAACATTCGCAGAAACACTGAAAGAGCACAGCGAAGAATTAGCGATTGCTATCGCACAAGAAACTGGTAAGCCACTTTGGGAAACACGCACTGAAGCAGGTGCGATGGTGGGTAAAATTGCTATCTCTGAAAAAGCATTTTTAGAGCGTACAGGCGATGTTGAAAACCCAATGCCACAAGGTCGTGCGATGATCCGTCACAAGCCTCATGGTGTTGTAGCTGTGTTTGGTCCTTATAACTTCCCTGGTCACTTACCAAATGGTCACATTGTACCTGCATTATTAGCAGGTAATACCGTGGTATTTAAACCGTCTGAGCTAACGCCAGCAGTTGCTGAGTTAACGTTGAAGTTATGGCAAAAAGCGGGTCTGCCTGCAGGTGTAATCAACCTTGTGCAAGGTGAAGTAGAAACGGGTAAAGCGCTTGCATCTCATAAAGGGATCGACGGTTTATTCTTTACAGGCTCTTCGCGCACTGGTCATATTTTACATGAACAGTTTGCTGGTCAACCGGGCAAAATCTTAGCTTTAGAAATGGGTGGTAATAACCCGCTTATCGTTACTGATGTTGCTGACACTAAAGCGGCTATCCACGATATTATTCAATCAGCGTTTATCTCTACAGGTCAACGTTGTACGTGTGCGCGTAAGTTATTCTTACCTGCAGGCGAGCAAGGTGATGCTATCTTAGCGGGTCTTATTAAAGCAACTAAAGTTATTAAAGTCGGTGACTACGACGCAGAAGATCAACCTTTCATCGGGTCAATGATTTCTTCAGTAGCAGCAGCTGGTATGGTCACAGCACAACAGCAACTTGTTGAGCTTGGCGCTGAAGTGTTAGTTGAGCTAACGCACAAAGAAAATACCGGCTTTGTAACACCGGGTATTTTAGAGTGTACAAATGTCGCTAACTTCCCAGACGAAGAGCACTTTGGACCACTGCTTAAAGTATTCCGCTTCACTGATTTTGATGCCGCTATTGATAAAGCGAATGACACAAGCTTTGGTTTATCAGCTGGTTTATTAAGCGACAGCGCAGCAGATTACGACCATTTCCTTCGTCGTATTCGCGCAGGTATCGTAAACTGGAACCGTCCTATCACAGGTGCATCAAGTGCAGCACCATTTGGTGGTATTGGTGCATCAGGTAACCACAGAGCAAGCGCATATTATGCTGCTGACTATTGTGCATACCCAGTCGCTTCGGTAGAGCTTGAAAAAGTAGCAATGCCAGCGACATTAAGCCCAGGCTTAAAAATCGATTAATAATCGTAAATCATTATAAAAAGCAGCTTCGGCTGCTTTTTTTGTATGAGATGCTTGGCAAAGGTAGCAATTAAAAGCGCTTTCTGCTTAAATCTAAAGAGATAGTTTTTTATTAGGTGTGCAGTCGTATGGTTTTAGATAGGCAAGGGTACGATGATCTTGTCATGTATCTCACTCAAAATTTAGCGCTTTTTGAGAAGCCGGGTCAAATTAAACCAGGAGCTCCAACAGTGTTAGAGCTGATTGAAGACGTGATAGCAGAAAATGTCATGTTACTTTGCGAGCAACACACAGAGCTTAATACTGAACAACGCAGCCAAATTGTTCGCGAAGTCGACGGTATCGTATATGACTTACAAGAAGTGCTAAGCAGCGTTACAAATCACACAGTAACCGTTGAACAACACGCGTTTATTGATGAGTTTGCTGGATTAGTGAAAAACTTATTCGATAGTGCTGTTGTCGAAAGTGCCTAACTTATAAAGCACAACACAATTTCTAGTCTTTAAGCGAGCAGCTCAAAGTTAGCAACTCGCTTTCCTTTAAAGCTCACCTCTTACCCCTTGCATCTGTGTGTGACTTGCTTACAATCAAGCAAAATAACTTTAAGAGATAAAGCACATGCAAGCGAATGTAAAATGGGTAGAAGGCGATACGTTTATTGGCCTTTCAAATTCAGGTCACAATGTAGTTTTTGATGCAGGTAGCGATAGCGCTGCGCCAAGCCCAATGGAAATGGTTTTAATGTCAGCGGGCTGTTGTTCATCTGTTGATGTTGTTAGTATTTTAAAAAAAGCAAAACAGTCATTTTCTGATGTGCAAGTTAAGCTATCTGCAGAGCGTGCTGAGTCAGCACCTCGCGTGTTTACCAAGATTAATCTACACTTTGTGGTTACCGGTGATAATGTCTCTGAAAAGCACCTTGCAAGAGCGGTACAATTATCTGCTGAAAAGTATTGTTCTGTAGCCTTAATGCTTGATAAGACAGTAGAAATTACGCATAGTCATGAAGTTGTGCAAGAACAGGTAAAATAACGCTTTTTCCGAGCAAGAAATTCGTATAAAATCCGCGAACTTTTATTTCTGCTGGTGCAGGTTTCACTCGTTTTAAGGTTGGTTTAGCATGAATAAACCCTTCGATAAAATTAAGCTTCATGGCTTTAATAACTTAACTAAGAGCTTAAGTTTTAGTATTTACGATATTTGTTACGCAAAGACGGAACAACAGCGTAAAGAATATATTGAATATATCGACGAACAGTACAGTGCTGATCGCCTTACCGATATTTTAGGTGAAGTTGTAGATATTATTGGCGCAAACATTCTAAATGTTTCTCGCCAAGATTATGATCCGCAAGGCGCCAGCGTAACAATCTTGATCTCTGAAGAGCCAATTGAGCAACAAACAACGTATGACGTTGATGAAGCACCGGGTCCTCTTCCTGAAACAGTGGTAGCGCACTTAGACAAGAGTCACATCTGTGTTCACACATACCCAGAAGCACACCCTGATGATGGTATTTGTACGTTCCGTGCTGATATCGAAGTATCAACGTGTGGCATTATTTCGCCATTAAAAGCGTTAAACTTCTTAATTCATAGCCTTGAGTCTGATGTTGTAACAATTGACTACCGCGTACGTGGTTTTACTCGTGACGTAGATGGTGTTAAACACTATATCGATCATGCGATTAACTCAATTCAGAACTACATGACTGAAGATACCAAAGAAGCGTACCAAATGATGGACGTGAACGTGTATCAAGAGAACTTATTCCACACTAAGATGATGTTAAAAGAAACTGACTTGAATACTTACCTATTCGGTGTTTCTACAGCAGATCTTTCGGAAGAAGAAGAAGAAGCCATCTACTCTAAGCTGACCCGCGAGATGCAAGAAATCTTCTACGGTCGCAACTTACCAGACACTGAGTAAGTCACTATAGCTTTAAAGAATCGGCGCGTAATGTAAGTTACGCGCCGTTTTTTTATGCCTCATTGACTGCACTCACCTGTGCTTATATGCTGATTAAAAGGCCAATTTAAGGATAGATATGTCAATTGTTCTCTCGCAGTCAGTTTTTTTAGCAGAGCAAGTTCGTGACCATGAAGGACCTGCAGCCAAGCGCTCTGGCGTTACCTTGTATGAGCTTATGGAGCGAGCAGGGCAGGCGACTTATCAGCAAGCTATCAGCTATTTTCCTAAAGCAAGTACATTCGTTGTGTTAGCGGGCGTTGGTAACAATGCAGGTGATAGTTATGTTGTTGCTCGCTTAGCTAAACAAGCGGGCAAACAGGTTACGGTTATTGCAGCAATACCTGATAAACCTCTTACAGGCGATGCGCTCAGTGCTCAGCAAGCTTGGCTCGACGCTGGAGGAGCAATAACCGCTGATGCCAGTGCTATTGAGCAAGCAGATATCATTATTGATGGCCTGCTTGGTACTGGCATCCAAAGCAAAGTGCGCGAGCCTTTTTCACAGCTGATTAAAACTGCCAACGAAAGCCAAGTGCCGATAGTTGCTATTGATCTCCCCTCAGGCATTCATGCAGACACAGGTGCCGTACAAGGAGTCGCAATAAAAGCCGCACTCACTGTGACTTTTGTGGGGATTAAGCAAGGTTTAGTGACAGGGCAAGGGCGAGCACATGCAGGGACATTAGAGTTTAATGATTTAGGTATTGAAGATGCCTTTTTAAAACAGACATCACCCACGGCTGAGCTTATCAATTATCTGAACCAAGCTAGGCTTCCTGAGCGCGATAACAACAGCCATAAAACCAGCCATGGTAAATTGCTGTGTGTTGGTGGTAATGCCGGTACTGCAGGCGCTATTCGTCTAACTGCAGAGGCAGCGCTTCGCAGCGGTGCGGGTATGGTCAAAGTGTATACCCATAGTAGCTCTATTTTACCTGTGAGTATTGGCCGGCCAGAACTGATGGTGACAGATACAAATCTGATTAGCGCCCTAGAGTGGGCAACCTGTGTTGCTATTGGCCCAGGGCTTGGTCAAGACACTTGGTCAGAAACAACTTTTGAAGCAGTCATGCAGTATTGCTTTACTAATAACAAGCCACTGGTTATTGATGCTGATGCACTTAATTTAATGGCTCAGCATGCTTCGTCATTTCCATTAGCGAATACCGTAATCACACCACATCCCGGTGAGGCAGCAAGGTTACTTAATTGTCGCACTCGCGATATTGAAGAAAATCGCTTTCATGCAGTAAAGCAGCTCGCACGTAGCTATACCACTACTTGTGTACTCAAAGGTGCTGGCAGTTTAATTGCTGATAATAACCAAACATGGGTGTGTACCGACGGTAACCCTGCACTTGCGGTTGGCGGCAGTGGCGATGTATTAACAGGTATCATAGCGGCATTGATCGCACAGGGGCTTACTCCTCAGCAAGCAGCTTGCTTAGGCGTAACCTTACATGCAAAAGCCGGTGATATTGCCGCAGAACGTGAAGGCGAAAGAGGCATGTTACCGAGTGACTTGTTTGCGATAGTGAGGGAGTTGATTAACTGAGCCGTCAGCCGTCAGCCGTCAGCCGTCAGCCGTCAGCCGTCAGCCGTCAGCCGTCAGTTTCTGATAGCTGACAGCTTAAAACTGATAGCTAAAAGAAAACCCAGCCGGAGCTGGGTTTTTTAAGCGAAGTGCTTGGGGATGATTACATCATGCCGCCCATACCACCCATGCCGCCCATGCCGCCCATATCAGGAGCAGCTGGTGCATCTTCTTTCGGGATTTCAGCAACCATAGCTTCAGTTGTGATCATAAGACCCGCGATTGAAGCAGCGTACTGTAGTGCAGAGCGCGTTACTTTGGTTGGATCTAAGATACCCATTTCGATCATGTCGTTGTACTCGCCTGATGCTGCGTTGTAACCGTAGTTACCTTCACCGCCTTTTACTGAGTTAACAACAACAGATGCTTCGTCACCTGCGTTAGTTACGATTTGACGAAGTGGTGCTTCCATCGCACGTAGTGCAACTTTGATACCGTGGCTTTGGTCTTCGTTGTCGCCAGCAAGTTCAACAAGTTTGCTTGCTACGCGAACTAGTGCAACACCACCACCAGGTACAACACCTTCTTCAACCGCTGCGCGAGTTGCGTGTAGTGCATCTTCAACGCGGTCTTTCTTCTCTTTCATTTCGATTTCAGTTGCTGCGCCAACTTTGATTACTGCAACACCGCCAGCTAGTTTAGCCATACGCTCTTGTAGTTTCTCTTTATCGTAGTCAGACGTCGCTTCTTCGATTTGTGCTTTGATTTGTGCAACACGACCATTGATGCCGTCTTCTTCGCCTGCACCGTCGATGATTGTTGTATCATCTTTAGTGATCACAACGCGCTTCGCTGTACCTAGATCTTCGATTGTCGCTTTTTCTAGCTCTAAACCGATTTCTTCAGAAATAACAGTACCACCTGTTAATACTGCAATGTCTTGCAGCATTGCTTTACGACGATCGCCGAAACCTGGTGCTTTAACCGCAGATACTTTAACGATGCCGCGCATGTTGTTCACAACAAGAGTTGCAAGTGCTTCACCTTCAAGGTCTTCAGCAATGATAAGTAGTGGCTTGCTAGCTTTAGCAACAGCTTCTAATGTAGGTAGTAGCTCACGGATGTTAGATACTTTTTTGTCTACAAGTAGAATGAATGGGTTGTCTAGCTCTACTGCACCTTTTTCAGCGTTGTTGATGAAGTATGGAGAAAGGTAACCGCGGTCAAACTGCATACCTTCCACTACGTCTAGTTCGTTTTCTAACGACTGACCTTCTTCAACAGTGATAACGCCTGAATCACGGCCTACTTTTTCCATTGCTTCTGCAATGATGTCACCGATTTCTTTATCAGAGTTAGCAGAAATAGTACCTACTTGTGCAATTGCTTTAGTGTCTGCACATGGAACAGAAAGTGCTTTAAGCTCTTCAACTGCTGCAGTAACTGCTTTGTCGATACCGCGCTTAAGGTCCATTGGGTTCATACCCGCTGCAACTGCTTTTAAGCCTTCGTTTACGATAGCTTGCGCTAATACTGTTGCAGTTGTTGTACCGTCACCTGCAGCGTCATTCGCTTTAGACGCTACTTCTTTAACCATTTGTGCGCCCATGTTTTCGAACTTGTCTTCAAGCTCGATTTCTTTTGCTACAGATACACCATCTTTAGTGATCACTGGAGCGCCGAATGATTTGTCTAATACAACGTTACGGCCTTTAGGACCTAAAGTTACTTTTACTGCGTTTGCTAAAATGTTTACGCCAGTTAGCATTTTGCCACGTGCGTCACCTGCAAAAAGTACTTCTTTTGCTGCCATGATTAAATTCCTCTTAAATTCTGTAAACGGGTTGCTAAACGAAAAGTAGGATTAGCCTACAATGCCTAGAATGTTATCTTCACGCATGATCAGGTACTCTTGACCTTCGATCTTTTCAGCTTTTTCAACATAAGAGCCGAACAGCACAGTGTCACCGGCTTTAACTTCTAATGCTCTTACTTCACCGTTGTCTAAAACACGGCCATTACCAACAGCGATAACTTCTCCGCGAGTTGATTTTTCAGCTGCAGAGCCAGTTAATACAATACCGCCAGCAGACTTAGTTTCTTCTTCTAGACGCTTAACGATGACGCGATCATGTAAAGGACGAATGTTCATTTATTTAGTTCTCCTAACAGTTTCTGAACAGTACAGAAAAAATCTTGTGTTATTGCAGGGGAGTGCTAAGCCACCCGTTGCGTTTCATTGCATTCATTAATGGGGGTGGCTTAAAAAAATCCAAGTACAAAAATTAAAAAATTTTAATCTTTTCGCTCAAATTCACCATCAATAGTTGTAGGTTGATGGTTTGGCTCTTCATGAGTGGTTGTTTTACTATGGTATTGGAAGTGTGCAGAGCCTTGATTTGCCTGCGAACTCATACGCACAGTTGCTTGACTAGCAAGGCCTGCAGCCAGTTTGTTGCGGATTGCTGGCGTGAGTAGTAAAAAGCCAAAAAAGTCAGTCATAATGCCTGGTGTCATTAATAAAACACCGGCGATAATGACACATAATCCAGTAAATAATTCTTTTGCAGGCATTTGCCCTTGCGCCATTTGCAATTGCACGTTTTGAATCGCGCCTATACCTTGCTGCTTCACTAGTTTCGCACCGACAATCGCGGTCACAATTACAAGCGCTATGGTGGCAAAGCCGCCGATCACTTCACTCACTTGGATGAGTAACGCGATCTCCACAATCGGCACTAAAATAAATAACAAAAACAAAAATCTAAACATAACGCTCTCTAAAAAATGTCATTCTCTTTCGAGTCAGTGAAATATAAATTGGGGTGAGCAGGTCATTTTTCAAGACGGAACCTATGATCACCTTGCTCGCTACACATTATAGTTTCTATCGGCTACTATGGTGCGACTCACGTAATCAACTAAAGGTTCCTTATGACTACGCATTTTCGACTTATTTTTACTACTTGTGCAAATGAGGCTGAAGCCCGTCAGTTGGCACGACATCTAGTTAAAGAAAAGCTAGCTGCTTGTGTGAACATTTTGCCTACTATTGAATCTATTTACATGTGGGAAGGCGAGGTGACTCAAGCTCTTGAGAGTAAGTTACTGATCAAAACTAAGTCAGAAAAAATGAATGAGGTGATCCAAACTATCAAGAAATTGCATAGTTATGAGGTGCCTGAAATTCAGGTCGTTGATGTGGCTACAGGCAATTTAGCCTATTTTAATTGGATGGATGAGGTACTTAATTAATGCGATCGTTCCTTTTATTACTTTGTGCATTGTGGCTTATGCCAGCAAGCGCAAGTAATAACAATTTACTTGGAAATCTACTACAACCTGCGGAGCAAACATTTCTCCCAGTTGATCAGGCTTTTGTTTTCGATTTTGACCAGCAAGGCAAAACGTTATTTATTGGCTGGGATATTGCGCCTGATTATTACCTTTATAAAAAGAAAGTCGAAATTATTGCCAAAGGCGCAGATATTGAAATTCCTGATCTTGGCAAGGGCGTGATTATTGAAGATGAGTTTTTTGGTAAGACTGAGGTATTCTTTGATTCGTTAAGTGTGGTTTCTAAGCTCAGTAACGTCACAGAAGGTGCGGTTGTTAAAGTGCGTTTTCAAGGCTGTGCCGAGGCGGGGTTATGTTATCCGCCAGAAGTTAGAACCATTCCTTTATCTGTGATTGCAGGTGAGCAAGTATCACAGACTGCAGATGCGGGGAACGCATTAGCGGCATTAACACAAGCAGCTGATACAAATGAAGCGTCATCAGCCCCTTCTCAAGAAGTATCAAAACCAGCTGGTGAGCAGTCATATACCGATAAGCTGGCATCGCAAGGTTTACTAACTAACCTAGTAATCTTCTTTTTAGTGGGTGTTGGCCTTGCCTTTACGCCATGCGTATTCCCAATGTTTCCGATTTTGTCTAGCCTTATAGCAGGTCAGCAGAATTTATCGACTAAAAAAGCGTTCTCGCTGTCGTTTGTATATGTACAAGGTATGGCCGTTACTTACGCAGCACTGGGCTTAGTGGTTGCATCATTAGGTGGGCAAGTACAAGGGTATTTACAGCATCCTACTGTACTAATTAGCTTTAGTATCTTATTTGTATTATTGGCAATGTCGATGTTTGGCTGGTACGAAATCAAATTACCTAGCGGCATGATGAATAAGCTCACCCAGGTTAGTAACCAGCAAAAAGGCGGCAACTATGTTGGCGTATTTATGATGGGTGTACTGTCTGGTTTGATTGCCTCACCGTGTACAACAGCACCATTGTCTGCTGCTTTACTTTATGTGGCGCAAAGTGGTGACTATCTTGTCGGTGGTTTAACACTTTATGTGCTCAGTTTAGGCATGGGCTTACCGTTATTATTACTGGGGACTTCTGGCGGTAAATTACTACCAAAAGCCGGTGGTTGGATGGAGCAAGTGAAAACCCTATTTGGTTTCATTATGCTCGTTGTACCACTTATTCTGCTTGAGCGTATTGTTGATATTGAATTCATTTGGTTAATGGCGGGTTTATTAGCACTTGCTACAGCGCTTTATTTACACCATTGGCAAAGTGGTCAATCACAAGGCAAGCTAAAAACAGCATTGTGGTTTGCAGCAACCTTATTGGTTGTGACAGGGGCGAGTTTAACGAAAAATTATTTTTGGCCTAGTAAAGCGGTGGTTGCTGAAGCTGCTGTACAAACACATGGTTTTAGACAAGTTGCTAATCTAAGTGAATTAAAAGAAGAAATTGCACAGGCAAGTAGCGAAGGGCGCTTAGTGATGGTCGACTTATATGCCGACTGGTGCGTTGCGTGTAAAGAGTTTGAGCATTACACGTTTCCTGACGCTAAAGTGCAAGAGCAATTTGCTCACTTTGAATTAATTCAAATCGATTTAACACAAAGCGATGCAAAAACCATAGAGCTAATGGAAGAATACACGGTATTCGGTTTACCGAGCATTTTGTTCTTTGATAGCCAAGGTAATGAGCTTTTAGAGCAACGTGTAACAGGCTTTTTAAATGCCAAAGACTTTGCAGAACATTTAGCAAAAGTACGAAATAGCGCTAAATAAACGCAAACGTGCAAGAAAATAGCAAAACGCCACTCATCTGAGTGGCGTTTTTGTTTATGTGTAGTAAAAAATACTTTTTTAAGTGAAAAATAGCAAATTCACTGATTGAAGCTCAATTAATCAGCAGGAAAACACTTAGAATGACCCTGTTGCGTGCCTTGCTATGCTTGACTTTGCCACGAATAGGGAGTGATTAGACCAGTATTTTGCTGCTATTTACGTCGAAATATCTATAATAGGTGGTTAACGTGAGAAATAGTTGCTATTTTACATCGGCACGCTTAGGTTAAGCGTGGGTTTATGATGAATATGGTTAAACTGCTTACTTATAGGATATATCGCGTATTATGGCTGCAAAATTCAAACTTTTAGTTCTAAATGGGCCAAATTTAAACATGCTTGGCAAGCGTGAACCAGAAAAGTACGGCACTCAATCTCTTGATGAGATTATAGCTGAACTTAGTCAGGTTGCTGCTGGTCTCAATGTTGATTTAACGCATTTCCAAAGTAACAGTGAAGCTGCATTAATAGAACGCATTCACGATGCATGGCAAGCGGTTGATGCAATTATTATCAATCCTGCTGCATTTACGCATACAAGCGTAGCCTTACGGGATGCATTACTCAGTGTAAACATTCCCTTTTACGAGGTGCATTTAAGTAATGTGCATGCTCGAGAAGCATTCCGTCATCATTCGTATTTTTCGGATGTGGCACAAGGCGTCATTATTGGATTAGGAGCAATGGGTTATAAGGTGGCACTTGAAGCTGCTTTTAGCCGATTGCAAAACACACATTAATTTTTAAATAACTAACAGGCGGGTCGTTCAATGGATATTCGCAAGATCAAAAAACTTATCGAATTAGTAGAAGAATCTGGTATTGCTGAATTAGAAATCACTGAAGGTGAAGAGTCAGTACGCATCAATCGCAACAATATGTCTGCAGCACCTGCAATGCAGTATGCACCACAACAGTTTGCAGCACCTGCGCCAGCAGCGGCACCAGCTCCAGTAGCAGAGGCTCCAGCAGCAGAAGCGGCTGCTCCAGCTGCACCGACTGGCCATCAAGTTAAATCTCCTATGGTTGGTTCATTCTACTCAGCGGCTTCTCCAGAAGCAGCACCATACGTAGAAGTAGGTTCTAAAGTAAATGTTGGCGATACGTTATGTATCGTTGAAGCAATGAAGATGATGAACCAAATCGAATCTGATAAAGCAGGCACAGTAAAAGCTATCTTAGTTGAAAATGGCGAGCCAGTAGAATTCGATCAACCTTTATTCATCATTGAATAATAGCGCAACAAAAGGCCAACTCTATGTTAGATAAAGTAGTCATTGCAAACCGAGGTGAAATTGCACTTCGCGTACTGCGCGCCTGCAAAGAGCTTGGGATCAAAACTGTTGCTGTGCATTCAACGGCAGACCGTGATCTTAAGCACGTGTTACTGGCAGACGAAACAATTTGTATTGGTAAACCAGCAGCCACTGAAAGTTACTTAGATATTCCGCGCATTATTGCAGCGGCAGAAGTAACAGACGCAGTTGCTATCCACCCAGGTTATGGTTTCCTTTCTGAAAATGCAGACTTTGCTGATCAAGTTGAGCAAAGCGGCTTTGTATTTATCGGTCCTAAAGGCGACACGATTCGTCTAATGGGTGACAAAGTTTCTGCAATCGAAGCGATGCGTAAAGCTGGTGTACCTTGTGTACCAGGTTCTGATGGCCCATTAACGGCAGACAGCGAGCGCAACATTCAAATCGCTAAGCGTATTGGTTACCCTGTAATCATAAAAGCAGCAGGCGGCGGCGGTGGTCGTGGTATGCGTGTTGTTCGCAACGAAAACGAACTGATTGATTCAATCGCTCTTACTCAGCAAGAAGCAAAGCAGTTCTTCGGTAATGGCATGGTTTACATGGAAAAATTCCTTGAAAACCCACGTCACATCGAAGTTCAAGTACTTGCAGACGGTCAAGGCAATGCAGTTCACTTAGGTGAGCGTGATTGTTCAATGCAACGTCGTCACCAAAAAGTTGTTGAAGAAGCGCCAGCGCCAGGTATCACAGCTGAAATGCGTAAGTTCATCGGTGACCGCTGTACTCGTGCATGTATCGAAATCGGTTATCGCGGTGCAGGTACGTTCGAATTCTTATACGAAAACGGCGAGTTCTATTTCATCGAAATGAATACCCGTATTCAGGTTGAGCACCCAGTAACAGAAATGGTCACTGGCGTTGACTTAATCAAAGAGCAGCTAAAAATTGCAGCTGGCCAGCCACTATCATTCACACAAGAAGATGTGGTTATTCGTGGTCATGCAATTGAGTGCCGTATTAATGCGGAAGACCCAGACACTTTTATTCCATCACCAGGTAAAATCACGCGATTCCACCCTGCTGGCGGTTTAGGTATTCGTTGGGACAGCCACATCTACGCAGATTACACAGTACCACCTCATTACGATTCAATGATTGGTAAGCTGATCTGTTACGGTGAAAACCGTGATGTAGCTATTGCTCGTTCACGCAATGCGTTAAACGAATTAGTGATCGATGGCATCAAGACCAACACACCACTGCACAAGAAAATCTTGGCAGATGAGAACTTCCAAAACGGTGGTACAAACATCCACTACCTTGAGAAGAAACTCGGTCTGTAAACAAAATTCTGTTTAAGCTAAAAAGCCGGCAACTTTGCCGGCTTTTTTTTGTCAAACTAGGCATAAGAGCGGCTCTCGCCTTACAAAATTATTCTGGTATGATTAACAAAGTAATGTGTTTTTAGTTTTTCATGAGGTAATAATGACCGACAGTGTTGGTTTTCCACTCGCTGATGAAGCAGCAACGGTTAATATGGGTAAGCAACTTGCAACCTTAATGGAGCAAGGAGCAGTCATCTATTTACATGGTGATTTAGGTGCCGGTAAAACGACATTAACCCGTGGTATCGTGCAAGGTTTCGGTCATCAAGGCAAGGTTAAGAGTCCGACTTATACACTGGTTGAGCCTTACCAATTAGCTAAAGCTGATGTCTATCACTTTGATTTATATCGCTTAGGTGACCCTGAAGAACTTGAATATATGGGAATTCGTGACTATTTTTCACCACAGGCTATTTGTGTTGTGGAATGGCCTGAAAAAGGCGGCGAATTTATTCCAACACCGGATCTTGATATCACCCTGCGCTATGAAGGCGAGGCGCGTGCCATTGCAATTAACAGCTTAACTGAACGTGGTCAGGCAATTGTTCAGCAACTTAAGAGCGCGCAAGAATAAACATATAAAAATAAAGGTGTATTAGTAAAAATGGGTCGTTGTACGTTTAAACTATTAACTACTTTGATGTTATTGGTTGTGAGCCAGGTTGCGCTTGCACAAAATACTATTAATAGCGTACGTGTGTGGCCTTCACCTGACAGCACTCGTGTGGTCTTTGATTTAAACGATAAACCTGATTTCAGCTATTTCATGCTGAAAAATCCAGCTCGTTTAGTGATTGACTTAAAAAATACCGACAAACTAGATAGCTTGCCTGCTATTCCAAAAAAGCATCAGATTGTTTCAAAACTGCGTTACTCGAAACCTAAAGATAGCAAAAGTGTGCGCTTTGTTTTTGAGCTAGCCCGTGCTAGTAAACCAGTGGTATTTGCCTTACTACCTACCGATCCCTACAAGCATCGTTTAGTAGTTGACCTTGTTGATAAAACACCGAAGGCAGAACCTGTTGCTGTAACCAATACCAGTGTGAAAAAACGCGAACTCAATCAAGAGCGCGATATTGTTATTGCCATTGACGCAGGTCATGGTGGTGAAGACCCAGGTTCAATTGGTCCGTCAGGCACTTATGAAAAAGACATTACGTTACAAATAGCCAAGCGCTTAGAGCGAATGATTGATTCTGAAAAAGGCATGATTTCGCGCATGGTGCGCCGCAGTGACTACTTTGTAAATTTAAACACCCGTACTAGCATTGCCCGTAAGAAAAAAGCTGACTTCTTTGTGTCGATTCATGCGGATGCCTTTACCAGCCCACAACCAAACGGTGCCTCAGTGTGGGTGCTATCACTACGCCGTGCAAATTCAGAAATTGGTAAATGGATTGAGGATAAAGAGAAACACTCAGAGCTTTTAGGTGGTGCAGCTGG
This sequence comes from Pseudoalteromonas sp. XI10, assembly GCF_001469895.1. Taxonomy (GTDB): domain Bacteria; phylum Pseudomonadota; class Gammaproteobacteria; order Enterobacterales; family Alteromonadaceae; genus Pseudoalteromonas. The sequence continues at coordinate 102,512 of NZ_LOPY01000011.1, read as the reverse complement.
GGTATTAAAAGATACTGCAAGCGAAAAATATTTAGCGCAAGCACTGCTAGATATGTCGATGGATCACTCGATGAAAACAGGCTTTAGTGTCGCGGAAGAAGTGGTCAGCGAATTACGAAAAGTGGCTAAAATGCATAAGAAGCGCCCGCAAGCGGCGAGCCTTGCAGTATTAAAGTCACCAGATATTCCGTCTATTTTGGTCGAAACAGGGTTTATTTCGAATCCACGCGAAGAGCGAATGCTAAAAACTGCGCAGCATCAGGAGCGCTTAGCTAAAGCAATTTTCACCTCGATTAAAAATTACTATATGCAAAACCCGCCAGATGACTCGCTTTTCGCTAAGTTAAAGTCGCAGTTTCCGACTAAGCACAAAGTTCGTCCTGGTGAGTCGTTAAGTATTTTAGCAAGTAGATATAACACCTCGGTGAGTAAGCTAAAAACGGCCAACAACTTAAAATCGAATACCTTGTTCATTGGTCAAGAGCTTGATATTCCTCAAAGCTAGTCAATTTTCGTGTTAGGAACACTATGAGTATAGAAATACTACCCGCGCGATTGGCTAACCAAATTGCTGCGGGTGAAGTGGTTGAACGCCCAGCATCCGTTGTTAAAGAGCTGGTCGAAAACAGTTTAGATGCTGGCGCAACGCGCATTCAAATAGATATTGAGCGTGGCGGTCATAAGCTTATTCGCATTCGCGATAATGGCTCTGGCATTAATAAAGATCAGCTAACATTAGCCTTGTCGCGCCATGCCACGAGTAAGCTTAAGTCACTCGATGACCTAGAGAACATCTGTTCATTGGGTTTTCGTGGTGAAGCGTTAGCATCAATTAGCTCAGTGTCGCGGTTAACCTTAAGCTCAAAGCCAAAGCAGCAAGAGGCTGCATGGCAAGCGTTTGCTGAAGGTCGCGATATGGCGGTGCAGATTAAGCCAACCGCACACCCTGATGGCACCACCATTGAGGTGAAAGACTTATTCTTTAATACCCCTGCGCGCCGTAAATTCCTTCGCACCGAGAAAACCGAGTTTTCACATATTGATGAGCTCATAAAGCGTATTGCGCTGAGTCGTTTTGATGTCTCTATCACCCTGACTCATAATGGCAAAGTTGTGCGTCAATACCGTGCTAAACCAAACCCTGAGCAAGCAATAGCGCGTGTCGCTCAAGTTGCTGGCAAAGCATTTAGTGAGCAGGGGCTGCATATTCAATCAGGTGAAGCTGGTTTGATGCTGCGCGGTTGGGTATTACCCGTGGGCTCAACGAATAGCACGCAATATACCTATGTGAATAATCGCATGATGCGCGATAAACTCATTTTGCATGCAATCCGCCAAGCCTTTGAAGAAGTCGCAGGCTCAGAAGAGCTACCTGGTTTTGTCATTTATATTGATATTGACCCACGTCAGGTCGATGTAAACGTGCACCCAGCAAAACATGAAGTGCGTTTTCATCAAGGCCGTTTAGTGCATGACTTTATCCTGCAGGCAATAAAACAAGTGGTGGTGCCGCTTCAGCAGGAAGCTGGTTTTACAGAGCATAATGACACTGCTTTTCAGCATGCTCCGTGTGATGAGGCGCACTCAAGCAGCACACAGCCAAGTTTTACTCAATCAGCGCCAACAGAGCAGTATGATTACCCTAAATCTGAATTACAGCCGACACGTTCAGCGAGTTATTCTGGGGCAACAGGAGCAGGGCGCTCTGGCGGTGGTTTTAGTAGTGACAGCCAAGGTCGCAGTAAAACATCGCACCAAGATGTCAATGCATTTTATCAAGGGATCAGCGAGCAACATGCTGCGCATTTTGACCAAGTACGCCCTGAACCAAGTGTTACAGCACCGGTTGTAGAGCAAGCAAAACTTGCCAAGCTTATTCATGTACGAGAAGGCGAGTGCGTATTTAGTGAAGACAACCAACTCTTTGCTGCGCACTTTAAGCATGCATTAGCACTCGACTGGCAAGCGCACGTAGAGCAAGCAGGTAGCCTTGATGGCAAAGCCTTGTTGTTACCTGTGCGAGTAAATGCAAGTGCTGATGATATTAGTGCGTTAAATGCTCAGCAGTCGTGGTTTACCTTACTTGGTTTTGATTTAGTCATTGAAAAACAGTTTGTGATGGTGAAAAAGCTTCCGCCTTGTGTCTATTTACTTGATGTAAGTGATGCTATTGAGCGACTTATTACTGGCTGTAAAGCCTCACCAAGTTCACTCGATGAATGGTTAGCTTGGTTAGCTCAGCAAATCCCAGCACGCTATTACGCAAGCCAAGCCTTTTTGGAGCAAGTGGCTCGGTTAGAAAATAATCCACAAACTATGCAACGTTTACGTCAAAAAGCAGTTAAAATAGAACTATCTCAGTTTTTAAACTAAGCAAGGTATTTAGGCTTGAATAACTTACCCGTCATTTTTTTAATGGGACCAACCGCTGCAGGGAAAACAGATTTAGCAATTTCTTTGTGTGAGCATTTAAACACAGAAATAATCAGTGTTGATTCAGCATTAGTCTATAAAGATATGGACATCGGCACAGCAAAGCCAAATGCCGAAGAGCTTGCTCGTGCGCCGCATCACTTGATTGATATTATCGACCCAGCAGATAGTTATTCAGTGGCAGATTTTCGCCGTGATGCAATTGAAAAGATTGATCTATTTCATCAGCAAGGTAAAGTACCTGTATTGGTTGGCGGTACAATGATGTATTTTAAGTCGCTTATTGATGGCTTATCACCGCTACCAGAGGCATCACCTGAAGTACGTGCTGAACTCGAAAAGGAAGCAAAGCAGTTTGGCTGGCCACATTTGCATAAAGAGCTTGTGAAAATCGATCCTGATGCTGCGGAAAAAATGAGCGAAAATGATTCGCAAAGAATTAATCGTGCATTAGAAGTGTATCGTATAACAGGCAAAACAATGACTGAGCTGCAAAAACAAAAGCAGCCTGGGCTTCCTTATACTTTCCATCAATTTGCCATTGCACCTGATGATCGCAGTGAATTACATCAGCGAATTGAGAAAAGGTTTAAAATAATGCTCGATCAGGGGTTTGAAAATGAAGTTTCATCCCTATATAAACGTAAGGATTTACACCCAGACCTGCCTTCGATTCGTTGTGTGGGTTATAGACAAATGTGGGATTACATTGCTGGCGAAATTGACTATGATGAAATGGTCTTTCGTGGTATTGCAGCCACACGGCAGTTAGCCAAGCGACAACTCACTTGGTTAAGAGGTTGGCCTGAAGTAACTTGGTTGACCACGGGTGATGAAGAAAACTTGCAACGTGTAGTAAGTTCGCTAAGCTAGTAGTAGCTGGAAGTTTTTTAGCTTTGTTAAATTAGTTCAGCTACTTAATTATAATAACACCTAGAACGAAGGAAAATAACATGGCAAAAGGCCAGTCGTTACAAGACCCATTTTTAAATGCGTTACGTCGTGAGCGCATTCCAGTATCAATCTTTTTGGTTAATGGCATTAAATTGCAGGGTAAAATCCAGTCATTTGACCAATTTGTTATTTTACTTGAAAACACCGTAAATCAAATGGTGTATAAACACGCTATTTCAACTGTTGTTCCAGCGCGTTCTGTTAACTTCCAAGGCGTTCAAGGAAGTGATGATTCAGAAGAGCAAGAATCTGGAAATTTTTAAACTTAGGAGCGTAATGCTTGTTTGACCGTTATGAAGCCGGCGAACAGGCAGTTTTAGTTCATATCGACTTACCTAAAGAGGGAGATCGCGAAGATCTTCACGAATTAGAGTTGTTGGTATCTTCTGCTGGTGTTAGTAGTTTGGCGATTGTGCAAGGCAGTCGTCAAGCACCACATCCGAAACTTTTCGTCGGGACCGGAAAAGCAGAAGAAATCGCTGAAACTGTCAAAATCCACAATGCAGATGTCATCATTTTCAACCATCAACTTAGCCCGTCACAGGAACGCAATTTAGAAAGCGTTTGTCAGTGCCGCGTTCTTGATCGTACGAGTTTGATCTTAGATATTTTTGCGCAGCGAGCGCGTACTCACGAAGGTAAACTTCAGGTTGAGTTAGCTCAGTTACGTCACATTTCTACTCGCTTGATACGTGGTTGGACCCACCTTGAAAGACAAAAAGGCGGGATAGGTTTACGTGGCCCAGGTGAAACCCAGCTCGAAACCGATAGACGATTACTGCGCGCAAGAATTAAAAATATTCGTGCCCGTTTAGATAAAGTTGCTGTTCAACGTGAGCAGGGACGACGTGCGCGTACGCGAAATGAAATCCCAACTGTGTCACTGGTAGGTTACACCAATGCGGGTAAATCAACGTTATTTAACCGTATTACAGACTCAGATGTGTATGCTGCTGACCAGCTATTCGCAACCCTAGATCCAACCTTACGTAAGTTGGATATCGGCGATATAGGTTCAATTATTTTAGCTGATACGGTAGGTTTTATTCGTCACTTACCCCACGACCTTGTTGCAGCATTTAAAGCGACCTTAACAGAAACCCGTGAAGCTGATTTACAGCTACATGTTATCGATGTGGCAGACCCTCGTCGAAAAGAAAATATTGAGCAAGTACAGTCTGTTTTAAAAGAAATCGAAGCAGATGAAGTGCCGCAATTATTGGTTTATAACAAAATTGATGCGCTAGATGACGTTGCGCCACGTATAGATAGAAACGACGAAGGTCAACCGGTACGAGTCTGGTTGTCGGCGCGCACTGGCGTTGGTTGTGAACTGCTAAGTGAGGCAATTAATGAGTTACTTGCCAAAAAGATGTTTGCTGATGAGCTAAAATTACCACCACAACATGGTCGTATTCGCGCAGCATTATTCAACTTAAATGCAGTTCATCAAGAGTGTTTTGATGAGCAAGGAAACTGGTTATTATCGGTACGCTTGCCAATGGCAGAATGGAATCGCTTGAAAAAAGAGATGGGACAAGACCTCGACTCTTTCGTAGTGACTGATTAAAAATCACCAGCATTTGTCTTTTTTAGTATGAGAAATGCTGTAGATTTGATAGATTTAACCTAATTCATTTAGATAACAATGGAGTATAGCTATGGCCTGGAATGAACCGGGTAATAATGGCAATGATAAAGATCCGTGGAATAATAAAGGCGGAAAAGATCAAGGCCCACCTGATTTAGACGAGGTAATGCGTAAGTTCGGCAACAAGTTTGGCGGTTTATTTGGTGGTAATAAGCCAGGTAAAAACGGCGGTGGACTTGGTGGCGCAGGCATTTCTTTCATCCTTATTATTGCCATCATTGTATGGGCATTAAGTGGTATTTACACGGTAAAAGAAGCTGAGCGCGGTATTGTTTTACAATTTGGGCAATACGATCGCATTGCAGAACCTGGCTTACGTTGGAAAATGACCTTCATTGAACGCGTGATCCCTGTTGATATCGAAGCGGTTCGCTCGTTATCTGCTAAAGGCTTTATGCTTACCGAAGACGAAAATGTGGTAAATGTAGAGTTTGAAGTGCAGTACCGTGTTATCGACCCACATCTTTACAAGTTCAGCGTTACTGATGCTGACCACAGCTTACAACAAGCACTTGATAGTGCATTACGTTATGTAATTGGTCATGTAAAAATGGACCAAGTACTAACAACTGGTCGTGAGTTAGTGCGTCAACAAACGTGGGATGAGCTTAACAAAATCATCGAGCCATACAATCTAGGTATTATTGTAAGCGATGTGAACTTTAAAGATTCACGTCCGCCGGGTGAAGTAAAAGACGCGTTTGATGACGCTATTGCTGCACAAGAAGATGAAGAGCGTTTCATCCGTGAAGCAGAAGCCTATGCTCGTGAAATTGAACCTCGTGCCCGTGGTCAAGTTACTCGTATGACGCAAGAAGCAGAAGCGTACCGTGAACGTATTACATTAGAAGCACAAGGTGAGGTAGCGCGTTTTGAAAAGCTATTACCTGAGTACCAAGCTGCTAAAGAGGTAACTCGTAAGCGTCTTTACATCGATGCGATGGAAGAAGTGCTAGGTAACAGCTCTAAAGTGTTAGTTGATGTTGAAGGTGGTAATAACATGATGTATTTACCGCTTGATAAAATCATGGAAAAGCAAGGTACAGCAACACGTGTTGCATTACCAAGCTCAAGTGATATCAAAGACCTTCGCAATAAAATAAACACGTCGCGTAACAGCACGGTAAATTCAAGCAATGACCGTTTCGCAACTGACCGTTTTAATGAGGGGAGATAAGCAAGATGAAAAATTTTAGTTTAGTAATACTTGCCCTTGCAGTTGTGCTGTCTTTCTCAGCGATTTTTGTTGTGCAAGAAGGCGAGAAGGCAATCGTACTGTTATTCAGCAAAGTTGAAAAAGACAGTGACGACAAGGCTGTAGTATACGGCCCTGGTTTACACCTAAAAGTGCCTTTCTTTAGCCAAGTACGTCGTTTAGATGCACGTATTCAAACGCTAGATGGTGCACCAGACCGCTTTGTAACAAGTGAGAAAAAAGACTTAATCGTTGATTCTTACGTGAAGTGGCGCATTAATGACTTTAGTGCATTCTACCTTCGTGCCCGTGGTGATAAGCAATACGCTGAAACACTACTTAAGCAAAAGGTGAACAATGGTCTTCGTACTAACTTCGGTTCTCGTACTATCAGAGAGATCGTTTCTGGTGAGCGTAGTGAGCTGATGGAAGAAGCATTAGTTCAAGCGTCTGAAAGTGCGCAAGAGCTAGGTATTGAAGTACTTGATGTACGCGTTAAGCAAATTAACTTACCACAAGAAGTGAGTAGTTCAATCTTCCAACGTATGCGTGCTGAGCGTACTGCAGTTGCAAAAGAGCACCGTTCTGAAGGTCAAGAAAAAGCTGAAACAATTCGCGCAGAAGTAGACCGCCGTGTAACAGTAATGCTTGCAGACGCTGAGCGTAATGCGCGTACTGTTCGTGGTCAAGGTGATGCCGATGCAGCCGCTATCTATGCTAACGCTTATAACAAAGACGCTGAGTTCTTCGGTTTTATGCGTAGCCTAGAAGCTTACAAAAACACCTTTAAAAATAAGCAAGACGTGATGGTGATTTCACCTGATAGCGACTTCTTTAATTATATGAAAGGTACAAAAGCACAGTAATTAATATTTGTGTGATGAAAAGCCCTGCATTATGTAGGGCTTTTTTGTTTTTGCGTGTGATTAATTTTTATCCTTAACTATTTTATAAACCCCTGTTCTGCATGTAGTTGTTTAAGTAATTAAGAAGGTAAAAATTCAGGCGCAGAAAAAATAAGCTAAACGGGGTGATCTTTCACCTCGTTTTCTGATAAAATCTCGTCCTAATTTTTTCTAAGTGAATTTGCAATGGGTAAAAACGTTGTTGTACTAGGCACCCAATGGGGTGACGAAGGTAAGGGTAAGGTAGTTGACCTCCTTACAGACAAAGCATCTTTAGTAGTTCGTTATCAAGGTGGTCATAACGCAGGCCATACTCTGGTAATCAACGGTGAAAAGACGGTTTTACACCTTATTCCATCGGGTGTATTACGTGACAATGTTAAGTGTGTGATCGGTAATGGTGTTGTTTTATCACCAGAAGCATTAATGAAAGAAATCGGCATGCTAGAAGAGCGTGGCGTACCAGTACGTGAGCGCTTATTAATCAGCGAAGCATGTCCATTAATTTTACCTTTCCACATTGCATTAGATTTAGCCCGTGAAAAAGCACGTGGCGATAAGCCAATTGGTACTACAGGTCGTGGTATCGGTCCAGCTTATGAAGATAAAGTAGCACGTCGTGGTTTACGTGTTGGTGACTTATTCAACCCTGAACAGTTTGCTAGCAAGCTTAAAGAAGTATTGGAATACCATAACTTCACATTAGAGCATTACTACAAAGCTGAACCAGTTGACTTCCAAAAGACATTTGACGATGCAATGGCTATCGCAGATATCTTAAAAGCAATGGTTGTTGATGTTACTGAGCTTCTTGATCAAACGCGTTTAGCGGGCGACAACATCTTATTTGAAGGTGCGCAAGGTACATTACTTGATATCGACCACGGTACTTACCCGTACGTAACATCATCAAACACAACGGCTGGTGGTGTAGCAACAGGTGCTGGTTTTGGTCCATTACACCTTGATTACGTGCTAGGTATTATTAAAGCTTACACTACACGTGTAGGTTCTGGTCCATTCCCTACAGAGCTTTACGACGGTATCGATAAGCAAGATCCAGTTGGTAAGCACTTAGGTGATAAAGGTCATGAGTTCGGTGCAACGACAGGTCGTTTACGCCGTACAGGTTGGTTAGACGCAGTGGCAATGCGCCGCGCAGTGCAAATCAACAGCATCTCAGGTTTCTGTTTAACTAAACTAGACGTTTTAGACGGTTTAGAAACATTAAAAATCTGTACTGGTTACCAGTTAGAAGATGGCACAGTAACGAACGTTACACCATTAGCAGCTGAAGGTTACGAGAAAGTAACACCAGTATACGAAGAGATGCCAGGCTGGTCAGAAAACACAGTAGGTGCTACGTCAGTTGATCAATTACCGCAAGCGGCACTTGATTACATCAAACGTATTGAAGAAATCACTGGTGTTCCAGTTGATATCATCTCTACTGGCCCAGATCGTGTAGAAACTATGGTATTACGCAGCCCGTTTGCATAATCGTCATAGTGACTGAAAAAAGAAGCTGCTTCGGCAGCTTTTTTTGTGCCCGAAATTCACTCTGGAATGATAATTGTATATTATTTGCTAAGACTGACTTTATTTAAGTGATTTTGATGCGTGTTTTATTGCCTTTAACATTACTCTTCTCAAGCCTAAGCATGGCTGAAGAGCCTATAACAGCAGTGCCTCTGTACACAGAGAGCGAGTTAATTGGCTTGATCAATAAAAATGCACACCTTGCACGTGTAAAGGCAGATGATTGCCAGTTAGTGCAAGATATCGAAGCTCGAGCCAATAAAATGGCACTGCCATCGTATCAGTTCCTGTATGGCGATATGCTAGCTTATGCTGTGTGTGTAGACCGTAATGTAGAGTTAGGGGTCTATTACATGCGTCAGGCTGCTCAACAAGGACTAGGCGCGGCATTAGAGCAACTTGGTCGCTACTACGATGTAGGCCAGTTAGTGCAGCAAGATAAAGCGATGGCGGTAACCTATTTACGAGAAGCATCAGCCCAAGGCAACTTAAAGGCACAAATGCGACTGGTTAACCTATTTAATCAAGGTTATGGCAGCCCGCGCGATTATGAAGATGCCTACCGTTGGTTATTTCATTCAATGGTTGCCGATAAAGCGACTCATAAGAAAGTAGAAAATTTACTCGCTAAGCTTGCCGAAAAAATGCCAGACAGCGTCGTTGCCCGCGCTCGTTTACCTATGTAGATAAATACAAATACATATAAATAAAAGGCCAGCTAATGCTGGCCTTACTGTTATTTCTCTTCTTTATTTTCTTTTGGTTTGCCGTTGTTCGGGTCTTTTAGTACCGACAACTTAGGTGGCTGTAGTGCCACAATACGCTCACCTACTTGCGGTGTTTTTTCCATGTTCGTAGTGAACGGGCGAATTTTAATAGGTGAATCGTCATCATCACTTTTCTCACCATTTAAAATAAACAGCGGGATAGCTTCGCTATTAACGTCTTTGTATTGCTCCCAGCTAAACTCCTCAGAAATACGTGTTGCACTGACCTTGCCACCTTTGGCAATTAAGCTACTTAAGCGCGCATAAGCGCCATTGTCGCCAAACAGAATTTGTCGCGATAAGAAGGTCGCACTGTCTTTATTTGCTTTAGCGTGGTTTGTTGAAGAACGCAGTGAAAACACATCTTTCTCGTCGAGGAAATGCGAGAAGTACTGAACGCCTAATGCGTTGTGGTGGCGGTTAGGCGAAAGCGCGAGTACGCTACGAATTGTCGTTAACGGTAAATAGCGCTCAGCATGCTCTGACTGCGGATTACCATAGTAACAAGGTAAGCCATCCATGCGTGCCATTTTGCAGTTCTCCCATGCAGGATCAGACAAGTGCACCGGAATGTTTTGATCTTTTAAGCCGCGTGCGATGGCTCTTGCTACATGGTTGGCACCAATAATCAAAATTGTATTTGGTGCAGGTTGGCGCACTTTTAACAACTTTGCCAATGGTGTTGCCGTTAAGCTTTGTAGTACTACAGTGACAATGATCACCGTGAATATGAGTGGTACCATTTTTTCAGCATCGGCAATGCCAGCTTCCACCATACTTAACGCGAAAACAGAGCCTACCGCAGCTGCAACAATACCTCGCGGAGCAATCCAAGCCAGCACTAAACGAGACTTGATAGGTAAGTCGGTTTTAAAAGTCGATATTGCAATACACGCTGGGCGAGCCACAAAAAGCACGATGGCTAAGAAAATAAACACATCGCTATGTAACATCATTAAATCTGATAGCTGTAGGCGGGCTGCAAGTAAAATGAATAACGATGAAATCAAGATCATCGAAAGGTCTTCTTTAAACTCAAGTACAGAGTCAATTTCAAGTTCGTCTTGGTTAGCAAGCCAAATACCAAACACGGTAACAGCGAGTAAGCCAGATTCATGGCTTAGGTGGTTTGAAACCGTAAAACTTATGAGTACTAAGGCAAGAATACCAAACTTGTGTAACTCAAACGGTAACCACTCTCGACGAATAAGCAGTGTTGTAAGCCAGCCTGCAACCACACCAATGGTTAAACCTACACCAAGAGTTTTAAAGAGCGCAATAATGGTATGGCTAAATACTTCACCTTGACCTACAAGCATGACCGCTTCAAACACTAATACAGCAAACAAGGCACCAATAGGATCTATTACTATACCTTCCCAGCGCAAAATTCGGTCTATGTCTTGGTTTGGTCTCATGGAGTTTAGTAGGGGGGCAATTACAGTAGGGCCTGTAACAACTAGCACGGCTCCTAGAACCGCGGCAACTCGCCAATTAAGTTCTAATATCCAATAGGCGCTCAGGCTTACCACTAGGCAAGTTGTGATCATCCCGATTGAGCAGAGGTTACGAACTACCTTGCCAATCCCTTTAAGTTCTCGAAAATGCAGAGTGAGTGAACCTTCGAATAAAATCACTGCCACACTTAAAGAAACCACTGGGAATAATAAATCTCCCAACAATGCATCTGGTTCTAATACGCCACTAAAAGGCCCGAGAATTAAACCTGTTAGTAGTAAAAATAAAATAGCCGGTACACGAAACGCCCAAGCTACCCACTGTGCTAATACTGAGCACAAGGCGATCCCTGCTATAAAAATTGCTGACATAGAATGAATTATCCTTTAGTTACTACAATTTAAAATGCCAACGCCTTAGATAATCGCGTCATTAGTTGCTGACATTATTAAAATAATGCTTGCCTATTAAAGCCTACTCACCGTCATGGATACAAGCAAACTCGTTGCTTCAAATACGATTTTAGTCGTTATTAATACTTTTTGGGTGTGTTTATGAAATTAAACCCTGCTAGGCTCGTTAAAAATTATTGCACAATAAAATTGCGCGCCTAAGGTACTGTTAATAAATGTGTATTTTCTATGTTTATGGTAAGTATAAAAGTTATGACTACTTTTTGCACTTGATCTTTGCCCCTGATTTCCCGTATTATAGTTCGTGTTCAAACAATTTGATATCTAAATAGTTATTAGCTTTAAAGACACTCTTTGTAGCTTAGCTTTCTGAAAAGATACTTGTTTGCGACATTATTAGTGTTTTATACACTTTGTTTTCTAATTAAATAGAAATGAGCTCTAAGTTGTTCAGTGCATATTTATTACGTGTTGAATAGAATATAAGTTCATTATCTGGTCAATGTTTAGCTCCCATCGTGGCAGCTAAATCTCGGTCATACAATCTACACCCTATCTGTTGGTGTACCAGATTGTATAGGCTCTATGTATGTTGTTATTAATAAAAGCCGCACACAGCTTTTTACAGCGATACATAAACAACACTTATCTTTTTTTATCAACTTATGGTTTATAACCGTTTGGTCTACTGACTGAATAAAAGTTGTGCTATATCTAATCGCAGTACTTGCGTGGCGTAGTCGTGTGCATAGATAAGTGGTTTGGCAAAGTGATAATAGTCAGTGCGTTTAGTAAAGCTAAGCGCGAGTCTTTTAATCAGTGGCAAATTGGCACTGAACAGATAGTAAAATGGAAAGTTGAACAGTTATGCAAAAGTTAAATTGGCGACGTATAGTACTAAAAGTAGGTAGCGCATTAATCGCACCCGAACAAGACGGGTGTCGCTCACGTTATTTACTGACCATTGCACAGTTCATCGTTCGCTGTCGAGCGCAAGGTATCGAAGTTATTTTAGTATCATCGGGTTCGGTAGCTGCTGGTTCGCATTTATTCCCTGAACAAGAAAAGCGTTCAGTGACGATGAAAAAAGCAATGGCTGCTGCCGGTCAGACAGAAATGATGGCGATGTGGGATCGCTTCTTCGATTTCCCATCAGCACAGATTTTATTAACTCATGGTGACTTACGTGACCGTGAGCGTTACACAAGCATTCGTGAAACCGTTTTCACCTTACTTGAGCATGGTGTATTACCTATCATCAATGAGAATGACACGGTAACAACCGACGATTTAAAAGTTGGCGACAATGATAACTTGTCGGCAATGGTTGCTGCAGCTGCGGATGCAGATGCATTGATGATTTTTTCGGATGTTGATGGTCTTTATGACAAAAACCCGAATTTACATGAAGATGCAGTATTATTACCTGAAATTGAAAGCATTGATGAGTCAATTTATGCCATGGCCGGTTGTGCAACCAGTGCCGTTGGTACAGGTGGTATGAAAACGAAAATCGAAGCGGCTGAAAAAGCCACTTCACATGGTATTACAACCTTTATTTTAAATGGTTTTAAAGAAGAGACATTTAACCGACTGCTAGCGGGTGACAACCCAGGTACTATCTTCACACCATATGAAAAACCAATGCAAGAAGCTGTGCATTGGATGACTCACACAGCTAATGAGCAAGGTGAGGTTGTCGTTGAAGGTTCATTTGATGAATCATTAGAAGATGAAGACGGTTGTATTCGTAGCGATGAAATCGTTGCAGTACACGGAGAATTTGGCGTAGGCGATACCATTTTAGTCCGTAGTGATGATGGTACGCGTCTAGCAAAAGCCACAGCGAATTACAGTAGCTGTTTATTGAATTTTATTGCTGACAACGAGCAAAGTGAATTTAGCGAAAAAATGCAAGATTCAATCGGCCCAGTTGTTTCAGAGAAAGATATCGCATTATTGGAGAAGTCATGAGTTTAATTACGGATATTTCGAGTCAAGCTGCAAAAGCTGCAACCCAGTTAGCTTTACTTGATACTGCTACTAAGAATCAAGTTTTAACTGAGATGGCAGAGGCGCTACGTGAAAGCAAAGCTTTTATCATCAAAGAGAACGAAAGCGATTTAGCGGCAGCACGTGATAACAACCTTGCTGCATCGATGATTGACCGTTTAACGCTTAACGATGAGCGTATTGAAGCAATGGCAGAAGGCATCGAAGTAATTGTTAGCCTTGATGATCCTGTTGGTCAATTACGTGAAATTTCAGAGCGTCCAAATGGTATTAAGATCAGCAAGATGCGCGTACCACTGGGTGTTGTATGTATGATTTATGAAGCGCGTCCAAATGTGACGGCTGATGCAGGTGCCCTATGCTTTAAATCGGGTAATGGTGTTATTTTGCGTGGTGGTAAAGAAGCACTACGTAGCTCGCAAGCAATCGCGAGCGTAATGCATAAAGTACTTGAAAAGCATGGTTTACCAGCTGCGTTGATTTCAGTGATCCCAGATCCAGACCGTGGCCTACTTATGGAGCTGATGCAACAGCGTGAAACAATTGATTTAATCATTCCGCGTGGTGGTGAAGGTTTAATTAATTTTGTAACAGAAAACAGTACTATTCCTGTGATTCAGCACTTTAAAGGTGTATGCCACCTTTATGTTGATAAAGACGCTGATTTGAACGTAGCAATCAATTTACTATTAAATGGTAAAACTCAGCGTACTGGTGTGTGTAATGCCCTAGAAGGCTTAGTGGTTCACCAAGATATTGCTGATGAGTTTTTAAATCTGTGTGCAGTTGTTCTTCGTCAAGAAGGCGTGAAAGTAAATGCAGATGCTAAAGCTGCCGAGTACTTTGATAATGCAACAGTACTTGCTGACGACGAGTTTGGTGAAGAATACTTAGATTTAGAAATCGCAATCAAGGTTGTACCTGACTTTGCTGGTGCCATTGATCATATTGCTAAGTTTGGTTCAAACCACACTGAAGTGATTTGTACTAAAGACCAAGCTGCAGCTGAGTTATTCCAACGCAGTGTGGATGCATCTGTGGTGATGGTTAATGCGTCATCGCGTTTTTCTGATGGTTCACAGTTAGGTTTAGGTGCTGAGATTGGTATTGCGACAACTAAGCTACATGCTTATGGTCCAATGGGTCTAGAGTCACTTACAACTGAAAAATACTTAGTGAATGGCGAAGGTCAAATTCGTGAATAATCACTAAAAAGTAATTGTTTAAAAAGCCGGGCTTTGCTCGGTTTTTTTGTGTCTAAAATAAAAAGAAGACAGCAGAAAGACTAATAAAGACGCTTGAATTTGGAATCTATTGGTTTTTATTAAAAATTTGGCAGATTGCCTAAAGAGAGGTAGGAAAGTGGTGGAGCTAAGCAGGATCGAACTGCTGACCTCCTGCGTGCAAGGCAGGCGCTCTCCCAGCTGAGCTATAGCCCCACATTCCTAAATACAGGATGCTCAAGTCTTGCGTCTCAAGCGGGGTGAACTTTAAATATTTTTGCATTTGTGGTCAAGTATTTTTTTTAAAATGTTCGATTTTTTACTCTGTTGTTTTATTTTTGGTAGACTAAAGCGCATTCACTGTTCAAGGCTTATCCAATAATGAAAAAAATAGCATGGCTTTTGGTTGTTTTACTTGCCGGTTGCGCAAGCCAACAAGAAGCGCCTCCTTTTGAAATCAATAATAAGCAGTTTTACGAAAAAAATGATGAGCAAGGCAATAAAATTTTTGCCTATGTGGTGTCAGTTAAAGCACAGGGCAGACGCCCGATTAATCTCGATAAGCCAATGACACGCAGGCAGTTTAAAGATTTTGCCGAGCAAGAAGTATTTGAAGAGTCGAGCAACTTAAAACTTATGCTCGAAGACCAAGCGGTTGAATTATTAAATGAAGAGCTTAAAGAACGACAATACTGCGACGATAAACACGTTATTGACGAAGTATTATGGCGTGATTTAAGTGTGCAATTACGAGGACGTTGTTTGTAAATGTATGCAGATAAAAGCAAGTTAGCTGCTACGCTAGCTCAATTAGATATTAATTATGATGTGATTGAGCATCCACCATTACACGGCAGCTTAGATGCCGATAAGTTTATGCTCGATAGACCGGGCACTCGTTTAAAAAACCTGTTTTTACGAGATAACGAAGGTAAGCGCCACTTTTTAGTGATCACCGCTCACGACAAACAACTCGACTTAAAAGCCATTGCTCAGCAGCAGGGGTTATCGCGTTTAGGGTTTGCATCTGATGAGCGATTAGCGCGTTATCTTAAAGTGCCACCGGGCTGTGTTTCTATGTTGGCACTGTTAAACGATAAGCAAAATAATGTCACTCTTTGGCTAGACCAAGAAATTTGGTTTAACGAGCTTTTTCATTGTCACCCTTTTGAAAATACCGCCACTTGGCTGATGAAAAAAGAGGACTTAGAGCTGTTTTTTGAAAGTACCGGGCATCAACCGCGTATCGTATTTCTACCTGCCAAATAAACTAAGCTTAAACCCACTAAGCAGACTAAAAGTAGCACGGTCATAAAGGCAACTTGGCCGTGTTGCTGATATACCAGCCCTGGTAATAATGAACCTAATGCCCCACCGCTATAATAAAACGATACATAACCGCCATTGGTGACACTCGCAGGTGCGCTGCTGATTTTATTTACCAGTGGAGCGGCACTTGAGTGGATAACAAACATTGCGCCACAAAAGCCAGTAAAAGCAATAACAAAAAGTAATAACTGTTGGCTCATCAATAGCACCATTGTCAGGCTATAAAATACAAAAACCCAGGTTAGTAAACGCCAAGGTGTTGATGACTTTCGTAACAACCAAGGTGTGGCTATAGAAGCTAGTGCACCAAGCAAATAACCGCTGTAAACCAGTCCGATGTCTCGGGTGTTAGTGATAGCAAAACTGTCTTGCAGAATGAAAGGTAAATAATTTAACAGTGCCGCAAAACAAAAGAACATACAAAACACCGCTCCGTAGAGCTTTAATACCAGCGGGTCTTTTAACTGCTTTAGATACAATAGCGGCGACTTTGCTGCATGAATACTCGCCCCTTTGTTTGATTTAGGAATGGCGAGTGCAAATAGTACTAAGCCAAGCGCAATCACATAATAAAAACTTTGCCAGCTTAAAAAGTCAGTAAACAATGCGGCGAGCATACGTCCGAAGTAGCCACCAACAATGGTGCTGCCAATGTAAAGCGTCATATTACGTTGTAATTGGTCAGCCTGAAAAGTCACACCGATATAACTGGTCATGGCTGTAAGAGCCGCAGGTAGAGTGATCCCTTGAATAAAGCGAACTAGCAATAGCAGCTCAAAACTTGGTGCTAAAGTAAAAGCTATACAGCTGATTGCTAACACAAACATGGCAATCTTTAAAATTGTTAGTGGGTTTCGCTTAGCTAAAAACAAGCCATACACTAAAGGAGCAATGGCTAGTGGCAACATAGTAGCAGTCATTAAGCTACCAGCAGTAGCAGGTGACACAGAAAAATGACTGGCAAATAATCCAAGTAAGGGTTGTGGGGCGTATAAAACAAAGAAAATAAACACAGAGCAAAGTAACAAATGTCGCAGCTGCATTTTTAGCTCCCAAGAGGAAAAGCCCTAGCTTATCGGGTACAGGTTTTTTTACAAGTTCAAAGGCGACTAAAATGATAAATCTTGCGTTAAATCAATATGTCATGATTTCATCGCGTGTTAATCTCACACCAATATACTCGATTGCTGTGAATCAAGTGGGCTCAGTACTGTTATTTGTTGGCAGAGCTGATTAAAATAACCCTAATACGCATTAATAAATTGGAATTTCGTCATGGGTTCATTACAAGATCAATTACTTAAAGCTGGTCTTACTACGGCACATAAAGCTAAAGTAGCCAAAACAGAAAAGCGCAAACAGCAAAAGAAGAAAAAGAAAGGCGCCACGAGTAATCCTAGCGATCTGCAAAAACATATTGAACAAACTAAGCTTGAGCAGCAGAAAAAAGCCGATGAGCTAAATCAAGCGCGTTTAGAAGAGCAAAAGCAACGTGAGCAAGTAGCGCGCGTTAAGCAGATTTTAGAGCATCACAATCAAGATGAGATCCGTGGTGATCGTACATTTAACTTCACTTATCAAAATAAAGTGAAAGAGCTCGAAGTAAACGAAAAAACACAAAAGGCCCTAGCTGGTGGCCGTTTAGCAATTTGTGTTTTAGAAGGCCAATTTTTTGTACTGGAAGACGAACCAGCACGAAAAGTCGCTGAAGTCAGCGAAGACTACATAGTGTTCCATGTTGAGCCTGAAGATAAGCAAAAGGATGAAGATGATCCGTATGCTGATTTTGAAGTACCTGATGATTTAATTTGGTAGTGACTGTTTCTATTGCCGTTACAATTTTCGGGTGCAATATTGTTAAATCATGGTCTACACTAAAGAAAATGTTTAATAACCCGTCAAAAAAGAGAAGATACAAATGAGCAAGATCACGAAAATTTTATGTGGGGCTGGCATTGCAATGGCTGCAAGCCTATCTTTCAACACTATGGCTGCGGATGGTGCAACACTATACACAGCTAAGCTTTGCCAAACTTGCCACGGTGCAGAAGGTAAAGCGCCTATCATGGCTCAGTACCCTAAATTAAATGGTCAAAATAAAGAGTACTTACTAGCACAAATGAAAGACATTAAGTCAGGTGCGCGTAGCAACGGTATGGCTGCTGCGATGAAAGCAATGGTTGCAAACGTATCTGAAGAAGAAATGGCTGCAATTGCTGATTACTTATCACAAGTAAAATAAACACCATTTTAGCGTGAAAAGGCCACATCAATTGATGTGGCCTTTTTGTATCACCTATTGATCATCTATTAATAGTGATTTAGACTTCTATACATCTATTTGTGCAGTGTCACATATACAAGGTTTTCCATGTTTGACTTACCAAAACTCGATTTAAAAAATAAAGTATCTGAACAAGAATGGCAGCTTCGTGTTGATTTAGCTGCATGTTACCGTTTAGTTGAGCACTTTAGATGGGGGGATTTAATTTATACCCACCTATCGGCACGTTTACCGGGCACAGATCACTATTTAGTTAATGCATTTGGTCTTAGTTTTGATGAAGTGACGGCATCTAATCTTGTGAAGGTCGATTTAGCTGGCAATATTCTTGATGACACGCCATTTAAAATTAATCCGGCTGGTTTCACTATTCACAGCGCTATTCATGAAGTTCGTGATGACGCTCACTGTGTTATTCATTTACACACAAAAGAAACCATCGCCGTTGCAACGCAAGAAAAAGGCCTGTTACCACTTAGCCAATACTCAATGTTCTCATTGCCATCATTGTCTTATCATGGCTACGAAGGGCTAGCGGTAAACAGTGATGAGAAAAAGCGCTTGCAAGATGATTTAGGCACTACTAATCACATGCTATTGGTTAACCACGGTGGCTTAACTGTTGGCCCAACAGTAGGAGATGCCTTTATGCGATTTTATGATTTGCAGCGTGCCTGTGAAATTCAATTGGCTATTCAAGCCAGTGGTCAAACGGCAATTCCAGTACCACAACCTATTATCGATAATATTTATAATCAAGCGAATGTCGTGCATAGTGGCAGCACAGGTGGCCAGTTAGCTTGGCCAGCCATGTTGCGTAAAGCTTATCGTCTTGATCCCAGTTTTGCTCAGTAAGGAGTAACCATGAAAGTTAATCGCGTCGAAGTGTTCGATATTCATTGTCCAGACAGACCTGCTTGGACACCTGTTTTTGTGCGTATTCACACCGATGAAGGTATTAGCGGTGTGGGTGAAGCGGGTCTGGCTTATGATTTAGGTCATAGTGCAGCTGCGGCAATGATCAAAGAAATGGCTGATGCCTTTTTAATTGGTCATGACCCATTTCAAACAGAAAAACTTTGGTCACGAATGCTACGCGAAAGCTTTTGGGGTTTAGGTGGTGGTCCTGTTGTATATGCAGCAATGAGCGCCATTGATACTGCACTTTGGGATATTAAAGGTAAAGCATTAGGCTTGCCTGTTTACCAGCTATTAGGTGGCAAAGTTAACGATAAGCTGCGTACTTATGCATCACAATTACAGTTTGACTGGGACAGCGAATTTAAAGCGCTTGTTCACCCAGAAGAATACGCAGAAGCAGCGCTTAAGGCGATGGCTGAAGGGTATGATGCGGTAAAAGTTGACCCAATCCAGTACGATAAAAACGGCAATACTTATTACGATCGCACTAACATTATTTCTCGTGCAGAAATGAAATTATACCGTGCGCGTATGCAGGCTATTCGTGAAGCAGTCGGTGACGAAGTTGACATTATTTTTGAGTGTCACAGCTTACCTGGTGCGACATCAGCAATTCAAATTGGTGAAATTGCTGAAGAGTTCGATTGTATGTATTACGAAGAGCCTGTGAATTACTTAAATCATTCATTACATGCAAAAGTTGCTGACAAAGTAGCGGTGCCAATTGCAGGTGGTGAACGTTTGTATAACCGCTGGGGTGTGCGTCCATACTTAGAAGATCAAAGTATTGATGTACTACAGCCAGACTTAGGCCTGTGTGGTGGTTTCACTGAAACTAAAAAAGTGTGTGATTATGCTGATATCTTTGATGTGCGAATTCAAGCTCACGTGTGTGGCGGCCCAGTAGCAACTGCAGCTTCGTTACACCTAGAAACCGCAATTCCTAACTTCTTAATTCACGAACATCACACCTATGCGATTAAAAAATGGAACCGTGAATTGTGTATTCAAGATCCACAACCTAAAAATGGTTTCTTCCAAGTATCAGAAGAGCCAGGTATCGGTATTGAATTAAATGATGAAGTCGTTATGCGCTCACAACGTGTTGAGATTAAGTAATACTCACTAATATATTTTAAAAAAGCCCGTAAGGGCTTTTTTTATATCTGCTTTTTAGTTTAGGTTAGTTTATCGGTTTACATTTTACCAAAGGCAGTGGCTCGGTCGCTTTACTATCTAGATGGCGCACAAAACACATTTTATTTTTGATTAATAATTCAAAACGCTCAGGCATAGCTAGCTGTTTACCCATTATCGGGTTACCTTGCGCATCCAGTACATTCATACTATCAGTCACTAATATACTGCTATTTATAAACGCATCATCGGCAACAGCAATTGGCTTGCTGTGCATCAACCTTGCGATACCTTGCGCTATTAGTTCACTTTGCGGCTCCATAAGCCGTGCATATTGCAATTTAGGTGTAGGCTCTTGGCTTTGAGCACTACAGCCTAGCAGTGTCGATAACAGTAATAGACTAGTTAGTTGGGCTCTCATTAAGGTTCCTACTGCTCTAAAATTTTACTTTGCTGAAGCAAGGTAGAAGTACGGGTATCAAGCACTTTCGGTGTGTCTGTAAAAATAGCCGGTGCAAACCCTTGTTCACTAATCGTTGAAGTGGCGGCAGGACAGCGGCCAGTCTCACGATAGCTAAGCGCTGTACTTAGCATAGCTTCACTTTCATCTCCTAATTGATGAGTGAAGTCGTCAGCAACAGCGCAGCCTGGGATCATTACAGGTTGAAACTCGCTATCGTTGCTGTTTTGTGGTGCAAAGCCATCTGCATATTCACCAAATTCCTTATTGTTGACGCCCGTAAACTGAATGCTGAAATACGTAGTATCACAGTTATCAGTTGGGTAGTAACCATAGGGTTTGCCACAGGTTGTTTCGCCTATTTGAATTACCTCGATGTCGGCACCGCGTAGGCCATTAATCACTGCCTCACTTGCTGAGCAGGTGCTGCCTGTTGTCAGCACAAAAACACGTTCTAGGTTCAACGAAGGCAATGGGGTTCCTGGGCTGACAGCTGGGTTTTCGGCAAAGCCTAAAAACTCATCAGTAAAATAAACAGGCTCTAAGCGATCGCCAGTGATTGGGTTAAACGTTGGATGCTGATCATTAAAAATAGTGCGCTCGAAGATTTTACCTGTGGTGTTGCTTTCACCAGCTACCATGTAAGCAACTTGGCTGGCCATTTGCAGGAATCCACCGGGGTTATAGCGCATATCAATAATTAAATCTTTAACGTTACTTGCAGCTAAATTATTAAAGGCATCGTATAAGGGTTTTTCTGCTACAGCATTATGGCGATTAAACTGAAAGTAGCCTACTTCACCATTGGCGAAGGTCTTTATGTTGCTAACTGCTTGGCCTGTAATAGTTTGTGCAGTCATAGTGACTTCGCGAATTTCGCTGGTATTAATGTCTTTGAATACAAAAGAGGTCACCTTGCCAGACTCTGATGGAAAGAGGCCTGCATTTAATACATCAACCTCAGCTTGGGTGCTGGCATTTACAAAGTCAACGCCATCCACTTCAATGACTTCTAAGCCTCGGCTCAGATTGAGGTTTTCAGCCGGTGAGTTAGGTTCTGTGTAGCTGATAATCCCTTGGCGAGGGGCGCTGGCACTGATTAACTTAAGTTTAAAGCCATAACCAAAAGACTGCCCCGATTGGCTCTGAGCTTGCCACTCGTCAGTTGGCAAGCTGGCATGAAAGTTATCTTTATTTGCACCTGAATCAGTGGTGTTTTGGGTTTTTAATAAGGCAAAGTAATTTAAAACACCGTCAGTCAATGCAGGGTCGCGATCAACAATTTCGTCATACCAAAGGTAGGTTTCGTGACTCCAAGCGCGTAGCCAGTGCTTTTCATTAAGTGCTTGGCATTGTTGGTCAAACCTACTTGATGGCTCAAATACACCTTCAGTCCATGTGATATCAGCAGCATCGATAGTCCCTGACTCTGAGCTACCAGAACCACCACAGCCTGCAATGATAAGCGAACACGTAACTGCTACAGCAGCTAAAGGCTTTTTAAAATGAACAAACATAACACCAACCTAAACAGCTTTACTGACCTGAATATAGCTAGTTTTTAAGCAATTAGATAGATTTCGCGGGCGTTTTTATAGCTTAGTTTACGCCATAAACTCGACTGCGAGCACAATGAGTGATAGTGCTCCCAGCAGTTTTTGTAGCTGGTATTTATCTGGCAAACAGGGAAATTACTGGCAAACATCACTCGATGTTCACCAAAGTACTTAACTAAATTATTAACCAGCCAAAGATGTTTGTTTACTGCTATTTGCGTGAACTCTAACCCTGAGAACTTTATCGCGATATTATCGCAGCGGCTGAGTTTAATGATTGCTTCGAGCCATCTTTGCTCATTACTAATAAAGCCTAAATGATTAATTACCACACGTAATGAGGGCAGTGCGGTGCAATATTTAATAAGTTGCTCGGTTACCTGTATGTTTTCAATTTCAAACTGTGCTTCAAAGTGTAAGTTTTCGCTTGCGAGCATGGCTAGGTTATCTTGGCAGTGAGGAGTTAATAAGCGCTTTGCTTCATCACCTTCGGTTATATCGCGAATACCAACCAAAGATGAGTGCTTTAACTCATTGAGTGACGCTTCAAAGTGTTTGGTAGATGCGTCAATCGCGCTGTAGCTGATTGCGCGATAGGGAATGTCATTTAAATGCGTTGCAAGCCAATTAAGCTCATTCACTGGCGCTTGGTTATCAAAGCCAGCTTCAATATGCACCAGCGCTTCTAGTTGAAATGGGCAAGCGGCTTTAAGCTCTGAAGCAGTAATTTGTTTTTTTATTTTATCTAGATTTGGCCAAGCGGGAGGGTTGCTACCTTGTAGCCAAGTGTATTGACCCTCAGTGAGGTTAAAAAAGTGCACATGTGGGTCAATAACTTTGTCGCTCATTGCGTGGTGTATCCACCATCAATGCTTTGTAAGCTACCAGTAATAAAGCTTGCTTCTGGGCTTATTAAAAAATTCACCAAAGCAGCAATTTCTTCTGGTTGCCCTAAACGGCCTAGCGGCTGCAGCGCGGCTTCTTCAGCAACAATTTCTGCTTTATCGGCACCACTGCGCTGACAATATGCATCAATTGCATTATGAAACAGTGGTGTTTCTATCGTACCCGGACAAACCGCATTAGCACGAATGTTAAATGCAGCATAATCGAGTGCCGTCGTTTTAGCCATTGAAGCTAGCGCATGCTTGGTGAGGTTATAAGCAAACGAGTTTGGTTTGCCAATGATTGCCTGATCAGAAGCAACCAATACAATACTGCCGCCTTGTTGGCTTTTCATGCTAGGTAATACTGCTTGAATTGCAGCATAGGCACCTTTCACATTGAGCGCAAACAGAGCATCAAACGTTGCTTCATCGGTATTTTCGATGTTGGCACTTAAATGACGACCCGCATTAGAAATTAAGGCATCGACGCGACCCGTCTGTGCAATAATTTCGGCAATAACCGACTTCACTTGCTGAGTATCACTAACGTCACAGTGGCGATAGTTGCCCTCAGACGGGGTGATATCTAAGTTATATACTGTGTAATCTTCACGTTCTAAACGCTCAACGATAGCTTTGCCAATACCTTTACTACCACCAGTGACAATTGCAACGTTTGTCATCATTAATCCTTAGTGGCTGTGGCCACAACCGCCTTCACCGTGCACGTGGCCGTGTGATAATTCTTCGGCAGTTGCTTGGCGAACATTAATCACTTCAACATCAAACGTTAGTGTTTTACCAGCAAATGGGTGGTTTAAATCACAATCTGCATTGAAACGGCCCACTTTAACGATAGTCACTTGGTGACGACCTTGGTTTGAATGAACGATTGCAGTCATACCTGGCTTCCACACTTTTGTGTTGCCTTGTAAATGCTTAAGTGGAATACGTTGAATAAGGTTATCAACGCGCTCGCCGTAAGATTCGCTAGGCTCAAGTGTTACGCTAAAGTTATCGCCAGCCGATTTACCTTCAAGGGCTTTTTCAAGACCAGGAAGCATGCCTTCAGTGCCATGGATATATGAAAGTGGCTCGCCATCTTTACTTGATTCGATTTGCTCGCCTGCTTCACTAAGTGTGTAGTGAAATTCAACCGCTGCGTCTTTACTGATCTGCATGTTATTTCTCTTTAGAATTTAAATATAGGCGCTGATTTTACGCTAACCACAAAGAGTGAGCAATCAAGGCTTTTTCAACGAACTTTCGATGCCTGACAACATGGCTTCGCTGGCTGGTACTTGCGGTTCAGCGGGTTTTGCTTGCGGTAGGTGCAATGTTAAAATGGTGCCTGGTTTTAAAATGCTGGTGGCACTGAGTTTATTCCACGTTGCGACGTCTTTATGAGGCACGTCGTATAGCTGACTGATACTCCAAATTGAATCACCTGGTTTGACGAGGTAATCAACCGCAATGGTTGCGATGACTTCCTCATGCTGTTCAAGGTAAGGGCTGATATTGTAATCAACCATAAGTGATTCCGGCATGGTTTGGGGCTGTGATAAGCGCAATTGTTCACCGACCTTAATCAGGTTACTTGTTTTGCTATTAAGCGCTTTCAGATCCTTTACAGACATATTAAAGCGTCTGGCAATGCCATAAAGGGTATCGTCTTTTTGCACTATATACTCACCGGCAAAGTTGTTGCGAAACAGCTTACTTTGCAACAAGGTGCGGCGCTCCATAGGTAAAAGCAGAGTATGTGGACCATTTGGCGAGCTTTGGTTTTTTAAATATCCTGGGTTTAATTTGTGGAGCTGGTTATGCCCCACGCCAGATAAGTTAGCGATCACCGAAAAATCAAATTGCTGGCCAACATCAAATTCTGTAGTGAGTGCTTTATTCACTAATTTAGGGCGTTTTAAGCCTTGTTCAGGATGTTTTAGTAAATAGCTAAGTGCCAAAAGTTTAGGTATATATTCAGCGGTTTCTTTTGGTAGTGATAATGACCAATAGTCAGTTTTTTTGCCAAGCTTTTTATTTTTTTCGATAGCTTTTTTAACGCGCCCTTCACCACTGTTATAGGCAGCAAGGGCATGCAGCCAATCACCATCAAAGCGTTTATGTAAGTAACTTAAATAAGCTAAAGCGGCATCGGTTGAAGCGAGTATGTCTTGGCGGCCGTCATACCATTGGTCGCTTTGCACACCAAAATGATAAGCCGTTGCACCGACTAACTGCCAAACACCAACGGCTTGCTCTGATGATCGTATTGTTGGTCTAAAATCACTTTCAACAAAGGGTAATAGGGCCAGCTCCATCGGTAGCTTTTGTTGCTCGATACGTGTGACGATATGATACAAATAAGGTGCCGCACGTTTATTTACTTTAATCAGGTAATTGGGTTGTTTTAAATACCATTTTACTCGTGCAGATGTATGTTTATTGGTTTGAAATACCAGCGTTAAATTGTTGGCGATATGCTGCCATAGATCTTTCGAACGAGGCTTTGCTAGCGGGGTATTATTGACTGCTATGGGCGCAGCAACAGGACGTGGTTCAACAGCTGTTGAATCGACAAACTCACTAGGTGCTTGTTGGGTTGTTAAATCGGGCTCATAATGGCTAAAAATCTCCGGCCTTGCCCGTTGTTGTTCTGTTTCTTGCTGAGTTACTTGGCATCCTTGTAAGCCAATAAACAAGCTCAGCAAAAGTAAATATTTCAAACTTACTTGAGCCATATAATAAAATCCTTTTACTATTTTAGCCCTATTTTGACAATTTGCTTTGTTTAAGTCCAGCTTCTAGAAACATAGAAAACGCTCTTTCGCCCACTTCATCAAGCTGGTATTGCTGTTTAACCTCTGCAGGAAAAAGCGGAATTAATTCACTCACTGGTTTATCTGGCGAGGAATTTGTCATCTCTTGAATGGTTTTTAAAAACCTTAAAGGGAGTGCAAGCTCAGCAGGTGTCAGTGGCTTACCGTGACCCGGTAAAATTGTTGTCAGTGTGGTATTTTTTTGGATGCCTTGCAGCGTGGTTATCCAGCTAGAAAACGTACCATGCCCAGGATAGGGTAAGCTGTCGACTATATCGCCACCTAACAGCACGCGACCTTGATCTGCACTTAAAGTGAGATCGCCCTTAGTGTGTGCTTGATACGGTGTAATAACGATAGGGTAATTACCAAGGTCTAGCTGTGTTGGTTCAGTAATGCTAATCGCTGGTGGCTTTAAGGTGAGCTCTCGCCAGCGAAATAAGCGTTTTTTAGCAAGTTCTAGTTTGTCGCGCCAAATAGCTTGTTGATCTTCAGGTTGATTGGCAAGGCGTTGATAGCTCAATTCAATACTTTTTTCATAACCATCTAATTTATCTGTCAATGCTTGCTGCATTGCTACAAACTCAGTTGCTACTTGCTGATGCACAATAAGCTTAGCTTCAGGGTACTCAGCCTGTAAAACGGCCAAGCCTAGCAGATGATCATCATGATAATGGCTCGCTACTAAATAACATAATGGTGTTTTTAAGCGTTCTTTTAGCTGCTCTGCGAGCTTTTCTACTTCGGCAAAGTTACCACTGGCATCAAACATTAATGCGCATTCTTTACCTTCAATCAGCACTTGATTCGAATCGTAAAAACGCAGTTTATTTTGTTGTTGTAGAAATTGGATTTCGGGAGTGATGCTATGCCAGCTAACGCTTGCTTGGGCGCTATAGCTTACGAAAAGACAGATCAAAAAAGCACAAAATCGCATAGTGTTTCGCTCTGATAGTGGTTAGTAGAATTGATTGTAAACAAAAAAAGCGCAGGATGCGCTTTTTTCTAAATACTAAGGTGCTGGCTAAGCTTATCTATTAAGCTGTCATGTTGTTGCTCTTGTTCTGCTTGTTGAGATTTAACTTCAAGCAATTCATGACTTAAATGTAATGCTGCCATCAGCAACGCTTTTTGGTCATTGCGAACCGATGAGCGTTGTTTCATTTGCTCCACTAAGTCATTCAAATTTTGTGCAGCAGCAACTAGGGCGTTCTCTTGCCCAGGTGGGCAAGAGAACTCATGTTCTTTACCTAGTAGCTCTATGGTGACCCGCTGACTTTGTGGGCCGCTCATTAGCTAGCCTGTTGAACGCTTTGTAATTTCTCAAGCAGGCCAGTCAATGTGCTGCTTGTATCTTTTTGTTTCTCTTCGTTTTCTAGTACTTCTAATTGCAGAGTTTCATTCTCATCTAAAAGCTTAGTGTTTTGCTCTTGTAAGCTTTTAACTTCGCTTTCAAGTTCACTGTTGCGAAGAATTAACTTGTCGATCAGTTGTTCGAGTTGGGAAAGAGTTTCGTTATTCATAAATGCGCTCATAAAACTGTGATTATTGTCATGCAAATGTAAAGGAAAGTGTCTTGATATGCCAGCATTTACGGCCGTTTTAGAGGATTTTTATTTATTATTAAGGTGTAATTCAGCGTAGCGGCTTTTTTATTCATTTATGATTCACCAAAGCGCCAGATGCTAGGATCATTTTCTGTTTATCATGTACAATATGGCTATTCATTTTTAATGCAGATTTGCATTTGGCGATTTATAAATATGCTTAGTTATCGACACTCTTTTCATGCAGGCAACCCTGCTGATGTGCTAAAACATCTTGTTCTAGCTGAAGTTCTTAAATACCAAACAATTAAAGACAAACCACTTGATTATGTGGACACCCACTCAGGTGCTGGCTTTTTTGAACTTGCAGGCAGTGATGCACAAAAAACACAAGAGTATTTAAATGGGATTGCTAAGCTTTGGAAGCATAACAGTGAACACAATGCACTTAATGAGTACATTGAGCTGATTAAATCATTTAACTCAAATGGTAATTTAGATTTTTACCCTGGTTCGCCAAAAATTGCAGAGCACTTTTTACGTCGCCAAGATAACGGTTGGTTCTTTGAGTTGCATCCACGTGACTTAGAATTACTGCAAGACAATATGAAAGGTAAGCGTTCTATTCGCGTACGTGGTGAAAACGGCTTTCAAGGCTTAATTGGTTTATTACCACCAGCATCACGTCGAGCTTGTGTGCTTATTGACCCTCCTTACGAAATTAAAAACGACTACGATACGGTTGTTAATACCCTTGTGAAAGCGCATAAACGCTTTGCAACTGGAACGTACATGATTTGGTATCCGGTTGTAGATCGTGAGCGAATTGACAGAATGGAAGCGGGCTTAATCGCATCGGGTATGCGTAACATTCAGCTTTTCGAGCTTGCAACGGAGGCAGACACCGACGTTCACGGTATGACAGCATCGGGTATGATAGTGATCAACCCGCCATGGAAATTAAAGCAAACAATGGATGCGGTATTACCAGAGCTTGTTTCATTACTAAGCGATAGCAGTGGTTTTTATCGCAGTGAACAGTTAGTTGAAGAATAATTACTTCAATACAAAAACGCCTAGCAATTGCTGGGCGTTTTTTATTTAACTGTTGTTAATTCATGTAAGTCGCTGCGAAGGTCGCAAGTGGCTCATCACTATCATCTAACAAGGTTAACTGTTCACCATTGATAGAGTACTTAGCTGTTGCCGCAAGTGCTGCAGACATGGCCGCTTCAATATCCATTTGTGATACACACATTTTTTTGGTGCTTGCTAATGGGTTGAATGTAAGCGTCTGCTCGTTAACCTCGTAACTACCTGAGAAGTTATTACAACCTAAGTGACCATTGGTTGAACCATCGTCTTTAAACTGTACGAAAGGTTCTTTATTTTCAACGGTGATAGCCTCACCGCTGATTGTAACTGCTTTCCAATACGTATTGGTCAATGTTACGTCTGGCTTTTTCGCTGATACTTTTGTCACTGTCACCTTGTACACATCACCAGAGGCATCTTCGGCAAATGGATTATTATGAGTGGTGCTGATGTAAAGTAATTTACCTTGATTCTCAATGCGTGCACTCACACTGTAGCGGTGACGATCAGCAATTTTGCTTTCATCATACTCAAGTGCCACGTTATATGGCGGTGCGCCATTTAACTCAATTTCTTGTTCGCTGATAACCTCTGCTTTGGCATCCATTTTTGATACATCAGCAAGTTGTACTTTTAATACTGAACCCGGTGGCAGCATGCTGCGGTCTAAATAAATAACCTGAGTATTGAGGGTTTTCATTGTTGATTGCTCAGCTTGTGGTGCGGCAGAGTCTTCACCACAACCTGTTAATACTAAGCTGCTCCCTAAGATCATTAAACTGCATAGAGAAGCGCGTTTGAAAGATGAGATGGTATCCGAAGCCATGATTGTTTCCTTGCGTTTTAGGGTTATGCGTCTTTGTAATTGAATAAGCATAAAGTTCGCTGACTTAATCATAGCTTAATTAACAAAAAATGGGCACTAGGCCCATTTTCTTAATTACGGATTCGCTTTAAAAAGCAAATTGAGTGCTCGTTATTTTTTCACGTATTTGGTAAGAATAACAATGCGTTGACCATCAACACGGCCTTCAATGTGTTCTGGGTTACTCGTTAAACCAATGTTTCTTACTGCTGTGCCACGCTTAGCAACAAGGCTACTGCCTTTCACATCAAGATCTTTAATAAGTGTCACAGTGTCACCCGCTTGAAGTACAACACCATTACTGTCGATGTGCTTAATATCGTCATCTTCAGCTAGGGCTGTTTGCGCCCATTTTAACGTGTCTTCTTCAAGATAAATCATATCTAGTGCATCTTGTGCCCAGCCGTTATCAGCAGCTAAGCGCTTTAACATGCGATAAGCCACAACTTGTACAGCAGGAGTTTGACTCCACATGCTGTCATTCAAGCAGTGCCAGTGGTTTGCAGTCAAATCAGCATTGTTTTCGATTTGATCTTTACAAGTTTGGCAAACATAAATGCATTTATCAGAATGAGCCTCTGTAACAGGCGGCACTTCGTATACAGACAGGTTATCTGTAGCGGCACAAAGTTCACATTGGTTATTACTGCGTTCGATTAGGGCTTGTTCAATGCTCATAGGAGGCTCTTTTTAGTTAACAAGGTAAGAAAAACAGCGCGCATTATAGCAAAAGCAGGTCCAAAGCGGAATATCCTTAGTCATTGTAGGGGTATGAATATAATGATTTAGCAAGGCAAACATCTTTCACTATACTTACAACAATAGTAATGTGGAGTTAGCCACATCTAAGTGAGAAGTAGAATGTCAGAATTAAGTATGGAAGGTAACAAAAGTCAGAGCATGACTCAGTATATAGCCCGGCAGCCAATATTTAATGCTGACAGAAGTTTGTATGCTTACGAATTATTGTATAGAGAATCGAGCGATAATGTCTTTCCAGTAGGCACGAGTGATGGCCAAGCCACAGGTCGACTGTTTTTTAATGCGTTAATGTTGATGGGACTCGAGAAGCTAACGGGTTTTCAACCTGCGTTTATCAACCTATCGACTGACGCTATTTTGGATGACTTCCCTAAGTTGCTGCAACCACGCAGTGCAGTTATCGAAATAGTAGAGCGGGCTACTAGCATTCCAAAAGTAGTAAACCGCGTTAAGCAATTAAAACAAGAAGGCTATTTGTTCGCGCTTGATGATTACGATGGCACTGAGAAATGGCAAGATATTTTGCCTTTGATGGATTTTATTAAGCTTGAAGTTACGCAGCCGATTATCAAAACCAACATGATGATCAAAAAGCTCAAACGCAGCTTCCCAGAAACCACTATCATAGTGGAGCGCATTGAAACGTATGAAGACTTTAAGCAGCTAAAAGCGGCTGGTTGCGACCTGTTTCAAGGCTACTTTTTTGCCAAGCCAGAGCTTTTAAGTTTTGGTAATGTTGAACCATCAAAAGTTGCCGTGCTTGAATTACTTAACTGTACTGCGCAAACAGATTTAAATTTTGATGCAATTCAACAACGGGTTGCTAAAGATATAGGCCTTACGGCACGCATTTTAAAATTAGTTAATGCGCGGATCAGTAATAGTCAGCAAACAATTCGTTCGATTTCACAAGCGGTTATTTACCTTGGTGAAGACGCGATTAGACAATTTGTACGGGTATTAGCGCTGAGCGAGTTAGGCAATGATAAACCGCAAGAGCTGACGAAACTTGGTTTAACAAGAGCTAAATTTATTGCGCTGATGCTTGAACCCGGTGGTAAAGACCTTGCTGAACAGGGTTATTTAGTCGGCTTACTCTCTGTTTTAGATGCTATTTTAGATATGGAGCTTGATATCATTGCCAAAGAGTTTTCACTGGGTAGTGAGCTTTCGAGCGCACTGTTAAACTTTAATGGCATGCAAGGTGCGAGCTTACAACTTGTTAAGGCGATGGAAGAAGAGCAATGGCAAACTGCTCATGAGCTGCTAATGATGATCCGCCCTGCGTCAAAGATGGATGTGGTTTTTCAAGCTATGTACGATGCCCGTGCTTATGCAGATGAAGTGTTCGCAAGCTTATCATCGGTTACAGACTAAAAGTGCAGAGTTCGTTATGATGCGGGCTCTGAGTATTAAAAAGGTTTGTAACTAATGCGTGTTGTTTTTCCAGTACTGGCTATTTTAATTGCCTTGGCGTTACTAATTCCCGGTGTAACCCAGCCTGTGCTCACCCTAGAAGGAAAAATCGATAAATCAAAGCTTGCCAAAACAGGTATTGAAATGATTGCAGATGAAGGCGAACGCAATACCCGTAGCGTGTTAATGATGGCTTCAAGCATGTTGGGGCTTGATAAGCTTGAAGGTGAAATAGATGCCTACAAAAAAACACGCAGCATTTGGGGCACTGTGAATGAGCTTGCCAATAACAAAAATTACCTTGTCGCCGCGCTTGTTGCAGTGTTCTCGATTGTTATTCCCACTTTAAAACTCCTGATGCAATTGCTTTATTGTTTTTTACCTGCGAATAGATTTAAGCATTTGCTCGGTCAACTCATACAGGGCCTAAGTAAATGGAGCATGGTTGATGTGTTTGTGATTGCATTGATCGTGTCTTATTTAGCAGGTAATGCCGATGGGCAAATGGGCGAGCTAATCAAAATGCATGCCGAACTGGGTAATGGATTTTGGTATTTTACTGGCTATTGCCTGTTTGCTATTGCTGCCAGCAGTAGCATAAAAATAGATAAGCCCTTGTCGAGCGCGTAAATTTCGGGCTACAATTT
Source organism: Pseudoalteromonas sp. XI10 (assembly GCF_001469895.1). Taxonomy (GTDB): domain Bacteria; phylum Pseudomonadota; class Gammaproteobacteria; order Enterobacterales; family Alteromonadaceae; genus Pseudoalteromonas. The sequence continues at coordinate 70,236 of NZ_LOPY01000011.1, read as the reverse complement.
GGGCAATTAATTTTTAAGGTATGATGATGACGCGACTTTCAGGCTACTTATTGATAGCTATGATGCTGCTCACTTTTGTGGGTCAGTCAGTTGCGTCTGTTGCTATGGTATGTGATATGCCACATGCCAGCATGCAAATGGATCATCATGCTAATATGAATGCTGACAGCGACATGAGTGATATGGATTGTTGCCATGAAGACGTAATGGATAACAGCGATTGTGCGTGTCCGTTTAATGCCTGTACAGCTCACTCACTCCTGCCGTTAAATGATTTAGTTGTTAAATCAATTAAGCAATCAGAAAAAGTCACCGTGTTAGGCGCAAGCCAGCTTAGGTTCCACACAAGTTCTTTATACCGCCCACCTATTACTGCTTAAGCAGGATAGGTCTGTCTAAAATTCAGTAAAACGCTGAAATACTCCTTATTCTGCACCCAAAATCTATTGTTTTTTAACCATTTTTAAGATTTTTGGAGCATGTGATGATTCACAGCAAATTGATTAAGGCGCTTTCTCTAGGCGCAGTATTGATAACCTCAAGTTTAGTGAAAGCAGAGCCATTGGCGCTCAATCAGGTGATTGATTATGCATTGACTCACGAGCCTTGGTTACAGGCAAATAAATACCAGCAACAGGCGCTAGAAGCGCAAAGCATTGCGGCAGGTACCTTGCCAGATCCAGTGTTAACCGTTGGACTCATGAACTTACCAACCGATGGCTTTGCCTTTGACCAAGAGGGTATGACGCAATTCAAAGTGGGCTTGTCACAACAATTTAGCCGAGGTGATAGTCTTGCCTTACAGCAACAAGCTTTAAAACAATCGGCTGAACAATACCCTTGGCTTAGAGCAGACCGCCAAGCACAGGTTAAAGCCATTGTTAGCGAAGCATGGCTAAATGCCTATCGTGCACAAAAAAGTATTCAACTGATCAACCAAGATAAAGCCTTATTTAATCAACTTATTGATATTACAGAAGCAAGCTATGCCAATACACTTGGAGCGACTCGCCAGCAGGATATTATTCGCGCTCAGCTAGAGCTGACTCGTCTTGAAGATAAGCTGGTGATGTTAGAGCAACAGTTTGATAGTGCCAAAAAGCGACTGGCTCAATGGTTACCTATTGAATTGCTAAACGGTGCCGTGAGCGATGAAAATACTAAGGTGTCTGCACTAATGTCTTATCAAGAGCTTGCTCCATCGGGTGTTACTGAAGTGCTGATGAGCCACCCGGCAATTATCGCTATTGATCATGCAATGCGTGCTAAAAACACCCAAGTGCAAGTGGCAAAAGAAGCGTATAAACCGCAATTTGGAATGAACCTAGGCTATGGCTATCGTGATGATACTCCTATGGGGGACTCTCGCGCTGATTTACTCTCTATTGGGGTGAGTGTTGATTTACCGCTGTTTACTGATAACCGTCAAGACCAGCAAGTTAATGCAGCAATAGCTAGTGCAGAGGCAGTAAAAACTAACAAACTTATCACCCTACAAAAACTGCAAGGTCAGTATTTTAAAGAGCTTAGCCAGTTGAGCCGACTTGCTCAGCGCAAAGCGCTGTATCAACAGCAGCTTTTACCGCAAATGGCAGAGCAGGCTGAGGCGACATTAAATGCTTACACTAACGATGATGGTGACTTTTCAGAAGTGATGCGCGCACGCATCAGCGAACTTAACGCAAAAATTGATGCGTTGAATATCGAAATAGACAAACAAATTACCCTCGCTCGCCTTAACTATTACGCAGCAGCAAAAGATAACCAAATAAATGCAGCACAAAGCCAAGGAGCTACCAATGAATAACACAGTGAAATTAGTTATCGCTTTGGCGGTAGGTGCAGCATTGGCAACGGCTGTAAATAAATTGGCTGAGCCAGAACATGAAGCTATGCCAAGCGCTGAGAAAAAGCCGCTATATTGGGTGGCGCCTATGGACAGTAATTACCGCCGTGATGAACCGGGTTTATCGCCAATGGGTATGGAGTTGGTGCCCGTTTATGAAGAGCAGAGTAGCGCTGAAGACAGCCCAGGTACTGTGAGAATCTCACCAGCAGTCGTTAATAACTTAGGGGTAAGAACGGCGCCTGTACGTTTTAAATCATTACAAACTACCGTTGATACGGTTGGCTATGTGCAATACGACCAAGACCAACTCGTGCATATTCACCCTCGTGTCGAAGGTTGGATAGAAACCTTATATGTAAAAGCCGCTGGTGACCAAGTTAAGCAAGGCGAGCCACTTTATACCTTGTATTCTCCACAGCTAGTGAATGCACAAGAAGAGCTACTGCTTGCCCTCAAACGTAACAATGCAGTGCTTATACGTGCGGCCAAAGCACGCTTAGCCTCACTGAATGTTTCTGACGATTTTATTGCCCGATTAGAGCAAAGCAAAAAGGTCAGACAAAACATTACCTTTTATGCCAAGCAAAGTGGTGTATTGGATGAGCTAAATATCCGCGAAGGCTTTTTTGTGAAACCAGGCACAACCATGATGAGTATTGCTCACCTAGAAGAAGTGTGGGTTGAAGCTGAAGTTTTTGAGCGCCAAGCAGGGCTTATCCATAAAGGCTTGCCAGTTACTATGAACCTAGACTATTTACCGGGCAAACGCTGGCAAGGCAAGGTCGATTATATCTACCCAACCCTTGATGAGAAAAACCGTACCCTTCGCGTACGTTTACGCTTTGCCAACCAAGATGGCTTACTCAAACCGAATATGTTTGCTGAAGTCAGCATTACTACTAAGCCAACTGAGCCGCAATTAGTGATAGCAAAAGAAGCGGTGATCCGCACCGGTAGCCAAGACCGTGTCGTGATTGATTTAGGTGAAGGGCGCTTTAAATCAGTGGCCGTAACGCTAGGTCGTAGTGATAATCATGATGTCGAAATTTTATCAGGCTTATTGAAAGACGATAACGTAGTGGTTTCAGCCCAGTTCTTAATAGACTCCGAATCAAGTAAGAGTTCTGACTTTATGCGTATGCAAGAACCAGATAGTGACAGCGCAATGGTAAATGGCGTGATCAACAGTATTGACCGCGAAGCTCGCACTGCTGTGATCAGTCGTGAGGCTATCCCTAAGTGGGGACGCGAGGCTGCAACTATGGAGTTTCATTTTTCGCCGCGCATTGATATGTCTAGTTTGCAACGCGATGATGAAGTGCATTTTACCTTTAAGTTGGTAGACGGTGAGTTTGTGATTTTTGACATCATGACCATGAGTCACCCTATGCAAGGAGAAATGCAATGATAGCTGCCGTGATCCGTTGGTCAGTCGGTAATCGCTTCTTTGTATTACTGCTGTCTTTAATGTTGGCGGGCTTTGGGATTTTTTCTTTAAAGAATACCCCAGTTGATGCCTTGCCTGACTTATCTGATGTACAGGTTATTGTAAAAACGTCTTACCCAGGACAAGCGCCTCAGGTGGTGCAAGACCAAGTAACGTTTCCTATCACTACAGCGATGTTGTCGGTGCCGGGAGCTGAAACCGTAAGGGGCTTTTCGTTTTTTGGTGACTCTTATGTATACGTTATTTTTAACGAAGACACCGACCTTTATTGGGCCCGTAGTCGGGTGCAAGAGTATTTGAGTCAAGTAAGTGCTCGCTTACCAGATTCAGCAAGGCCTGAACTTGGCCCTGATGCAACAGGTGTGGGTTGGATTTACTTGTATGCGCTGGTGGATAAAACCGGTAAGCACGATATTAGCCAGCTACGCAGCCTGCAAGATTGGTTTTTAAAGTTTGAGCTGCAAACTGTGCCGGGCGTATCAGAAGTAGCCTCGGTTGGCGGTATGGTTAAGCAGTATCAGGTTAATGTCGACCCCGATAAATTACGTGCTTATGGTATTCCGCTCAGTTTAATTCAAACAGCAATTAAGCAAGGTAACCAAGAGCGTGGTGCTTCTGTGGTCGAAATGGCTGAAGCTGAATACATGGTATCAAGCACAGGTTATATTAAAAGTGTCGCAGATTTAGAAGCCATTCCGCTGGGTACTAATGCCAATGGCACGCCACTACAATTACGCGATGTGGCTGATATAAAACTTGGACCGCAAATGCGCCGTGGTATTGCCGAACTAAACGGCGAGGGTGAAGTAACTGGTGGTGTAGTGGTGATGCGCTTTGGAGAAAACGCCGAAGCAACCATCAAACTAGTAAAAGAAAAGCTAGAGTCGCTCAAAAAAGGCCTGCCAGAGGGGGTTGAAATCATCCCTGTGTACGACCGCTCAAACCTTATTACCCAAGCGCTTGATAACTTAAGCTCAAAGTTAATTGAAGAGTTAATCGTCGTGGCCTTAGTGTGTGTGGTGTTTTTATTCCATATACGCTCATCGATCGTAGCTATTATCACGTTGCCAATGGGTATTTTAACGGCTTTTGTGGTGATGTATTGGCAAGGTATAAACGCTAATATCATGTCGCTTGGCGGGATAGCGATTGCCATTGGTGCAATGACCGATGGTGCTATCGTGATGATAGAAAATATGCATAAGCATATGGAAAAAACTCCACTGACCGATGAGAACCGCTGGCAAGTGGTGATGGACTCAGCCGCAGAAGTCGGGCCCGCGTTATTCTTTAGTTTATTGATTATCACTGTCAGCTTTATGCCAGTGTTTATTCTTGAAGCACAAGAAGGGCGTATGTTCTCGCCACTGGCTTATACAAAAACCTATGCAATGGCAGCTTCGGCTGGTTTAGCGATTACACTGGTGCCGGTATTAATGGGCTACTTTATTCGCGGTAAGGTTATTTCGGAGCAGAAAAACCCTGTAAACCGCTTATTAGTGGCAGCCTATAAACCTTTGTTAAATGCGGTATTAAAAGCACCGAAAACAACATTGGTACTGGCATTAGTGTTGGCTGCTATTGGCTTTTACCCGGTTAATAAAATTGGTAGCGAGTTTATTCCTCCCCTTGATGAGGGTGACTTAATGTATATGCCTACTACTTACCCTGGTATTTCAATTGGTAAGGCCCGTGAAATCTTACAGCAGACCGATAAGCTAATTGCCAGTGTGCCAGAAGTTGAGTCGGTATTTGGTAAGGTAGGTCGTGCAGACACTGCAACAGATCCTGCGCCGCTCACCATGATCGAAACCTTTATTCAGTTAAAGCCAAAATCACAGTGGCGAGAGGGTATAACAACAGAAAAACTGAAAAAAGAGCTCGATAATCTGGTTAAGTTCCCAGGGCTTACTAATGCGTGGGTTATGCCAATCAAAACCCGAATCGACATGCTTGCTACTGGTATTAAAACACCTGTAGGGATCAAAGTAGCAGGGCCAAAGCTGAGCGAAATTCAAAAAATCGGTGAGCAAATTGAAGTCATCTTAAAAGATTTACCGGGTACAGCTTCGGTTTACTCAGAGCGCGTTGCTGGCGGTCGCTACATCAAAGTTGATATCAACCGTGAGAAGGCTGCGCGTTACGGTTTAAACATTGCTGATGTGCAACAGGTTGTTGCTACTGCTATCGGTGGTATGAATGTGACCGAAACTGTTGAAGGGCAAGAGCGTTACCCTGTTAATTTGCGCTATCCACAAGATTATCGCGACTCGCCAGAAGAGCTTAAGTTATTACCGATAGTGACACCAAACGGACAGCGTATCGCATTGGCTGATGTTGCCCATGTCTTTATCGAAGATGGCCCGCCGGGTATTAAAAGTGAAAATGCCCGTATTAATGGCTGGAGCTTAATCGACATTGAAGGCAGTGATATCGGCAGTTATGTTGAGCATGCGCAACAAGCGCTGCATGAGCAACTTGAGCTACCTGCTGGTTACTCAATTACGTGGGCGGGGCAATATGAATATATGGAGCGCGCAAAAGCTAAACTCAGTTACGTATTGCCATTAACCTTGGCAATTATTGTGGTGCTGTTATACCTCAATTTTAGAAGCTTTATTGAGGTGGCAATGATCATGCTGACCTTACCGCTTGCGATGATAGGTGGGATTTGGCTGATGTACCTTGAAGGCTTTAACTTCTCGGTTGCTGTTGGGGTTGGTTTTATTGCCCTAGCTGGGGTTGCTGTGGAAATTGGCGTGATCATGCTGGTTTATCTCAACCAAGCTTATCAAGATGCTAAAGCGCAATCAGCACAGTTTACGGTTACAGAGCTGCGCCAAGCAATTATCAATGGTGCGGGCCTCCGGGTTAGGCCCGTGATGATGACAGTTGCCACTATTATCATTGGTCTACTGCCAGTACTTTATGGCACAGGAACGGGCAGTGAGGTGATGAGCAGAATAGCCGCGCCTATGGTCGGTGGGATGCTCAGTGCCATAGTTTTAACGCTACTTGTGTTACCTGCGCTTTATTTTATATGGCGTAAACGTTACCTATAAATTTTACAGTCAGTGTGTAACTTGTACGCTTTTACTTGCTGCAAGTTACACACTTTATTTTTAAAGTGCTGAAAGTTAAAGATTTTATTGCTGGTGTGATTTATGCAAAGTCATATTAAATTGATTTTAATAAGGAATGCACATGCAAGTTAAAACAATACAACAAGTTTATGATTGGACCGTGTTATTTCATACTCAAATGGCAGCCAATTTCCACAGTGTTAAAGACTTACTGGACGAGCATAATCAAATGCTGGTGGACTATTATCTGCAATATGAGAAGAAACTAGCAGAAGATCTCGTTGGCTTTAAAGCCATTACTGAAATAAACACGCTAGATACCTATTGCTATGAATATTTTGCTGAAAACCCAGAGCTAATTACTTTTAACGATATCAGCACAGATCAGCAAATTGATGAAAAGGCGATTCAGGTTTACTTAACCACGCAACACCAAAAAGTAATCGACTTATACGAGTACTTGGTATCGCGAGCTGATACAGAGCAAAGCAAAGAAAAGCTCGAACGTTTACTTGAGCTTGAACATCAAGGCCTTAAGCAAATGATGCAAAGCTCAAACCGTCATATGGATATGTAATCGATTAATCTATTAATTAGCTTAATGAAAATCGAGTAAGAAGCCGACTTTTTTAAGGTATTTTTGCTCTTGCTGTAAGTCAGCTAAAAGCAAGGTATGTTCTTTAAGCCACTTATTGTGAAACTTTAAGAACATACTATTTTGCTTGGCTGTTACCTCAAGTTTAAAACCTTGATCGGTAATACGCTTTTGGTTTAGTAGTACCGCTAAGCGCAAAATCACAATAAGCTGCAATATTTCATAATGCTGCATGGTATGCAGTGCAGGAAACTCTTCTAAACGAATTTTTTTACGATAAAAACGGATCATGCAACTGAGCAAGGTTTGTTGTTGCTGCGTAAAGCCAGGCAACTGACTATTCGCAACGATATACGCGCTGTGCTTATGTATCCCTGATGAGTTAACCCCTAAGCCAATTTCATGCAGCTGCGCGGCCCAATCCAGCAAGTTGATATAGTCAGGATCGGTAAGTTGCCATGCCTCTTTTACTTGTTCAAACAGCCACTTTGCAGTTGTCGAGACGCGGTTAGCATGCTCTTTATCTATGGCGTTACGCTCAGATAGGTTCGCTATAGTATTAGTGCGAATATCTTTGTGGGCGAGCTTTTGCTGCATTTCATGTAGCAGGCCTTCACGAAGTGAAAAGTCGCTGTATTGCAACGCTTCGATTTTAAACAGCCTAAATATCGCAATTAAAATAGCTAAACCACCACAAATACTCACTTGCCGCTCAGGTGTAAGACCTTCAATTTGTAGCGCTTTTATTTGTTTAGCTGCAATAAACTGAGTTTTTAGTTCTAATAATCGCTCTAATGTAATCAGCTCTTGATCTGCATCGTTAGCATTGATCATGGCAAGGATAGATTTAATAGTGCCTGATGTTCCCACCACAGATTGCCAGCCAGCCGATAAGTAATTGGCAAAAATCACTTCGAGTTCTTGCTCTGCACGAACTTCAGCTTTGGCAAAGCGCTTAGCAGTGATTTGTCCATCTGCAAAAAACTGCTTGGTGTAACTAACACAGCCCATATTGCGGCTAGTAAGTAATTTATGTTTAAAGTGTTTGCCAATGATGAGTTCAGTACTGCCGCCGCCGATATCAATGACTAAGCGGTTTTCATCGTGATGAATGTAATGGGCAACACCTTGATATATTAAACGCGCTTCCTCCTGCCCCGATATTACTTCAATTGGGTAAGGAAACACTTTACTTGCTTGGGTTAAGAACGAATGAATATTTTTAGCGCGGCGTAATGTGTAAGTGGCGGCTACTTTGACGTTCTCTAAAGGGAAGTCCTGCAAGGTCGTCGCAAATTGCTTAAGAATCGCCAGTGCGCGTTCGATTGCTTCTTGGCTTAAATGATTTTTATCATCTAAACCGTCAGCTAAGTAAACGCGCTGTTTCTCTTTATGTAAGATTTGCAAAGAGCCATCGACCTCTCTTGCCACCACTAAATGAAAACTGTTTGAGCCTAAATCAACGGCAGCAATTGAGGGATAATCATTCATTATTATAGTTACTTTCCCATTTCTTAAGGTGGTCATAAATGGCAATTTGCGAACGAATTTTCTTGCGATTGCCGCGGCGCACATAGCTGTTTTTTTGTTCGCTATCGATTATGCGTGCTTTTGTTCTATCTTTAAACTGTAGCTCAAGAATATCAATAATAAGCTGTTTTAACTTTTCATCATAAATCGGTGCGGCTACTTCAACACGGTGATCAAGATTTCGGGTCATCCAGTCTGCCGATGAAATATAAACCTTTTCGTCGCCATTATTATGAAACACCATCACCCGAGGGTGCTCTAAAAAGCGGTCAACGATACTAATAATACGAATATTTTCGTTAACGGCAGAGGGTACTAACGAACACATGCCACGCACAATAATGCGAATCTTCACACCGCGTCTAGCGGCAAAGTAGAGGTGATCAACCAGCTCTTTATCAACAAGGTTGTTTATTTTTAGCGTAATTCGGCCAGCCTTACCATGTTCTACATTAGTTATTTCAGCATCAATTAGCGACATAATAGTTTGTCGTGCGTTGACTGGCGAAATCATCAAGTGATCAAATTGAAATGGTTTATAGCTGCTTTCGATAAACTTAAACACGCTATCGCACTCTTCACTAATGCCTTCAAACTTGGTGAATAAGCTAAAGTCAGTGTAGATTTTGGCGGTTTTTTCGTGGAAGTTACCCGTGCCGATATGGGCATATTTCACTATGTTGTTCTTTTCTTTACGGTGAATAACGCATAACTTACTGTGTACTTTCAGCGCAGGAATACCAAAGATCACTTTAACACCGGCATTGCTTAGGGTTTTTGCCCATTCAATATTGTTTTGTTCATCAAAGCGCGCTTTCAGCTCAACCATAACGGTTACGTGTTTGCCATTTTTTGCTGCATTAATAAGCGTAGAAACTAGGCGAGACTGACTAGCAACACGGTAAATATTGACCTTAATTTGGGTTACATCTGGGTCAAATGCTGCTTGGCGTACAAACTCAAGTAAATGGTTAAAGGTGTGATAAGGGTAATACAGTAAAATATCTTGTTCTGAAATGGCATCAAACACACTTGAGTGATTGTTAAAAGCCGTGCTTTGTAATGCAGGCAGTGGTTTGTTTTCTAAATACTGACGGCCAACATTTGGAAACGCAATGAAATCGCGGAAATTACGGTAACGACCGCCGGGGATCAACGCATCATGTTGGCTTATATTAAGGCGCTTTTTCATCACTTTAAGCATTTCAGCTGGCATGCTCTCGTCATAAACAAGGCGCACAGGCTCTGCAGAAATACGTTGTTTTAGACCTTTTGACATTTTATCGAGCAAGCCTTCTTCAAGCTCGTCATCTAAATTGTATTCGGCATCACGGGTGAGTTTGATGGCATAACATTGAATATCATCAAAGCTAAAAAAGCTGCTAAATACATCGCGAATAAAGTAGGCGATGATGTCATCAAGCATCACAATGGTTTTGTGACGGCGCGTTTTCTCTGGTGGCAAAATAACAAAGCGAGATACGCGGTCGGTTGGTACTTCCATCATGGCATAATGACTTTTTTGGTTAGTCATCTCGACAAACAAATAGGTCATGGTGTCGTTGATTTGATCTGAGTAGTCTTTCTTTTCAGAGAGTAAAATCGGCAATATGTGTTGCAGCACATTATCGTGGAAGAATTTTTTCAGCCAACTCAAGTGAAATTCAGATAACTCCTCAGGTAACTCAACGTGAATATTGTGCTCGTTTAAGTCATTTAAAATGTCTTTATGAATTTGGTTAAACTTTTTACCAAGCTGCAGCACCTTACTTTGGATCTGATGAAGTAGTATTTCGTCTTCTTCAAAGTTCGCATCAGGAATTTTATTAAGTAATATTCGGCGTTTTACATCAGCAACACGGACACGGAAAAACTCATCCATGTTGTTTGAGTAAATACCTAAAAAGCGCATGCGCTCAATAATCGGGTTAGATTTATCTTTAGCTTCTTGCAGCACGCGTTCATTAAAAGACAGCCAACTTAGCTCTTTGGCAAAGTAGTTAACGGCTTGAGAAGAAGAATGTGATGCGTTCATCTGGTTTTCCAACGTTTATAGCTAGTTAGAATATAGAGGATGCAGATGACGTTTATATGACGTATTTATCACTTTTATGACATACATGTCAGTTATGTGACATGTATGTCGTTAATTTTAAAGCTTAGTTTAAGTTTAAATATCCCTATAAACTTGCCTGTTATGCGTCCTCAATATCAACAATCAGGTCTGTGGTGATAGACTCGAGTGCAGTTATTACTTCGTCCTTGTTCATGCCTATTGGTAAAGCGACGGTGGCAACAGCACTAAAAATTGGCACACCCCAGTTTGGTGCACTTTGTTGTTTTGAATTTAGGTGAGTGATATTCGCCCCTTTGTGACGAATAACGCTGGCAAGCTCTTGCACAATGCCAGGTCTGTCGTTGCCAGTAATGACAAAATTGATTTGTTCAGATTTTTCTTCTGAAAGTGTTTCGGCGCCGCGTTCAATTCTAATTTCTAAATACGGTAAACTATGCAATGCGTCTTGCAGCTCTTGCAGGTGCTCTTCAGGTACTGCTGCCTCAATGATCCCTGCGAAGTGACCTGCAAGGTGGCTCAAATTACTGCTTAACCAGTTACCATGATGGTTTAAAATTGTGGCTGAAAGGTCTTCAACTAGGCCGGGTTTGTCTGGCCCCAAAATAGTAATAACTAACTGCTTCATACTTATATCTCTATAAAAATGCCTCTGAAAAATGCAATAAAAGGAAGGAGGCGTTGGTTAAAAATGATTCTTATTGTCGAAAAAAATAAGTCATCTTGAGTATTGATGCAGATTTATTGTTTGTCCAATTTTTTCCATATAGTTATAAAAAATTAGTTATAACAGTTTGTTAGCTTGTCAATTTGGTCGTTATAAATACGCAGAGTAATGTCGCAATTTGGTCATTTTTTAACTTTAAAATACGTCCCTGAAATACTCGCTTTATTACACTGAATTATGACGTTTGTAACATTACTGTCATCTTGGTGAAATATAATGCGCGCAACGTTAAGATTTAAGGGTGTTTTGATGACTTCCAATCCGAATAAACCTACCTTTCATACGGATAGAAGCCGTCTATTTAAAGACAGGTTTGCCAAGTGGGGTATTTCCGCAGGTGGCGTAATGGTGCTAGTAGCATTGTTACTCATATTCTTTTACCTTCTTTATGTTGTTCAACCTATTTTTGAGTCAGCAAAAGTAGATACACGTAACAGTGTAAAACTACAAAATGCGTCAGAAGTTGTGGGTCTTGGCATTGAAGAACAAACAGAAATTGCCTTTTTACTTGGTGAAAAAGGTAATGTGGACTTTTACAATGTTGAAAAAGAGCAATTTGGTAAAAAGATCACCACTCTTAATACAGAATTACCAAGCGATGTGAGCAGCTTTGCAAGCTCTGCACCGTTTCAGGGGCAATACGCATACGGCCTAGAAAATGGCTCTGTGGTTGTGGTTGCGCCAAAATTCTTGGTGACATTCCCGAACAACCAACGCAAGTTAACACCACGCTTAGATTACCCATTAGGTGATATGGCGCTTGAAGTTGATGAGCAAGGTGCGGCAATCACTAAATTTGCATTTAGTCACTACGAAGATAAAACAGCTGTTGTTGCTTTAACTGCTGACAAGCGCGTTTTATTTAGTAGCTTTGTGGGTGAAGAAAACATGTTCACTGGCGAAGTAGAGTGGGTTGTTGAGCGTACTGAGCTTGATATCGAAGGTCGTGTTGATGAGCTATTAATCTCACCAGATACAACACGTACATTCGTGCGTTCAGCAAATCAAATTTACGTATACGATACCCGTTACCCTTCTGAAGTTGAGCAAATCCAACTGCTTGCAGCTAACGAAGAAAACGCGAACCTAGTTTCAACTCAGCTATTGGCTGGTGCCAACTCACTGATGCTTGCTAACGATAATGGCGAAGTTTCACAGTGGTTTGAAGTAAACACTGAAAATGGCCGCCAGTTCCAAAAGATCCGTGCTTTTGAAACCAGCAAGCAATCGAAACTAAACATTTTCACCGAGTTCTACCGTCGTACCTTCTTCACAGCAGGCGCTAACGGTGAGCTAGGTATTTATTATACAACTAGCGATGCCAAACTGTGGCAAGGTAAAGTAAGCGAAGGTCCAATTCAAAACTTTGCCATTGCGCCACGTTCAAATGCGGCACTTATTCTTGCTGATGACGCGCTAAAAGTAATTGAAATCCATAACGAGCACCCAGAAGTAACTTGGTCTGCGTTGTGGCAAGAAGTATGGTACGAAGGTTACCCAGAGCCGGGCTACATTTGGCAGTCAACGTCTGCAAGTGATGACTTTGAATCTAAGTTCTCATTAGTGCCAATTTCGTTCGGTACGATTAAAGCGGCAATGTACGCAATGTTATTTGCGGTACCAATTGCACTTTCAGCGGCAATTTACACTGCGTACTTTATGTCGAGTGAATTACGTAAAGTGGTTAAGCCGACTGTAGAAATCATGGAAGCATTACCAACGGTAATCCTAGGTTTCTTAGCGGGTCTTTGGTTAGCCCCATTAATTGAAGAGCATTTACCTGCGATTATCGGATTATTGGTGTTGCTACCAATCGCTATTTTATTAACCGCATTTGGCTGGAACAAGCTACCGGCGTCAATTCGTCACCGTATTCCTGAAGGTTCGCACTCAATTTTACTTATTCCAGTGGTTATTTTCATCGGCTGGTTATCGTTTGCGATGAGTAACTCAATTGAGCTTTGGATGTTTGACGGCAATGTGCGTCAGTACTTAACCAATGAACTGGGTATGACGTTTGACCAACGTAACTCACTAGTTGTTGGTATTGCGATGGGCTTTGCTGTTATCCCGACTATCTTCTCAATTGCTGAAGATGCGGTATTCAGTGTTCCTAAGCACTTATCAAACGGTTCATTAGCACTAGGTGCAACACAATGGCAAACATTGGTTCGCGTAGTATTACTAACAGCAAGCCCAGGTATCTTCTCAGCAGTAATGATGGGTCTAGGTCGTGCTGTAGGTGAAACAATGATTGTACTAATGGCAACAGGTAATACACCTATTATGGACTGGAGTATCTTCCAGGGTATGAGAACACTTGCAGCGAATATCGCGGTAGAAATGCCTGAGTCTGAGGTAGGTAGCTCGCATTATCGCATTCTATTCTTAGCAGCATTTGTATTATTCATATTCACATTCATTTTCAACACAGTGGCTGAGTTTGTTCGTCAGCAACTGCGTGATAAATACAGTTCAATGTAGGTGGAGAGACACGACATGGTAAAGCAGTGGTTTAAGTCTGGTTCTCCTTGGATTTGGATGACCGGCGGTGCGGTAAGCATCAGTTTAATCTCGGTTCTTGGCTTACTAGCCATGATTGCTTGGAAAGGTTTAAGCTTTTTCTGGCCATCAGAAGTAGTGCAATTTGAGCTGCAAGGCTCAGTTGAAAAACAAACCGTTATCGGTGAAATTTATGACCGTGAACTAGTTGCAAAATCACGTATTGAGGCGACGGGCGTTGATTTATCTCATTACGATAAAGAGCAACTAGAGCGTTTATTGATTAAAACAGGTAACCGTGAGTACGTAGCTCTAGATTTCCGTTGGGTACTAGAGACAGACATCACATCGCGTACTGCGCCAGCTGAGCTTGCTGTATTCGAGCGTAGTAAAAACGGTAACTTCTACGGTTATGTAGAACAGGTTATTAAAGACGGTGAAGTTATCACTGATAACAAAATCGACGTGCTTTATGATCTTGTAGACCGTGCTGTTGACCTGAATGACCAAGCGTTAGACTTACAAAATGGTGATATTGGTCATATTAACTATGAACTTGAGCGTTTACGTTTAAGAGAAAAAGCATACCAGCTTGATAACGAACTAACCGATGAGCGTGTTGCTGAGCTTGCACAAGCGCGTGCTGAGCTACGTTCTGAGTACACAGTGTTAGAAAAGCAGTTATTCGCGCTTCGTAAACAAGCAAAGCGTGACCAAGTAACTGTAAGAGACATGCGTGGTGAAGTGGTTACTTTACCTCTGTATCAAGTTCTTGATGTGTGGTTCCCTAATGACATGGGCTTCTTTGCTAAGCTTGGTCACTACTTTGTACAACTTGGTAAGTTTGTAGCTGATGACCCACGTGAAGCTAACACTGAAGGTGGTGTATTCCCGGCAATTTTCGGTACCGTGTTCATGGTATTACTAATGGCAGTGATTGTGACGCCGTTTGGTGTTGTTGCAGCGATTTACTTACATGAATATGCAGCAAAAAATGCCGTGACTAAGATGATCCGTATCGCGGTAATCAACCTTGCGGGTGTACCTTCGATTGTATACGGTGTATTTGGTCTAGGTTTCTTTGTATACATGCTAGGTGGCAGTATTGACCAATTGTTCTACCCTGAGTCGTCGCCAAGCCCAGTATTTGGTACGCCTGGTGTGATTTGGTCTGCTTTAACGCTAGCAATTTTAACGCTTCCTGTTGTTATTGTTTCGACTGAAGAAGGTTTATCACGTATTCCAAGTACGGTTCGTCATGGCTCATTAGCACTTGGCGCAACAAAAGCAGAAACGCTATGGCGCATCATCATTCCGATGGCAAGCCCAGCGATTATGACAGGTTTAATCTTAGCGGTTGCACGTGCAGCCGGTGAAGTAGCACCACTAATGCTTGTTGGTGTTGTTAAGATGGCGCCAACACTGCCACTTGACGGTAACTTCCCATACATACATTTAGATAGAAAATTTATGCACTTAGGTTTCCACATTTACGATGTTGGTTTCCAAAGCCCTAACGTAGAAGCGGCACGTCCGCTGGTATATGCCACGGCATTCTTACTGGTATCAGTAATTATCGCCCTGAATATCACCGCGATTGGTATTCGTAACCACTTACGCGAAAAGTTTAGAGCTCTTGAGCATTAATACAGAATTTTTATAGGTAGACAGAGATGATTACAGTTGCACCACAAGTAAACCAAGCGAAAAGCGCGGCAAAGCTAGATTTAGATAACCTAACTGCAGAACAAACAGCGTTAGAGATTAAAAACTTAGATCTATACTACGGTGATAAACAAGCGCTTAGCGGCGTAAATATGAACATCCCGAAAGGTCAGGTAACAGCATTTATCGGTCCATCGGGTTGTGGTAAATCAACACTTTTACGTTGTATCAACCGTATGAACGACCTTGTTGATAGCTGTCGTATTGATGGTGAGATCTTACTACATGGTCACAATATCTATGATAAGAATGTAGATGTTGCTGCACTACGAAGAAATGTCGGGATGGTATTCCAACGTCCTAATCCATTTCCAAAATCAATCTACGAAAATGTCGTTTATGGCCTACGCTTACAAGGTATTAAAGAAAAGCGTAAACTAGACGAAGTGGTTGAACAATCTTTACGTGGCGCGGCGTTATGGGATGAAGTTAAAGACCGTTTACACGATAGTGCATTTGGCCTATCGGGTGGTCAGCAACAGCGTCTTGTTATTGCTCGCTCAATTGCTATCGAGCCTGAAGTACTACTTCTGGATGAGCCTACATCGGCACTAGATCCAATTTCTACTTTAGTTATCGAAGAGCTAATTAACGACTTAAAGAATAAGTTTACCGTGGTAATCGTTACTCACAACATGCAACAGGCTGCTCGTGTATCAGACCAAACTGCGTTTATGTACATGGGTGAGTTGATTGAGTATTCAGATACCAATACGTTATTTACAACACCAAGCAAGAAGAAAACAGAAGACTACATTACAGGCCGTTACGGTTAGTCAATAAAGTCACTTGGTACCGTAAACGAAATTTATAGAGGTAGACAATGGAACATAATATCAATAAACACATTTCGGGCCGCTTTAATGAAGAGCTTGAAAATGTGCGTAACCATGTATTAAACATGGGTGGTTTAGTTGAGCAACAACTAAACAGTGCACTGGATGCTGTTAGTAATGGTGATGCCGATCTTGCACAAAAAGTTCGTGAAAACGACTACAAAGTAAATGCAATGGAAGTGAACATCGACGAAGAATGTACACGCATTATCGCTCGTCGTCAGCCGGCAGCGAGTGACTTACGTCTTGTAATTGCTATTGCAAAAACAATTGCCGATTTAGAGCGTATTGGTGATGAAGCTGAGCGTATTGCTAAAGTTGCGCTGGACTCATTCACAAAAGATCAGCAAGACCTATTGGTGAACATTGAAAACATGGGTCGCCAAGTATCAAAAATGCTTCATGATGTACTCGATGCATTTGCACGTATGGATGTGCAATGTGCGTTTGAAGTACATAAAGAAGATGCCAAAGTTGACCGTGAATACGAAGCAATTACCCGTCAAATCATGACATATATGATGGAAGATCCACGCTCAATCCCGAAAATTATGGATTTAGTGTGGTCAGTTCGTTCATTAGAGCGTATTGGCGACCGTTGCCAGAATATTGCTGAATACATCATCTATTTTGTTAACGGCAAAGATATTCGTCATACATCTCAAGAAGATATAGAAAAGTCGCTGTAAATTTAACCGCAACTTTTCATTATTAAACCGAGCGGCCTTTGGCCGCTTTGTCTATTATTGGTGATGTAAGGCAGAAAAAGCGTTCACAATCGAACACAATGCTGTAAAATTCGCAGCTGCCAAAGCATACTAATTTATAAAGGGTCAGTTATGCCTACAAATGCATTTTTAGGGGTTTTTGCTAAATCACCTATTAAGCCTATGGAAGATCACATTAAGAAAGTACATCAAGCAAGTAAAGCATTGATCCCTTTCTTTAATCACGTGTTTAAAGAAGAATGGCAAGAAGCGGAAGAAATCCGTCTAAACATTCGTAATTTAGAGCGTGAAGCTGATGAAATGAAACGTAACATCCGCCTTCAACTACCTCGTGGCTTATTTATGCCAGTTGAGCGTACCGATTTGCTAGAGCTTGTTACTCAACAAGACAAAATTGCTAACAAAGCAAAAGATATCGCAGGTCGTGTAGTTGGTCGTGAGATGACTATTCCTACCGAAATCCAAACAGATTTCCTTGCTTATGTAACTCGTTGTGTTGATGCGACTAAACAAGCGTCAAAAGCAATCAATGAGCTAGATGAGCTTCTTGAAACGGGCTTCAAAGGTCGCGAAGTGACTTTAGTTGAAAAAATGCTCGTTGAATTGGACGCTATTGAACAAGACACGGATGACATGCAGATCAAAATTCGCCGTCAATTGCGCGCCATCGAAAATGAACTTAACCCTGTTGACGTGATGTTCTTATACAAGATCATTGAGTGGGTAGGCGAGCTTGCAGATATTGCAGAGCGCGTAGGTTCTCGTCTTGAGCTGATGTTAGCTCGTTAATTAAAAATCAGTTCAAACACGAAAAAAATTAAAGGTTCACACAATGGATATCATTGCAAATTACGGCACGTTATTGGTTTTAACTGCCGCCGCAGTCGGTTTCTTCATGGCTTATGGTATTGGTGCAAATGACGTTGCCAATGCGATGGGTACATCAGTAGGCTCAAAAGCACTTACAATTAAACAAGCAATCATCATAGCGATGGTGTTTGAATTCGCTGGCGCATACCTTGCCGGTGGTGAGGTTACATCTACAATCCGTAAAGGGATTATCGATGCCACGCCGTTTATGGACATACCTGAGTTAATGATACTAGGTATGATTGCCGCGTTATTCGCTGCAGGTAGCTGGTTATTAATTGCCTCTTTCTTAGGCTGGCCAGTATCTACCACTCACTCAATCATCGGTGCCATCATTGGTTTCGCGTTAGTTGCAGTAGGTAGCGAAGCAATCCAATGGAACAAGGTAATGGGTATCGTAGGTAGCTGGATTGTTACCCCTGCTATATCTGGTTTTATTGCTTACTTGATTTTCATGAGTGCGCAAAAGCTTATTTTTGACACTGAGACACCACTTAAAAATGCTAAGCGTTTCGTACCTATCTATATGGGTCTAGCGGGCTTCATCATGTCGCTTGTAACAATCAAGAAAGGCTTAAAGCACATTGGTATCAACTTAGGTGCTGTTGAAGGTTATGCCCTTTCTATCGCGATTGCTGTTGTCGTTGCTATCATCGGTAAGATTGCGATTGCTCGCCTTAAAATTGACCCTAAAGCTGACAAAGCAATGCAATTCAACAACGTTGAGAAAGTGTTCGCAGTACTAATGGTACTAACGGCATGTTGTATGGCTTTCGCACACGGTTCAAACGACGTTGCTAACGCAATCGGTCCACTAGCTGCTGTTGTAAACATTGTTGAGCACAACGGTGAAATCGCTAAGAAAGCGGCTATCGCATGGTGGATTTTACCACTAGGTGGTTTAGGTATTGTTGCTGGTCTTGCTATTTTAGGTAAGAAAGTAATTAAAACAATCGGTGAAGGTATCACGCACTTAACACCAAGCCGTGGTTTTGCTGCTGAGCTTGCTGCTGCTTCTACAGTTGTTATCGCATCAGGTACTGGTTTACCTATTTCTACTACACAAACACTTGTAGGTGCGGTTTTAGGTGTAGGTATGGCACGCGGTATTGCAGCACTTAACATGGGTGTTGTAAGAAACATTGTAGTTTCTTGGGTAATTACATTGCCAGTTGGCGCAGCCCTTGCTATTGTTATTTTCTATGTACTGAGAACTGCCTTCGGGGTATAAAAAGTACTAAAAGACTTTTAGCTTGAAAAGATCTCAATGCCTTAGGTATTGGGGTCTTTTTATTTGCAGGTAGAGAATGAATAACTTACCAAGTATTAAACAACTACAGTATTTATTAGCAGTCCACCAACATCAACACTTTGGCCGCGCAGCAAGCGCCTGTTTTATCGGTCAATCAACCTTAAGTAGTGCAATTCAAAACTTAGAAGAAACTTTAGGTTGCCAGCTTATAGAGCGTGAAAACCGCAGCTTAATGTTTACCGCAATTGGTGAAGAGGTTGTCGAAAAAGCACGTAAGATTATTGACGACACCCTTAGCCTTAAAGAGCTGACAAAAAGCTTTTTAACGCCTTTAAGTGGCACACTCACGCTTGGTGTGATCCCGACGATTGCCAGCTTTATTGCTGCGCCTTTATATCATTTCTGCAAACAGACCTTTACCGAGTTAGAGCTAGTCTTGGTTGAAGACACCAGTGACAAGCTACTCGATAAACTTGAGCATGGCCAAATTGATATGGCATTACTTGCTTTACCGTATGACACTGAAAAGTTTCATACCCAAGTACTCGCTAAAGATCAGTTCAGCCTAGTGCACCATAAAGATTACACACCAGCAGATGGCGTGGAAGACTTTAACCTATTACCAGATGCGAGTGTGTTCTTACTAGAGCGTGAGCACTGTATGACAGGCCACGCGTTAAGTGCCTGCCATTTGAATCGCTCAAGCTGTATTAACCCATTTGAAGCGGCAAGCTTACATACCTTATTAAGTATGGTTGAACACCAGCTTGGTGTTACTTTCTTACCGCAAATGGCCATCAATGCCGGTATTTTAGATAAAAAAGATATGGTTGCTACGCCATCACAAGGCGATGCATACCGAGATATTGGCATTGTGTGGCGTAAAACCACTGGGCGGATCAGGGACTTTAGGCTGTTTAGCCAGCAGCTAGAGCTGTTTCTTAATAAGCAGTGTAGCTTAGACGGTCAATGAACAAAAAACCCCAAATAAAAAATATTTGGGGTTTTTTATTATTTAAGCAAACTATTTTTTTCCTTCCCTCGACTAACATAATAACAAAACCATTAAAGGCAGATCAGATGACGAGGCTAGCGTGTTTTTTCAATCACTTGAGACACTAATTGCTAAAGCGCAACAGGGCAATAAACGGGCGTGGTTGAAATTAGTCAAGCAGCACGAAACACAGGTATATAACTATTGCCTAAGGATGTTAAGTCACCCTGATGATGCAATGGATTTAATGCAAGAAGTGTTTATTTCTGTTTATAAAAGCTTGCCGAGCTTTCGTGGTGAATCGAGTTTTAATACTTGGCTCTATCAAATTGTGCACCGGCGTAGTGTTGAATATTATCGCCGCCGTAAGCTGCATCAAGGTTTAGACGATATACCAGAAGAAAGCTGTGAGCATAGTGAGTTAGAAACCAACCAACTGCAATCTGAGCAGCATCATGAACTCAAAGCAATGATGAACAATTTACCCTGGGAGCAACGTTTGGTGGTTGAGTTAAAGTTTTTTCAGCACTGTACATTTGAAGAAATCGCTGAGCAATTAGGTATTTCGACCAATACAGCTAAATCAAGACTATACAGTGCGCTTGGTAAGTTAAAAGTGCATTTGGAGGCCGTAGATGGCTAATTTAGATTCATTATTTACCGCATGGTTAGAAGGCGAAAGCCTCACTGAAGAGCAAATTGCGTTGCTACAAGCCAATGCTGAGTATGCATCAATGATGAACAATGCAATGCAGTGGCAACAACAAAGTCAACATTATGAAACGGTACCCGTACCAAATTGGGATCGAGAGTCTACGATGCCGAAAGTGCAAAAACAAAGTCTGTTTTTTGGTGCTGGAATGTGGGCAGTGGCTGCTTCAATAGTATTTTGCGCATGGGTTTTTGTTAGTAATCCACAGCAAGGAAACCAGCAGTTACTTGAGCAAGTGGCCAAGCAAACCAATTTACTAGAGTCACAACAAAAGCAAATTGATCAGTTGCAAAACATCATTACTGCGCAAAACGAAGTGCAGCAACAACAGATGTACCAACTGGCCAAAGAAGCGATAAAAACCGGGCGAGTAGAGCGCCAAGAAGATATTGCCAGCGTACTTGCATATATCAAGACGCAGCGGGCCCAAGACCAAGCGTACTTACGTATGCAGTTAAATGATTTAGCAGAGCAAGTGGACGGCGGACCATTGCCAACCGTTGCCAATAATTTGGAGTATTAAGATGTCAAAATACAAATCAACTACGGCAGCCTTATTGCTTTGCACAGCAGTAAGCTTACAGGCACAAGCCAGTGATGAATTAGATAAAATTCAGCGTGAAGTCGGGATCATGGAAAAAACCCTCTCAGCGGCGTTAAAACAAGATACCGATAACAAGGTAAGGAATGTATCTTCGAGTTATTTGCAGCATCAAGGTGTGGTGTTTAGCTTTGATGTACGAGGCAGTTCACGCTGGTCTACAGTGTTTGCCTCTGTACCTGATGCACCGCTGCCACCTATGCCAGATATCGACTTTGAAGAACTAACTGAAATCGAAGTGTTAGGCGAACATGTGCAAGTGATCAGCGATGCAGTAGTCGTGAAAACGCAAGAAGCCTATCAGCAAGCCATGGAAGTGATGCGCGAAAGCGCAGAGCGAGTACGTGAAGTTGCTGAGCAAGAGCGCGATGTGAGCCGTGAAATCCGAGATCTTGAACGTGAAAAGCGTGACCTTGAATTTGACCGTCGCCACGATAAAGATGCCAAAGAGCAAGAGCTCGAAAAACGCAAACAAGCATTGCAAGCATCGATTAAAGAGCTTGAAAAGCAGCAACAAAAGTTATCACAAAAGCAGCAACAAATGCGCAAAGAGTTAGCCGAGAAAAAACAAGCTCGTGTTAAAGAGCAAAAGCAACAACTAGCAGCGCTAGCCCAGCAAGTAGATAAGAGTTTATCTCTGACTTTGTGTGATTATGGTAGCGGTTTAAGAAATCTGCCTAACGATGAACATGTCAGCTTTATCATCCGTGGTGTTAGCGAAGGTAAAACCGAGCAAGTAAAAGTATTTAAAAAGTCAGACATTAAAAAGTGTGTGGTTGGCGATATAAAAGCCGCGCAATTACTCGAAAAAGCATCAACTTATAGTTTTTAAATTCTCCCAACTAAAAAAGCAGCCTAAAGTGGCTGCTTTTCATTCATTGAAAATGGTTTTAAGTCGGGTAAAAACAACAAGTAAACCCACACGACTAAGTTAAAGTAAGGTACTAAACCTAGCCCTGTAAATGTTTTTACCGGATACCCCTTAAAGGTCGCATTACGGTAACATTGATACGCTATCCCTAGATTCACAATCAGCAACAAAACGATTAGTTGTGTCATCACTTTTCTCCTTTATACCGCCAATAGATGGACTTAACGATGTTAAGTCATACTCAGTATGTTTAATGCAATAAGTAATGTCATGTTTATTATAGATAATCACTATAAAAACACGACATTTTATCTTGCTGTGGATTTAAGTATAGATGAGTATTGTCAGTATGGAAGTTTAAAAACTAAGAAAAAATGTTTAAAAATGTATTAAATTTAGGCTTTTTAAGGCTAGATATTTGTTAGTTAAAAAGATTATTTTCAGATATTTTTTTCAGCTCGTCGCTAATTTTTTCAACCGGCACTGGGCGGGCAATAAAGTAGCCTTGACCATAGTCGATACCAATTTCTTTTAGTGCTAAGAATATTTCTTTGTTTTCAACATATTCAGCAACAGAGCGCTTATCAAGCGAACGGCTAATATCATTAATCGCTTTTACAAGCGCTAAATCGATTGGGTCGTTCAACATGTCGCGAACAAATGAACCATCAATTTTTACGTGTTGAGCCGGTAACTGTTTAAGGTAATTAAAGGTACTAAAGCCGGTACCAAAGTCATCAATAGAGAAGTGACAGCCTAAGCCGTTCAAACGCTCGATCATGGCACGGGTTGCAACTAGGTTATTAATACTCGCAGACTCGGTGATCTCAAAAATAATACGTGTTGGTTCAACATTGTATTCTTTTAAGCTCGACTCAATATGCGGTAGTAAGCGTTCATCTAAAAACGACTGTGCTGATAAGTTAATTGCGACTTGATTAAGCTCTGGGTACTCGGCAACGCTCTTAATGGCATTACGAATAACACATTGGTCCATCAAGAAAGTATCGTTTAAAAGCTCTAAAGCAGGAATAAACTGATTAGGGTAGATAAGCTCATCATCAAGCTTTAAGCGTAATAGTGCTTCAAAGTAGGCGACGTGGCCGCGTTTAAAGTCCCAAATCGGTTGATAGTGCAGTTCGATAGCATCATGTTGTAATGCTTGGCGAATACTATGACCCCATTCAAGACCGGCTTGTAAACTATTGTGATGACTATCTTCTTTTGAATAACAGTGTACTAAGTTACGGCCTAAGCTTTTTGCTACATAAAGGGCGATATCAGCTTGTTTTAAACACTCACTTGGGTCGTTATTTTGCTCGGTGATTTGTGTTAAACCAATTGAACAGCTAATTGAGTACTCTTGACCTTCTGAATGAAAGCGGTGCTTTTCAATCGCCATACAAATACTTTCTGCAACCAAGTGTGCATCGAGTAAGTTAGTATTTTTTAAGATCACGGCAAATTCATCACCACCAATGCGGCACACTAAGTGCTCATCACTAATATTCGCAGTGAATAACTGAGCAACTTCTTTTAAAACAATGTCACCTTGTTGGTGACCTTTACTGTCATTGATGATTTTAAAGTGATCTAAATCGATATAAATCAGTGCGTGCTCAGTGTCGTTACTGGTGTATTGTGCTTTACAAATACGTTGTAATTGTTGGTCAAAGTAATAACGGTTATGCAGCTCTGTGAGCGTATCGTGCAAGGCTAAATGACGAAGTTGTAGCTCTGCTTGCTTACGCTCATGAATGTTATCTATGGTGGCGGTAATAGTCGCTGAGTTTTGGCTGTTTTTAATCAGCTGTAAGCGACACTCAACCCAAATGGCATTGCCATTTTTATGTTTTAGCTGGATCTCTACCTGTTGCTGTTGCTCACCACCATGCAAAATACGCTGAATAGTATCTTGTAGCTTTGTTTTACACTCAGGTAAACAAAAGTCAGTTAGTGACTTTGCTAAACTAGATTTAATGCCATAGCCCGTTAAATGCTCCCAAGCAGGGTTAATAAAGCGAATATTACCCTCTTGGTTAAACTCAAGTACCACTGTATTTAGGTGTAATAAAATACGTTGGTGGGCAGAAAACAGCTCTTTATAGCGGCTTTGACTTTGGCTAAGTTGCTCTACTTTTTGTGCAAATTCTGCGTAGCTCACCATGAAATCTTCACGGCGGGCAGCGTGGTCACACACTTTACTTAATAACGAGTGATCGTACGGGGCGCGAATAAAATCAGTTACGCCAGATAGTAACAACTGCTCTGCATAATCTGCATCATTGTTATCAATGATGGTTACAATCGCTTGCTTTGGGTTGTGCTGTAGTATTTCGCTAATTAACCCAGCTGCGGTATCAGAATGAGACTCGGTGGCGTCAATCAACACAATGGCAAATTTTTGCTGCAGATAGGTCGCAAGCGTCGCTTTTGTTGAAGTGGTATGGGTTATCGCGAAGCTAAGTTTTAACTGTTCGCTGATATCTTCTGCTTTACGGTTATCGGTTTCAAGTAGTAATAAATTAAGGCGACTACTTTTTTCAAGGTGAGTTGATAACACGTTGGCAAGCACTTGCGGCAGCATATCTTGGCGTTCAAATGGCAATACTGCATCAATACCATAGCTGCGAGCTGTGGTTTCAGCTATACGTTCACAATAGATTGGCGGAGTAAGTAATATTGGTGTGTTTTTTGGGGTTTTTAATAACCCTGAACGGATCATGCGCGAAAAGCGCCAACCATCAATCTTACCGACCTCAAGGCCTGTAATGATAATATCCACCGGGTGGCTTTTAAGAATTTTTAGCGCATCTTGAGAGTCACTGGCTTCGATAAACGTGAAGACATTAAGCTTGTTTAATGTGGTCTTAATTGTTTCACGCTCAGCAACGCTCGCGTTCAAAATTAGCAGCTTTAACTGCTTTGCCATGGCGCTACTACCTCTTACTTAACCCATGTTTAGTGAATAAGCTAGAATAATGACATTTTGCTTAATCTACAAGCAAACTTTACCCAAAAGCGGTTAATAAGTACTTAAGTTTGTAATCCTTTAAGCTAGTACCAAGTTGACGCAGGGCTTTGCTTGAGGTGGTGGGCGTATCAGAGTAAACTTGGCGCGTTTTTATTAATGAGAGATATGCTCTATGCGCGTAGCTGATTTTAGCTTTGACCTTCCTGATGAATTAATTGCTCGTTTTCCCAAAGCAGATCGAACTAGCAGTCGTTTACTGACACTTGATGGCCCATCAGGCCAAGTTGAGCATAAAGTATTTAGTGATATTTTATCGCTCGTTAATGAAAATGACCTATTAATTTTCAATAACACCAAAGTGATCCCAGCTCGCATGTTCGGGCAAAAAGAGTCAGGTGGTAAGCTTGAAGTGTTAGTAGAACGTGTACTCGACGAGCACCGTGTGCTTGCGCATGTGCGAGCTAGCAAATCGCCAAAACCAGGTTCAAAAATCATTCTAGAAGGTAAAGCCGAAGCAATGATGGTTGCGCGTCATGGCGAGCTTTTCGAGCTTGAATTTGCCAAAGACGAAAATGTACTCGATATCCTTAACGACATAGGTCACATGCCATTACCTCCTTATATTGACCGTCCTGATAACGAGTCAGATCGTGAGCGCTATCAAACTGTATACGGTGAAAAGCCTGGTGCAGTTGCTGCGCCAACAGCTGGCCTGCATTTTGATGATAAATTAATGGCGGCCTTAAAAGATAAGGGCATTAACATGGCCTTTGTGACCTTGCACGTAGGTGCAGGTACCTTCCAGCCTGTGCGTGTTGACTCAGTTGATGAGCATGTTATGCACTCAGAGTACATCGAAGTACCAGATGAAGTGGTTAAAGCGGTAGCCGAAACTAAAGCAAAAGGTGGGCGTGTAATTGCTGTAGGTACTACCTCAGTTCGCTCACTGGAGTCAGCTACTAAAGTGCACGGCGGCAAACTAGATACTTACTTTGGTGATACCGATATTTTTATTTACCCGGGTTATCAGTTCAATGTGGTTGATGCCATGGTGACAAATTTCCACTTACCTGAATCAACGTTAATCATGTTAGTCAGTGCCTTTGCAGGTCAAGAGAACATAATGGGTGCTTACCACACGGCTATTGAGCAGCAGTATCGCTTCTTTAGTTATGGTGATGCGATGTTCTTAACGCGCAAATAACAACAAATCAGATTTTATAGAGCCCAGTTTTTTAACTGGGCTTTTTATTTTCGAATTTAGCCCAATTTATAGTAATAAACCCGCAAACAGGGTAGAATCGAGCGGTTAAATTATAGCTTGTTGGACTGTTTTTCCGACACTGAGGATAATATGAAATTTGAATTAGACCGCACTGACGGTAAAGCGCGCCGCGGCCGCTTGATTTTTGAACGTGGTGTTGTAGAAACACCAGCATTTATGCCTGTAGGTACTTACGGTACTGTTAAAGGTATGACGCCTGACGAAGTGAAAGATACTGGCGCACAAATTTGCCTAGGTAACACTTTCCACTTAATGCTGCGTCCAGGTACAGAAATCATTAAGCAGCACGGTGATTTACACGACTTTATGAATTGGGATCGTCCAATTCTAACTGATTCAGGCGGTTTCCAAGTATTCAGCTTAGGCGCAATGCGTAAAATCACTGAAGAAGGCGTGATGTTCAGTTCACCAGTTAACGGTGAAAAAATCATGCTTTCGCCAGAAAAAGCGATGCAAGTTCAGCGTGATTTAGGTTCTGACATCGTGATGATTTTTGACGAATGTACGCCATATCCTGCGACAGAAAAAGAAGCTAAAGATTCTATGGAGTTATCACTTCGTTGGGCTAAACGCTCAAAAGAAGGTCATGGCGATAACCCAGCTGCGCTATTTGGTATTATCCAAGGTGGTATGTACCCTGAGCTTCGTGCACAATCACAAAAAGGCCTAGAAGAAATTGGCTTTGATGGTTATGCATTAGGTGGTTTATCGGTCGGTGAGCCGAAAAACGAGATGATCAATATTCTTGATCACTGTGCTTACAAAATGCCTGAAGACAAGCCTCGTTACTTAATGGGCGTTGGTAAACCAGAAGACTTAGTTGAAGCGGTTCGCCGTGGTATCGATATGTTTGACTGTGTAATGCCTACGCGTAATGCCCGTAACGGTCATTTATTCGTAACTGGCGGCATTGTTAAAATCCGTAATGCAGTACATAAAACAGACACCGGTCCACTGGATCCTGAGTGTGATTGTCATACGTGTAAAAACTATTCGCGTGCATACTTGCATCATCTTGATAAATGTAATGAAATCTTAGGCGCACGTCTAAACACGATTCACAACTTACGTTATTATCAACGCGTGATGGAAGGCTTACGTAATGCCATCAGTAATGGCAAACTAGACGAATTTGTTGCAGATTTTTATGCACGCCGTGGCCAAGAAGTGCCAGAGCTTGCAGATACATCAGATTAAATTTTTAGAAAAATTAAAGAGGAAGTGAAATGAGTTTATTCATCTCAAACGCCCACGCAAGTGCGGCAGGTGCAGCACCAGCAGGTGGTGGCATGGAAATGCTAATCATGTTGGGTATTTTTGGTCTGGTATTTTATTTCTTAATCTACCGTCCACAAGCTAAGCGTGTAAAAGAGCATAAAGCACTAATGGGCGCAATGGCGAAAGGCGACGAAGTACTAACGCAAGGTGGTTTAGTAGGTAAGATTGCTAAAATCGCTGATGACAAAGACTTCATCGTGATTTCATTAAACGACCAAGCAGAAGTAACAGTACAAAAATCAGCTGTTTCTGCAGTATTGCCAAAAGGCACTATGAAGTCGCTATAACAATAAAAATAAGGACTCACACGTGTTAAACAAGTTTCCATTATGGAAGTATTTACTTGTTCTTGTAGTGTTAGTCGTTGGTATTTTATATGCCTCACCTAACTTGTATGGCCGAGACCCGGCCATACAAGTTTCGGGCACTAAAGGTACTGATGCTGACCTCAGCGTACTCGATAAAGTAAATGCGACTCTCAAAGAACATAACGTTACTGTTAAATCAAGCAAACTTGAAGACGGACAAATCCTCGTTCGTTTTAAGAATGTTGAAGACCAACTAAAAGCGCAAGATCTACTGCGTGATTCCCTTAGTGAAGATTATATCTCTGCAATCAATATGGCGCCTGCTCAACCAGAGTGGTTAAAGTCACTGGGTGGTAACCCAATGAAACTAGGCTTAGATTTAAGCGGTGGTGTTCA
Organism: Pseudoalteromonas sp. XI10; assembly: GCF_001469895.1. Lineage (GTDB taxonomy): Bacteria > Pseudomonadota > Gammaproteobacteria > Enterobacterales > Alteromonadaceae > Pseudoalteromonas. The sequence continues at coordinate 41,599 of NZ_LOPY01000011.1, read as the reverse complement.
CTTTACTATGGAAATCGACATGGCGACGGCGGTTGATACTCAGCTTGAGCAAATGGAACAAGATTTCAAAAGTGATTTACGTGAAGAAAAGCTGCGTTATCGCACCGTTCGCCGTGTAGCGAACAGCGAGCGATTACGTGTAGAAATGCGTAACGAAGAAGATAAAGACGCAGCAGAGCGTTTCTTATCAACACGTTACCCATTAAACGTTTACGTTGATGATAGCAGCAGCGACAATGCTTTTTATGCCAGCATGAGCGAGCAAAAGCTTAAAGAAATTCGTGACTACGCTATCAAACAAAACGAAACAATTATCCGTAACCGTATTAACCAAATCGGTGTTGCAGAGCCTAACGTACAGCGCCAAGGTGCTGAGCGTATCATCGTGCAACTTCCGGGTGTGCAAGATACAGCGCGTGCTAAAGAGATTCTGGGTGCCACAGCAACACTAGAATTCCGCGAAGTTGACGAAAACGCAGATACAAGTGCAGCCCTGCAAGGCCGTTTACCGCCAGGTACAGAAATGATCATGGCGCGTGAAGGTTACCCTGTGGTACTTAAGCAACGCATCATTCTTGAAGGTAGCCACATCACTGGCGCGCAATCAGGTATGGATGAGTATCAACGTCCACAAGTTAGCATTACGTTAGACAGCAAAGGTGGCGCAAAAATGAATGCGTTCACTAAGCGTGCTATCGGTAAACGCATGGCAACGGTATTCATTGAATACAAGCCATCAGGTAAAACAGATGAAAACGGTAAAGCACTTCCACCAATTAAAGTTGAAGAAGTGATTAACGTAGCGACGATTCAAGCGCGTCTTGACCGTTCATTCCGTATTACTGGTATCGATAACCCAGCTGAAGCACATAACCTAAGCCTATTACTTCGTGCCGGTGCACTTGTAGCGCCAATTCAAATCGTTGAAGAGCGCACGGTAGGTCCAAGCTTAGGTCAAGAAAACATTGAAGCGGGTATGACAGCAGTTGTGCTTGGTTTTGTGTTTGTTCTTGTATTTATGCTTTTCTATTACAAAGGTTTCGGCATGGTGGCAAATTTGGCACTGGGCGCAAACTTAGTATTAATTGTGGGTGTGATGTCGCTTATTCCAGGTGCTGCGTTAACGCTACCGGGTATTGCAGGTATCGTATTAACCGTAGGTATGGCCGTTGATGCTAACGTACTTATCTTCGAACGTATTCGTGAAGAACTTGCTGATGGCCGTAGTCCACAACAAGCCGTTCACTTTGGTTACGACAGCGCGTTTAGCACAATTTTAGATGCTAACATCACAACACTTATTGCAGCAGTGATCCTATTTGCAGTGGGTACTGGTCCTATTGCTGGTTTCGCAGTAACGCTAGCGATTGGTATTATCACCTCTATGTTTACAGCCATTGTTGGTACCCGTGCGGTAATCAACTTATTTATTGGCGGTAAGCGTATTGATAAGTTGTCGATTTAGGAGTCAGCATGCAAATTTTAAAACTCGGTGGTAAAACACTCCCGTTTATGAAGTTAAGAAAGTTTGCCATGGCACTATCAACCTTGTTGATATTGGCTTCTTTCGTTTCGTTTTTTACTAAAGGCTTGAATTTTGGTCTCGACTTCACTGGCGGTACCGCTGTTGAGGTAGGCTTTACACAAGCACCTGATCTTAAAGACGTTCGTGATGCAATCACTGAAAGTGGCTTTGACGATTTCTCGGTGCAACTGTTTGGCTCAAGTAAAGAAATTTTAGTGCGTCTTGCTCCGCAAGGTCCTGGCGTAAAAGCAGAAGTAATTGGTAACCAAATCATTACGGCATTACAAAAAGTTGAGTCGACAGTAGAAATGCGTCGTATCGAATTTGTTGGCCCAAGTGTTGGTGAAGATCTAAAAGAGCAGGGTGGCCTTGCCATGTTAACTGCGCTTATCTGTATCTTAATTTACGTTGCGTTTCGTTTTGAATGGCGTTTTGCGGTAGGTGCTGTATCGGCACTATTACACGACGTTATCATCACATTAGGCTTATTCTCAGTACTTGGCCTAGAGTTTGACTTAACGATTCTTGCGGCTATTTTGGCGGTAATAGGTTACTCACTGAACGATACCATCGTTGTATCTGACCGTATCCGTGAAAACTTCCGTAAAGTGCGTATTGATGACACGATTGAAATTATCGATATCTCATTAACGCAAACGTTAAACCGTACCCTAGTAACATCAATCACCACTATCTTAGTATTGATTGCGTTATTTGGCTGGGGTGGTCAAACGATCCACGGTTTCGCAACTGCATTACTATTTGGTGTGTTCATCGGTACTTATTCATCTGTTTATGTTGCTTCAGCTGTAGCAATTGCAATGGGTGTAAGTAAAGAAGACTTAATTCCAGAAGTAATTGAAAAAGAAGGTGCGGATCTCGATCCTATGCCTTAATAAGTGATACAAAAAGAAACCGCCCTAATTAGGGCGGTTTTTTTATGGGAGACATTATGAAACACCTGATGTTTAGCGTGTTTGTACTTTTAATGCTTAGTGCTTGTGACGATAAGCCTGAGCCAGAGAAGACTGATGTGCAGCAAATACCTGAGGTAACACTTCAGCAGCAGTTCGACAGCTATAAAGGGTTGGCTTGGCAAGTTGTAGAAGCACTACAAAACCAATCAACTGCTCAGCAATTACAAGACTTGACGCTTAAGCTAATTACTTCATCAACAGGCTTGTTTTTGAATCTAAAAGCACAGTTGCCAGAGTGTGAGGCAAGCTTGCAAGCGATGGCAGACGCTACAGAGTTTCAGCAACAACAAAGTGATGATACAGAGGCGTTGAAGAATGTAATAACAATTAATGTAGAGCCTGAACTACCTGAGTTTGCTGCGCCAAGCTGTTATCACGCACAAAAGTTATTACTTAATCCGCTCGCAGTTTATAAATTTGCGGAACAAGCTGATTTAGCACAGAGTGATTACCAAAAAGCTAAATTAAAAATGACTGATAGTTTTGCCCGCATTAAGCAACTTGAGCTGATCACCGCTATTGAGTAATCTGCACTCGTCATAGCCTTGCCATAAAATTGTCATACAAGGTTGATAATTTACCCACCTATTTGTATTACTAACGCTAGGTGTAAGGTGAACGCACAACTACAGCAGATCTTAGATAACAGTGCAATTGAGACCTTGTTTCAACCTATCTTTGATATTTCTAATCAACATATTTTGGGTTATGAGGCATTAAGCCGCGGCCCGAAAGGGTCTGAGTTAGAAATGCCGAGTGCATTATTCAGTGCAGCTATTGCTTGCCATAAGATCTCTGAATTAGAGCTACTTTGCCGCAGTAGAGCAATTGAGAACTTTGTTAAGCTCAATCTAGAAGGCAAGCTATTTTTAAATGTAAGCCCTAAAACCTTACTTGACCCTTGCCACCCTAAAGGTGAAACATTACATCTAGTTGAACACTTTGGTCTTGCAACTAACCGGGTAGTTATTGAGGTTACAGAACAAGAAAAAGTCGATGATGGCTTTTTATTGTTAAAGACCATTGCCCATTATCGTGAGTTAGGTTTTTCGATTGCTATTGATGACTTAGGCGCTGGCTATTCGGGCTTAAAGCAGTGGTCTGAGCTATGCCCTGAGTTTGTAAAAATAGACCGTTACTTTATCGACCACTGCGACCAGAGTGTGGTTAAAAAAGAGTTTTTAAAGTCAATTATAGAGCTTGCAAAAGCAACCAATACGCAAGTTATCGCAGAGGGCATAGAACGGGCAGAGGAGCTTCGTTTACTCGAAAGTTTAGGCGTGCAGCATGCACAAGGCTTTTTACTTGAAAGACCAAGCTTACAGCCAAGTTACGAAATAAACATTCACTGCTTAAAGCACTTAGAGTCATCAGATAATAGCAATACATTTGAGCAATCTATGGCGATTGGTTGGTTGGCAGTCGAGCACGCCAGCATAGAAGCAACAACCCGCTGTAAAGACGCTCATAGTATCTTTGAGCAAGATAAAAGCTTAACAAGCTTGGCGGTGCTTGAGCACAATATTCCTGTTGGCTTATTACACCGAGATCAACTTACTGAAGTGTTTGCCGCTCCTTATGGCCATGCACTTTATGATAAGCAGCCAGTTACTTCTTTAATGGATAAACAGCCGTTAATCGTTGACGAAAACGAGTTACTCGATACGGTGAGTCAGCAAATTACCGAGTTTGAGTTTGATATTCGACGCCACATTGTTATTACCCGAAGTGGTGAATACTTAGGGTTGGCGCCATTGCGTAATATCTTAAAACACATTACCGAAGAAAAAATCCGCCATGCACAACATGCTAACCCGCTTACTATGCTGCCGGGGAATGTCGCAATTAACGAAGCAATTGAGCTGAGGCTTCGTAATAATTATCCGTTCTCACTCGCATACGTTGATTTAAACCACTTTAAACAATTCAATGACCTGTACGGTTATGCCAGTGGTGACAGCGTTATAAAATTACTTGCTGAAGTCATCGTAGAGGCCTGTAGTATTAGCAAAGGGTTTGTCGGGCACATTGGCGGTGATGACTTTATGGTGGTGTTTGATAAAAATGATGCAGAGCAAGTTTGCCATGACATCATTAGTAAGTTTGAGCTGCAGTCTCGGGCCTTTTTCACCCCAGAACATATTGAGCAAGGGGGTTATTGGGCAAGCAATCGTGAAGGTAAAAAGCAGTTTGTGCCACTACTTACATTATCAATCGGTTTAGTTAAGCCTGATTTAGAACTATGTATTAACAGCCACCAAGTCGCAGCGCTGGCAACAGATGCGAAAAAAGAGGCCAAGCGTTATCAGAGTAGCCACTTGTTTGTATGTAAACGTAGCCGACCAGCCCCCGCAGTGGTGCGTTTAAGCAGCCAAAAAGATGAAGTGATATCTATTAGCTCATGAAGAAATTTTAAGTTCGCTTAATTTTACTTGTGTCCCTGTTTAACTGGGTGTAGCTTAAAAAAAACACAATAAACAAAAATAACAATGAAGCGACTATGTAGTGCAATCCTAGTATTGCTAAGCCTAGGGTACAGCCTTACCACAGAAGCTAACAATGTGGTCAATTTAGCGATTGAGCAACGCCCACTGTATAAACGCGATTATTATCTTCATGAATTGCTGGCAGCAGCCTTGCGTGCTGGTAATTACCAAGCACAAATTAATGAAGTGCTGGTTCACCCTCATCAACAACGTACATTGCTTATGCTTGATGCGAAGCAGGCCGATGTGTTTTGGAGCATGACAAGCCCTGAGCGTGAGCATCTTGCTATTGCTGTGCCAGTACCTTTATTTAAGGGTTATATTGGTAAACGAGCACTACTTACCAAGCGAGCGTTTTTACCGCGATTTAAAAGTATAAAAACAAAACAAGATTTAGCCCCTTTTAACGCTATTCAAGGTCATGATTGGCCCGATACTAAAATCCTTGCTCAAAACGGCTTAACAGTCAGACCGCTGGCAAATTACCGGGCAATGTTTAGCTTAGTGATCAGAGGGCGAGTTGATTATTTTCCGCGTTCGTTCATTGAGGTTATTTCTGAAATGGAACAAATCAAAAGTGACGATCTGGCTATAGTGCCTGACCTTTATATTAGCTATCCAACGGCATTTTACTTTTTTGTCAGTAACCACAAGCCTGAATTGGCAGAAGCCCTGTTAAAAGGACTCAGGGTGATGAAAAGCACTGGCGAGTTTGAACAGTTATTTGCCAGTTACTTTGCTGAAGACTTGGCTAAGTTGCCATTTAAAGAAGGTGAAGTCATAGAGGTAAAACTCGACAACGATTATTTTCAGCCACAAAAAAAGGAGCCTTAGCTCCTTTTTGTATTTTTACATTACAACCCGCTATTAGCGAAGTAGTGACTCAGTTAACACTGGGCGAATTTCACGAATGATTGCTTGAGTTAACTTAGGTGCACCACAAATGATGTTGCCGCTTTGGTTGTAGTTAATACCACCTGCGAAATCAACAACCATACCGCCTGCTTCTTTAACTAAAAGCTCGCCTGCCGCTGTGTCCCATGGCTTAAGGCCAATTTCAAAGAAACCATCAACACGACCCGCTGCAACATAAGCCATATCTAATGCAGCAGAACCTGCACGGCGGATATCAGCAGTGTGCACGAAAAGTGCTTTAAACGCTTCAGAGTATGCGTCTAAGTGGTGCTTTTGTTTGAATGGGAAACCAGTTGCAAGTACAGAACCTGCTAACTCGTTAGTTTTAGTTACGCGTAAACGCTTGCTGTTAAGCTGTGCGCCTTGACCACGAGAAGCAGTGAATAATTCACCACGGATTGGATCATAGATAACAGCTTGGTCTAAACGACCTTTAACTTTAAGTGCAATAGATACGGCGAAATGAGGGATACCCTTGATGAAGTTAGTTGTGCCATCAAGTGGGTCTACAATCCATTGGTAATCTGCATCTTTACCTTTATGCTCACCTAGCTCTTCACCTACGATAGTGTGATCTGGGTAAGATTTTAAAATGGTATCACGAATTGCGGCTTCAGCTTCTTTGTCGATGTTAGTCACTAAGTCGTTAGTGCCTTTTTGTTGTACATCAACTTTTGATAAGTCTTCACTTGCGCGAAGTAAAATTTTGCCTGCGTTACGCGCAGCGCGAACCGCAATGTTTAACATTGGATGCATAGCATTACCTTTGGGTTGTAAAAGAACGAATATATTTAAGCCGGCGTATTCTAGCGATTTCTAGCGTAAAGTAAACAATAAACTCGAATAAATTAGTTCGTTTTTTGTACAGTTCTGATTTTGTTGTTGATTTAATTTCGGAAGAAGGGGTTAGTGGTCAGAGGAAGTGGTTAGTGGTCAGAAGTTAGATATCGTTGAGCCGTCAGCCGTCAGCCGTCAGCCGTCAGCCGTCAGCCGTCAGCCGTCAGACTGATAGCTGATAGCTGATAGCTGATAGCTGATAGCTGATAGCTGATAGCTATGTTATAATCCCCGCAATTTTTGACTTTCAGTAAGTAACAACGCAATGACACTTGATGATATTCGTATCGTATTAGTTAACACATCACATTCTGGTAATATTGGCTCAGCGGCACGTGCTATGAAAACGATGGGCTTATCAAATTTATATCTAGTTGATCCTGCTTGTGAAATTGACAGTCATGCGAGTGCGCTTGCTGCCGGTGCAACTGATGTTTTAGGTAAAACAGTAGTTGTTGATACACTGGCAGATGCGATTGCTGATTGTGGCTTAACAATTGGTACCAGCGCACGCTCACGTACTTTATCTTGGCCTATGGTTGAGCCGCGTGAATGTGGTGAAAAACTAGTGGCTGAGGCTGAGCATGGCCCTGTTGCACTTGTGTTTGGTCGCGAAAATAGTGGTTTAACTAACGAAGAACTACAACAATGTAACTACCACGTATGTATTCCTGCAAATCCTGAATACAGCTCACTAAATCTAGCAATGGCCGTGCAAACATTAAGTTATGAAACACGTATGGCTTTTTTGAACAAGCAGCCAAAAGTACAAGAAGAAGACGAAGCAACCTACCCAAATGCGAAGCAAACAGAGCTGTTCTACGAGCACTTAGAGCAAACGCTAAACGACACAGGCTTTATCATCAAACAGCATCCTGGCATGGTGATGACTAAACTACGTCGCTTATTTAACCGCGCACGTCCAGAAGAAGCTGAGATGAACATCTTACGCGGTATTCTTACCTCAATTAATAAGTCTATTAAATAAGTTTAGGTTATAAGCTTTATTCATCATAATACTTGACTAAATTACTCAGGTAATTAAAATGTACTCAATACTTGACCAAAAAGGTCAGGTATTGATGCTGAGCTTATAGCTTATATAATACTTGACTATTTTGGTCTGGTAATTAAAATTTGCACACCTTAGCGTGCAGTAACATCGGGGGCTCCATGAAGTTAACATCAAAAGGCAGATACGCAGTAACCGCCATGTTGGATGTTGCACTACATACAAATGTGGGTGCAGTGCCTCTTGCCGATATTTCTGAACGCCAAGAGATTTCGTTATCTTACCTTGAACAATTATTCGCCCGTTTACGTAAAAATGGCCTTGTGACCTCTGTGCGTGGCCCTGGTGGCGGATATTTATTAGGTCGAGAAGCGAACGAGATTTCTGTCGGCGATGTGATTAACGCCGTTGATGAGTCTGTTGATGCAACACGTTGCCACAATGCAACGGGTGGCTGCCAAAGCGGCATGCGTTGTTTGACTCATACCTTATGGTCGGACTTAAGCGCACGTATCGAAGAGTTTTTAAATAGTATTACCCTTGCTGAATTGGTGGAAAAGTCAGATGTGAAAGAAGTCGCATCGCGCCAAGATAACAGCATCAACAATGCAATTAAGCAACTGGAAAACATTCAAGTAAGCTGTCAACTGTAGCTTGACGAAAGCGGAGAGAGAAATGAAGTTACCGATTTATTTAGATTACGCAGCAACCACGCCTGTTGATGAACGTGTGGCAAAAGAAATGATGCAATGCCTGACTATGGACGGTAATTTTGGTAACCCTGCATCACGCTCACACCGTTTTGGTTGGCAAGCAGAAGAAGCGGTTGACCAAGCGCGTACAGATATTGCTGATCTGATCAACGCTGACCCGCGTGAAATTGTTTTCACTTCAGGTGCTACAGAATCAAACAACCTAGCAATTAAAGGTGCTGCGCAGTTCTATAAGAAGAAAGGCAAGCACGTTATCACTGTTAAAACAGAGCACAAAGCAGTGCTTGATACGTGTCGTGAACTAGAGCGTCAAGGTTTCGAAGTAACCTATATGGACGTTGAAGAAAACGGTTTACTTGACCTTAAAAAGCTTGAAGCTGCTATGCGTGACGACACAGTACTTGTGAGCGTAATGCACGTAAATAACGAGCTAGGTGTTATCCAAGATATCGCGACAATCGGCGAAATGTGCCGTGAGCGCAAAATTATGTTCCACGTAGATGCTGCACAAAGCGCAGGTAAAGTACTTATCGACGTGCAACAGTTAAAAGTAGATTTTATGTCGTTCTCTGGCCACAAAGTATATGGCCCGAAAGGTGTTGGCGCACTTTATGTTCGTCGTAAGCCACGTGCACGTTTAGAAGCGCAAATGCACGGTGGTGGTCATGAGCGTGGTATGCGTTCAGGCACACTAGCTACTCACCAATTAGTTGGTATGGGTGCGGCATTTAGAATCGCTAAAGAAGATTTCGAAAAAGACCATGCACACATCAGCGCACTTCGTAAGCGTCTGATTGATGGCATCATGGCTGATATGGACGAAGTTTACTTCAATGGTGAACCAAGTCACTCAGTTCCAGGTATTGTAAATATCAGCTTCAACTTTGTTGAAGGTGAGTCGTTATTAATGGCTGTTAAAGACATTGCTGTTTCATCAGGCTCAGCCTGTACCTCAGCAAGCTTAGAGCCTTCTTATGTACTACGTGCATTAGGCCGTAATGACGAGTTAGCACACAGCTCAATTCGTTTCAGCATTGGCCGCTTTACGACTGAAGAAGAGATTGATTACACCGTTGAACTAATCAAAAACTCGATCGGCCGTTTACGTGAGATGTCTCCTCTATGGGAAATGCATCAAGAAGGTATTGATTTAGATTCAGTTGAGTGGGCGCATCACTAATCAGTGATCGCCGCCGCTAGCAGGTAGTGAGGATAGTATTATGGCTTATAGTGATAAAGTAATCGATCATGTTGAAAATCCACGTAACGTGGGTGCTTTAGACAAAAATGATCCGTCAGTTGCAACAGGTATGGTGGGTGCACCAGCATGTGGTGACGTAATGAAATTGCAAATCAAAGTATCATCAGAAGGTGTAATTGAAGACGCAAAATTCAAAACATATGGTTGTGGTAGCGCAATCGCTTCTTCTTCACTTGTAACTGAGTGGGTAAAAGGCAAAACATTAGATGAAGCTGCAACAATCAAAAACACTGATATCAGTGCTGAGCTTGAATTACCGCCAGTGAAAATTCACTGTTCAATTTTAGCAGAAGACGCGATTCAAGCAGCAATTGCTGACTACAAAAGCAAACAAGCGAAGTAAGAGATAAATTCATGGCAGTGACATTGACAGATGCGGCAGCAAACCGCGTAGAATCATTTTTAGCAAATCGCGGCAAAGGCATTGGCCTACGCGTTGGCATTAAAACGACGGGCTGTTCAGGTCTTGCTTATGTTCTTGAATTTGTTGATGAGTTAGCAGACGGCGACGAAATTTTTGAAAGCCGTGGTGTGAAAGTTATCGTTGATGCTAAAAGCTTAGTCTACATTGATGGTACTGAGCTTGATTACACCAAAGAAGGTTTGAACGAAGGGTTTAAGTTTAACAACCCGAACCAAGCCGATGAGTGTGGTTGCGGCGAAAGCTTCACCGTTTAAGCTTATAAAACTTTCTTTGCTTGAAGCCCTGCCTATGTAGGGCTTTGTTCTTTCCTGTTTACCGAGTTGGATTATGTAATGCGTTACTTTGAGTTATTTGCAATTCCAGTAGATTACAACATTGATTTAGCGACTATTAATAAACACTACCTTGAGCTGCAACGTGCAGTTCACCCAGATCGCCACGCAAGCTCTAGCAGCCGTGATAAATTACTTGCTGTGCAAAATGCAGCAGAAATCAATGATGCATTACAAACCTTAAAACACCCGGTAAAACGTGCTGAGTACATGCTAAGCGAGCTTGGTGTTGATATTCGCGCCGAGCAACAAACATTACAAGACCCGCTATTCTTAATGCAGCAAATGGAGCTGCGTGAAGAATTAGAAGAACTTGAAAATGCCGCAGATCCTGATGCAGCAATTGCCCAGTTTGAAGCACAAATTAAACAACTCGATAAACAATACAGCAGTGAATTAGCCGTTCAGCTGGCAAGTAATGATGAGCAACAATGGCAAGCTGCCGCTGACAATATTCGTAAATTGAAGTTTGTTTATAAGTTACGCGATGAACTAGAGCGTATTGAAGACAGTTTATTTGATGATTAATCGTTAGTTGTTACACAACAGCTATTTAAGAGTTTAAAAAGAGCATTATGGCATTATTGCAAATTGCTGAGCCGGGGCAGAGCGCGGCACCACATGAGCACAAATTAGCAGTCGGTATTGACCTTGGTACAACTAACTCGTTAGTTGCAACAGTGCAAAGCGGCGAAGCGCGCACACTAACTGATTTAGCAGGCAACGCGATGCTACCATCGGTAGTGCAATACCAAGCAGATAACATTGTGGTTGGTGAGCGAGCGGTTGCAGCTGCTACTCAAGACCCTGCAAACACACTAATTTCAGTTAAGCGTTTTTTAGGTAAAACTCAGTCTGAAATCGAAAAAAGCTATGGCCAACTGCCGTACGAATTTTGTGAGCATGATGGCTCGTTAGCAATCAGCACGGTTGCGGGTGCAATTAGCCCTGTTACTGCATCGAGTGAAATTTTAAAAGCATTAAAACTGCGCGCAGAAGACAGCTTTGCAGGCCAAGACATCTTAGGCGCGGTTATTACTGTGCCAGCTTATTTTGATGATGCACAGCGTCAAAGCACCAAAGATGCAGCAGAGCTTGCAGGTATTAAAGTATTACGTTTATTAAACGAGCCAACGGCTGCGGCTGTAGCTTATGGCCTTGACTCAGGCCAAGAAGGCATTATCGCCGTATACGATTTAGGTGGCGGTACCTTCGATATTTCTATTTTACGTTTACACCAAGGTGTATTTGAAGTGCTTGCGACTGGTGGTGACTCAAGCCTTGGTGGTGACGATTTTGACTCGCTACTAGTTGATTACTTCAAAAAACAAACGGGTGTTAGCGAGCTTTCTGCATCGGTATTGCGTTTATTCATCAATAAAGCAAAAGCGTGTAAAGAAGCGCTAAGCCAATACCAAACTGTCAATGTTGGTTTAGAGTTTGATGGTCAAAGCCACAAGGTTGAAGTTACTCGCGAAACGTTTGATGAGCTTGCTCTTAGTCTTGTGAAGAAAACACTACGCTCTTGTCGCCGTGCAGTAAAAGATGCCGGTATCGAGAACGAAGAAGTACTGCAAGTTGTAATGGTTGGCGGCTCGACTCGCATGCCAATTGTACGCTCTCAAGTTGCTGCATTTTTTGATAAAGAGCCACTGACTTCTATCGACCCAGATCGCGTAGTTGCACTCGGTGCAGCACTGCAAGCAGATGTATTGGTTGGCAATAAGCCAGATTCAGACATGTTGCTATTAGACGTATTACCACTGTCGCTAGGTCTTGAAACCATGGGTGGCTTGGTTGAGAAAATCATTCCACGTAACACTACGATCCCTGTTGCACGTGCACAAGAGTTTACTACTTTCAAAGATGGTCAAACTGCTATGTCACTGCATGTATTACAAGGTGAGCGTGAGCTAGTTGATGATTGTCGTTCGTTGGCAAAATTCAGCTTAAAAGGTATTCCGGCCATGGCTGCTGGTGCTGCGCACATTCGCGTAACCTTTAAAGTTGATGCTGATGGCCTATTAAGTGTATCGGCAATGGAAAAATCAACTGGTGTGCAAGCTGAAATTCAGGTCAAACCATCATTTGGTTTATCGGATGATCAAGTTGCAAACATGCTTAAAGAGTCAATGACTAACGCTAAAGACGACATGCAAGCGCGTATGCTTAAAGAGCAGCAAGTTGAAGCGTTACGTGTTGTTGAAGCGCTTGAAGCATCACTGGCAACCGACAGTGCATTACTTGATGAACAAGAATTAGATGCGTTAAAAGCAGAAATTGCTAAACTTGTTGCCGTACGCGAAAGCGCAACAACACCTGCAGAAATTAAAGCAGCGATTGAAGCTGTAGACAATGCAAGTAGCGAATTTGCTGCTCGTAGAATGGATGCATCAATCAAAAAAGCGCTGCAAGGGCAGTCAGTAGACGAAGTTTAACGAGGTAAGGTATGCCACAAATTATTTTTCTTCCACACGAAGAGTTATGCCCAGAAGGCGCTGCTATTGAAGCTCCTGCAGGTGAAACGGTATTAGATGTTGCGCTAAAGAATGGTATTAGCATTCCACATGCATGTGAAAAATCATGTGCGTGTACAACATGCCACTTAGTCATCCGTGAAGGCTTTGACTCTTTAGATGAAAGTGATGAGCTAGAAGATGACATGCTAGATAAAGCATGGGGTCTTGAGCCTGAATCACGCCTTGGTTGCCAAGCGGTGATCAAAGATGAAGATTTAGTGGTTGAAATTCCAAAGTATAATCTCAATATCGTTAATGAAGAGCATTAATTTTTAACGGCTTTGATTTCGTAAAAACCGCTGTAGTTGCTTAGTCTCTACAGCGGTTTTTTATTTTAGAGCTGTCAGCTTTCAGCCGTCAGTTTTTAGCAGATCGAGATAGAGGTTTAGTTCTTTGTGTTAATGAACTGAAATAGCTTTACATTGATCTCTCAGGTTTTATGTTTTTGATAGCTGATAGCTGATAGCTGATAGCTGATAGCTGATAGCTGATAGCTGATAGCTGATAGCTGATAGCTGATAGCTGATAGCTGATAGCTTTTACTTGGAGGTTCTATGTCTGATTTGGTTTTTTCTGATTCGTTTATCGACGGTGACTTTTATTCTACGAGCCAGCGTTTTAGTGTAGATAACCCCGCAACCGCAGAGGCAATTACTCAGGTTTCTGATATTGATGAAGCCGGGGTTGAGCTGGCTTTAAAAAGTGCTGACGAGGCATTTAGCAAACTAAAGCAAACAACTGCAACCGAACGTAGTGAAACGCTGCGCCGATGGTATGAGTTGGTTATTGAGCACAAGCAACAGCTTGCTGAGTTAATGACTAAAGAGCAGGGGAAGCCTTTAAAAGAAGCCTTGGGCGAAGTGGAATACGGTGCAGGCTTTATTAAATGGTTTAGTGAAGAAGCAAAGCGCAGTTATGGCGACACAATTCCTGCTACTGACAGCAAGCATCGTTTAACAACGATAAAGCAGCCAATTGGTGTGGTAGCTGGTATTACACCTTGGAATTTCCCGATTGCTATGATCACCCGTAAAGTGGCACCCGCTTATGCCGCGGGTTGTAGTTTTGTGATTAAACCTTCGGAGCATACGCCATTATGCGCTATTGCCTTAGCCTACCTTGCTGATAAAGCAGGGTTTGTAAAAGGTGCGCTGAACGTGGTGGTCTCCGAAAACGCAAAAATGGTGGGTGAGATCATGACCGAGTCGGAGCGTGTGCGTAAGTTCACATTCACAGGCTCAACCGGTGTAGGTAAGCAGTTACTATCACAGTGCGCTTCAACAATTAAACAAACGTCAATGGAGCTTGGTGGCAATGCCCCGTTCATTATTTTCGATAATGCCGATTTAGATGAGGCTGTTGCTGGCCTAATGGGGGCTAAGTTTAGAAACGCAGGGCAAACCTGTGTTGCCGCTAACCGAATTTTTGTTCAGCGCTCAGTGCTTGAAACGGTGCTCGAAAAACTCACAGACAAAGTGGCTGAGTTGAAGGTAGGAAATGGTCTAGATGACGGGGTAGATATCGGCCCATTAATTTACCCTAAAGCAAAAGAGAAAGTACAAACGCTTGTGCAAGATGCGGTTGATAAAGGGGCGTCGTTAATCGGTGATAACAGCGAGCTTGAAGGTAGCTTTCAAGCGCCATTAATTTTAACCGATGTGACACCAGAGATGGATATCTATCATGATGAAGTGTTTGGCCCTGTAGTCAGCATAATCGCCTTTGATGATGAAGAAGAAGTACTTCAGCTTGCGAACGACGTCCCTTACGGTTTAGCTGCGTATTTTTATAGTGAAAACATCAAGCAAGTTTATCGCGTAAGCGAAGCACTCGAATACGGCATGATTGGTATTAACGAAGGCCTTATCTCAAACCCAGTAGCGCCATTTGGCGGTGTTAAACAGTCTGGCTTAGGCCGAGAAGGCGGCCATCAAGGGTTAGATGAGTATCTAGAAGAGAAATATCTTTGTGTTAAGGTTTGAGCCGTCAGCCGTCAGCCGTCAGCCGTCAGCCGTCAGCCGTCAGCCGTCAGCCGTCAGCCTGATAGCTGATAGCTGATAGCTGATAGCTGATAGCTGATAGCTGATAGCTGATAGCTGATAGCTGATAGCTGATAGCTGATAGCTGATAGCTAACTCCCCGCCCTTTATTTTTCATAAAATGATAGCGCTGTCATTTTAGTTTTTATATGATAGGAACGAATTATTAACAAAAATGAAAAATAGTACGCAGAAATACCGTACACTCAGGGCTTAAACGAGGAGAAAGTAATGGATTTTAAGAAGTCACTATTCGCGGTAATGCTTGCGACTGCGCCTTTAATGGCTAGTGCAGCATTAACTCAATCGCAAGTTGATCAGTTTGCGAAAGGTACCGAACTGCTGTTTTCAGTAGAAGATAACTTTCGTAATAAAGATGCGGGCTTTTTAGGAAAAATTACCCTCAATAATGGCTCTGATGTGGCGTTGCCTGCAGGCGAGAGCGACTGGCAGCTTTATATTCACTCTGTTCGTAAAATCTCAACCGAGCATGTTGCGGGCCTAAACATTGAACACGTTAATGGTGACCTTCATCGCATCGTACCAACGAGCTCTTTTAAAGGTTTAGCCGCAGGTGAAAGTTTAGAGTTGCCGTTTGACGCGCAAGTATGGATTGTTGCTTACAGTGACTTTATGCCACGGGCATTTTTTGTTTCGGGTAAGAATAAACCAGCCGTATTTGCCAACACCGACACTGAAGACTTTAAACAGTTTGTTACGCCATTTACCCGTGAAAATCAGTTACGCCGTTACAATGAGCCAAAAGATTTATCGGTTTTAGCAACGGCAAAAGTACGTTATGAGCGTAATAGCGCTGATAAGGTTACGGTCAGTAAAGACGATGCTTTAAAGCGTATTATCCCTAAGCCTCGTAAAGTCGATTTTAATCGTGGCAGCGCAACGTTAAACAATAATTGGCAAATCAGTTATCAAGGTCAGCTTAAGCACGAAGTTATGGTGTTTATGCAAGACTTACAAGATGACTATGGCATTAGCCTTAAAGCACAGCCTGATCATATCAATGTTGGCAAAGACAAAGTAATACGCTTAAAAGTCGACCCTAAACTCAATAATGCAAAAGCTGAAAGCTACACTCTAGAGATTGATGATGAAGTGATCACTATCGTAGGTAGCGATAACGCCGGTGTGTTTTATGCGATGCAAAGCTTATTGAACCTCATTCCTGCAAATAGCCAAGGCAGTGCCAGTTTACCGCAGTTAGAACTTGAAGACTCACCACGTTATGGTTGGCGTGGTATGCATTACGATAATGGACGTAACTATCATGGCAAAGAAGCAATGTTCAAGCTGGTTGAGCAAATGGCTCGCTATAAAATGAATAAGCTACACTGGCACTTTTCAGAAGATGAAGGTTGGCGACTTGAGATCCCCGGTCTACCAGAGCTCACAGACGTTGGTGGCTATCGCTGCTTTGATTTAGAAGAGCGCGAGTGTTTATTAACTCAACTTGGCACTGGGCCGTTTAAATCAGGCTCAGGTAATGGTTATCTGAAACGTGATGAGTTTGTTGAGCTATTAAAGTTTGCGAAAGACCGCCACATTCAAATCATCCCTGAAGTTGAAGGCCCTGGCCATGCACGTGCCTCAATCAAAGCGATGGAAGCACGTTATCACAACATGTTAGAAGAAGCTGAGAAAGCCGCTAAAAACAACATTAAAACGCGCTCTGCAAACAAAGAAATTCAACGCATAGATATGGGACCAGCAACGCAATATTTGCTTACTGATCCAAAAGATACCTCTGTGTACATGACGGTACAAAACTACAAAGATAACTCAATGAATGTGTGTATGGACTCTACCTACGCATTTTTAGATAAAGTAACTTATGAACTTCAGCAGATGTACCGCGAAGCAGGTGTGCAGTTAAAGAACCTGCATATTGGTGGTGATGAAGTTGGAGCAGGTTCGTGGATAGGCTCGCCGATCTGTCAGGCGTTATTTGCCAATCCAAATAACGGTGTAGCTGGCCCCGCTGATTTAAAACCTTATTTCACACAACGTGTTGCAACCTTACTTGAAAAACGCGGTATTTCTCCGGGTATTTGGGAAGATGGCATCATGTATGACCGCGAAAATTCGTTTAAACGTGATGAGTTCCCTAATAAAACCTTTACCGTAAATACTTGGGATAACATTTGGGAATGGGGCGTTGCCGATAGAGCATACCGCCTAGCAAATGCCGGTTATCAAGTGGTGTTATCACACGGTACGCATTTGTACTTTGACCACCCATACGAAGCAAGCCCACAAGAGCGTGGTTATTACTGGGCCACTCGTTACACAGATACTAAAAAAGCCTTTAATTACATGCCTGATGACGTGTATGCCAATGCCGATTACACCCGTACTCGTGAGCCAATAGTTAATTTAGAAGCGTTGGTGGGTCGCCCGTTACCTAAACTTGAAAAACCAGAGAACATTCTAGGCATGCAAGGTCAGGTATGGTCAGAGACAATCCGCACTGAAGAGCAAGTATTAGCAATGATCTTCCCGCGTATTTTGTCAGTGGCAGAGCGTGCTTGGCATAAAGCCGATTGGGAAGGCGAAAACGTCAATAGTAAAAAACAAGCAAAAGACTGGGCTGAGTTCTCAAGTGCTGTAGGCTTAAAAGAGCTTGATAAGTTAGCTAAAGATGGCATCAATCTGCATTTACCAGTACCAGGCGGTGTGATTGAAAATGGGAAGTTATATGCCAACAGCGCATTTGCTTATTTGAGCATTGAATACAGCTTAGACAACGGACAAAGCTGGCAAACTTATGCCGAGCCTGTGAAGGTTGATAACAATGCAAAAGTTGCGCTACGAACCCGCTTAAACGCAAAACAAACCAGCCGCGTGACCGTTGTTGGTGAGTAATGTTTTGCGATGAATAAATGTGACGTCTACAGCAAAGTGTAGGCGTCATTTTTGCTTACGCGTCTGGCTAAAATCTGGCGGCCTTAAAACTTCGCGCGAAATAAATTTCACGCCTACAATACCTCGAACCCCGGACCTCGTAGGAACGGCTTTAGCCGTGAATAGGTCAAATCTGTTCGGCGTTAAAACGCCTCCTACATCGTAGGCGTCACGCTTGCTTGGCGCGTCTTACATTCAACACCGTTCGGCTCAAAACTGACAGCTGAAAGCTGACGGCTAATTCCTAAACTTCGCGCGAAATAAATTTCACGCCTACGGGACCTAAAAAATATGTCAGCGCTGTCATTTTTGTTGCGATAGTGTTATAAATATTTAATATCTATTTTATATAATCATCTGAATCAGCAGCGCTGTAGAGTCGAACTGTGCTGTTATGGGAAATGTTATGTCTGAAATGAATAAACAAAGCAGTGTTGTGCCTATGGCGATTGTTGCCACGCTGTTTTTTATACTGGGTTTTGCTACATGGTTAAATGGTTCACTGATGCCATTTTTACAGCAAATTTTGCAGCTTTCACCGTTTCAGGCATCGCTGATTATTTTCTCGTTTTATATCGCCGTGACTTTTACGGCCCTGCCTTCGGCGATGATCATCAGAAAGGTAGGTTATAAAAACGGTATGGCGCTGGGTATGGCGACCATGATGGTGGCAGGTTTGCTGTTTACTCCTGCGGCAAAAACGCAAGTTTTTGCACTGTTTTTATTCGCTCAACTTGTTATGGGGGCTGGGCAAACGTTATTACAAACAGCGGTTAATCCATACGTAGTCAGAATCGGCCCTGAAGAATCAGCCGCGGCTCGCGTTAGTATTATGGGTATATTAAATAAAGGTGCGGGCGTTGTAGCACCGATTGTATTTACTGCTCTGATACTCAGCGATTTTAAAGGCTTTGTAGGTAAAGAGCTTAGCCAAACTGATATTGATGCAATGGCCAATGGCTTAATTTTACCGTATTTAGGGATGGCTATTTTTATTGGTATACTCGGCTTTGCAGTTACTAAAATGCCATTACCAGAGTTAATTGATGACGACGTTGATGAACAAAAACCTGGGCAGGTAAAAGAAGCGCTTAGCCATCCGAGTCTTGCCTTAGGGATTGTGGCACTTTTTGTTTATGTAGCCGTTGAGGTTATCGCAGGTGATACCATTGGCAGCTTTGCATTGTCTTTAGGTGTTGAAAAATACAGTGTTATGACATCGTACACCATGGGTTGTATGGTGCTAGGTTACTTTTTAGGGATTTTACTTATCCCACGAGTGTTATCGCAGCAAACAGCGCTAACTATTTCAGCGGTATTGGGTTGTGTGTTAACCCTAGCGATAGTTACAGGTAGTAATGAAACTGTATTTATATCAACATTATTTGGCCTAAAATCGGTACTGCCTGATACCTTATTGCTCATTGCTGTGCTAGGCTTTGCTAATGCGATTGTTTGGCCTGCAGTTTGGCCGTTAGCATTATCTGGTTTAGGCAAGCTAACTAGTGTAGGCTCAGGCCTGCTCGTTATGGGTATTGCCGGTGGCGCATTCGGCCCATTATTTTGGGGCCTGGCAAGTGGCGGCGTAAAAAGCGCAGAAGCACAACAAATGGCTTATATTGTGATGTTGCCTTGTTATTTATTCATACTTTTCTATGCTGTTAAAGGCCACAAGATGAAAAGTTGGAAGTAATTATGAGTTTGAGGTTGGGTGTAAAGCGCACCGCCTTGGACTTTGAAAAGCATTTCTAGTAAATAGAAATAATCCCGTGTGTAATGCCACCGAAAGGTGGCATTTTTTGTTTGGGGTTTAAAAAAATTAGGTGTTAGGTATTAGGGGGTAGGCTCTAGGTGCTAGGCTTTCGCGCGAAATAAATTTAACGCCTACAATACCGCGCATCTGTAATCTCTCGTTTGTAGGAAGGGCTTTAGCCGTGAATTATCCTAAAGACTTCGGCACTAAAGTACCTCCTACATCGTAGGCGTCACGCTTGCTTGGCGTGTCTCAAACACGGCACAGCTGCTAACATTTCGCGCGAAATAAGTTTCACGCCTACAATATTTCACATCTCGCATCTCGCATATCGTATCTCGTATGTCGCACCTCGCAGCTCTCGTTCGTAGGAACGGCTTCAGCCGTGAATTATCCTTAAAGACTTCGGCGTTAAAACGCCTCCTACCATGTAGGCGTCACGCTTGCTTGGCGCGTCTTACATTCAACACCCAGACGACAAATCAATACGGTACCAACAAACAACACAGTTCGGCTCAAAACTGACAGCTGAAAGCTGACGGCTTTTAGATCTGAAAACAGGTATCGAAGATTAAACTAAGTCTTGAGATTGAAGTAGAAATATTTAGGAAAATATAGGGATTTACAAAGGGGGAGAAGTGGGGCGACTGATGGGGCTTGAACCCACGACAACCGGAATCACAATCCGGGGCTCTACCAACTGAGCTACAGCCGCCACTGAGATACACCTCGTTTGGTGTGGCGCGCATATTACATAATTAAGGTTGGCTTGTGAAGCCCTAAATTGAAAAAAGTAGAAAAAACTTATTTGCCTCAGAAAATTCAGAAAACCATTACTGGTCAGCTCGCGTTCAGTTTCGCAGATTAGACTTGCGGCTTTTGTAATTGAGCAAATACTCATTTCGTAGTTTTATGCGTAATTTAATGATTTTTTAACCAAAGATCATATATAATTTGTACAGCGTGACGCTACAAATGAACTTCAGGAGAGAACATGGATACAATAATGAACTGGATCAACGAGAATTCAGGTTTAATCATACATTACGCCGTTCAGGCGGTTCTAGCGCTAATCATTTTCTTCATCGGTGGTCGCATCGCTAAATTCTGCGAAGGCTTAACTGAAAAAGCATTTGATAAAAAGAAAGTCGATAAAGCTGTAGGTTCATTTGTTGCTAGTATTGTCTATGCAATTGTATTTGCTGCAACAATCTTAATGGCACTATCTCAATTAGGTATTGAAACTACTTCATTCATTGCTATTTTAGGTGCGGCTGGTTTAGCAGTAGGTTTAGCACTTCAAGGTTCACTATCTAACTTTGCATCAGGTGTTTTAATCATCTTACTTCGTCCTTTCAAATCAGGTGACTATGTAGAAGCAGGTGGTAAAGCGGGTACAGTTAAGAAAATCGAAATTTTCTCTACAGAATTACGTACACCAGATAACAAAGTAATTATCATGCCTAACTCATCAATTATGGGCAGCCCAATTACAAATTTCTCTCGTGAATCAACTCGTCGTATCGATTTAGTAATCGGTGTTGGTTACGATGCAGATCTTAAAGAAGCAAAAGCAGTTCTTAAATCAGTTTTAGATAAAGAAGAGCGCTTATTAAAAGACCCAGCATACACAGTAGCTGTATCTGAACTTGCAGATTCAAGCGTAAACTTTGTAGTTCGCCCATGGGTTAACTCAGCTGATTATTGGCCGACGTATTTCGATTTAATGGAAAACATTAAGATCGCATTAGATGATGCCAACATCACAATCCCATTCCCGCAAATGGATGTTCATTTGCACAAAGAAGACTAATAAGTCTAACGTACAAGTAGTAAAGGTTATTTTTTAATGAAATTAAAAGCATTATCAATTCTAGTTGCAGCAAGTGCTGCAACTAGCGCATTCGCAGCAGATGAAACCAAAACTTGGGATGTAACCAGTGAATTAGGTGCTATCGTAACAAGCGGTAACACTGAAACAACCACACTTAAAGGTGGTATCAAGGTATTACATAACCTAGAAAACTGGAATAACGAGTACAAGTTAGACGGCATCTACAAAGAAGATGAGATCGAAAACGACCAAGGTGTAAAAGAAACACAGCGTACCAACGAAAAGTACTCAATCTCAGCGCAAGGTAACTATAAATTAAACGAAAAGCACTCACACTTATTCATCTACGGTTCGCACGTATCTGATTACTTTGGTGCATACCGTAACGAATCAGTTATCTCAGCGGGTTACGGTTTACGCTTAATCGACCGTTCTGACATGTGGCTAAACGCTGAAATCGGTCCGGGTTATAAGTACTTCCAATACCCTGATGACAGCACAGAAGTTGATGAAAACGGTAATTCACTTGCAGGTGAGCGTGAGGGGGAAGCTATCGCCTTAGGTAAAGTTGATTACAACTGGCAAATTTCAGACAGCGCACGTTTTACTCAGTTAGTATCAGTTGAATATGGTGATACCAACACTAAAACGCGTTCAGAATCTGCAATCCTTGCTAAGATCAACGGTTCACTACAAATGAAAGTAGCTTACAACATCACCCACAACTCAGATGTTGCTGATGATAAAGAAAACACAGATACAGAAACGTCACTAACGCTAGTTTACAGTTTTTAACTAAATAAACCGTTTTGTTGACAATTTAATGACAAAAAGGGACGAAAGTCCCTTTTTTATTTCTGTAATTTTCAGGTAGAATAGACAATCTTTTTGACTGTAGAACTATGGATATCCCTACCTGTGATGTTATTTAAAAGACTTTTCATTACTTTTTTGCTGTTAACTTCCGCATCAGTATTGGCTTTTACCCCTACAGCCGCACAAATCGAACAATTTAAAAAGCTTCCTAGAGCACAGCAAGAAGCGCTAGCAAAGCAGTATGGTGTCGACTTATCGACCATTACAGGTAAAAAGTCTTCAAGTGAATCTGCTGAGCAAGAACCTACAGTTCAACCTCGTCTAGAGCAAAATGATGAGCCATTAACTGATGAAGAACGCTTTGCTCCGAAAGTTGATGAAGTAAAGCCTTTTGGTTACGACTTATTTGCTGGCGAGCCTACATCATTTATGCCAAGCGAGAATGCAGCAGTTCCCGACACCTACTTAATTGGTCGTGGCGATACACTTAACATCAACTTTTACGGTAAAGAAAGCGAGAGCTATGAAGTTGTTGTTGACCGCGAAGGGCGTATCAGCATTCCAAATTTAAGTCCTGTTCAAGTGGCGGGTCTGACTTTTGCAGAAGTCAAAGAGTTAATCAAAGCAAAAGTTGAACAAGAAGTAATTGGTATTAAAGCATTTGTTTCAGTAGGCAAACTTCGTAGCATTCGTGTGCTAGTGCTTGGTGAAGCGTACAAACCGGGTAGTTATTCTGTTTCATCACTGACTACCGTATCGCATGCCCTATTTGTTAGTGGTGGGGTATCTGATATTGCTTCACTGCGTAATATTCAAGTAAAACGTGCGGGCAAGGTTGTTGCAAACTTTGACTTGTATGATCTTTTAATCAACGGTGATAGCAGCAACGATATTATTTTAAAGCCTGGCGATGTGGTTTTTATCCCATCAGTTGGCTCACAAGTCGCTGTTGAAGGCTTAGTAAAGCGCCCTGCTATTTTTGAGCTAAAAAAAGGTGAAACAGCAGCACAGTTATTAAAAATGGCGGGTGGTTTAAAGCCGCAAGCTTACGCTAAAAAAGCAATTGTTGAACGCTTCAATAACAATAATATGAAAGAAGTATTATCAATTGACTTTAGTAGCAATCAAATTAACTACACTCCTCGCGATGGCGATCGTATTCGTTTTAATCCAGTGAGCTTCCAATATCAAAACAGTATTAGTTTAATTGGTGCCGTTGCACGTCCGGGTCATTATCAATGGCATCAAGGTAAACACATCTCTGACGTTCTAACTTCAGTGCGTGGTGACTTGCTGCCTCAGGCTGACTTAGGATACGGATTACTTGTTCGTGAAGTTAATGTAGCAGGCGATATTCAAGTTTTTCAATTTGATATAGCACAAGCGATAGTTAAAGCTGCTGAGCATGATCTAGAACTGAAAGCTAACGATAAATTATTTGTGTTTAGCCGCTACCAAGAAAAACAAGCAGAAGAAAGTGCTCTTGCGAATATGGCGCTTACCGAAGAGCAGCAACAGCAGCAATATAAAGTCAAGCAATGGCACGAATACCAGCAAAGAGAATTTGAAAAATATATTGGGGTTACAGGTTCAGTTGATAGTCCTAAATTAGAACGCGACAATGCAAAATCAATTGAAGATATCTCTAAGGGGAGATTGGGTAGTGGTACCAAGGAATTATCGCCAGAAGATTATGCAGTATTTAGTCGTTACAGCTTATTAAAGCCAATTATTTCAAAACTTAAACAACAAGCTTCAGTTTCTGTGGCGATGCAACTTGTAGAAATTAATGGTCACGTAACCTACCCAGGTGTATATCCGCTTACAGTTAATAGTGAAGTAAACGATTTGATAGCTGCTGCAGGTGGTTTACTTGAATCTGCTTACACAGAGCAAGCTGAGATCA
Source organism: Pseudoalteromonas sp. XI10 (assembly GCF_001469895.1). Taxonomy (GTDB): domain Bacteria; phylum Pseudomonadota; class Gammaproteobacteria; order Enterobacterales; family Alteromonadaceae; genus Pseudoalteromonas. Next base: position 17,331 of record NZ_LOPY01000011.1, on the reverse strand, counting down.
CTCGCATAATGAATGGTGATGCGTCAAAGGTTAAACACATTAAATTTAACCTGCAAGCAGCAATGCTAGGTGGTAATGGTGAAAATATCGCATTACGAAGTAAAGATAGTATAAATATTTTTTCTATCCCTAACTGGCAAGAGAACGTGAAAGTTCAATTAAGAGGGGAAGTTAAATTCCCTGGCGTTTACACAATTCGTCGTGGCGAAACATTAAGCAATTTACTTGAACGTGCAGGTGGTTTTTCTGAATTTGCCGCGCCTAATGCTGCTATCTTCACTCGTGAAGCAATTCGCAAACAAGAGCAGCAGCAACTTGCAAAACTTTCTGAAGATTTGCGCCGTGATATTGCGTCAAAAAGTTTCGAAAACTCAGTAAGTAGCAGTACTCTGTCTTATGATGAAATGAATAAGCTGTTAAATGACCTCTCAAGTGTTGAGGCAGTAGGTCGACTAGTTATTGATTTACCTTTAATTGTCGAAGATAAACAAAAGCTCGTTTTACAAGATGGTGATGCCCTATATGTACCAAGTAAGCGTGATTCAATTAGTGTTATAGGTGAAGTTAATTATGCAACTTCGCATTTATTCAAACAAGGTATCACAGTTGACGATTACATTGACCTTAGTGGCGGCTTAAAAGAGCGTGCAGCTGATGAGCGTATTTATATCATCAAAGCAAACGGCTCTGTGAAAATTCCATCCACTGGTAGTTGGTTTGCTGTAAATGACACAAACACACTTGAAGCGGGTGATACCATTGTTGTACCTCTGAATTCAGATTACATGGATAACTTAACCTTGTGGAGTACAGCAACACAAATCGTATATCAGTTGGGTGTAGCAGTAGCCGCTATTAGCAGTATTTAATTTAATAGTTACCGAGCATTTAATTTTAGTAACTTTAAATAAATGAGATAACTTACCAATGGAAAGAAGTGTGGATTCACAGAATATTCAACAAAGTATGTATGCTGAAGATGAAGGCGTAGATCTTAAAGGCTTTTTCTTAACTATTTGGAAAGGCAAGTTAACAATTGCAATAGTAGCCGTCATTTTTACATGTTTATCTGTTGCTTTAGCGCTTAGCCTTCCAAATATTTATAAATCAGAAGCACTACTTTCTCCTGCTGATAGTGGACAAGGAGAAGGTGGTTTAGCTGCATTAGCTGGTCAATTTGGTGGTCTAGCTAGTATGGCTGGAATTGATTTAGGAGCAGGTTCTTCTGATAAGTCAGCATTAGCAATTGAAGTATTAAAATCTAGAAAATTTACAAGTGAGTTCATTGAGCGACATAATATTTTGCTAGATTTAATGGCTGCTGAAAGCTGGTCATACGAAGCCAATACTATATCCTACGATGAAGATATCTATGATGCCAAAACAAAGACTTGGGTCAGAGATGTTAACCCTCCATTTAAGCCAAAGCCATCACTACAAGAAGCTTACAAAGAGTTTAAAGAGATTGTCTACGTAAATTCTTCAAAAGACACTGGTATGATTACAATTTCTGTGGAACATATTTCGCCCTACATAGCCCAACAATGGGTAATTTGGCTCATCGAAGATATTAACAAAGAGATGAAAGAGCGAGATGTAGCCGAGGCAATTAAAAGCACTGAGTTTTTAAAGCAACAAATTGAAAATACAAAAGTTGCAGATATTAAAACTGTACTTTTTAAGCTTATTGAGGAACAAGCTAAAACAATTATGTTCGCTGAAGTTCGAGATGAGTATGTTTTCAAAACTATCGATCCAGCATTAGTTCCTGAAGAAAGAGTAAGTCCAAAAAGAGCGCTTATATGTGTTGTTGGGGCCTTATTTGGGATTTTAATTGGCATTCTGATTGTTTTAGGAAAGAACTATTTTAGAGAGCAAGAAAGTGCTTGATAACTAAGCACTATTTTGAAACTCACTCTATATCATTTTTAAAGTTAAGCCTGAAATTCAGGTATTAATATTATGGAAGTTATATGACTAAAGGTATTATTTTAGCGGGTGGTAGCGGTACTCGCCTTTACCCATTAACGAAAGTCGTAAGTAAACAACTTATGCCCGTATATGATAAGCCGATGGTTTATTATCCAATCGCTACCTTAATGAATGCTGGCATAAAAGATATTCTAGTCATAACAACGCCAGCAGAATTAGACCGCTTTAAAGAACTACTGGGTGATGGGAAAGATTGGGGCATCAATATTGAGTACAAAACTCAACCGTCGCCAGATGGTCTAGCTCAGGCTTTTTTGTTGGGTGAAGAGTTTATTGGAAATAGCAATGTCGCATTGATCTTAGGTGATAACCTTTTCTATGGCCACGACCTTGTTAAGTCACTGCAGCTAGCTGCTTCTAGGGAGTCTGGAGCAACGGTTTTTGGCTATCATGTAGCAAACCCATGTTCATATGGTGTTGTTGAGTTTGATGAGAGTGGCAAAGCGATTTCTATAGAAGAAAAGCCAGAAGCGCCAAAATCAAACTATGCTGTCCCAGGTTTATATTTCTTTGATAATAAAGTTGTTGAGTATGCAAAGAATGTTGAACCTTCACCTAGAGGTGAGCTAGAAATAACCGATGTTATCGAGCAATATTTGGAGACTAACTCTTTAAATGTTGAAATTATGGGACGCGGAACGGCCTGGTTAGACACCGGCACCCATGACAGCCTGTTACAAGCAGCGCAATTTATCGAAACCATAGAAAAAAGACAGGGATTAAAAGTAAATTGTCCTGAAGAAGTCGCTTTTCGAATGGGATATATCAATGAGCAACAGTTACAGCAATTAGCTGCTCCATTAGTCAAAAGTGGTTACGGTGAGTATTTGTTGAGCCTACTTTCAAGAAGGGTTTTCTCATGAATATAATAGATACAGCTATCCCTGATGTAAAAATTTTAGAACCTAAAGTATTTGGTGATGAGCGAGGTTTTTTCTTAGAAACGTTTCGTGAAGACTGGTTCCGAGAGCATGTTGCAGATGTAACTTTTGTGCAAGACAATCACAGTAAATCTGGCCAAGGTATTTTAAGAGGACTGCATTATCAAACGCAGCAAACGCAAGGGAAATTAGTGCGTGTGATTGCCGGAGAAGTTTATGATGTTGCTGTTGATATTCGAAAGGATAGCCCGACCTTTGGGAAGCATGTAGGTGTCTTATTAAATAGTGACAATAAAAGACAGCTTTGGGTGCCAGAAGGGTTTGCACATGGCTTTTATGTAACAACTGAATCTGCTGAATTTGTTTATAAGTGCACAAATTATTATGCACCTGAATTTGAACAAAGCATTTCTTGGGATGATCCTACTCTTGCGATTCAATGGCCTCTTGTAAATGGTATGCAGCCATTATTATCACCAAAAGATGAAGCTGGTTTAATGCTAGCAGATGCTCCTACCTTCTAATCGAGTAATTTATGAGTAAAACAATTTTTGTAACCGGCGGAGCTGGTTTTATTGGTTCAGCATTAGTTCGCTTCTTAATAAATGAAACTGAACATACAGTAGTTAACTTCGATAAGCTAACGTATGCAGGTAATTTAGAGTCATTAGCATCTGTAGAACAAAATGAAAGATATCATTTTGTAAAAGGTGATATTTGTGATCGAGAAATAGTTAGCGCTACGTTTGCCAAGTTTCAACCTGACTTTATCATGCATTTAGCCGCGGAAAGCCATGTGGATCGCTCTATTGATGGACCAGGTGAATTTATTCAGACAAATGTTGTTGGAACCTACGAGCTACTCGAGGCTGCCAGAACTTACTATGCTTCTCTAAATGATGAAAAGAAAACAGTATTCCGCTTTCACCACATTTCAACAGATGAAGTATACGGCGATTTAGGTGAAACGGGTCTTTTCACTGAAAAAACGCCTTATGAGCCTAGTTCACCTTACTCTGCGTCTAAAGCTGCATCCGATCATCTTGTTCGAGCATGGAACAGAACTTTCCAACTACCAGTAGTGCTAACAAACTGCTCAAATAATTATGGTCCATATCATTTTCCGGAAAAATTGATCCCGCTAATTATTCTTAATGCTTTAGAGGGTAAAAAGCTACCTGTATATGGCGATGGTAAGCAAGTAAGAGATTGGTTATTTGTTGAAGACCATGCAAGAGCACTTTATAAAGTTGTATCTGAGGGCAAACTAGGCGAAACATACAATATTGGTGGCTTCAATGAAAAACAAAATATTGAGGTAGTCACAACAATTTGTAACCATCTGAATGATCTTATTGCAGAAAAGCCTGCTGGCTTAGATGACTTTAAAGAGTTAATTACATTTGTACAAGACAGGCCCGGCCATGATTTAAGATATGCAATTGATGCCTCAAAAATAAACAAAGAGCTAGGTTGGCAGCCACTTGAAACATTTGAGTCAGGTATTTTAAAAACAATTAAATGGTATTTAGCAAACTCACAATGGTGTCAAAATGTCCAGTCTGGTAATTATCAACGTGAGAGGCTTGGCAGCGCATGATTTACACAGTTATTGGTGGTAAAGGCTTCATAGGTAGTGAGATTGTAAAGCAGCTTAGAGAGGCTGGTGAGCAAGTCTATGTACCAGAAAAGCTAGATGAGGGTGTTTTCACTAAAGCATTAGGCACGGTGATTTATGCTGCAGGCCATGGAGACTGCGCTAATAATCCAATGAAAGTACTCGATTCAAACGTCAGTTACCTAGTAAAAATGCTTGAAAGTAGCCAGTTTGATAGGTTTATTTATATTTCATCTACACGTGTTTACATGAATCAGCAAGCAAGTTGTGAAAGTGCTGACCTCACTGTTTGTGCTAAAGATAACAGAGCGCTATTTAACTTAACAAAGCTTACGGCTGAGAATTTAGTATTAAACCTAGTAGATAAAGCAATCATAGTTCGACCAAGTAACGTTTATGGATTAGCGGTAAACAGCCCTCTATTTTTACCTTCAATAGTTAGAGATTCGATCTCTAAAAAAGAAGTAAATATGTATATCCGCGAGGACTATCAAAAAGACTATGTTTCAGTAGTTGATGTAGCTAGTGCAATCTACAAGTTAGCCAAAGCTGACATTCAAAGTAATGAAATATTTAACATTGCTTCAGGAAGAAACACTCGTGCAGATACAATTGCAAAAGTTTTGACTGATAAAACAGGCTGTAAAGTAAATTGGTTTGAAAGTAATGTTAATGAAGCCTTTTCTGAAGTTGATATTAGCAAGCTGCAAAGTGTGATTGACTTTAGCCCGGCTACAATTGAAGACGATCTCGAATCAATGATTAACTCATTTACGGAACTTTACAACAAGCATGAAAGTTTTACTCTTTAGTCCAGATACGTTTGGCTATTACACAAAAATTATAAATGTGATGGAGTCAAAAGGTCATTCTGTAGACTGGATTAACCACATTTATGTAAAGAGTAACTTTGATCGAGTAAAGTCAAGGTTAATGCCAAGCCTCACAAGTAAGTTAACAGAAAAGTACTTTATAAATGAGATTGACTGGCAAGGCGACTATGAGTTGATTGTTGTCATTAAAGGTGAAGGCCTTTCAGAGTTTTTGCTTGATAAAATGAAGCAGACTTTTAGCAAAGCAAAGTTTGTGTACTACTCATGGGACTCACTGTCTAATGTGAAAGGTGCTAAAGGGAAGTTTAAGTATTTTGATGCAATAAAATCATTTGATAGGGTTGATTGTCAAAATATAGAACACCTTGAGTATTTACCGCTTTTCTATAGCAAAGAATATAGCCGAAAGGCAAATTCAGTCTCAGATAATAAATACTCAGCTGCTTTTGTTGGAACATTACACTCTAATCGCTTTAGCGATGTATTAGGGATGGCTTCTTTGGTTGAAAAGAACCTTAATAAACCTGCTTTCACATTTTTTTATTACCCTAGCAAACCCGTCTTTAAAGTGCTAAAAGTTATTAACAAGTCCTTTCGTAAGGTACCAATAGAAGAGGTTTCGTTCGATAAGCTGAGTGCTCAAGATGTTTCTCGTGTGATGTGTGATTCTGAGGTCATTATTGATTATGGCCACCCTGATCAAACAGGCTTAACAATGAGAACCATTGAGACCTTAGGAATAAACAAAAAGCTAATTACTAACAATAAATTAGTAATGGAAGAGCCTTTTTATAAAGCTGAAAATGTTTTTGTAATTGGCGAGCAGAACGAGCAAGAACTAGCACAATTTCTAACTTCACCATATGTTCCAGTTAGTAATGAAGTTTATGAAAGTTATTCTATAGAAAACTGGGTTGAGCGTTTAATTCAATGCTAAAAAAACTCTTTTCTAGTGCATTTTTATTAATGCTTAGTACTTTAATAGCGAAAGGCTTTATATTAATTCTTAATATTTTAATTGCTCGTTACACATCAAAAGATATTTATGGAACTTTTGTGTTTTTGCGAAGTACAATTAACTTATTTGAGACTACATTTAGCTCAGCAGTAAACCCTTTCGCTGTTAAAGAAAGCTCTAAAGAGAGCTTTAGTAGAGTATCAGTGCTTGCGTATGGTGTTTTCTATGCATTTACAGCATTAATTATCTCAACCTTATGCTTATTATTATGGTCAAGCAGTTCATTTTTAGGAAGTTTATCTTCTTTTGATTTTTTGACACTTCAAATAGTTTTGACAGTAGTAATATTGATCTCATTAACTCTGTTGAATGGCTATGCGACCTCGGTGTACATAGGGAAAGGCATCTATAAAGTCATTTTCTTCTCAACAGTAATTAGCATCGTTTTATCGGCCGCTTTTATTTTCAATACATATGAAGATATTACTGTAGAAATAGCTTTATTTTATATGCTTATTTATCAGCTTACAGATTTAGCAATCAAAGCATGTAATGTCTTGATAAATCACATGCATGTTTTAAAAAATATTAAATACGATATGCTTTTTCAGAAAACTAAAGGTGTATTTAATACGATAAAGCCAGTAATTTTAGGTTCAGCAATTAATGCTTTTGTCTTTTGGTTTGTAAGGTATATAACAGCTAACAGTGAAAATGGCTTTGTAGCACTTGCTGAATTCGATGTTTCATTTCAGATGTTTATGATTTGTTCAATCCTTTTAAATATCATCTGTAATATTGTTTTACGAAACTTAACGAAGCTCCATGAATCGGGTAGCAATGTAAAACAACTTCTTGTCTACGCTTTGCGTTATATGTTTTTATCTTGCCTTCTCTTCATTGCTATAGGTTATTTTCTTTACGATTATTTCTTACTTTTATATGGTGAGCAATATACCGCGAATCTATTTTTAGAAGTAACTTTAATCTGTTTATTCTATTCTATTGCTTTAGCATTCAACCGAGTAATGGTAGTTATGAATAAAACATATCAACTTTTTTACGTTGCTTTGACTTCTGCGGTAGTAATGGGCATATATATTTTGGCTGTAACTGCAAGTGCAGAGAGCTTAGCTATTTCGTTTAGTGTTTATTATCTAACTTCTTGTGTTGTTTATTTATATATATTTTCGCAAATAGGCTTATCTAATGATTAATCGTATTATGAAACTTTACCAAGACAGTGGCTTACTACTTTTCTGTGTACGAATTCCTTTGCGTTTTCTAAAAGTCTTTTTCGATATTTTAAATACTCTATTTTATAAGGCAGTATGTAAAAAAGTAGGTAAGAATGTTCGTATCGAGTTTGGTGCTAGAATTGAGTCACCCAAACTTGTAACCATAGGCAATGGGGTTTTCATTGGAAAAGGAACATTGCTTGTATCAGAGAACAACACCGGTGAATGCATTATCGAAGATAAAGTACATATATGCCGAAATTGCCATTTAGATCACACTGGTGGATTAATGATTGGAAATAACACCTTGTTATCAGAAGGAGTTGTTATTTACAGCCACAGCCACGGCTACGATCCTAAAAGCAAGCCTGTTGGTATAGAAAAGGAAATTGCAGCAAATTGCTGGTTAGGTACACGTGCAATTTTATTAGAAACCGCTGAAAGTATTGCTGAAAAAACGATTGTTGCGAGTGCTGCGGTTGTATCTAAGTCAATTACAGAAAAGCAATGTATCTTTGGTGGTGTACCTGCAAAAAGAATAAAACAATACAATGATTGATGCATTTATAACCTTTTATTTTATTGTCCTATTGCTGTTACTTCTTTATTTGAAAAAGGGGAAGAAAGACTTTTTCCATGTAATTCCCTTTTTCATTTTGTTTTCTATGGCCGAAGTGCCATATCTATATTTTATAGCCCATAATCCGCAAGAGCTTCATCCAAAAGTTATCTACCACTTAGATGACTTTAGTTTTGCCTTTTTTCAGCATGTTATGTACAAGCTAATATTTGCAATTGTTTGTATTTTTACCATGGCTTTTTTTGAACCTAAGGGCAAACTTTTTGGCGTATCAAGTATTGGTGTAGGCATGAAAGTAGTAAAATTTAAATATGCGAGCTACTTCTTTATTGCCCTTACTATACTAATGTTTGCTTTGTTCCTTCATAAAGTAGGCGGTTTCTTCTTTCTGATAAGTAATATGGATAATAAAACCTTGGTAGTTCAAGGTACTGCAATGTATAGGAACATCTTTTTTATATCTGCGATGCTCTCTATAGGCTACTACATAACTTACTTGTCACTGAAAAAAATTAAGCTTAAAAATTACCTTTTTCTATTTTTTATATCAGTGTTTTTCTTTGCCATGTTGGCATCTTACGGTGAAAGAAAAAATCCACTACTACTTTTAGTTTTCTTAGTTCTAATGTGGAACTATAAAATTAAAAATGTAAATGTATTTTCTGTTAAAAACTTACTCTTATTATTCTTTTTAGTTTTCTTTGCTTCTCTTGCACCTATTTTAAGGGTTGATGGAGCATTAGATTACTATATGTCAGATCCAGGCTCTTTAATACCTGACGCCTTGCCATATATGGGCGAGTTATTTAAGCGATTCAGTGATATTGATATTTCGCTATTTATCTTTCCATATTTTGACTCTATAAATAAGCTTTGGTTCGGTAGTACATTTATGGACTTCTTTACAGGGTTTATTCCAAGCTCATTTTATGAGGCTAAACCACCACTAGATGAAGGTGTTTATATCTATAATTTCGCACAGGGAAATAATGTTGCAATTAATTCACCATTTAAGTACATGATCCCTGTAGGTTGGCCTCTAAGTCGTGTAACTGCAGGTTATGTACACTTTGGTCCTGTTGGAGTTATTTTGTATGCAATTTTGACAGGTATGATTTTAAAATACTTCTATCAGGTAATGATCAGTTCAAAGTTTGCTCCTTTGTGGGTTTCTTTTTATGCCTTCATGATGTTGACAGGGTTTGGTATTTCAAACGCTTTTATTTTTAATACATTAACCATATTCGTTTTATTAATGTTATTCACTTTGTTTATTTACTTATTTGAGGGCAAGAAAAATGTATCTCGTTAACTTTTCAAATCAGATTGCTGCAGGCCCCAAAAATATTGCTAATAATTTTATCCGTAATGCATTACAAAGCGGCGAGAAGTTCGTGTTTATTGTGCCAAACTTGCCTGAGTTTCTAACATACTCAGAGACAGAAAATTGCAAATTTGTAGTTGTTGACGTAGTACCTGGCAGTATTAAGGCCTTATTGAATGTGTTTAAAGTCAACTTTTCACTGATGAATTCATTAGTAAAACAATATAAGCCTAAAGCAATTCTTGCTTTCGGAAATTTTTTATTTGGTATTAAAAGTAATCAGAAAAAAGTAGTCTTACTTCATCATCCATACATCGTTGATGATCGTTTGTATGGTAATTTGGGTGGAGTTGCAAAAATTGCAGAGAAAATTAAGCGTTACCTTTTTGGTAAAACAGTTAAAGCTGTAGACACAGTTGTTGTTCAAAGTAGCTACATGCAAAAATTGCTCAATGAAAAAGTGACAATTGATTCTGAAATTATTTTTAACCCAATTAGCGATAACTTCAAAAGAGAGAGCGTTGCAAATTTTCAAGCTAAGCAAGAGTTACCTAAAGTAAAAGAGCTACTTTATGTTAGTCGCTTTTATGCACATAAAAATCATGCATTTTTATTGAAGCTTGCTACTGAAATAAAAGAAAAGGAATTACCTGTTGTTATTAATATTACGGTTGATGAATCAATAGCTGAAGCTGCAGAATTTATAGCTGCTATAAAAGAACAACAACTACCGATCAATAACCTAGGGGAGTTACCTCAGGCAGATCTTAAACAATATTATCAAGACTTTGCATTTGCGGCTATTTTTCCTTCAAAATCTGAAACATTCGGTAATCCTTTAATAGAGGCTATGTTTTACGATCTTCCAGTTATTGCCCCAGACCTTGATTATGCTCATTCAGTTTTAGATCAAGCGGGTGTGATTTACAAAGAAGATGATGTGCATGATTGCGTAAATCAAATAAGTAAGTTATTTGATCTTGAAACGTATAACGATACGCGGCTAGCCTCACACACGAGAGCGCAGTTATTTCCTGATTCAGAGTCATGGTTTGAAACTTACATGGCGCTTTTGAGGTAGTGCATAAATGAAGTATGTTTATAAAAGCAATAACCTAGACTTTTTAAGATTGGTACTTGCCACGGCAGTCGTGTTTTTACACTTAGCTTTTTTAGCTAAAACCCCCCTGACTGAGTCAGTTAGTGAATCACTACATTGGTTATCTGGTAGTGCTGTGTCTACATTCTTCATTGTTAGTGGCTTTTTGATATATATGAGTTACGACAGAAGAAAAACGCTCATTAATTATTTTTGGGGGCGTTTTCTTCGCCTTTACCCTGCATATATTTTGTTAATTTTGTTTTCTAGCTGTTTATATTTTCTGGTCGGGGACGGGAGTTCGGTTGGGAACTATGCATCTGAAATTAAGTACTTTATAGCTAATGCGGTTTTTCTGAATTTCTTAGCACCTACTATTGATGGTGTATTTTCAACGAACCCAGAGCCCTTCATTAATGGTTCATTATGGACTCTAAAAATAGAAGTTATGTTTTATTGCATGGTTCCTATTATTTACATGCTATTAGAGCGTAAATATAGTTACTTATATATGTTAGTAATCTACGTATTATCATTCATTTATAAAGATTTTATCTTATTGCATAAAGATACTATTCCAATGGCTGAAACACTGGCATCACAGCTGCCAGGGCAAATGATGTATTTTGTTTCAGGTATATTTTGCTTTAAATACTTTGATATATTGAAAAGACAATTTTCAGCCTTGTTAATTGCATCAGTTATTTTGATGTGGCTCAATTTCTATTACTTACAGCCATTTGTAATTGCTGTTTTCATTACATTGGTATTTATTTCATTGCCTAATGTACTTTCATTTAAAAAGTTAGGCGATATTTCATACGGTGTATATATCTTTCATTTCCCGATCATTCAGTTATTTATAGCAAATGGTTTTGAGTTTAATACGGTTTCATCTTACTTAGTGCTATTTACGACGATCTTTGTTGTTTCTACAGTTTCGTGGAAACTAGTTGAAGCACCGAGTTTAAGACTTAAGAATAGATTCTTTTAGGAGTTAATATGGGAGTCTTAATTACAGGTGGAAATGGCTTTATTGGTAAAAAGCTTGTTGATTTTTTAGCAAAAGATTTCTCTATCTCAATAACACAAAGAGAGAGCGAAATTACTACTCAAGCCGCAGTCAAATCTGTAGTAACTGGTGACTTATCTGAATTTTCACAGTGGGATAGTGCGCTAAAAGGATGCACTCAAGTTATTCATTTGGCATCGTTTGCTCATAAACATGCAGCGGCTATTCAAGAGCTTGAGCAAACCAATATTAGTGCTCTAAAAGATTTATTAGTAGCGTGTAAAAACAATAATATAAAAAAGTTTATTTACTTTAGTACGGCATATGTGCACGGTAAATTCGCTAATTTAGATGTTAATGAAAACTCTTCGTTAATTGAAGGGGAGCCACAGCTTCAAACAAGAATCACCGCAGAAAACTTAGTAAAAACTTTTTGTTCCGATTCAGGCATTAATTACATTATAATTCGCCCTACACTTGTTTTGAGTCATGATGCACCTGGGAACATAAGAACTTTAGCTAAACTAGTCTCTAAAGTTCATGCATTTCCTTTCAAAGCAATTAGCAATCAGCGTTCGTACTTATCAGTAGATAAATTACTTCGTTTCACCAAACTTTGCTTAATGACCGACAAAGCAAATGGTGAGACTTACCTATTAGCTGATGAAAAAGCTTTATCACTTCAGCAAGTACTCAATTATCTTGCAGGTAGTCAAAAAGTAAATATTAGGCACTTTTACTTTCCTGAGATATTGCTGCGTTTAGGGTTAAGAGTTCTTGGGCAAAAAGAACGTGAAAATGTCCTGCTTGATAACTTTGTGGTCGACTCTTCGAAAGCAGACAAACTTTTAACAGAAATAAATATGGGTAGACGTTAATGTTACGTATTTTAGATTTTTTCATTGCTTTGTTCGGATTGGTATTTGCTTTTCCTTTTTTGATTATACTTTTCATTATTGGTTTATTTGATACAGGCTCTCCAGTCTTTAGACAAGAGCGGGTTGGACGTAATCAAAAGCCATTCATCTTGGTAAAATTCAGAACAATGAAGGTTGATACTGCATCAGTGGCAAGTCATCTAGCAAACTCTGCTTCAATAACTCCATTTGGGTCGTTCTTACGTAAGACGAAATTAGATGAAATTCCGCAATTATGGAATGTGCTAAAAGGAGAAATGAGCTTAGTAGGTCCAAGACCTGGGCTATTTAACCAAGAAGAGCTAACCTTAGAAAGAAGTAAATTAAACGTATTTGATGTGCGACCAGGAATTACAGGTTTAGCACAAGTAAACGAAATAGACATGTCAACGCCAGCTAAGTTAGCTGAGGTAGATAAGCAAATGATTGATACATTAAATATAAAACTGTATTTCAAACTAATACTTATGACAGTAACAGGCAGTGGTAGTGGTGATAGAGTAAAGTAAATGACTTGGTAACAAATTTACACTCATTATTACAAACTAATAAAGAGTTCGCAGCCGTTTAAGGTTAAATTATTTCATTGTTATGAATGTTGTTGCTGTAGTAAAATCGGCACAGATGTGAACACTTAGCTCAGGAAGGGCCCTCGATTGTTACTTAATTACCTTGTGAAATTACCAAGAAGCCAAAAACGTATTTTGTCTGTGGCTATTGATACAGTATTTATATTTACAGCTTTTTGGCTGGCCTTTATCTTGCGTTTAGATAACTTTGATGAATTCCACGAAGTAAAAAATTGGTGGTTGGTTTTTGCCATAACTCCATTAAGCCTTCTTAGTTTCATAAAGTTAGGCCTTTACCGTGCTGTGCTTAGGTACATAAACTCACAAGCTCTATGGGCAATTCTTGCTGGTGTAATTTTATCAACAATTTACTTTGTTGCTAGCTCATTCTTTTTAGGCGTTCAGGTACCAAGAACTGTTCCTGTTATTTACGCGTGTATCTCTTTATTGTTTATTGGTGGCAGTCGGTTAACTGTCCGTGCAATTGTCGGTAAACTGATAATGCGCAGAAAAGAGAATGTAATTATTTATGGCGCTGGCTCTGCAGGTCGTCAATTATCCACAGCTCTAGCCAATGGGCCGGAGTATGCCCCAGTTGCATTTATTGATGATGATCTTAAAAAGCAAAATACCTTTATCCAAGGTATTAATGTTTTTCATCCTGATGACATTCCCTCAGTGGCAAATAGTAAATCTGCAAGTAAAATTTTATTAGCTCTTCCAAGTGCAGGGGGAAGTCGTAGAAAAGAAATTCTAAATAAAATAGAGTCTTTTAAATTACAGGTTATGACAATCCCAGGTATGGCCGATGTTGTTGCTGGTAATACAAGCTTAGAGCAAGTCAAAGAGGTTGGTGTTGAAGATCTTTTAGGACGTGACCCAGTAGAGCCAAACTCCGAATTAATGTCTGCTAATATTCAAGATAAGGTTGTTTTGGTTTCAGGTGCAGGTGGCTCTATTGGCTCGGAGCTTTGTCGACAAATTGTTAAAAACTCACCGGCGAAGCTAGTCTTATTTGAACTTTCTGAATATGGTTTATATGCAATTGAAAAAGAACTAAAAGACTACGTTTTTCAAAACTCCCTAAATATCGAAATAGTGCCAATTCTTGGTTCTATTCAAAACTTTAAACTCATCTCAATGACACTTTCGTCATTTAAAGTGCAAACTATCTATCATGCTGCGGCCTACAAGCATGTTCCTTTGGTTGAGCACAATGTTATAGAAGGTGTTAAAAATAACATCTTTGGTACCAGTAACATTGCCCGTGCTGCGATTGAGAACAAGGTTGAGACCTTTGTACTAATTTCAACCGATAAAGCGGTTCGTCCTACGAATGTTATGGGGACAACTAAGCGCATGGCTGAGTTAGTGCTACAAGCATTATCTGATACGCAAAAAACTACGCGCTTTACTATGGTGCGTTTTGGTAATGTACTTGGGTCATCAGGCTCTGTTGTTCCGCTATTTAGGCAACAAATAAAACAAGGCGGCCCAATCACTTTAACCCATAAAGATATCACTCGTTATTTTATGACTATTCCTGAAGCCGCACAGCTTGTAATACAAGCAGGTGCAATGGGTAAAGGTGGCGATGTTTTCGTTCTAGATATGGGCGAGCCAGTTAAGATAATGGATTTAGCGACCAAGATGGTCCACCTCTCTGGTTTAGAAGTGAAGTCAAATAAACACCCAGAAGGTGATATTGAAATTCAATGTACTGGCCTACGACCTGGCGAAAAGCTTTATGAAGAGCTATTAATTGGTGATAACGTTGTTGGTACAGATCACCAAAGAATCATGAGTGCACACGAAGTTAAGATGCCATGGGATGAGCTTGAACAAGTTTTACTTGAGCTTAAATCGTCATGTGATTTAAACGATCACCACTCTATTCGTAAGTTGTTGTTAGAAGCACCAACAGCCTTCAATCCCACAGATGGTATTTGTGACCTCCATTGGCTCGAGAGTGTTAAAAATAACGAAAATGTAACTGTATTGAAGAATGCAAAGTAAAAAATAAAGCAGTTTAATTAGGTATATATGAATATTACAATCGCGGGTACGGGTTATGTTGGTTTATCTAATGCCATGTTGTTGGCCCAACACAACAATGTAGTAGCTCTAGATATTGTTGAAGAAAAAGTAGCGCAACTAAATGCCGGGAAGTCGCCAATATCAGATACAGAAATTGAGGATTTTCTTGCTAATAAGCAACTGAGTTTTACTGCCACTACAGATAAGCAATTAGCTTATCAAAATGCAGATTTCATCATCATCGCTACGCCTACCGATTATGACCCAGAAACCAACTACTTTAATACCAAGTCAGTTGAAGCTGTTATTGCTGATGTACAAGCAATAAACCCTGCAGCAGTAATGGTTATTAAGTCAACTGTACCTGTTGGCTTTACCGAAAGCATTAAGCAAAAGTTTAATACAGAAAACATTATTTTCTCTCCAGAGTTTTTAAGAGAGGGTAAAGCGCTGTACGACAACTTACACCCATCGCGTATTATTGTGGGTGAGCGTTCTGAGCGTGCCGAAGTATTTGCAAATTTATTAGCACAAGGGGCTATTAAAGAAGGGATTGAAGTTTTATTCACAGATTCAACCGAAGCTGAAGCAATCAAGTTGTTCTCAAATACTTACCTTGCTATGCGCGTAGCCTACTTTAACGAGCTTGATAGCTACGCAGAAAGTCATGGTTTAAATTCTAAACAAATTATTGAAGGGGTAAGTTTAGACCCTCGTATAGGTGGTCATTACAACAACCCTTCTTTTGGTTATGGTGGCTATTGCTTACCTAAAGATACCAAGCAATTATTGGCTAACTATCAAAACGTACCAAACAACATGATCCGTGCCATTGTAGACGCAAACTCTACTCGTAAAGACTTTATTGCAGAGTCGATCCTCGCCAGAAAGCCAAAGGTAGTGGGTATTCATCGTTTAATCATGAAGGCTGGTTCTGATAACTTTAGAGCATCCGCAATTCAAGGCATCATGAAACGGATCAAAGCCAAAGGTATTGAAGTGATTGTTTATGAACCTGAATTACATGAAGCAACTTTTTTTAACTCTAAAGTGACCCATGACCTAGCTGAATTAAAGTCTTCTGCAGATGTAATTATTGCCAACAGAATGGTAACTGAGCTCGATGATGTTGCAGAAAAAGTGTACACCAGAGACCTGTTTGGTAGTGATTAGTTCTCACTTGGGGTAATAACAATTTTGTAATAGACACGCCTAAATTCTCTGCGTATAATCGCTGGCTCATAAAAACCAATCCTTTTGGATTGGTTTTAAGGAAAATGAGTATTTTAGGTGTGACTATGGAAAGTTGGTACTTACTTTTTTGTAAATCAAAACAAGAGCTAAGAGCTCAAACTAACCTTCAAAACCAAGGTTTTGAAGTATTCTTTCCCGAACATAAAATCGAGCGAATCGTAAAGGGTCGCCGATCAATTCGTACATCTCCTCTTTTCCCTAGTTATTTATTTATAAAGCTAGACTCGCAAAACTGTAACTTTTCTGCGGTAAAAAATACCCGTGGAGTAAGTGGTTTTGTTGCTTATGGTCATAAATTTCAAATCGTACCTGAGCAGTTAATTGCTCAACTCAAATCTATGAGTGATATGAGTGAGGTAACATCTTCGCTACCAAAAGCCGGTGATGTTGTTTACCTAAACACAGAGTCATTTAAAAATGTTCAAGCTATTTACCAAGAGTCAGATGGTGACATGCGTAGCATTTTGTTGGTTAATTTATTGAACAAACAAGTCACCGTAAGTGTAGATAATAAAGAAATCAGTTTATAAGTCGCGATTCAAAACGACATTAACGTAGAAGCGGCCTTAGCCGTGAACATGTTCAAAATGTTCGGCGTTAAAACGCCTCCTACGGAACGGATAATTTATAAGTCGTGATTCCGCGCGACATTAACGTAGGAACGGCTTTAGCCGTGAACATGTTCAAAATGTTCGGCGTTAAAACACCTCCTACGGTGTAGGCATTAAGCTTTAACACGTAAAAAACAAAAAATAATAAAATCAGTACGTAGGAACTGCAACCTAGGGGCGGAAGCGTGCCCGGAGGGCTAGACAAGCAAAGAGTTTTGCTTTCAAGATTTTGCGAGAAGCGAGAAGCGAGAAGCGAGAAGCGAGAAGCGAGAAGCGAGAAGCCCGTAGGAACGGCTTTAGCCGTGAATGAGGAAAAATGTTCGGCGTTAAAACGCCTCCTACGAAGTAGGCTTTTGTATTAATAACGCGATACCGCTTGCAAACACACACAAGCAACGATTTACAATC
>NZ_LOPY01000010.1 GCF_001469895.1 Pseudoalteromonas sp. XI10 | reverse complement strand
AGAACCTAGAACCTAGAACCTAGAACCTAGAACCTAGAACCTAGAACCTAGAACCTAGAACCTAGAACCTAGAACCTAGAACCTAGAAGTATTCATTAACTATTTTGCAAAAACCTGTCACAAGTGAGCGTTTACTAAACACTCAGTCTTGCGAACCTTGTAATGCCATGCTTTAATTAGGCAGCGTAAAAATAAACAGTTGTGGTTTTATTTTAACTGGACGTTTTAAGAATAATTATTTGGGAAATAACAATGGCGCTTAGCTGTAAAACAATTGTAACGTCATTTGCGTTACTAGCAATGACTGGCTGTACAATCATCCCCGGTAGCCATTTTGAAGGAATCGAATCGGGCGAACAAATAGATAATCTTGAGAAGGAGCTCGATAAAGTTAATATCCAAATCATCGACTCTTCTCTCATTAATCAACAAAAGCAAAGTAAAACGAAACCAGCGTTACCATCAAGCCTTGATGGCATCGACACCTCTGATTATCAATATAAATTAGGTGTTGGCGATGTAATCACAATCGGCGTATGGGACCACCCTGAATTAACAATTCCTGCTGCAGTACAACGTACTGCTGAGTTCGACGGCTTCCGTGTTCAAGCCGACGGCACCATTACCTTTGCCTACGCTCCAGATATTCAAGCGGCTGGTAAAACAGTACAGCAAGTTCATAAAGAGCTTGTTAAACGCTTAAGTCGCGTAATCGAAGACCCTCAAGTAGATATTAAAATAGTTGGCTTTAGAAGCCAAAAAGCCTATGTAACAGGTGAAGTAAATAACCCAGGTGTGCTCCCTGTAACCGAAGTGCCGCTTACTTTAATTGATGCACTTAACCAAGCCGGCGGGTTAACAGACTCTGCTGATTGGCGCACAGTAACTTTTACCCGTGGCGATAAAACAGAAGTGATCCAGCTAGATGACTTTTATGCACATGGCGATATCTCGCAAAACCGTTTATTAAAACATGGCGATATTGTTCATGTTAATCGTAACGACATGCAAAAGGTATTTGTGTTAGGCGATGTAAAACGCGCTGGTACAGTGGGCGTTAATCGTTATGGTTTAAATTTAGCGCAAGCTTTAAGTGATGCAGGCGGTTTAAACGAAAACACAGCTGATGCAAATGGTGTATTTGTATTACGTAAACGCAGCTTAGAAACCGATGGTATTATTGCTGATGTATATCAACTCCATGCAAAGAATGTTGCAGCATTAGTGCTTGCAGAGCAGTTTGAGTTACAGCCTCACGATATTGTATACGTAACGTCAGCACCATTAGCACGTTGGAATCGTGTAATTAGCTTATTATTACCATCAGTTAGTTCAGTTAATGCAATTGATGATGTAACAGGGTCAAACTAGGGGTTAAGTTGTATGTTTGATTCTGTATTGGTCGTGTGTGCCGGCAACATTTGCCGAAGCCCAACCGCTGAATATGTACTAAAAAGTAAGCTTCAAGGTAAAAATGTTAGTGTGTCTTCAGCGGGGTTAACTGCGCTTGAAGGCAAGCAAGCAGATGCACAAGCGCAGCAAACCGCAACGCAACATGGTATTGATATGAGCGAGCATCAGGGCAGGCAAATCACCTCTGCCCTTGTTGCACAGCACAGCGTTATTTTAGTGATGGAGCAGCGTCATATAAACGACTTATGTGCTCGCTACCCGCAAGCGCGTGGTAAAACATTTTTGCTAGGTAAATGGGTCGGTGATAAAGAAATACCCGACCCATACCGTCAAAGCCAAGAGGCTTTTGAGCATGTTTACGCATTAATCGATAGCGCATGTAGCGCTTGGCAAAAGTATTTATAAGGAAAGGGTAGTAGATGAATGCTCAGCCCACTGCATTAGCAGCAAGTAAAAATCAAAATAGAAGTCAAGAATCGCAACCGCAAGAAATAGATTTACTCGCATTATTAGGTACTTTACTTGACCGTAAATGGTTCATCGTATTAGTAACCGCTGTATTTGCCATTACGGGTGTGGCTATTGCGGTTTTAGGTACGCCAATATATAAAGCAACAGCACTTGTACAAGTTGAAGAAAGTAGCCCGTCTGTACCTGGCCTTGATGATATGGCCGGCATGTTCGAAAGCAGCAGTGAAGCGGTAACCGAAATCGAGCTGTTAAAGTCGCGCTCGGTGATTGGTGAGGCGGTCGATACCCTAAAGCTTGATATAATTGCAGAGCCTAAATTATTCCCAATTATTGGTGGTAAGCTATTTCGCAGCTTTGTTGCTGAATCAGAAGGCGACATTGCTGAACCTTTCTTTGGTCTTAGCAGTTATGCCTGGGGCGGCGAAAGTATTAATATTTTCAGATTCAATGTACCAAAAGCTTTTGAAGGCGAAGAGTTTGAGTTAGTTATTGGCGAAGGCAAAACCTTTGAGCTTTTTAACCCTGATGGTGAGTCGGTTTTAAAAGGTGTTGTTGGTAAAGAGCAAAGTTCTGGTTATTATGAGTTAACTGTTCGTGATTTGAATGCACGCCCAGGTACAGTTTTTACATTAGTTAAGAACAATCGATATCGAACAATTATCGAGTTGCAAGAAGAGATCGGTGCCAGTGAAAAAGGTAAAGACTCAGGTATTATAGCGATGGGCTATGAGCATAAAAGTGCTGTTCATGCAGCTAAAGTGCTCGATAAAGTAGCCGAAATTTATGTTCGCCGTAATGTAGAGCGCAATAGTGCGGAGGCTAAAAAATCTTTAGATTTTTTAGAAGTTCAGTTACCAGAAGTAAAAAGACAGCTTGAAGAATCTGAACAACGTTTTAACGATTATCAAAAACAACGTAATTCGGTAAATATTAGCCTTGAAACCCAAGGTGTACTTGAGCAAATTGTTGAGCTAGACACAACGCTGCAAGAATTAGAGCTTAAGCGTTTAGAGTTGAGTCGTAAGTTTAAGCGAGAGCACCCTGCCTACCAAGGGGTGCTACAGCAAATTAAAGCGGTCGAAACAGAAAAAGAACAGCTAACGTCTAAAGTAGGTAACCTACCAGAAACACAGCAAGAGCTATTACGTTTAACCCGCGATGTAGAAGTAGGTAACGAAATTTACATGCTGTTACTAAGTAAAACGCAAGAGCTAGATATTGTGCGTGCTGGCACTGTAGGTAATGTGCGCGTGGTCGATGCTGCTGCGGTAGACACAACAGAGCCTGTAAAACCTAAAAAAATACTCATTGCTGTGGTAGCAACTTTGCTTGGTGGCTTTTTAGCAGTTGCAATAGTGATAATTCAAAAAGCAATCCATCGCGGTGTTGAAGACCCAACCGAGATAGAGAGCATAGGTTTACCTGTTTATGCATCGGTACCGTATTCAGACTTTCAAGATAAGCTCACAGGATTTAACCGTGCGCGTAAAGTTAAAGACAAGCCTAAGTCGATACTAGCGGTAGATAACCCTGCAGATTTATCGATAGAAGCACTACGTAGCCTACGTACAAGTTTACACTTTGCAATGATGGAGGCTAAAAACAACATCATTGCTATATCTGGCCCAAGCCCAGGTGTAGGTAAATCCTTTATTTCGGTAAACTTAGCAACAGTACTGGCACAAAGCGGTAAGAAGGTACTGATTATCGATGCTGATATGCGTAAAGGTTACTTGCAAACTCAGTTCGGTATGAAGTGGGATGACGGTTTAAGTGATTTACTGTCGGGCCGTTTAAATCTTGAACAAGTAACTAAAAAGTCACAAGTTGAAGGGTTAGATGTAATCACCCGTGGTCAAATACCGCCAAATCCATCTGAATTATTAATGCATCGAAATTTTAGTAAGATGGTTGAAGAAGTAAGTGGAAAATACGACATTGTTATTGTTGATACACCACCTATTTTAGCGGTTACAGACCCTGCAATTGTAAGTGCTCATGCAGGCAGTACCTTATTAGTAACGCGCTTCGGCCAAAACCATTTACGTGAAATTGAACTTACTCGTAACCGTTTTGAACAAAACGGTATAGACGTAAAAGGTGTTGTATTTAATGGTGTAGTACGTAAAGCAAGCAATGCATACGGCTATTATGGCTATTACAACTACGAATATAAATCTGATAAGTAATAAAAGACGTTCTAGGTTCTACTTGACTTAATTGTTACCACGAAAAGCGTGTTGAAGAACCTAGAACCTAGAACCTAGAACCTAGAACCTAGAACCTAGAACCTAGAACCTAGAACCTAGAACCTAGAACCTAGAACCTAGAACCTAGAATAATAGAGTTAAATAAAAAATTTTTAATAATCTCGGTGACCGAAGTCTTACTTCTGAACTCAAAGCACCGATATCCGAAAACAGACATCTGATATCTAAAACTGATATCTGAAACCTGATATCTAACCTCTGATATCTAACATCTGATATCTTTCACTTGATATCTCTCGTCTAACCTCCGATATCTAACTTCTGACTTCTCCTCAGGCTTCTTTCTTTCGAAACCTAGCATACTTTCATGGAGTAAAAATGGAAATCTCCCAAGCCCGCATGACTCACCTAAAGCAACTTGAAGCTGAATCTATTCACATTATTCGTGAAGTTGCTGCCGAATTTGATAACCCAGTAATGCTTTACTCTGTCGGCAAAGATTCTGCGGTAATGCTGCACTTAACAATGAAAGCATTTTACCCTGCTAAACCACCGTTCCCTTTAATGCATGTTGATACCACATGGAAATTTAAAGAAATGATCGAGTTTCGCGACAAAATGGCCGAAAAGCTAGGTTTTGACTTACTGGTACATATTAACCAAGAAGGTGTAGATGCAGGCGTAGGCCCATTTACCCATGGTAGTGCAAAACATACCGACATCATGAAAACTCAGGGGCTAAAACAAGCATTAGATAAGTACCAGTTTGATGCAGCATTTGGTGGTGCACGTCGCGATGAAGAAAAATCACGCGCAAAAGAACGTGTATATTCATTCCGCGATAAAAACCACCGTTGGGACCCTAAAAACCAGCGCCCAGAGTTATGGAATACCTTTAATGGTAAGGTGAATAAAGGCGAAAGTATTCGTGTATTCCCACTCAGTAACTGGACCGAGCTAGATATTTGGCAATACATCTACCTAGAAAACATCGACATTGTGCCACTTTACTTAGCTGCAGAACGCCCGGTAGTAGAGCGTGACGGTACATTAATTATGGTTGATGACGAACGTATGCCACTTGAAGAAGGCGAAGTACCAATGAAGAAAATGGTACGCTTCAGAACCCTAGGTTGCTACCCATTAACAGGTGCGGTTGAATCTAACGCAACAACGCTCCCAGAAATCATTCAAGAAATGTTATTAACCAAAACATCAGAGCGCCAAGGCCGTGTAATCGATCACGATTCATCAGGCTCAATGGAGAAAAAGAAAATGGAAGGTTACTTTTAAAAAGCCGTAAGCTCTAAGCTGTAAGTCTTAAGTGGATTAAAGACTTTACTAAATAGATACAACAAGGATTGTTATGAATTTTGAAAATTTAGAAGTTTGGAAGCGTTCGGCAAGGTTGTCTTCAAATATTTATAAAGGAACAACTGAATTGCGGGATTACGGCTTTCGAGATCAGCTGACTAGAGCTGGCTTATCAGTACCTAGTAACATCGCGGAAGGGATGAGTAGAGATAGTAATAAAGAAAAACGTCGATTTTTAGATATTGCTCGCTCATCGCTTTCAGAAGCTCGGACTCAAATTTATATCGGAATAGAGATAGGATATTTATCTAACGATATAGGGTCTATATGGGTTGCAGAAACAAAAGAGTTACAGGCAATGCTTTGTAGCCTGAAAAACTCTATAGAAAGTATTTAGACTTCAAGCTTATGGCTTATAGCTTATAGCTTAAGTAAGGATGGAAAATGACTGAACAAATTACCCCAAACCTTCTTGAAACAGATATCGAAGGTTATTTAAAACAACACGAAAACAAAGATCTACTACGCTTTTTAACTTGTGGTAATGTTGATGACGGTAAATCAACACTAATTGGCCGCTTATTACATGACTCAAAATTAATTTTTGAAGATCACATGGCGGCTATCAAAAACGACTCAAAAAAATTCAATACCACAGACGAAGAGTTCGATTTGGCGTTACTGGTAGATGGCCTTCAGTCAGAGCGTGAGCAAGGTATTACCATTGATGTAGCTTACCGCTATTTTGCAACAGAAAAGCGCAAGTTTATTATTGCTGACTGCCCTGGGCACGAGCAATACACGCGTAATATGGCAACCGGTGCATCTAACTGCGACCTAGCCATTGTAATGATTGATGCCCGTAAAGGCGTACAAACACAAACTAAACGCCATAGCTATATTGCATCACTACTTGGCCTTAAACACGTAATTGTAGCCATTAATAAAATGGACTTAGTTGATTATAGTCAAGATGTGTATCGCCAAATTAAAGCCGATTACAAAGCTTTTGCTGAGCAACTAGATATTCCTGATGTACGCTTTGTACCAATCTCGGCGCTTAAAGGCGATAACGTTGTTGATAAAGGCGATAACCTAGACTGGTACCCAGGTGCTACATTAATGCAGTTGCTCGATACAGTAACCATTAGTGACGATAAAAACCTAGATACCTTCCGCCTACCGGTACAGTATGTTAATCGCCCTAATTTAGATTTCCGCGGCTTTTGCGGCACCATTGCCAGCGGCATTATTAATGTAGGCGACCAAATTACAGCATTCCCGTCGGGTAAAACATCATCGGTAGAGCGTATTGTTACTGCTGATGGCGATTTACCAACGGCTTTTGCGGGCCAAGCAATTACACTTACTTTAAAAGACGAAATTGATATTTCGCGCGGTGATGTCATTGTTAAATCAAGCACAGACCAAGAACAACTACCAACAACGAGTTCAAACTTTGCTGCAACGATTGTGTGGATGGCCGATGCTGCTATGCAACCAGGTAAAGAGTACGAGCTAAAAATTGGTACTAAAAATACGTTTGGTAAAATTAGCAACATTAACCACCGTATTGATGTAAATACCCTAGAGCAAATTGATGCTAGCGAATTACAATTAAACGAAATTGCCAATTGTACTATCGAAACATCAGCCCCAGTGGTGGTTGATCAATACAGGCAGGTTGTTGGCACCGGATCATTCATCATCATTGACCGCTTAACCAATGTAACGGTAGGTGCGGGTATGATCACAAATACAACCGCTGAAACTCAAACCTTAAACACTGAATCTCGTATTTATACAGACGCTGAAATCGCATTGAACAAATATATAGCTGAACACTATCCAGAATGGAATATTACAAGAGTAGGGTATAAGTAGTGATAATTTTTTTAGTTGGTACTCCTCGCTCAGGAACAACACTGATTCAGTCTGAAATAGCAAAAGTAATAGGGGCATATACTGGCCCCGAAACTCATTATTATTCACTTAGAAATTCTAAAAATTTTTTAACCAAAAAATATTGGAGAAAAAATCAGGCTGCTTATAATGCACTGAAAAACTACTCCAAAAGCTCAAGTGTAAGTTTGAATAGTAGCAAAATAAATCCATGGTTTCATGAATTAGAAGTTCAATATAAAAATGTAATCGAAAAAACTCCTAGGCACTTACATTACTTAAGTCATATTTATAGAGACTTTCCAGATTGTAGAGTATTCGCTATCGTACGAGAGCCTTATTATGTTTGTAGATCTATGTATTTTGCTTCTAATGAACACCCAAAAGCTTGGAGTGGTAGACGGAGTATTAGAGATTGTGTTAATAGGTGGATAGCTGATACTAGAATAATAATAAATGAATCAGAACGCTTAAAAGTCATTTGCTATGAAGATACTTTGTGTGACGAATTTGATTGGTTAGCTTTACTAGGAAGTGATGTGGAGTTGGGGACGCATAAGTTTGAAGCTAGTGATATTATAAATCCAGAAGAGCACTGGAAAAGTAATAACTTAAAAGCTAAAGGTACAGTTACAGACTATTCTGATTTCATCTCTAAGGATGAATTCTATTCTATTTATGGGGTAGAGTTGATTAGTTTATGGGAAACAGTGAAGTCATTCAAATGCACAAAACAATAAAATTTAATATATTATCTTTTGTAATATTTTTGTGCATAATATTTAGTGTTTGGATTAATCCGTCTTTATTTGGTGGGGTTATCCCAATGCCAATACCATATTTACTTGTTTGTATTTTAATTTTATTCTACAAGATTAATGTTCGAACTATCTGGTATTTTACATTTTTTTTATGTGCTGTTTTAGTTTCTTCTTTACTTTCGCCAGGTTTTTATAACGAACCTACTTCTGTTTTATTGGGTGGGTTTCAGTTAGTTGGCTCTATTTCACTTTTCTTAATTTTAGTTGACATCACAGCTAGAAATAATAACTCTGAACATATAGAGCGATGGATATTTCGACTTTTTTATTTTCTAGTTTTCCTTGTCTTTTTTGAAATTTTTTTCGGAGGAAGAGAAGTTTTAGAACTACTAAGAAACTTAATTTACGAAAAAAGCCTTTACACAAGCTTTGAACGAGATGTAAGAGAATACGGCTTAGTGAGGCCAATGGCATTAAATAGAGAGCCTGCACACCTTGCATTTTTACTATCAACTCTTAGCTTTTTCATTATTAATAAGAAAACTTACAGTTTCAATAAGAAACTACTTTTATCTTTTGCACTGTTTTTTGTATTTATTTTGCTTATAAGAAGTCCCGTACTGATCGTTTTGCCGCTGGCTCAGGGGTTTATTTGGTGTTTCGTCTATAAAAAAAATGCATTTTCCTCAGTGGTAGGTTTGATCTTCCTAACTATATGTGTTGCGGTTTTCTACGCTTTTATATTTGATATAATATCCAGTCGATTCGACAACATAATGGCTGGCTCTGATTTTAGTGCGGTTGCGAGGCTGGTTGCACCCATAATGGTTTGTGTAGATGTTCTGAGAGATTACCCAATTTTTGGTGTTGGCGTTAGCTCTGATGGTACGCTTTTTAAGTATGTTTATGATCTTTTTGTTAGTTTTGGTTTTAAATCAAGATTGTTGGATATGGATAATTCTTCAATAGCTAATTATGTCACTAATTACTTTTTTCAGATTTTCATTTATTTTGGTGCTATAGGTGGGGGGGGATTACTTTTAATAAAATACAAGTTTTTATCCCTTTATAACTCAAAAGTTTATATTTTACTTGGTTTGTTTTTTATTTTTTCATTGGCTATTGGTGGGCTTGTAACCTCAAAAGTTTGGGTTTCATTTTTCATTATCTGGCTTGCAGTGAAAGATTACTTAGGTTTCGAGTATGAAGAAAATATTTGTCGTTGATCCCTCTCTTTTTTCGCTTCCATATGATAAGAAGTTAGTTGAAGAGCTTTCAAAGGTCGAGTCACTCGATGTTACTTTATTTGGTAGAATGTTAAGAGAAAATGAGAGTAATAACTTTAGTTTTAATTTTATTCCTTATTTTTATAATTTCACATCTAAATTAGGTTTGAAAAATAAGTATTTAAAAGCCTTCGAACATTGTATGAACATGTTATTTTTCCTCTTTTATGTAATTAGAAAAAGACCGGATGCTGTACATTTTCAGTGGTTGGCTATTCCTTTTGTGGATAGTATTTTTATTAAAGCAATTAAGCTCTTTAGTTCTTCTAAAGTTATATTTACTGCACACAATTCAACAGCATTTCATGGCGAGAGCACAAGCCCATTACAAAGTTTGTATTGGGAGAAGTCTCACTTAGTCTTTGACAGGATACAAGTTCATAACCATGAAACAGCTATCAAGTTAATAAATAATGGTATTGCAATCCAAGATAAGTTTTTTATTGCCCCACATGGCCCTTTGTCATCAATAAATAACATAAACCAGGAGGAGGTTGATACTCCTCTGAAAGTATATGATTTTATCATGTTTGGAAATTTAAAAGGGTATAAAGGGGTTTCATTTTATTTAGAAGCTCTTAGTGAATTGTATGAAAAAGGATTTAAGTTTAAAGCTTTAATGGTAGGGCGACAGTATTTATCTGAAGCTGATTTAAATTTAAGCAGTGAATTGGAAGCATTAGGACTGCTTGATACTAAGTTTGGCTATTTAAAGGATGAGGAGCTTGAAAGCTTTGTAAGGTTTACTAAGTTTTCAGTATTTCCTTATAAGGAAATAGATGGGAGTGGGGCTTTGGCTCTGGCTGTATCTTTAGGAAGTGTACCAATTATTACTAAGCTACCTGGGCTGTTGGAGCCTACAGATAACGGGAAAAATGCTCTTCTTATTGCTGAATTAACTAATGACTCATTAACACAAACTTTGATAGAGGCATTATCTGTTTCTAGTCTGAGGCTCCATGAAACTACCGAACGTGGCAAGTTGTTTTTCATTAACCATTATTCTTGGGAAAATGCCGCGCTTATTCTAACTGAAGAGTATTCAAAGTGATTGATTTAAGTATTATTATACCCGTATTTAATGAAGAGAAATTTATAGCTAAGTGCTTGGATAGTATTATTCAACAAGATTTTGGTGATATGAAAGTTGAATTTTTACTTTCTGATGGAGGTAGTACTGACTCAACTAAAAAGATAATTAATAAGTATATTTTACAAGATAGTAGAGTGAAGGTTTTTGATAATAAAAAGAAATTTCAAGTATATGCTTTGAATCAGCTGGTACGTGAAGCTGCTGGAGAATATATAATAAGATGCGATGCTCATGCCTTATATGAAAATGGTTATTTTATTAGTCTGGTAAATTATTTAAAAAACAATACAGATGTGGGGAACGTTGGTTCAAAAGTAGAAACTGTTACTGCGAGTAGTGATGAGATTCCTCAGTTGATTGCTATTGCCCTTGGCTCCAAATATGGAGTCGGCTCTTCTCATAGAAATCTTACTTCAAATGAGCCTATCGAAGTTGATACCGTGTTATTTGGAGCTTGGAGAAGTAGCCTTTTTAAGGAAGTTGGTGATTTTGATGAAACATTTGTTAGAGGGCAAGATTTAGAACACAATATAAGAATTGTAAAATCTGGTCTAAAAGTCGTGCAAATTAACGGTCCCAAAGTTACTTACTTTGCTAGAGATAAAGTTTCCAAGCTATTTAACATGATGAAACAATATGCATCTGTTAAGCCTTTTATATTTATGAAACATGGTATATTTCCAACTTTAAGATCTTTGATTCCATTTTCCTTTTATTTATCACTCATTTTTCTATGTTTAATTTCTCCTGTTTCAGCATTCGGTTTGATATGTGTATATTTACTTTATCTATTCAGTGGTGCTTATAAAGAAATACAAAATCGAAATACATTTAGTAAATTTTCATTTTTCAAATTAGGTACTTTGTTTATTGTTCAACATATTGGTCATGCTTATGGAATGTTGATTGGTGGGCTTTCCTCATTCCGAGGAAAAAATATTAAATGGAGAGAAACACGATGATTTTACCAGTAATCATGGCGGGTGGTTCAGGGACACGCTTATGGCCACTTTCACGTGGCAACTATCCAAAACAATTTTTAACGCTTAACGGCGCGCAAACCATGCTTCAAGATACGCTAAGCCGCTTAACGGGCTTAGCGCACTCACCAGCCATGTTAATTTGTAATGAAGAACACCGTTTTATTGCAGCAGAGCAAGTGCGCCAATTAGGTGCAGAGCATGGCGGTATTTTTTTAGAGCCAGTAGGACGTAACACGGCACCAGCTATTGCTTTGGCTGCCTTTAAAGCCATTGAAAATGAGCAAGACCCATTGCTGCTTGTTCTTGCTGCAGACCATGTAATTGAAGACTCAGCCGCTTTTCAGGCTAGTGTAAATAAAGCTGCAGAGTTAGCAAACCAAGATAAACTAGTTACATTTGGTATTGTAGGTAACAGCCCTGAAACAGGTTATGGCTATATTAAACGAGGTGACGCTGTAGAGCATGGCTTTGTTGTTGACAGTTTTGTTGAAAAGCCAAACTTAGACACCGCCAAGCAGTATATTGAAAGCGGTGATTACTACTGGAATAGTGGTATGTTTTTATTTAAAGCAAGTCGCTATTTAGATGAATTAAAAGTATTTCGCCCTGATATCTACGAAGCTTGCGAAAAAGCTATTGCAGTACAAAACAGCGATATGGACTTTATTCGCGTAGATAAAGCTGCTTTTGAGTCTTGCCCTGATGAATCAATTGACTATGCAGTAATGGAGCACACGAAAGATGCCGTTGTTGTGCCTATGGACGCAGGTTGGAGCGATGTAGGTGGTTTTGCTGCCCTTTGGGAGGTGTCTTCACAAGATGAAAATGGCAACGCCTTTAAAGGTGATGTAAAAGCGGTAGATACAAAAAATACGCTTGTATTTGGTGAAGATAAACTAGTTGCAACAGTGGGTGTTGAAGACCTAGTGATTGTAAACACGAAAGATGCCGTTCTAGTTGCTCATAAAGATAAATCGCAAGAAGTTAAAGCAATTGTAAACCAGTTAAAATCAGAAGAGCGTTCTGAAGTTACTTTTCACCGAGAAGTGTATCGTCCATGGGGTAAATATGACTCAGTCGATAACGGTGAACGCTTCCAAGTAAAACGTATTACCGTAAAACCAGGTGCCAAATTATCGGTACAAATGCATCACCACCGTGCAGAGCATTGGATTGTGGTATCGGGTACAGCAAAAGTACAAATTGATGAGACAGAGCAATATGTAACAGAGAATGAGTCTGTGTATATTCCAATTACAGCGGTTCATGCGTTAGAAAACCCGGGTAAAGTTGACTTAGAGTTAATCGAAGTGCAATCGGGTTCGTACTTAGGTGAAGATGATATCGTACGTTTTGAAGACCGTTATGGTCGAGTGAAATAAACGCATAAACAGATATTTGAAGTTAGATATCAGATGTTAGAAAAGCAGCTAGCGCAACTCGTATTGTGCTAGTTGTATGCTTTTAGAATAGTTAAATAAATAGGTTTTTTATGGATAGCCAGTTAGTTTGCTCTGAAGTCATTGCAAAGAGTAGTATCGCATTTGGCACAAGTGGTGCGCGAGGTCTTGTAAAAGATTTTACCCCAGATGTAAATGCGGCATTTGCTGTGGCCTTTATATCAGCAATAGAAAATGAATTTTCCTTCGATACAGTTGCAATTGCTATAGACAATCGCCCAAGTAGTTACGCAATTGCGCAGGCATGTGCAGAGGCTTTAAAGCAACATAAGTTGAATGTTGTGTATTATGGTGTAGTACCAACGCCTGCACTTGCTTATAAAGCAATGCAAGATAATATGCCTTGCATCATGGTTACTGGTAGTCATATTCCATTTGATCGTAACGGTTTAAAATTTTATCGCCCTGATGGTGAGATCACAAAAGCAGATGAAAAGGCAATCCTAACTAGCAAAGCCATATTCACAGCGTTACCGGAACATCTAAATGAATTGCCATTAGATATTGCTGCTTGTGAATCTTATGCGCAGCGTTATACCTCTCTTTTTAGTAAAGATACTCTCAAAGGTAAAAAAGTTGGTATTTATGAGCACTCAAGTGCTGGACGTGATATCTACAAGGTACTATTTGAGCAGTTAGGTGCAGAGGTTATTAGTCTAGGTCGAAGTGATGAGTTTGTTCCGATAGATACCGAAGCTGTATCAGATGAAGATAAACAACGTGCACTTCATTGGTCCAATAAATACAGCTTTGATGCTATTTTTTCAACAGATGGTGACGGTGACCGACCATTAATTGCTGATGAAAATGGCAATTGGTTACGTGGTGATATACTTGGTTTACTTTGTAGTCAACTACTAAATATCGAAGCTCTTGCAACGCCGGTAAGTTGCAATACAGCAATTGAAAAATCAGCAAGCTTCAAGCAAGTTAAGCGCACTAAAATTGGCTCGCCATATGTTATTGCTGAATTTGCAGAGTTAGCTGAACAATACACTTCAGTCGCAGGCTTTGAAGCTAATGGTGGTTACTTACTAGGTTCAGATATAACATTCAATGGTAAGTTACTAAAAGCTCTACCTACAAGAGATGCACTACTTCCTGCATTGATTTTGTTAGCGCAACCTAAGCATGTATCTGAGTTACTAGCTAAGCTACCGCAACGGTTTACCGCCAGTGATCGTATTAAGGACTTTGCAAGAGAGAAAAGCTTACAAATTATTGCTGCGTTACAGCAAAATGCGCAAAGCTTTTTATTAGAACTAGGCTATGATGAAAGCTACGAATTAGACTTAACTGATGGTTTACGCATTACGCTTGTATCTGGTGATATAGTACATCTAAGGCCATCTGGTAATGCACCAGAATTAAGGTGCTATGCTGAGGCTGAGTCAAGCGAAAAAGCTATAGATCTTGTAAATAAAGCATTAGTTACAGTGCAAGCATCATAGTCATTCGAGTAAGCAGCAAGACACTTGCTGCTATCCCTTTTGTTTAGTAAAAATAAACGTTGTAAAAATGGCAATAACCAACGGTTAGATTATACTTTGAAGGCTACCATGATGAACAAGCAGTAATGTAATGATGGTAACCTTCCCCTAGTAATAATAAAAATGAGAAGTAAACATAAATGCATAAAGGTATTTTGCAAAGTAATTCAACAGTAATAGCATTCGTGCAGCGGATCCTCGATATTACTATTATTGTTGGTTGTTTATGGGTAGCTGTCGCTTTACAAGAAATCCCCTGGTTACTTCAGCACACAACAGCATCCTTACTTGCAGTATTCTTGTTTCATTTCACTAGTGAGCTCGATAAACTTTACATTTCTTGGCGTGGTCTTTCTATTTATAAAGAGCTTAAAAAGACTATTTCGCATTGGTTTGTTAGTGCAGCTATCCTATTTTTAAGTGTTAACTTTTTAGCCCCGCAATACTTAAACCCTGAAGGTTTGCAGTTTTATTGGTTTGTATCAGTATTGGTTTCGCTGTGTGTATACCGTGTTGTACTGCGTTTTATATTAAGAGCATTGCGTTCTCAGGGGATAAATACGCGCTCGGTTGTCATCGCAGGGGCGGGCACTTTAGGACAACAGCTTGCAAATAATATTGTTGCAAACTCAAGCTTTGGTTTGGTATTCGGCGGTTATTACGATGACACCACACCAAAGCAAAAACTAGTGGCTGCACAAACCATTGGTAATTTAGAGCAGCTAGTTGCTGATTGTAAAGAAGGTGGTATTGATCGTGTGTATATTGTTTTGCCACCTCAAGCTTATGAGCGCCGTAAGTGGCTAGTCAAAGAGTTGGCCGACAGTACTGCAAGTGTTTACATAGTGCCCGATGTATTCACCTATCAATTATTACACTCTCGCAGTGATACCATTATGGGTATTCCTACAATCAGTATTTATGACTCACCGCTTGATGGAAGCAACGCTATTATCAAGCGCATTGAAGATATTGTACTCTCTACGCTTATTTTAATTCTGATATCCCCTGTTTTACTGGGTTTAGCCCTTGCCGTTAAGTTTACTTCTAAGGGGCCGGTATTCTTTAAACAGAACCGTTATGGCATTGATGGTAAGCCTATTAAGGTATGGAAGTTCCGCTCGATGAACGTAATGGAAGACGGCGCTAAAGTAACTCAAGCCACTAAAAATGATTCGCGCTTTACACCAATAGGCCAATTTATTCGCAAAACGAGCTTAGATGAACTGCCACAGTTTATTAATGTATTACAAGGACAAATGTCGATTGTTGGGCCAAGGCCTCATGCTGTAGCTCATAACGAAGAATATCGTAAACTTGTTGATGGTTACATGTTACGCCATAAGGTTAAACCAGGCATTACTGGTTGGGCGCAAATAAATGGTTGGCGTGGCGAAACCGATACATTAGATAAAATGGAAAAACGCATAGAGTTTGATCTAGAGTACATTCGAAATTGGTCATTGTTCTTCGATTTAAAAATAGTGTTTTTAACTATTTTTAAAGGCTTTGTTAATAAAAATGCGTATTAAAATTTAAGGAAAAAACATGAAAATTGCTGTAGTTGGTACAGGCTATGTAGGCCTGTCGAATGCGATGTTATTAGCACAAAAAAACAGAGTGATTGCATTAGATATAGATAAAGAGAAAGTGGCACTTCTATGTGAAAAAAAGTCACCGATAGTAGATGCTGAAATAAGTAATTTTTTACAAAATGAACAATTAGACTTTATTGCAACCACTGATAAGCATTTAGCTCTTAGTGAAGCTGAGTTTGTAGTAATTGCGACACCTACCGATTATGACCCTGAAACAAATTACTTTAATACTCGAACTGTAGAGTCTGTAATTACAGATGTTTTAGACATCAACCCAACCGCAACCATGATTATTAAGTCAACAGTGCCGGTTGGTTACACAAAATCTGTTAGCGAGAAGTTTGGTACTGACAATATTATTTTCTCACCCGAGTTTTTACGAGAAGGAAAGGCGC
This sequence comes from Pseudoalteromonas sp. XI10, assembly GCF_001469895.1. Lineage (GTDB taxonomy): Bacteria > Pseudomonadota > Gammaproteobacteria > Enterobacterales > Alteromonadaceae > Pseudoalteromonas. The sequence goes on along the minus strand of NZ_LOPY01000010.1, from coordinate 8,570 downwards.
TTTACGATAACTTACACCCGTCACGCATAATTGTTGGTGAACAAAGTGGACGCGCTGAAACTTTTGCTAACTTACTAGCTGATGGGGCCGTTAAAGAAAACATTGATATTCTGTTTACTGATTCTACTGAAGCAGAGGCAATAAAACTATTCTCTAATACTTATCTTGCAATGCGTGTGGCTTACTTTAATGAGTTAGATAGCTATGCAGAAAGCCATGGCCTTGATGCTAAGCAAATTATTCAAGGTGTTGGCCTAGACCCGCGTATAGGTAAGCATTATAACAACCCGTCGTTTGGTTATGGTGGTTACTGCTTACCAAAAGATACCAAACAATTACTAGCTAATTATCAAGATGTGCCAAACAATATGATTCGCGCAATTGTTGATGCTAATACGACTCGTAAAGATTTTATTGCGAGCTCTATCTTGGCACGCAACCCAAAAGTAGTGGGGATTTATCGGTTAGTCATGAAGACAGGCTCTGACAACTTTAGAGCATCGGCCATTCAAGGTATTATGAAGCGCATCAAGGCAAAAGGCATTGAAGTGGTAGTTTACGAGCCAACCTTTGAAGGGGATGCGTTTTTTAACTCACGTGTGATTAAAGATCTTGATGAGCTTAAAAGTATCTCTGATGTAATCGTATCTAACCGCATGGCAGAAGAGTTGAGTGATGTTGTTGCTAAAGTATATAGCCGAGATTTGTTCGGAAATGATTAGTTTTCAATATATAACTTTTAAATAGCCTTGTACAAATGAAGTCAAAAATTAAAGCATTGCTTGATAATAAAGAGCATCGTCATACGGTAATTAACTCTCTATTAGCCTTAGCAATAAGAGTGTTAGGGGCGGGGATGTCTTTTGTCTTTAACCTGATTATTGCAAGGCAATTAGGTGCAGAGCAGTCAGGTTATTTTTTTCTTGCGCTTGCCTTGGTTATGTTACTGTCTGCGGTGGCTAGGCTTGGCTTTGACAATACTGTATTGCGTTTTACATCAGCAGATGCAATTAATGGCAATACAGTAAAGGCAATATTAAATTTTGCACTTAAATATGTTCTGCCTGTTTCATTTGTATTTACTGTTATTACTTATACTCTTGCGCCTTGGCTTGCTGAAAGTGTTTTTAATAAACCAGGGCTTGCAACAAGCTTGCAGTTTATAGCACCCGCGATAATTGGCTTTAGTATCGTGTTTTTAGTAGCAATGAGCTTGCAGGCTCGTCATAAACTCATTGCTAGTATCCCGTGCCAAAATATAGCTCATTTTATACTGTGTGGTGCTGCGGTAATTGTATTTTCGGCCGAATCAGCAAGTACTGCGGCTCTTTATTTAAGCTTATCATTAGGGGTAACATCTAGTTTTTTTTACTGGTTAAGTATTAAAAACTTAAATAATAATGGTGAAAAGCCAAACCCTCAACAACTTTGGCATAGCGCAAGGCCTAATTGGGTCATTATAATAATGAGTCAAGCAGTACAGTGGAGTGCACCAATCATTGTAGGTGTTTTTTTAGTGGCAGAGCAGGTCGCTTTTTTTAGTGTTGCCCAGCGTATTGCACTTTTAACCTCGTTTATTTTAATGGCGGTAAACTTAGTTGTAGCACCTAAATTCTCAGCCTTTCATGCCAAAGGTGATGAGCATGGCATTCGTAAAACTGCGTTATTTTCTGTGCGATTACTCGTACTAAGTGCATTACCCATAGTGCTATTTATGCTGCTGTTTCCTGAATTTTTAATGGGCCTTTTTGGTGAAGAGTTTAAGCAAGGAGCTCTAATTTTACAGATTTTAGTTTTAGGGCAAGCGGTTAATGTAGTGACTGGGTCTGTTGGTTATTTACTAATGATGAGCGGCCATGAGCGCGATATGCGTTTAGTCACACTCATTAGTGGTTTTGGTGTTTTAATCAGTGTGCCTATTTTCACTAAGTTGTTTGGCGCTATTGGTGCTGCGACAGCCACTGCGTTTTTTATAAGTTTACAAAACTTACTCGCCGTTTATTTTGTTAAAAAACGATTAGGCTTCAATACCTTAATGTTTTGGCAGAAGATATGATTTGGCGAGCTACGAGCTACGAGCTACGAGCTACGAGCTACGAGCTACGAGCTACGAGCTACGAATAAGGATGTTTGAATGATCTTACAGCAATGGTTGATAGTGGTTATATTTATTACAACCATTGTAGGCTTAATAAAATTTCAAAAATTTCCTGAGCGTGTATTTGCAGCCGCTTGTTTAGCCTGCTTTGCCACTAACCTAGTTTCTACCGAACAATTACTGAATAATGCAGTTAACCCTGGGTTGGTTACGCTGCTTTTATTGGTCGTTTGCGCATTTGCTTTTGAACGCACCAGTTTTTTACGAAAACTTGCCAATGTTTTATTTAATGGCTCTGTGGTTAAGTCTTATGTCAGAACCTTATTGGCAACAGTTGTAGCCTCTGGCTTTTTAAATAATACCGCGGTGGTTGCTACTTTAATTAGCCCTGTAAAAAATAATAAGCTTATTGCCCCAACAAAGCTTTTACTCCCCCTTTCTTATGCCGCTATTTTAGGTGGCACCCTCACTTTAATTGGTACCTCAACTAACTTAATTGTTAACTCTATGCTGATTGAACGCGGTGCAGAGGGGTTCAAATTTTTTGATTTTTTACCCATAGGCCTAGCAGCAGTTGCTGCCTGTGTATTAGTGATGGCACTCACGATTAACCGCCTTAAAGGTAAAGTATGCAAAGATGAAACCTCAAGTGATTACTTTGTTGAAGCAAAAGTGAATACTGGCTCACCGCTGATAGGTAAAACAGTAGAGCAAAATGGCTTACGTAGTTTAGAGTCACTATTTTTGGTTGAGGTAGTACGCGATAACCGCTTAATTTCGCCCGTAGCGCCAACGCAGATGATCCGTGAAGGCGATAAACTTATTTTTTCTGGCGATGTCACTAAAGTGCTGGTGCTACAGCAATTTGAGGGGTTAAGCCTATTTGCAGAGCAAGATGGTTTACTGCGCGATAACTTAACCGAAGTTGTTATTAAACCGGGTGCGGCTGTGGTAGGTAAAACCCTAAAAACCGCGGGCTTTCGTGCAAGGTTCGATGCTGCCGTAGTTGCAGTGCGCCGCGAAGGCGAAAAACTCTCGGGTAAGCTGGGCGATATTACCATTCAAAGCGGCGACTTTTTGATTCTTGCTGTTGGCCCTGACTTTGCTAAACGTACTAACTTAACTAAAAACTTTTTTATTCTGAGCGGTGTAAAAGCCGACAACATGCTTAAAGGCTTAAAAGAGCGTATTGTTACTTGGGGCTTTGTGGCAACCATTGCTGGCTCGTTAATTTTTGATATTAGCTTATTAAAAAGCTTTATTTTTTACCTAGCCATGCTGGTGGGTTGCCGTTGTTTATCGCTAAACGAAATTAAGCGACGCTTTCCGTTAGAGCTTTGGCTTATTGTTATGAGTGCTTTAACATTAGCTACAGCGCTTGATAATTCCGGTGTATCTAAACTAATAGCAGAGCAAGTTGAGGGTTTACTTGCCGGGCAAAGCGTTTACATTGCTTTTATTGGTGTATTTTTACTTACTCTTTTATTTACAGAGTTAATAACAAATAACGCAGCAGCAGCGCTTACATTCCCCATTGCATTTACCATAGCTCAAGGTTTAGGCGTAAGTTACATGCCATTTGTATTGGCTGTCGCCTTTGCTGCGAGTGGCAGTTTTATTAGCCCTTATGGCTACCAAACCAACCTAATGGTTTATAACGCCGGCAACTATAAGCTAACCGATTTTATAAAATTTGGCCTACCGATCTCAATCACCTACAGCCTAGTGGTACTGACCCTGATACCCGTGTTTTTTCCGTTTTAGGTGTAAGGCGCTAGGGGTTAGGTGCTAGGTAATAGGCGCTAGGCGCTAGGTGCTAGGATGCTAGGTGCTAGGAGCTAGGTGCTAGGTGCTAGGCGTTAGGTAGAAATATGTCTTCAGGCTCTAGGCGCTAGGTTTATTTTGAGATAAGGTTTAGTTGTGAATGGATTTCACTTAATGGCAAGGGACTAATTATGAAATTTGAACAAATGGGTGTGTGGAAGAAGTCATCACGATTAGCATGTGACATATATAAATATAAAGTTCTGCCTACCGTCCCTTATCACATACCTCTCAGTATTCTAAAGTAAATACACTGTGTTTTACGTTTAAAATCGAACTTTATAGAGGTAAGATATTAGAAGTCAGATATCAGAGGGAGCTGAGCTGCGATGAATTTTGAAAAATTAGATGTTTGGAAAAGAGCCGTTCAATTAAGTGCAGAAATTTATAAAACAACGTCTCAATTAAATGATTATGCTTTCAGGAGCCAACTAACTCGTTCAGGCCTTTCAGTGCCAAGCAATATTGCAGAGGGAGTCTGTAGAGATAGCTTTAAAGAAAAGAGTCGCTTTATTGATATTGCTAGAGCCTCTTTAGCTGAAGCTAGAACTCAAATTTACATTGGTTTAGAGGTTGGTTATATAGGGCGTGAAGTTGCTATAAGCTGGATTGCAGAGTCAAAAGAGTTAGCTGCCATGTTAACAAGTTTAAAGAATCGATTTGACTCTGAAATCTGAAATCTGAAATCTGAACCCAAATCCAAGAGGTACCATGACCGAGAACATTGTATGGCACGATCAAACTGTTTCGCGTGCTGAAAAAGAACAACATAAAGGGCATAAGCCGGTATTACTTTGGTATACGGGACTAAGTGGCTCTGGTAAGTCGACTATTGCGAACGCGGTTGAGGCTAAGTTATTTGAATTAGGTTGTCATACTTATCTGCTTGATGGCGACAATGTACGCATGGGCTTAAACAAGGGCCTTACTTTTAGCGACGAAGACCGTATTGAAAATATTCGCCGTATTAGCGAAGTAGCTAAGCTGTTTGTTGATGCGGGCTTAATTGTATCAACGGCGTTTATTTCACCGTTTAAAGAAGACCGTGCTCGTGCTCGCAGCATTATGAACCAGAGTGAATTTGTAGAGGTATTTATCGATACGCCATTAGAGGTTTGTGAAAGCCGTGACCCTAAAGGTTTATACAAAAAAGCCCGTGCCGGTGAGATCCCTAATTTTACAGGTATTAGCTCGGCGTTCGATGTACCAGAGCAACCAGAGATTCATGTAAAAACAGCAGAGCAAAGCATTGAGCAAAGCGTTGAGCAAATTATTGGTTATTTATGCGAAGCAGGGATTATAGAAATCTAGAGCCAGAAACCTGACGTCTAAAATCTGATATCTGTCTTCTGACCTCTGATATATGACGCCTAAAATCTGATATCTAACCCCTGACGTCTAACCTCTAACTTCTAACTTCTAACATCTATAATCTGACTTTATTATTCTTTGAGATTTTATGAACTACGATATTTTTAACGGTGATGCCGATGGCATCATCGCACTTTTACAGTTACAGCTCGCTAACCCTGTTGAAAGCGTGAAAGTAACCGGCGTAAAACGTGATATTCAACTATTGAAAAAAATCACCCCAAAAGCCGGTGATAATATACGTGTACTCGATATTTCAATGGAAAAAAACATGGCAGAGTTGCACGACGCTTTATGTGTGGGTGCACGAGTAATGTATGTAGACCACCATAAAGCGGGTGATATTCCGAATCATGCAAACTTATTTGCCCATATCGATTTAGATGCAAACATGTGTACGAGCTTAATTGTGAGCGACCTTATCGATAAGCAATACCACTTATGGGCTATTACAGCTGCTTATGGTGATAATTTATTTGCAAAAGCTGATAGCGAAGCCGATAAACTAGGCTTAACAGAGCTCGAAAAGTCACAACTTAAAGCATTTGGCACGTATATTAACTATAACGGCTATGGCAGCGAGGTGGCCGATTTACACTTTGCGCCAGCAAACTTATTTAACGAGCTACTAAAATACAAGTCACCGCTTGATGCTATTAACGACCATGAGTCGGTTTATTACGTATTAGAAAAAGCTTACAAAGCTGATATGCAAAAAGCAGCTGACGCTAAGGTTTTACATAATTGCGATACAGCAAAGGTTATTTTACTTGATGACGCTCCATGGGCACGCCGTGTAAGTGGTGTATTAGGTAACGACCTTGCAAACCTAGCACCTAATAAAGCCCATGCAGTGCTTACCTATAATAACAAAGGAAGTTTTACCGTAAGTGTAAGAGCACCACTCAATAATAAACAAGGTGCTGTTGATGTATGCAGCCAATTTGCCACCGGCGGCGGCCGCGCAGCAGCGGCAGGTATTAATGAACTAGATCAACAGCAAGTTGAACAGTTTATTACTACTCTCGTAAATTTTTATAACTAACCCCTTGCTAGTGGCACCCCAGCCACTAGCTTGATCTGACTTCTGACTTCTGACTTCTGACTTCTTTATTTCATTCATCCTCCGTCAATATTATTACTGCTAACTTGTTTATAAATATCTTTTTACTATTGCGCAAAATGAGTTAATAACTCATACTTTGTAATTATTTATTCTTACCACTACACTTAAGGGACTAAACATTATGAAAGCTGTCATTCCTGTTGCAGGCCTTGGTACACGTATGTTACCGATGACAAAAGCAATTCCTAAAGAAATGCTACCTCTGGTTGATAAACCACTTATTCAATACATAGTAAACGAATGTGTTGCTGCCGGTATTAAAGAGGTTGTACTTGTAACGCATAGCTCTAAAAATGCCATTGAAAACCACTTTGATACTAGCTTTGAGCTTGAAGCAACCCTCGAAAAACGTGTAAAGCGTACCTTGCTTGAAGAAGTGCGCTCAATTTGCCCTCCTGATGTAACCATTATGCACGTACGCCAAGGCGAGGCTAAAGGATTAGGCCATGCTGTTATGTGTGCAAAGCCAATTGTTGGCGATGACGACTTTGTTGTTGTACTGCCAGATGTTATTTTAGACAGCTATACAGCAGATCAAAAAACCGAAAATATTGCTGCTATGATCAAGCGTTTTAATGAAGTTAAAGCAAGCCAAATCATGCTAGAGCCAGTACCACAAGAAAGCGTACATAAATATGGTATTGCTGATATCGGCGGCGTTAAAATTAAAGCGGGCGAAAGTGCGCCAATTAAGACCATGGTCGAAAAGCCAAAAGCTGAAGAGGCACCATCTAATTTAGCTGTTGTAGGCCGTTATGTTCTATCTAAAGCTATTTGGCCATTACTTGCTAAAACACCAGCGGGTGCGGGCGGTGAAATTCAACTTACCGATGCTATCGATGAGTTAATGAAGCACGAAATTGTTGAAGCATTCCACATGAGCGGCCGTGCCCACGACTGTGGCGATAAACTTGGTTATTTAAAAGCGATTGTTGAATACAGCATGCGTGACGAAAACCTAGGTGAAGAATTTACTGATTTTGTAACCGAAATGGTAGCGCCAGCAGAGCGACACTTAAAAGCGGTTTAAAAATAAGATATTAGATATTAGATATCAGAGGTTAGATATTAGATTTCAGATGTCAGGTATCTGATCTGACCCCGATAAAGTAGACACGGGGTTTAATTAACTTGTTCGTATTGCATGGGACTTTTATACCCTAGGGTGCCATGCCTTCTTACTGAGTTGTAGTATTTTTCAATATAAAAATACGTTTGTGTTGTCATTTCACTACGACTCAGTTCATTTAAATTCTTTATCCACTCCTTTTTATACTGCGCGAAGAAGCTTTCTGAGCATGCGTTATCCCAGCAGTTACCTTTTCTAGACATACTCACTGTGACACCTCTATTAGTTAACCACTTCACTGTTTCCTTTGCGACATACTGAGCTCCTTGGTCTGAATGAAAGAGCAAGTTCACACCATCAGGTTTGCGTGCTGACCATGCCTTTCTCAGTGTTTTAATGACTAATTCGGCGTTGTTTATCCGACTTGTTACCCAGCCAACAACCTTACGAGAGTACAAATCAAGGATGACGCACAAATACTGCCAACCATCTTTACAGCGTACTTGTGTGATGTCTGATACCCACACGGTATTTGCTACATCAACATTAAACTGGCGTCGTAATAAGTTACTCGCTTTGATTGTACCTTCTTTCTTCGCGCGACTTGTATAGCGTCTCTTACCTGACTTTGAACGATAGCCAACGCTTTGTAATAGTCTCTGCACACGTCCTTTACTGCAATCAAAGCCATGCGCTACCGCTGCCTCCCATAGCTTTCTATAACCAGGGATACAATGCTCTTGGTCGCTAATATGCTTTAGAAACTTAAGTAACGAACTGTTCTCTTTCTGGCGTGTGCTAGGTAATTGCTTTAACCATTTATAATACCCAGCCGGCGACACAGATAACCAACTGCACAACTTCTTCACTGTGCGCTTGGCATCTGTGACCTTGTGGATATATTCGAACCTTATTCTTTTAGGCTGTCGAAGTAGACCTTCGCCTTTTTTAAAACGTCATTCTCCAACTGAGCATCTTCGAGTTGCTTCTCAAGCTTGCGAATTTGGCGTTCTAAATCTGTGTATGACTTGTCTGGGCCTTGGTTCTTTAATGGCTTTGCTGTTTTCTTCTTCGAGGTCATA
>NZ_LOPY01000009.1 GCF_001469895.1 Pseudoalteromonas sp. XI10 | reverse complement strand
TTCTCCAACTTGATAGCATGTCAGGATGAATTCCGTATTTATTCGCGACCATCTTAACTGTATCTGTGGTGTCTAACGACTCTTGAACAACTTTTATTTTAAATTCGAGGGAATGTTTACGATATGGTTTTACTTTCATGATTACTGACTCCAAAAAGGTGTCTACTTTTATGGAGTCAGATCAATCAGACGATAGATATTAGATTTCAGAGGTCAGATCATTTAGTGGTTAGAGGTTAATTTTTAGCTATTAACCACTTGCTTTATCCCACCCCAAAATAAAATCTTGTTCACCTAGCACCTAGCACCTAGCACCTAGCACCTAGCACCTAGCACCTAGCACCTAGCACCTAGCACCTAGCACCTAGCACCTAGCACCTCGCTATTAACTTCTCGTTTCTCACATCTAATGTTATATTTAATCTAATTTAAGGATTTTTATAATTTTAACTCGGAATAGTTTATGTCTAAGCTGAATGTCTTTTTAGGTAGTGCAATAGCGCTAAGCTCACCACTTGTTTATGCAGATCAAATTAACTCTCATCAATCTTTTGCTGGTTACACCGGTTTAATCAATACCCCAAATGCTGAAGTACAAAAAAAAGGATTAGTTGGTTTTGGTTATAATAATCAGCTCGATTTGAGAGGCGCAGAGTATATAGATGGCCACAACTTTATTGTAAGTGTTGGATTATTCGAAGGTTTAGAAGTGAGCGGTTTGATTGCTTCAGAGACTATGCATGATAAATTTTTTGATCCAGATACATCATGGCAGTTAAGAGACTTATCTTTTAATGCTAAGTATCAAATTCCATACATTCCAGAAGATTGGTTCAATTTAGCTGTTGGTACTAAAGATGTTGGGGGAGACGTTAATCAATATGAGACATATTATGCTGTGGCATCAAAAGAATTATGGAACTTTAGATTTTCTGCAGGTATCGCAAAAAGCAAACGTCCTCATGGCGAGATGGATGGCGTATTTGGTGGTATAGAGTATCAAGTTTTTGATTGGTTTAGTTTGCAAGCAGAGCATGATGCAGAGGCATTTAATGCCGGTGCTAAAGTGACTATTCCTAAAAAGTGGCTGTATGATATTGGTGAAATAACCTTTACTAGCCGCTTTTATAGTAATACAGATTACTCAGAACAAGACACCTATTGGGGCGTTAACTTTAGTATGCCGCTTTCGAGTGAAGATAAACAAAATTATAAAAAAGTTGAAGCAGCCCCTTATGTAGCCCCGGTTGCTACAAAGCCAATAGCTAAAATCAATGACCATGGCATTGGTTTTATTCAAACAGCTATGGCGCCAGAATTGGCTGAACAAGCAAAAGCTCTCACGGCTACAAGTTTAAAAAAATCACCCATACAAACTTCGCAAAAACTTTCAAGCTCAAGCTTAAATAGCCAAGTAATCGAATTAAAAGAAGCGTTAATAAACGATGGCTTTGAAAATGTAGTGGTTGGCTACAACCTCAATACCGTATTCGTAAACTTTGAAAACTCGGTATTTAACCGTAACGACATCGATGCCATTGGTGTTGTACTTGGCCGTATTGCTGAAAGTGTAACTAACGAAAGTACGCACTTTAACGTACAGCTTTCTAAAACAGATATTCCTTTAATTGCAATTCAGGGCAAGGTTGATAATTATCGCTTATTTATCGAAAAAGGTGTAAGCCCTGATTTAAATGTACAGCAGGGCAAAGCGAGTATTCCTGAAGGTGTAGTATGGGCCGGTAAGGCAGAGGCTAGCCCTTACTTTAAACCGCGCTTAACTTTAAGCCCAGCTTTATCTAATACTTATGCAACAGAGTTTGGAGTATTTGACTACTCTGTAGGCTTGCGTGCCGAGCTTGACGTGCCGCTTTGGCAAGGTGGTGGCATAAAAGTTACCGGCCAAACTATTTTAGATGAAAGCAGTGACTTTGAAGATAACGGTGTATTTGATAATTACAGCCTAGATGAAGGTATTGTAAATGCAATGCTGCACCAAACCTTTGCACTGCCGTATGGCTTTTATAACCAAACGCAGATCGGTTTTTTTAAAGACTACTTTGATTACAAAGCTATTATTAACGAAACGGCTTGGTTAAGCCCTGAGGGTCGCCATAAAGTAAGTGCTAAAATCGCTTATTTTGATTATGCAGATTACCGCGCATCACGTGAGTACGAAACACTTACATACCAGTACAACTGGGTAGAGCAAGATATCACCCTACATGCTACGGCTGGTAAGTATTTTTATGGTGACAGTGGTGTAAAACTTGAAAGTCGCTTTTGGTTTGGTGATAGCTACATAGCTGTATTCTATGAAAATACCGATGCTCAAAAAGCAGGGGTTGGCTTGAGTATCCCACTTACACCTCGCAAAGATATGAAAGTCACACCGTTTGGCCAGTTAAAAGGCCGCGATATATGGCGTATTGGCTTATCAACACAAATAGGCACGTATAATACTCTTGTATTTAACCAAGGTTACGCTCCTTCTACACAAGTCTCTTTAGACAATACAATGTTTAAACGTGGTCGTTTAACTTCGAGCTATATTTATAGCAACCTAGCGCGAATGAAAGAAGCGTATGAGAGTTATAAATAGTAGCGACTCGCAGTAGCGGGGGCGAGAAGCGAAAAACGAGAATCGAGAAGCGAGAAGCGAGAAGCGAGATTCGAAATACGAGATACTAGATTCGAGATTCGAGTCAGATACTGATGCCAAGGAGTGGCTATGTACTACGAGAGATTAGATGTATGGAAAAGATCTTTTCAATTAAGTCTTTTAGTTTATAGAAGTTTTTATTTACTCAAAGATTTTAGTTTAAAAGATCAAATGTGTCGCTGCTCGGTTTCAATTCCAAGTAACATCGCTGAAGGGTATGAGCGCTTTTCTAAAAAAGAAAGAGCTCATTTCCTTTTTATAGCTAAAGGCTCCGTCGGTGAACTCAAAACACAAGTTATGCTTGCTTTTGAGTTGGGTTACTTGCATAAGGAAAACTACTTACTCATAACAAATGAGTGTGAAGAAATTGGTAAAATGCTAGGTAAATTAATGTACTTACATAAAAATAATTAATTTACCCTTGTATACTCGCAACTCGCAACTCGCAACTCGCAACTCGCAACTCGCAACTCGCAACTCGCAACTCGCAACTCGCAACTCGCAACTCGCAACTCGCAACTCACTAACCACTAACCACTATTTCTACTCTTTCGCCTAACTCAGCTTTAAGCTTTTCTGCTAGTGCTTGTTTGGCTTGCTTATCGCCGTGGACGATTTTGATTAAACTTGGCTTTTTGCGCATACCGGTGACAAATCTGGTTAATCCTTTTTGATCTGCATGGGCGCTGTAGCCGCTGATGGTATGAATTTGCGCTTTAATCATTACTTTTTGATTATCGATAAATACATAGCCGCCGCGTGGGCCGTATTTTTGAATTTCTCGGCCTAATGTTCCTTGCCCTTGGTAGCCAACAAAAATGACATCGGTTGTTTTGTCGGGCAAAAACCGCTCTAGGTAATTAACTATTCTGCCGCCATTACACATACCGCTAGCAGCAATGATTATTGCTGGCTGTTGTTTAGAGGTTAAAAAGTTAATCAGGGCAAGATGTTCTTGGTGGCTATCAATAGTGTGTAGTTGGTTGAAGTCGAGCGGGTGGCGACCTTGTTTTACGCGTTTTTTTGCTTCGTTATCCCACAGCGCTTTAAAGTGTAAATATTCATTTGTGAAATTAGCAGCCATTGGCGAATCTACAATAATTTGCAGTTTATGCCACATAGAGCGTTTGCTTGCAGAGTGAATAAGCTGTTCAAACTCATAGAGTAGCTCTTGAGTTCGGCCAATGCTAAAAGCGGGTATAAGTACCACGCCATTATCACTTATGGCACGTTCTATAACCTTTTTAAGTATGGCTACACGCTCTTTACGACCTTGATGGTTTTTATCACCATAGGTTGACTCAATAACTAATGTATCGGCGCGGTAAGGCGGTTTTGGCGTTGGTAATAATGGCGTGTTAGGTGCACCTAAATCACCAGAAAATACCACTCTATGCGTATTTGGCTTTTTACCTAGCTCAATTTCAACATAGGCAGAGCCTAAAATGTGCCCGGCGCGTTGCAGGCGAATTTTATATAAGGGTTTTTGATTGCTTGAGGCTACTTTTTCGCGGTTAAAGCCCATTCCTACGGGAATGCAGTACCATGTGTTGAAATCAAGAGAGACAATCTGTTGTTTTAGTAACTTTAAGCAGGTGCGGAGCATTGCTTCATCGCGAGTTACACCCACTTTTAAGGCATCTTCAATCACCATAGGCAATAGCTTGGCGGTGGCAACCGAGGTAAAAATAGGCCCCTTGAAACCTGCAGCAAGTAAGTAGGGTATGCGACCAACATGATCTATATGGCAATGTGTAACAATCAGCGCTTTTACCGTTGATATATCAAACTCAATAGCTAGGTCTTGTTTACTATCTTCTCCTTGAAATAGCCCACAATCAACAAGTACAGAATTTGTGTCATCAATAAATAGCTGGTGGCAAGACCCTGTTACGCCTTTCACCGCTCCGTGGTGTTTTATATGCATAATAATCTCCTGATTTTAAGGCTAGATATTATTTAAGTGGTTAGATTTTAGAAGTTAGATATCAGTTGATCGAGAGGATGGTTTTATTTTTTGTGTAATTAAACAAAGAACTTGCTACACATGAAATGTATTTTACTTTGTACTAACCACTAACCACTAACCACTAACCACTAACCACTAACCACTAACCACTAACCACTAACCACTAACCACTAACCACTAACCACTAACCACTGTATTTTTACCCTTTATTTATCTCTAATATCGCTTTTAACGTATGTTCCTTTTCAAGAATATCGCGATATAAAGCAAACTGGTTGCGTGCGCGTTCTAGGTTATGGTTTGCATGTTTGGTGGCAAAGTAATTATCGCCATCAATAAAGTCTGTTAAAAAGCGCAGGCCAATCATAAAGGTCATGACCTTGGTACCTAACCAAAAGCTTTCTTTTTCGGCGTCGGTGATCACATCTTGTAGTGGTTCAACATAACCTTTAACGATGGCGGCGAAGATTTCTTCACGAACACGCACATTACTTAGGTTGGTAGAGTCTTCTTGCTCAGGTGAGCAGAAGGTACGCACCATATCGCCAAAATCAAATAACCAATAACCAGGCATACAGGTATCTAGGTCGATGACTGCTTTTGCATCATCAGATTGCGTGCAAAATAGCATGTTGTTGATTTTTGTGTCGTTATGGCATGGCCTTAAAGGAATGTTTCCTTCAAGTTGTTTTAACTCATCAACTAAAGATTGTTGAGCTAAACAAAAGTCGATGTCGTCTTGGCAAAGGGCCACACGATTTACAGGATCTTTTTCGATTACCTCTTTAAAGGCGTCAAAGCGCATCGCTAAGTTATGAAAATCTGGGATCACATGATGCAGCTGATCAGCCTGAAAATCTTGTAGTGCTAGCGCGAATTGTCCAAATGCATTGGCTGCAGTTTGTGCTTGCGAGATAGTTGCTACTACATCTTCACTATAACTGCCGCCAATAAATTCGAGTGCACGCCAAACACCTTGATCGCATTCAACTAAAAAGTCGCTTTCGATAGTTGGAACATGACGAATAATTTCGAGGTTGTATTCACCATTGTCGTGTTTTTCACTAAGGTGCTGCTCAATTAGTCGTGCATTTTCAACTAGGTGCTCAGGATTAGGAAACACATCGGTATTTAACTTTTGCACAACCAAGGCGTTTTCTTCTGATTTAAGTAACATGGTTGTGTTGATGTGGCCATTGCCAATTGGCTTTAGCGTTACGTTATCTGTGCTTAAGCCAAAGTGCTCAGAAAGATAAGTTGCAACAGGATTCGACTTCATTAATTTTCCATTACTTATTTTTTGCAAGAAGAGGCAAGGGTTAATCGTTTTGCTTACGACGTAACTGACATAAAGTGTGTGCTATTGCATCCAATTCAGCTTTGTAGGTCACGCCATACCATGGCTCTTGTGCAGTATAAACGGTTACAGCTTGGCGGTTATCTTGAATCGCGAGTTGTATCTCATTTGGTAAATAATACTCTTTCGTGACACCGTTGTCAGTATTTTCTAAAAACTCAATAAAACCTGTTTCTAAGTCATTAAATAAACTAGGTGTTATTCCCCAAAAGCTCATAGAACCTAGGGCATCATCGGCAATTTGTAATCTCTCACCATGTGGATTGTTGCCTTTTAAAACATTATTTTCGAGTTTAATATCTAGGTACTCGACCACATCGGTTAAATGCTGGTGGCTATCAACAGAGCATACACCACGATTTACACCACCTTCTTCGGATAGGGTATCTTTTATTGGGTAGCCTACCATCGCCCAATTGCTATGCTGTTTGAAGTGCTCACTAACAATTGCATAAGAGGACTCGCCATAATAATCATCGGCGGTAATGACAATAGCAGGGTTATTTACATAGGGTTTTGCGCAAAGTAATGCATGACCTGTACCCCATGGTTTTAGGCGTTCAGCGGCTAGGTGCTCATAGCCATTTGGCACAGCACTAATTTCTTGCTCGACTAGAATTACTTCGAGCGACTCAGGTAGGCGCGGTAAAATCGTCGCTTCAAACTCAGCACGAATTTTTTTATTAATGATGATCACCGCTTGGCTCACACCCGCTTTAACCGCATCATGAATACTAAGCTCCATGATGGTACAGCCCAGCCCTGGTATTTCGGCAATTTGTTTGTTTCCGCCAAAGCGGCTACCCAGCCCGCCAGCCAATACAATTAAAGTAAGAGAGTGTTGAGTCATCGTGCAAGTTAAATAAAAAACAAAGGAAAAGTGTACCAGAAACAATCACGGGGGAGGAAGAGAAGCTTAAAGCTATAAGCTGTAAGTTTTGAGTTGAGCGTTATTGTTTGTAGGCCTTACCCAAAGGCCTAACTCGTAGGAGGTACTTTAGTGCCGAAAATTTAAGGAGCCATCAGCTTTCAGGCGTCAGTTTTGAGCCGAACGGTGTTGTTTGTTGGTTATTTAATGATTTCCGGTTTGGTGTTGAATGTTAGACGCGCCAAGCAAGCGTGACGCCTACGATAACTCGCACCTCGCACCTCGCACCTCGTATCTCGTATCTCGTATCTCGTCCCTCGAACCTAATAGCTTCATATTTACGTAGGTGGTATATTCTCTTTGTGGTGATTAACCTTTTTAGGTAGACGATTAATGGCAAAAGATAGATACGCGCCAAAAGCTGTTGGCGATATTATGGCGGGCTTGAGTGGTCGCTTGGCATCTTATGCTGGTAAAACCCAAGGCTTGTCTTCTCAACAAACGATTCTTGATGACTTTTTAGGTGAAACGCTTTCGAAAAAATGCCGAGTAAGTAATTACCGTGATGGTACTTTGATGATCGAAGCGGTTTCGGCACCGATTGCACTGCGTTTAAATTACTTAAAAATGGATATGCTCTCGCATTTTCGTGCCGCTGGCATGGTAGAGCTTGGGCAAATTAAAATTACCGCAAACCCACAAGCAACTCAGCGCTTATCGGCAACAAATAAGCCAGAACAAAAGCCGGTTTCTAAACGTCAAATGAGTGAACAAACAGCCGATTACCTCAGCGCCATCGCCGCAGACGCCCCTCCATCTTTAAAAGCCAAGTTAGAACGTTTAGCACAACATGGGCGCAAAAATAAATAAAGTCGTCAGTTTTTAGCCGAGCGGTGTGGTTTATGAGCCTACCCCGTAGGAGGTACTTTAGTGCCGAAATTTAAGGAGCCGTCAGCTTTCAGCCGTCAGACGTCAGCCGAACTGTGGGGGGGGGATGGTGTTGAGTTTTCCTCAGCAATAAAACTCTGTAGGAGGCGTTTTAACGCCGAATATCTTTGTTTTATTCACGGCTAAAGCCGCTCCTACGTTCTGATGAAGGCGTGAAATTTATTTCGCGCGGAGGTTTTATAACAGGAGATAAACTTCAGAAGTCGGATTTTTAGTAGTTAGAATTCAGAAATTAGATATCAGTTGATCTAGAGGGTGGTTTTATTTTTTGTGTAATTAAACAAAGAACTTGCTACACATGAATTGTATTTTACTTTGCACTAACCACTAACCACTAACCACTAACCACTAACCACTAACCACTAACCTGCTTTTTTCTTCCCTGATCTTGATTTTATTTCGATTGTCGCCATATCTATTCAGTAATCTTGTTTTCACCCTTTATATGGAGTTAGATCAAAGATTATGGCTGATTTTTAAATTTTCTTGCTGAAAATCCATATCTTCATAAACAGAAGGTTTGATGTTGCGCAGACTCTGGTATGATAGCGCACGAAATAAGCGGTGTTTTGAACAGCGTACTGATAAATTGTTAATTAATATGCCCTACATCATGAGCATAAGCGCATATTAATTATCAATTGAAGAAAGTGGGTTAGCTAATGACTAGCTAACAAAGAATACATTGTAACGGTTTTATCATGATATCTAATTTATTTACCAAGATTTTTGGTAGTCGCAATGACCGCACTATTAAAAACCTAAGAAAGACGGTCGCTCTAATTAATGCGCTTGAAAAGCAATTAGAAGCGCTTTCTGATGAAGATTTAAAAGCAAAAACAGCTGAATTTAGAGAGCGTTACGATAACGGACAAAGCCTAGATGACATTTTACCAGAAGCATTTGCTGTGGTACGTGAAGCATCTAAGCGTGTAAACGGCATGCGTCACTTCGACGTACAGCTACTTGGTGGTATGGTTTTACATCAAGGTCGCATTGCAGAAATGCGTACCGGTGAAGGTAAAACACTAACAGCAACATTACCTGCATACCTTCGTGGTTTAACAGGTAAAGGTGTTCACGTAATTACCGTGAACGACTACCTTGCAAAACGTGACGCCGAAACTAACCGCCCATTATTTGAGTTCTTAGGCCTAACAGTAGGCTGTAACGTACCAGGCATGATGCCGCAGCAAAAGAAAATCGCTTACGCTGCCGACATCACTTACGGTACTAATAACGAATTTGGCTTTGATTATCTGCGCGATAACATGGCATTTAGCATTGAAGAGCGTGTACAACGCCCACTTTACTACGCCGTAGTGGATGAGGTGGATTCAATCCTAATCGATGAAGCGCGTACGCCGCTTATTATCTCAGGCCCAGCTGAAGATAGCTCTGAACTTTACATCGAAATCAACAAAATTGTGCCTGATCTAGAGCTACAAGAAAAAGAAGATGAAGAAGGCGTTGAAGGTGACGGCGATTACACTATCGATGAAAAGTCTAAGCAAGTTCACCTTACAGAGCGCGGCCAAGTTAAAGTTGAAGAGCTACTAATTGAGCGCGGCTTAATTCAAGAAGGTGATTCACTTTACTCAGCTTCAAGCATAACATTATTAAGCCATGTGTATGCGGCACTTCGTGCTCACAAGCTTTATCAAAAAGACGTTGACTACGTTGTTAAAGAAAACGAAGTTATCATCGTTGATGAGCACACAGGCCGTACAATGGAAGGTCGTCGTTGGTCAGAAGGTTTACACCAAGCTGTTGAAGCAAAAGAAGGTGTACGCATTCAAAACGAAAACCAAACATTGGCATCAATCACATTCCAAAACTACTTCCGTTTATACGACACACTAGCGGGTATGACAGGTACAGCAGACACAGAAGCGTTTGAGTTCCAGTCTATCTATGGCCTAGACACTGTAGTAATGCCAACTAACAAACCGATGATCCGTGACGATCGTGCAGACCTTGTATACCTAACGCAAGAAGAAAAGTACGAAGCAATTCTTGCTGATATCAAAGATTGTCAAGAACGTGGTCAACCGGTACTCGTTGGTACTATTTCTATCGAAAGTTCTGAGTACTTATCGCAGTTCTTACGTAAAGAAAAAATTAAGCACAACGTACTTAATGCTAAGTTCCACGCACAAGAAGCAGATATTGTTGCCGATGCCGGTTTACCTGGCACAGTAACCATTGCAACTAACATGGCTGGTCGTGGTACCGATATCGTGTTAGGTGGTAACTGGAACAGCGAAGTTGAAAAGCTAGAAAACCCAACTGATGAACAAATCAAAGCGATTAAAGATGAGTGGCAAAAACGTCACGATGCAGTAATCGAAGCGGGTGGTCTACACATTATTGGTACTGAGCGTCACGAATCTCGTCGTATCGATAACCAGCTACGTGGTCGTTCTGGTCGTCAAGGTGATGCGGGTTCAAGCCGTTTCTACTTATCAATGGACGACGCGCTAATGCGTATCTTCGCTGGTGAGCGCATGACTAACATGATGCGTAAACTAGGTATGCAACGCGGTGAAGCAATTGAGCACCCTTGGGTTAACCGCGCAATCGAAAACGCACAACGTAAAGTTGAAGCACGTAACTTCGACGTTCGTAAGCAATTACTTGAGTACGATGACGTAGCAAACGACCAACGTCGTGTTGTTTACTCGCAACGTAACGAGCTACTTGAAGAAGGCGATATTTCAGAAACTATCACTGCAATTCGCGGCGATGTGCTAAATGGTGTGATTGACCAATTCATTGCACCGCAAAGCCTTGCTGAGATGTGGGATATCCCAGGTCTTGAAGAACGCTTAAAACAAGATTTCTTAATCGAGCTGCCAATTTCACAATGGCTAGCTGACGATAGCAAACTATACGAAGAGAAACTTCGTGAGCGTATCGAAGAAGCGGTTGAGCAAGCATACAAGCAAAAAGAAGAGATGGTAGGCGAGTCTGTACTACGTCAATTCGAAAAAGCGATTATGCTACAAAGCCTAGACCAACATTGGAAAGATCACTTAGCTGCGATGGACCACCTTCGTCAAGGTATCCACTTACGTGGTTACGCACAGAAGAATCCTAAGCAAGAGTACAAGCGCGAGTCGTTCGAGCTATTCTCTGAAATGCTAGAGAACTTAAAAGTCGACGTTGTGGGTATTTTAAGTAAAGTACAAGTTCGCGCTGAAGAAGATGTTGAGAAAGTTGAAGAGCAACATCGTCGTAGCGAAAATGCACCACGTGAATACCAACACGAAGAAGCTGAGCATATCGGTGGCGAAACACCAGAAGGTGCTGTAGTAACACAACGTGCAGAGCCAAAAGTAGGCCGTAACGAGCCGTGCCCTTGTGGTTCAGGTAATAAATATAAGCAGTGTTGCGGTAAATTAAAATAACCAAAACACGGTGATAAAAAGCGACGCTTGCGTCGCTTTTTTTATGATTAAGGAAACAACAAATGACTAAAAAAGTAGTGCATGTTGCTGTTGGCGTTATTTATAAAGATCAGCAGTTATTTATTTGTAAGCGCCCAGATGACAAACACCAAGGCGGCTTATGGGAATTCCCAGGCGGCAAAGTAGAGCTGGGCGAAAGCGTATTTGCTGCGCTACAGCGCGAGCTGTTAGAAGAAGTAAACCTAACCGTAAACGCCAGTGAAGAGCTGATGGTTATCGAACATGACTATGGCGATAAATGCGTACGTTTAGATGTCCACATTGTTGATGATTTCACAGGCACAGCTCATGGCGCTGAAGGCCAACAAGGTAAATGGGTCGCACTTAGCGAGCTTGATGATTACAGCTTCCCAGCCGCGAATGTTGAGATTATCGAAAAGATAAAACAGAGGTATGAGCTGTAAGCTTTAAGCTATAAGTTTCTAGCCGAGTGGCATTGTTTGCGGGTTCTTTATTAATTTGCAGACTTGGTGATGAATGTAAGACGCGCCAAGCAAGCGTGACGCCTACGCTGATGTAGGCGTGAAATTTATTTCGCGCGCTGGTTATATAATAGAGGTTAGTTTTTAGTAGTTAGATTTCAGAAGTCAGATCAGATCAAGAGGGTGGTTTTATTTTTTGTGTAATTAAACCAAAGAACTTGCTACACATGAATTGTATTTTACTTTGTTCTAACCACTAACCACTAACCACTAACCACTTAATCTCCCCCTCCCATCGCTCAAAAATGCGGCTTATCTTGTTTTGATAAGAATTGTTACATATTCGGTTTTATTGTTTTGCTTGAGCGGTTTATTATGGTGAAAGCGAAAAACTAATGATTAATTATGTTTGCTAGTTTTTCGATAAATACATCAAAAAATAATTAGTACGGGACTCCCATGAAAAACGTAACACTTACCGCGGCAAGTATTGCACTAGCCCTCGGTCTTGTTGGTTGTGGTGAAAAAGAACAAGAAACTAAAGCACCAGCAACTGCGACCGTAACTGAAGCAAAAGCTCCTTTAAATTCAGGCATTGAATTGGCGAACATGGACAAGTCTGTTCGCGCACAAGATGACTTTTACTATCACGTAAACGGCGAATGGTTAGAGAAAACAGAAATTCCAGGTGATAAATCAAACTACGGTTCATTCACTCAGCTTTACGATGATTCGCAAAAAGCGATGAAAGAAGTACTAGAAAAAGCAGCGGCTAATAAAGACGTTAAGCCAGGCTCTGATGAAGCTAAACTAGCTGCATTCTACAACAGCTACATGGACGAAGCAGGCCGTGAAGCGGCAGGTATCAAGCCATTAACACCAGTGCTAGAAAGCGTTGATGCAGTTAAGAACAAGTCAGATCTTGTTGCTTTAATGGCTGAACTTCGCATTAAAGGCGGTAGCTTACCGTTTGGTTGGTACGTAAACAACGACGCGAAAAACTCTAGCGAAAACGCGATGTATGTTTATCAGTCTGGTCTAGGTTTACCAGATCGCGACTACTACCTAAAAGATGAAGAAAAATTCACAAAAATTCGTGAAGCTTACCAAGCATACGTAACAGCTATCTTAAGCAAAGCCGGTGTAGCAGATGCAGAGTCTGCGGCTAAAGCAATTATTGATCTTGAAATAAGCATTGCTGATGCGCAGTGGAGCCGTGTTGAGAGCCGTGATGCGACTAAATCTTACAATAAGATGAGCGTTGCAGATGCTAACAAACTTACTGGCGACTTTGATTTTACAGCTTACCTTGATGCATCTGGTATCAAAACTGAAGATGTAATCATTCGCCAACCTAGCTACTTAGAAAAATTCGCAGGTATCTACAACGATACAGACTTAGCAACGTGGCAGAACTACCTTAAGTTCCACTTTGTTAGTAACTACGCTCGCTTATTAGATAAAGAGCTAGTAGATCTTAACTTTGATTTCTACAGCACAACACTTCGTGGTGTAACAGAGCAATCTCCACTTTGGAAAAAAGCGGTTGATGCATCAAATGGTGTATTAGGCGAAATTCTAGGTAAAGTATACGTTAAAGAAAACTTCCCACCTGAAGCAAAAGCGCGCATGGAAGAGTTAGTAGATAACGTAATCAAAGGTTATGCAGTTGCGATTGAAAACCTTGAGTGGATGAGCCCAGAAACAAAAATTGCTGCTAAAGAAAAGCTTGATAAGTTCACACCAAAAATTGGTTACCCAGATAAATGGAAAGACTACTCAGCACTTGAAGTGAAAGGTGATGACTTAGTAGGTAACTACATTCGCCACAGCGAGTGGGAATATGCCGATATGACTGCAAAACTAGGTAAGCCAGTTGACCGTTCTGAGTGGCACATGACACCACAAACAGTAAACGCTTACTACAACCCAGTGAACAACGAAATCGTATTCCCAGCGGCTATCTTACAACCGCCATTCTTCAACCTTGAAGCTGATGATGCCGTTAACTACGGTGCAATCGGTGCGGTAATCGGCCACGAATTAGGTCACGGCTTTGATGACCAAGGTGCGAAGTATGATGGTGATGGTAACTTACGTAACTGGTGGAGCGAATCAGACCTTAAACAGTTTGAAGAGCGCACAGGTCAGTTAGTTGCTCAATATAACGAGTACAAACCATTTGAAGATGCAAGCGTCAATGGTCAGCTTACATTAGGTGAAAACATTGGTGATTTAGGCGGCTTAACTGTTGCTTACACTGCTTATCAATTATCACTTGGTGATGAAAAAGCACCTATCATTGATGGTTACACAGGTGATCAGCGTTTCTTCATGGGTTGGTCGCAAATTTGGCGTCGCAAATATCGTGACGAAGAGTTACGTAACCGCCTAATGACAGACCCTCATTCACCAAGCCATTACCGTGTAATCGGTATTCTTTCAAACATGCCAGAATTCTATCAGGCATTTGATGTGAAAGAAGGCGACAAGATGTATATCAAACCAGAAGATCGCGTAAAAATCTGGTAATTGATTATCGATTTTAAAAAGGCTCTGAGTGAACGCTCAGAGCCTTTTTTGTTTGAAGCTGTCAGCTTTGACGTAGGAGGCGCTTTAACGCCGAAATAATAGATGGTTGTTGTGTGCGATGTTCACGGCTAAAGCCGTTCCTACGGGATTGTAGGAGGTGTTTTAACGCCGAAATTATAGATAATTGTTGTGCGTGATGTTTACGGCTAAACCCGTTCATACGGGGTTGTAGGAGGTGTTTTAACGCCGAAATGATATGGTGATAATTGTGCGTGATGTTCACGGCTAAAGCCGTTCCTACGGGGTTGTAGGAGGCGTTTTAACGCCGAAATTATAGATAATTGTTGTGCGTGATGTTCACGGCTAAAGCCGTTCCTACGGGATTGTAGGAGGTGTTTTAACGCCGAAATATTTAGGTGATTATTATACGTGATGTTCACGGCTAAAGCCGTTCCTACGGGGTTGTAGGAGGCGTTTTAACGCCGAACATGTTTATCTTTTTCCCAGCTAAAGCGGTTCATACGAGGGTTTAACTTGATTCTTATACGTCTTTGTCTAGATTTAAAATAATAAATGGAGGGTTATGGATGACCGCACATTATCAAAATCTAAGAAAGCATAGGGTATCAATCCCATTTCATTATTACTCTGTCACCACTTCAACGCTTGATAGAAACTGTTATTTCTCTGACTTTAATAATGCACGAGTTTTAATTAACACTCTAAAGGCTATTGAAGAAATTAAAGCTAAAACTATCTGTTTTGTGGTAATGCCTGATCACCTACACTGGTTATTTCAATTACAAGATAAAGTACCTTTAGCTCGATTGATTCAAGAGGTCAAAGGGAAGAGTTCATATCTCATAAACAAGGCAACATGCTCTAAACGAAAAATTTGGCAGCCAGGATATTATGATTCCTTAATAAGGAACGAAGAACATTTACTTGGAGTATCGAGGTACATCATCGCAAACCCATTGAGGGCTGGAATTGTTAAAAGTGTGCGTGATTACCCTTTTTGGGATTGTATCTATCTATAGGTAAACTCTTCACGGCTAAAGCCGTTCCTACGAGGTTGTAGGAGGCGTTTTAACGCCGAAATATTTAGGTGATTATTGTACGTGATGTTCACGGCTAAAGCCGTTCCTACGAGGTTGTAGGAGGCGTTTTAACGCCGAAATATTCAGGTGATTATTGAGCGTGATGTTCACGGTTAAAGCCGTTCCTACGGGGTTGTAGGTGGGTTTTTAGACCGTAATGGTAGATGATTGTTGTGCGTGATGTTCACGGCTAAAGCCGTTCCTACGGGGTTGTAGGAGGTGTTTTAACGCCGAAATGATTATTAAAAAGCCGCAAAATATTCATTAAGCGGCTTTCTGTATATAAATCAAAGCATAATCGCATCTTTTAGATACTGGAATAACTCTTTGTAATTTTTGGCTGGCTTTTCTGCTTTCACTTCTTTTGCGGCGCTGCGCACTAATTGGCGCATTTTTTGGCGCTCAAGAGAAGGGTATTGATCAATTGTTGAATTGATCAGGTCGTCACCTTGTTTAATCAAATCATCGCGCAGGGTTTCGATTTTGTTCATCAAAACGTCGGCTTGATTGTTTTTGTTAAGCATGATGTCGATCATCGCTTGGATTTCATCAACGTTTTCTGTGGTACGTAATACTTTTGCGATGTAGTTTAAGTTACGACGGTAAGCATCGCTCTTATCACTTACTTTATCAGAAACAACTAACGCTTCTTTTAAATCGTGATTAAGCGGTAAACGATCGCGTTGCTTTTTCGGCATTTTTGCAATTTCAGCACCCAGACCATGATATTGCATGGCTTCACGTTTTAATTCGCTTTTTGATACGTAAATAATTTCTTCTTCGATAAGTGGCTTTTTCTTCTTCGCCATAAGGATGCTCATTCAGTAAACTTAACTATTCGCTATTATACGCCATTTAGTTAATGATTAATATTAGCTGATGCAGGTCTCGCAGTGTGTTAGCATTCGTTACACTATAAAAAATATCAGAACCTAGGACACACAAGATGAAAGATCCTATTTATCAACACATTTCTGAAGTGAAAGACGCTGTAAGCGAAGTACTGGAGCATGCAAAAAAATTGGGTGCAACAGCAGCAGAAGCGGCGATGTCGAGCACGTCAGGTTTGTCTGTCAGCACGCGCATGGGCGAAGTTGAAACAATAGAGTTTAACCAAGACGGTGGCTTAGGTATCAGTGTTTATGTGGGTAATAACAAAGGCTCTGCTTCAACAGCCGATTTAAACCCTAAAACATTACGTACAGTGGTCGAAAAAGCCATTGATATTGCAAAGTTCACCTCTGACGACCCATTCAATGGTATCGCTGATAAGGAGTTACTTGAATTTGCACCGCAAGATTTAGATTTATACCACCCGTGGGAAGTTAGCCCTGAGCAAGGTGTGGAGTTTTGTCATCAAGCAGAGCAAGCGGCGTTAAATGCCGATGAGCGCATTGTAAATTCAGATGGTGCGAGTTTTTCATCTCACCAAGGTTTACGTGTTTATGGTAACAGCCATGGCATGATTGCAGGTTACCCGCGTACGCGTCACAGCATTAGCACGATGGTGATTGGTAAAGAAGGCGAGCAAATGCAGCGCGACTCGGCTTATACCATCGCACGCCATAAAGATGATTTAAACGACGCTGCAAAAGTAGGCCTCGAAGCAGCAACCGAAACCTTGGCTAAACTTAACAGCCAAAAGCTCGGTACCATGAAAGTGCCAGTGATTTTTAGAGCTGATATTGCGAACTCATTATTCGGCCATTTAGTGTCGGCGATTGGTGGCGGTGCGCTTTATCGTAAGTCGAGCTTCTTGCTTGATAGCTTAGGCACTAAAGTATTCAGCGATTGTGTGAATATCTCTGAGCGCCCACATTTATTAAAAGGTTTAGCGTCTTCGCCGTTTGATGCTGAAGGTTTAAAAACCGTAGATCGTGAAATTATTCAAGGCGGTGAACTACAAACTTACCTATTAGCAAGCTATGCAGCACGCAAACTGTCTATGGCACCAACGGGTCATGCTGGTGGTATTCATAACTGGCTAGTTGAACAAACCCATGCCGATTTAAAAGCACTTTTAAAAACCATGGGCACAGGCTTATTAGTAACTGAGCTTATGGGCCAAGGTGTGAACACGGTAACCGGTGACTACTCACGTGGTGCAGCGGGTTTTTGGGTTGAGAATGGCGAAATCCAATACCCAGTCAGTGAAATCACGATTGCTGGTAACTTAAAAGATATGTTTAAGGCCGTTGTGGGCTTAGGTGGAGACATCGAGCGCCGTGGCGGTATTCAAACAGGCTCTGTATTGATTGAACAAATGCAGGTTGCTGGTAGTTAATTCATAAATAACGAATCATTTTTTAAAAGCCTCACTTTAGTGGGGCTTTTTTATTTGAAAAAGTACTTTACCTAAACTTAACTTGAGGTTTTATCTTGGTGGCAGTTTAAAAATAAAAAGGAAAACTACCATGTATTTAGAGCACGTAAACCTTGTTGTTAGTAATGTTGATGCCATGCTGCACTTTTATAAAGCAGCATTCCCGCACTGGCGTGTGCGTAGTCAAGGCGATAGCAAATGGTCGGGCAAACCGCGCAAGTGGCTGCACTTTGGTGATGATTACCAATATCTTGCATTAAGCGATAATGGTGAAGCTGAAAACCGTGATTTAGCAGGCCACCAAGTAGGCCTTGCTCATTTTGCTTATGTGACAAACGATATTAATGCTGTAGTTGAGCGTCTTGTTTCGGCTGGTTATGAAATTGATAAACACGGCCCAGAAAACCCCTATCGTAAAAATGTATATTTCATCGACCCCGCAGGTTTTGAAGTTGAGTTTGTAGAGTATTTTAGTGATATCCCGAGTGAGAGGAATAATGACTTGTAGCTAGAGCTGTCAGCTTTGCAGTTTTGAGCCGAATTGCGTTGTTTTTTGGTCAGGCATTGATTGATGGAATTGTGTTGTATGTAAGACGCGCCAAGCAAGCGTGACGCCTACGGTTGATGTAGGCGTGAAATTTATTTCGCGCGTTATCTTATTATATTGCGCGATATAAAATCGCGGCTACGGTAACTAGCACCTAGCACCTAGCACCTAGCACCTAGCACCTAGCACCTAGCACCTAGCACCTAGCACCTCGCAACTTTACTGCACCTTATTCATCTCCTTCCAACTGGCTTTTAGGCTGTTGGCAAAGCTGATGAACTTTTCTTTCATGGTACGTTTAACTGAAATCTCGACTGAGCCTAGCCATACATTACCTTCAATAGTGATGGTTGGGCCTTGGCCTTTATTTAAGGCAACTGATTTATTCTCTACGCTGCCAATTACGCTAAATAATTTAGATACCACATTAACATGTTCTGGCACGTAGATTTCGTCGTTACCTAAAATACAGTTCACATAAATGGTGACGTGCTGATGTTGGAAAATTGCTTCGCTAAAGTCGAGTTCGATTGAACCTAGGCAGTTTGTTAGGTGAATTTCTTTTGGTACTACCCATTGGCCGCTGCGCTCATTTGAACCCAAAATACTCCTAAGCTGCAGGCTTTCGTTGTCGCTGCTGTTGCTGTAGTGAGGTTTAAATTGCGCATGCTTATGCGATTTGTAATCAATATCTGCTTTTAGTTCTAAATCAGCAACCAGTTCAACCAGTACTTCGTTGCTAGTGGCTGCCATTGCTTGGTCTAGTCGGCGTTCAAATGCTTCGGCTGAAATAACAGCATGACTGTAGTTATAAATGAGTTGATCAATAACTTCTTCTCTTACTTGATCGATTGGGCGATCTTCAAGTTTAACGGCCATGGTAGTTCCCTGTTGTGATTTTAAAGGTGATTTTTTAGTTATTAATTACGAAGCAAGCCTTAGGCCAAAGTTTATTTTTATATAAATCAATGGTTTGTATTTTTGTGCTAATAAGCAACTTAGTTAAATTAACCACAGATTAATAAAATCAGCAACTAAATGGTTATTTTTGCAACATCGTGAACTTCTTACCGAGCAGCTTGTAAATCTTTACCTAAATGAATATAAATAGCCGCTGAATAAGCTATTAACTTACTGAAAGTAAACAAGTAAATAGTTGGCATTATAGTCGCATTAGTAAAAGTGTCTTTAATCAAAAGGAGAAAGATTATGAACACTTTTAACAAATCTATGATTGCCGCTTTAGTAATTGGTGCAACTAGCATGTCAGCTCAGGCAAGCAGCTGGGAAAATGAAAGTAAAGATGCTTGGATTGATGGTAAGGCAGAAACTGTGCTTCTTATGAACACAAACCTTAACAACTTTGACATCAACACTGATGTAACGAATGGCAAGGTTGTACTTACAGGTAAAGTTGATAGCGAATTAGATAAAGAGCTTGCTGAAGAGCTAGTTCTTAGCCTAGACGGTGTTAGCTCTGTTGATAACGAACTAACTGTTGTTAAAAACATGAAAGCTAAGCACATGAAATCAGACAAAGCTGATTCAGCAGAAAGCGACTTAACCGACGCAAAAATTAGTACTGTGATCACGACACGTTATTTATTTAGCTCAGAAGTAGGTGGTACAGACATCGATGTTGATACTGACATGGGTGTGGTAACGCTAAAAGGTACTGTTGAGTCTGATGCGGAAAAGCAATTAGCGGTAAGCATTGCTGAAAATGCTGAAGATGTTCGCAAAGTAATCGATGAATTAACGATTGTTGCTGAATAATAGCAAGCCCTATATAGCCCAGCTTTGGCTGGGCTTATCTTTTTCAAGGAGTGAGTCATGGATTTAATACGTATTATTTTATCGGTTTTAATTCCACCTCTCGGCGTATTTTTACAGGTAGGTTTAGGTGCGCAGTTCTGGATTAATATTCTTTTAACCTTATTAGGGTACATTCCAGGTTTGATTCATGCTGTGTATATCATCGCTAAGCGATAATCACCGCATTAATCTACAAGGATGGGTAATGGAGCACAGCATGGAGCTGCTGTAGGAGTAACGGACGATAAACCGCAAGGAGTTTACAGTATGGATAATGTAACTACGCACAAAGGACAGCAAGGAAGTAACAAGGCGTTATGGAGTAGCGCACAATGGCAACGCTTTATGGATAAAGTGAATGGAGATGACAGCAAGGAATAAGCTTAGGCAGGAGCCAAACAGGATGAAGCTAGCGTAAGGAGGAGACTATATGGAACAAGTACAAACGCAACCAACACAAGGATTGACCGACAAAGGAGTTGCTTTATGGAATAAGCAACAGTGGCACGAATTTATGGAACACGCGAAAGCGGTTGCGCCACGACTAACAGGGAAGGCTGACGATAAAAACCCGATGTCATCTTCAGGTGACATCGGGTTTTTAACTACTTCAGCAATTTATCTTTATAACTTAAATTGATTCACCGTCTTATTTAAAGCGGCTGCCAATTCATTCAAATCACGTGCTTCATCCGCCAATTCATGGGCATGATCCGCAGTGCTATTCACTAAGTGATTAATTGCTGCCAAGCTATTGTTGATATCTTCTGCAACCACAGTTTGCTGCTCAGTCGAAGTCGCAATTTGATGACTTTGATCTTGCACATTTGTCACAGATTGCGCGATATCTTGTAGAGCTTGCAATACAATTTGTGTTTGCTCAACTGAGCCTTCAGCACGCTCTTGACCTTGTTGCATCATAGTCGATGCTTGTTGGGCAATTTGCTGTAAACGGCTGATCATGTTGCGAATATCATCAGTAGATTCTTGCGTTCTGCTTGCCAGTGAACGAACTTCATCAGCAACAACCGCGAAACCTCGGCCTTGCTCACCCGCGCGGGCTGCTTCAATTGCCGCGTTCAGTGCCAGTAAGTTAGTTTGCTCAGCAATTGAGTTGATAACATCAACTACCGCACCGATATTGCCACTTTCTTGTTCAAGACCCGCAACCACTTTAGACGCTTCACCAATATGGCTTGCAAGGGCGGTCATGACTGACTGAGCTTGAGTAGAACGTTTCGTACCGTCAACGGTAATGGTTTGTACTTCTTCAGCGGCATTATTAGTGTGCTGGGCATTACGCGAGATTTCCATCACTGTAGACGCCATTTCGGTTACCGCCGCACTAACACTATCAACTTGCTGCTTTTCTTGCTGAATTTCATCGTTGGTTTTTTGCGATACAATTTTCAACTGGCTTGCAGCTTGGCTTAGTTGCTCAGCCTGCGCAGCAGTATTAAGCATCATTGCACGAAGTTTATCGATGAAGGTATTCATGTGATGAGCAAGTTGGCCCACTTCATCATTACTCTTGATTTCGATTTTCTGTGTTAAATCGCCATCACCTGATGCGATATCACGCATGATGTAAGTTAGCTTAGTCAGCGGCTTGGTGATCATTTGCGTGGCCCAGAAGATCATCGCAATGATAATCGCAAGAATAATGATCACTGAGGTTGTGGTTGTCATCACTGCATCATTTACTGGTTCATCAATCATACTTGTTGGAATTAAAATACCCACGTACCAATCAAGGTAAGGGGTTTCTAGCTCAAGGCGGTTGTATACAACGTAATATTGCTCACCTTTGAAAGTAACAAAGCTGCTGCCATCTTTTTGGCTTTTCATCGCGCGGTTTAATTCGCTAAAGCCTGATGTGTCGCTAAATTGTTTTTCGAGGGCATCTAGGCCTTCTTTGCCATTTGGACCTTCGTCAGTCACAGATAGCTTGTGGCCAGTGCGCTT
This sequence comes from Pseudoalteromonas sp. XI10, assembly GCF_001469895.1. GTDB lineage: Bacteria > Pseudomonadota > Gammaproteobacteria > Enterobacterales > Alteromonadaceae > Pseudoalteromonas. The sequence continues at coordinate 145,159 of NZ_LOPY01000009.1, read as the reverse complement.
AGATAAGTGCACTACCTTTTGATTGCCATCAAGTAAGAAACCAAAGCCTTGGCCATTAAAGCGAATTTCTTCAACCATGTCGTTGATGTTGTTTAGCTGTAAATCAACACCACCAAAACCAACAAGTTTATTTTGTTTGTTATAAACAGGCTGTTGTACAACTGCAGAGGCATTACCTGTGGTTAAATCCACAGAAATTGGGCCTACATAGAGTTTGTTGATCTTTAAAGCATCTTGCCACCAACCACGTTTGTAAGCGTAGTAAGGTTGGCCGTTATAATGAGTGGTTCGCTCGTTTTCTTTAAAGTACTCACCTGTTGTTGCAGATGCAAAGAAGGCAGATAAGATGTTGTCATCGTTGCCACTGATACGCACAAAATCTTGATTAACACTGTCGTATCCAGGTTGGTTATCAAGGCTTTGATCACGTTCAGTCCAATTGTCGAACCAATTCACTAAATGCGGATTTGTAATGAAGGTTTGAACCACTTTACCGTATTTGGCAAAGTAACCTTGCATTGAAAGTCGTTCACTCTGTAAATAGCTGTCGGCTTCGCGTTGAATAGCTTGGCGCGATAGGTCAGCAATATGGCTAACAAAAAAACTAGACGCGATGATCAGTAGTACACTTATCGTCCCGCCGATGAGTAGTAATATTTTTTTACGTAAAGAGAGGTTATTTAACATAGATGCACGTGTTTTTATTATCGGGTAGAGTTATCTATCTAATCATATTTGCACCCAAATCGCTATACCGTTAAGCGAACGTTAATAATAAATACTGTGAGGTTGTTGGATAAATGAGTAATGAAAATAATAAACTGGTCGTTTTAGGTGCAGGTTGGCTTGGCAGTGCGCTTTGTGTTGAGGCAAAATCATTAGCATGGCAAGTGCTGGGTACACACCGTAGTAGCGAGCACGAACATGACTTTCAGCGCCAGTTTGCGCTTGAAGGCGATGTGCTCAAACACGATGTTTCACTTGAAGATGCATGGTGGGTTTGTGCAATTCCACCGCGTAGTCGCAGCTCAGAAAGTAATTATTTAGCCACTTTGCAAGCAGGACTTGAGCTTGCCAAGCAACTAAATTGTAAAGGCTTTATTTTATGTTCTTCGACGGGTGTTTACCCTGCTGATAATGGTCATTATGACGAAAGTACAGTAATTAATTGCCAATCAGCGCGCCAGCAACTGCTATTTGATGCTGAGCAGTTAGCGCTAAATGCCGGTGGTAAAGTATTGCGTTTGGCGGGCCTTGTTGGTCCTGGGCGCGACCCGGGTAAGTTTGTTGCAGGTAAAGAGCTTTCTAGCTCAAGTCAGCAAGTGGTAAACATGGTTCAGCAACAAGATGTGATAGCGGCGATTTTTTCTGTAATTGAAAACTGGTCAAGCGCGAGCAGCATTTATAATGTGGTCAATCCGGCGCATCCTACAAAAGCAGATTATTACCAGCAAAAATGTACTGAGCAAGGCAATCAGCCTCCAACATTTACTAGCCATGATAAAGGCGAGCGTCTCATTAATGGCTCGGCGATTGAGTCACTTAATTTTCGATACCAAATGCCTATTTAGTTATTTTTTAAAAGTTAGGTGGCCGCCTAGTCGGTATTTACTGCCCGGTGAGACTAAGCGCGCAAAACTAACAATACCTTGCGATGACCAGGTTCGGCGGATCACTTGTAAGCATGGCTCTTCGTTGTACAGGTTGAGCCATTCACACATTTCTTGATTGGGCATTATCGCTTCAACCGTGTGGCGAGCCTCAGTGAGCGGGGCGTTTTGCGATAAGTATTCATGGGGTGTTAGGCTGTGAAAATCTTGTTGTAAGTAGTCTTTAGCAAGAGCGGGGTTCACAAAGCGTTCTTCAACTTGCAGAGGTTGCTCGTTTTCATTGTGCACAATTACACTTCTATAAACATGGCTGTCGACCTCGACACCCAAAGCAATCGCGATGGGGGCAATAGCGCTGATTGATTCCATCACTAAAATCGTACAACTGTAATTACTGTTTCGCGCTCTAACTTCATCGGCAATGTTTTTGATTTCTAGTAACGAAGATTGTGATTTGAAGCTGGCAACAAAAGTACCTTGGCCTTGGCTGCGGGTTAAGATACCGGCATCGGTTAACTCACTGAGTGCACGCCTAGCCGTCATACGGCTTACTTGAAATTGACTGGTAAGTTCGTTTTCTGAAGGGACACGGTCGTTTTCTTGCCATTCTCCCGATTGAATGTTTTTCAGAATAAACTCTTTAATTTGCGCAAACTTAGGGACACTCATTTTGGGATGTATATGTAGTAAGTAAATAGTATGTTTGAAGGTGACATAATTCCCTTGTATATACAAGGTGAGTTGATAAACTTTAAGCAAATTTAAATTTAGGCTCATACTGAGCCTTTAGCAAGCATCAAGATAGGTGAAAAATGCACACAACCAACAATGATCAAGCGCTCTGGGATTTACTGATCACAGATGCCAATATCGCCACAATGGATCCTGCTGTTGATGCACCATACGGCGCCATTGAAAATGCAGCGATTGCCGTTAAAGATGGCAAAATTGCCTGGTTAGGTGCACAAACCGATTTACCTAAATTTGACGCGTTAGCAACGCCAACTGTATCTGCAAAAGGGCAGTGGTTAACACCAGGGTTGATTGATTGTCACACTCACTTAGTGTTTGCCGGTAGCCGCGCAGAAGAGTTCGAGCAGCGTTTGCAAGGTGTTAGCTACGAACAAATCGCTGCAAACGGTGGCGGTATTGCAAGCACCGTACGTGCAACTCGCGAAGCCGACCACGAAACACTGTTTGTTAGTGCTAAAGAGCGCTTAAATGCTTTATACGCAGAAGGCGTGACGACGGTAGAGGTTAAATCTGGCTATGGTCTTGATTGCGAAAACGAAATTAAACTTCTCGAAGTAGCTCGTTTACTCGGTGAGAATCACCCGGTTGATGTTAAAACCACGTTTTTAGGTGCTCATGCATTACCGCCTGAATATAAAGGCCGTAGTGATGAATACATAGAGCTTGTTTGCGGTGAGATGCTTGACCGTGTTGTTGAAGCTGATTTAGCTGATGCCGTTGATGCTTTTTGTGAAAACGTAGGCTTTAGCAACGAGCAAACTCGCCGTGTGTTTGAAGCGGCTAAAAAGCACAACTTACCGGTTAAGTTGCACGCTGAGCAGTTATCTAATCAACATGGTGCAGAGCTTGTTGCCGAATTTAATGGCTTATCGGCAGATCATATTGAACACTTAGATGAAGCTGGCATTCAAGCAATGGCCAAAGCGGGCACTGCAGCGGTATTGTTGCCAGGTGCATTTTACTTTTTACGCGAAACAAAGTATCCGCCAATTGAACTACTGCAGCAGTACCAAGTTCCGATCGCCATTTCAACAGACTTCAACCCTGGAACTTCACCATTATGTTCATTGCATTTAATGATGAATATGGCGTGCACTATTTTCCGTATGACACCAGAGCAAGCATTAGCTGGCGTAACACGAAACGCTGCGGGTGCGTTAGGTCTTGACGATCGTGGTGTGTTAAAAGTGGGGGCTCGTGCTGATATTGCTCATTGGCAAATATCCCACCCAGCACAATTAAGTTACCAATTCGGCGTAAATAAACTGTTAAATCTGTGGATTTTGGGTAGACTTAGTTAGATAAGTTTTATTACGCAGTTTGGATTAGATGTCATTGATTTTTAGTTTAGCGAGTAGTAGCACGCAACTCGTAAATTTAACAAGTGATGTAGTGCCAGTGTTTTTAGCTGGTAGCGTTTTTATGGCAATGATCTGTGCCCTGTGCGTAACCCAAAACCCTATTTTAAGACTAAGCCTAGTCGTTAATGGCGTACTAGGTTTAGCTATTTTAAGCTTAGGATTACCTTGGCTGGTGATCTTACTTGCTTTAGCTTTATCTTTTCATTTATGGCAAGCATTTCGCACCACTAATTGGCTTGCCATAATATTGAGTGTCTCTGCCGCAATTTCGTTCGCGGTTTTATACTCAGCCCACCTATTACTCGACACAGCCTTATACTGGCTTGTTTTCTCGGTAGTTATTTTATCTATTTCAGGCTTTTTTAATTACGAAGAGCCCGAAGAAGATGAGCAGGTTGAAGTAGAACCGCTCCATAACGATGATTTAGATGCTGCTCCACTTACTGGTTTACCAGACCGTAATGCACTTAGAAATAGCTTTGTGGCATGGACTGAAGAGCACTCAGCAAACTGTGCATTAGTGATGATCCGCCTTGAAGGCTTTAACGATGTTAACCAGCATATTGGTCGTGACTTTGGTGATTTATTATTAGCGCAATCGGCCACACGTATTAAACAGCAGCTCAGTGTTGATGCTGTGCTAAGTATGGTAAGTAACACCGTAAATACTGAAAAATTAGCGCATTTAGGGGGCTTAAACTTTGCGTTTATTTGCTCTCTTGAAGAGCAAAAGCATCTTCATGAGCAGCTGATCAGCCAAATTAGGCAAGTCACATTAAAGCCATTCAACGTTGCTAATTGTACGATTGAAGTAAAAGTGCGCGCCAGTTACGTGAACTGTGACGAACCAGAATACAGCTTCGAGAACTTAATTTCATTTGCCAACCTTGCCCTTGACTCTAACCCAGATCGAGAAATTGTGCCTTATCACCCGCAAATGATGATCGAGCAACTAGAGCAACAAGCACGCCTACGCGAATTAGCTCACTTAGATTTTGCCAGCGAACTTGAGCTTTATTTTCAGCCGGTTATTCGTAATAGCGACGAGCAAATTGAGTTTTTAGAATTGCTGCTACGTTGGCAGCATCCAAAACAAGGCATTCTTTCGGCTAACAAATTTATTGATGATATTCGTGTCGCTGGCCTAAGTTACCCTGTAGCAGCGTATGTTATTGAGCGAGCGGCTGAGCTTGCCATGGCGCTTCGTATGGAAGGCATTGAACTGCCACTTAGTATTAACGTGTTTGGTCCAGAAATGCTGCACGAAGAGTTCATTGAATTTGTTGACCGCATTATGACTGAACACCGCTTAGAGCCGGGCGATTTAATCATTGAATGCCCGCTCGATCTATTTATGAGCTTAGATGACCAAGGTAAAGCTATGGTCGCAAGGCTAAATAGTATTGGTATTAAGCTGTGTATTGATGGCTTTGGTGACACGCCAATTTGGCTTGCTAAGCTGCCTAATCTTAATGTTGAGTATATTAAAGTGGCTGCTTCACTAACTGCTGATTTTGCCCATCAAAGCCAAGTTCGTAGCCTAGTCTCTGGCATGGTGGATATGCATAATCAAAATAATGCCAAGGTGATTTGTGAAGGGGTAGAAACCCTAGAGCAACTTAAGTTTGTTAAGTCGTTGAATACCTACGCCGCCCAGGGTTATTACTTTAATTACCCGCTTAGCAGCGTAGGCATGATGTCGTGGTTAAAACAGTGGCGGTTAGAGCATCAGGGGTAAGTTAAAGCCGTCAGCCGTCAGCCGTCAGCTATCAGATTGAACGTTAACGAGTTGCTTGACTCGTTACATCGCGTTTTATCTCGAATCTTGCTTCTAATTTAAGGGTCGCGGCATAAAGCCGCTGCTACAGGTAGGCGTGAAACTTGTTTCGCGCGTCTGACCGCTGAAGGCTGAGAACTGACCGCTCCCATGTGTTGAATATCGCTACGTTCGACCCGACCCCACAAAAACCAGTCGTTACATCGCTTCTTTCTAACTTACCTCTCTCGCCTGCAAATACGCATTCACTAGGGCAGTGATTATTTGGCCTGCGTCATTCATGCCTGCTTCTAAACCAACCGGGTGTTGTGATGGTGCGCCTTCGCATAAGTGAAGGTAGCGAGCAGTTGTTTGGCTAGCTGCTAAATGCACAAAATGTTCTGCATCACTTACACTAAAGCCACAGTTGGTGTAAGCACTAACCGGCATTAGTGAGATGCTGTCTAGGTCGACTTCGACTCCAAGCGGTGCATTATCAAACTGCGCTAATGCGTGATTACATGCCGAAGATAAATCGACTTTACGACGTACTTGAATATCTTGGTAACTATCAAACGTGAAGTTTGCGCTTGTCAGGGCATCCATAATCGCTTGGTTATTTTTAAATTCGTGTAATCCCATCACATGATAGTCAGCAAGGTGATTTTCGCTGTACGCATATCTAAAACCATTACCGCTATGACGGCCTTCACACTCTCTGAAATCAGCATGAGGGTCTAAGTTGATAGCGTTGACTGGTTTACCATATTGCTTACTAAGGGCACGTAAAATACCTAAGCAGTTGTTATGGCCGCCACCGATTACAATTGGCTCAAGGCCAGCTGCAAAAATCATTGCAAGCACTTGCTCAACGCGGGTGTCTATATCAGCGCATAATTCACGTAGTTTGGCTAAGTCAGCGTCATTTTTATTATCAAGGTCAGCAGCCTGTTGGTTTAAGTCATCAAGGGCAACTTCGCCGAGTAGCAACACACGCTCATGATTTAAAAACTGATTATGAGTTTGGTTTAAAAAGCGTTTTAAAAATGCTTGCCACGCTTGCCCTGAGCCACCGTTACCTAAGTTAGCGCGAGGGCCAATATCTTCACATACGCCAACTAAAACATAGCGAATACCGAAGTGTTTTGCATCGATGAGTGCTTGTGGGGCGTTAACTTGAGTGTCGAGAAGGGCAAGGGCTTGCCAAGCTTTAAGTTCGTTAGCGCGGCGGACACATAAGTGCTTTACCGCCGCTTCATCATAAATTTTAAGGTAGTTTGTCACCGAGATTAGTCTTCTATTATTTCTAACTCTAATTCTTCAGCAGATAATATAATACCGGTGCTATCAGCGTAAACAAAGTCGTCATCAAAGAAAGAAACGCCTGCGAAGTTAACGCCTATGCCGTCTTCACCTGCACCTTCACTATCGGCAGCAACAGGAATAGAGGCAATTGCTTGAATGCCTAAGTCTAGCTCTTCAAGTTCATCAACATGACGAATTGCACCGTAAACAATAATGCCTTGCCAGTTGTTTTCTAATGCGATTTCAGCCAGCTCAATATCAATTAGGGCGCGTCGGGTAGAACCACCACCATCAATCAATAACACGCTGTCGGTGCCATCGGTTGATAAAATTTCGCGGATCAGCTCGTTATTTTCAAAGCATTTAACGGTTTTTACTCGACCACTAAAGCTTGGGCGTCCACCAAAATTGATAAACATTGGTTCGAGCACATCAACCACATCTGCAAAGTGGTCGCATAAATCAGAAGTGCTGTAATCCATTTTTTCATCCTCTAAAGAGACTGTCTGTTTAGTACTCAGTATACCCTGATACAACTCAATAACAACGACTTAATAGCGGATTATTGGTTTAAATCAAAGGAATTTCGCCATCGCAACATTAGTGTCTCAAAAGCGTCACCTAATTGTTATTTTTAGCGCCTAAGCTGAGATGAGTATAAAAATTAGACGCAAAGTATGACAAGGAGCTCACCATGGCAAACAACATACTTACTAAATTGGCAAAAGTGGATGAACAGCTGTTTTTGAGTGTATTCAATGACGCTTCGCCAATTTGGCTTAGAAGATCAGCGCTCGGGTTTTCGAAAAGCGGCGATGGCGGGCTATACGTGGTGTTGTTTCTTGGCTTTTGGTGGTTCACCGAGCAGCTGCACTTTCAACAACTGGCGATGAGTATATTGGTGGGCTTTGCCATTGAGCGGCCTATTTACTTTTTAGCTAAAAAGCGCATCGCGCGGGTTAGACCCTGCGACTGTTTAGTGCAAGGCGCGTATTTGGTGCCGAGCGACCAATTTAGCTTACCGTCGGGGCATAGTGCAGGGGCATTCGTGGTAGCGACGATTTTGACTATCTATTTTCCGGAATTTGCTGTGCTGTGGCTGATGTGGGCATCAGGGGTGGCGGCATCGAGAGTGATTATTGGTGTGCATTACCCCGCTGATGTGGTGATTGGTGCAGTGATGGGTTCAAGTTGTGCAGTATTAGCTGTAATGGTGGTGGGATCTATATGAGAATTTTGTACGGTATTCAAGGCACGGGTAATGGCCATATTACTCGAGCACGAGTAATGGCAACGACCTTTAAAGCATTAGGAGTGAATGTTGACTATGTGTTTTCAGGTCGTAAGGAGCAAGACTACTTTGATATGGATGACTTTGCCGATTACCGAGCTTTTCGAGGTTTGTCGTTTACCAGTAAGTCGGGGCAAGTTGATAGCTTTAAAACGTTGAAAAATGCGCGCCCTTTGCAGCTTATTAAAGATATAAAAAATCTTGATTTACGTCACTATGACTTGGTGTTTAATGACTTTGAGCCAATCACAGCATGGGCTGCTAAACAGCAAGGTATCCCAGTTATAGGCATGAGCCATCAAGCGGCGTTTTTATCTGATAAAGTGCCGATGTTTGGCCGAGCTTTTTTTCGTCGTGCCCTAATCCGTAATTATGCGCCAGCGAGTGTTTATTTAGGGGTGCATTGGCAGCCTTATGCAGAAAACATCATTCCGCCATTTATTGCAAGTCATCATCATGATAACCCGGTGATGGTCGAAAATAAGGTGTTGGTGTATCTACCTTTTGAGAATCTAGACAGTGTGGTCGACTACCTCAAAGACTTTCCTGAGCGTGAGTTTTACTGTTATCACCCAGATGCGCAGGACTGTTCAATCGGTAATATTCACCTTCGAGCGCCGTCACGCGTTGGGTTTTTAAATGATTTGGCCAATGCTGGAGGTGTAATTGGTAACGCCGGATTTGAACTTGCAAGTGAAGCGTTACAATTAGGTAAAAAGCTATTGCTAAAACCACTTGGAAAACAATTTGAGCAGGGGATTAATGCACAGACGCTATTGTCGATGGGTGCAGCCCATGTGATGAGCTATTTAAACCCCAATGCGATGGATGATTGGTTGCAATCGCCACAGAACAAAAAACTGAATTTTCCGAGTGATCCAGCACCTTTGGTTGATTGGTTGCAAAAAAAACAATGGGAAAAGCTGGATAAATTGCATAAACATCTATGGCAACAGGTTGATTTAGAACAAAAACTGATTGTTTAAAAGTACCTTATATTGGAAAATGCGCGGCAAGTTTAACCACTTTTTATTAGCTGCTTTAAATAGTTTAGCTATACTTTAACTGCATGTTTCTATAAGGCACTTTGAATGAATGTATTACAAAACTTAACTATTAAGCGTCGTTTACAGTTAAACGCGCTCGTTGTTGGTCTTGCAATGATTGTGATGCTGTGTGTAATTATCTTTGAGTCGCGCATGATGCTAAAGCTCAACGAAACAATTCAAAATGCGGAGGAGCTCGACATTCATGAACTTGCGATGCGTAAACATGAAAAAAACTTTTTGTTTTACAAAGATGTCGATAGCCTCGAGCTTTTTGAAAAAGAGTATTCGCAGCTAAAAAATAAAATGGCGCGACTAGATGAGTTAGTGAAAGATTTGTCGATGGACTCATCTAAGCTAAATGAATTTAGACGTCTTGCGAAAACTTATTACGATGACTTCAATGAAGTTGTGGTACTACAAAAGAAAATAGGTTTACACCCTAAAGATGCACTTTATGGTGATTTACGTGGTGCGGTGCATCAAGTAGAAACATTATTAAGTGAGCGAGAAAACTATAAATTACTGGCTTTAATGCTACAGCTTCGCCGTGCAGAAAAAGACTTTATGCTGCGCTTTGATTTAAAGTATATGGGCAAGTTTGATGATTTAGTTGCTAGCTTTAGATCAGAGATTAAAAACGCAGGGTTCGATGCAAATTACGAAAACCAATTGCTTAGTTTGCTTGCGACTTATCAAAGTAAATTTAAAGCCTTAGTTGATGCACAAGTTACCTTGGGCCTTGATTTAGAATCAGGGGCTCTCGGTGAGATGAAACGCAGTGTTGAGCTTAGTGATGCTATTGTTAATCAGTTAACTACACAAACTAAAGAGTTTGTAGAATCGAGTGCTGCTAGTGCACAGTTGATTGCCATTCTTGTGTTTATAATTGCGAGCATTTTAGTGATGTTATTAGTTTACTTTACTAGCCGCTCAATTATTCAGCCTATCGAACGTGTGTACCACACGATTAACGAGATTCGTCGCAATAACGACTTAAGCATGTCGATTACTCAATCAGGTAAAGATGAAATCACCACAATGACGGTCGACTTTAATAGTTTGATCAGTGATTTTAAAAAGTTAATTTACGAGGTAAATACAGCGTTAAGTACTCTTAACGTGGCAACAGAACATTTATCTGAAACGACAGCAGCAACTAGCTCAGGTATGCAAGAGCAGCTTCACGAAGCTGATATGGTTGCCACAGCAGCCACCGAAATGCAGGCGACGATTCAAGATATCTCACACAATACTGAAGCTGCAGCGAAAAAAGCTGAGTCGACTAACTTAAGCGCACAACAAGGCCGCTCTGAGGTTGAATCTACTGTGGTGCAAATAAATCACTTATCTGATTCACTCGGTAATGCGTCAAGCGTGGTTTCGCAGTTAGAAAAAGACGCTGAAACCATTGGCTCTGTACTTGATGTTATTCGTGGCATTGCTGAGCAAACAAACTTACTGGCACTCAATGCGGCAATTGAAGCGGCGCGTGCTGGTGAACAAGGCCGTGGCTTTGCGGTAGTCGCAGATGAAGTTCGCTCACTTGCGCAGCGTACCCAAGATTCAACACAAGAGATCGAGAGCATTATTTCGACCTTACAAGGGCGTACGCAAGAAGTGGTGAGCATTATGCAGCAATGTCGTACGCAAGGTGGCGAAAGTGCAGCACAGGCAAGTAAAGCCGGTGAGTTACTACGCTCAATCACCGAAGATGTACAAACCATAATGGATATGAGTACTCACATTGCCACCGCAATTGATGAGCAAAGCCAAGTGGCTTCTGAGGTGAATAAAAACGTGGTACGTATTCGTGATATCGCTCAAGAAGCATCGGGTCACGCGGCGACTAATGCGCAAACCAGCGAAGAGGTGTCTGAGCAAGCACGTGTGCTCTACCAGGCAATCGATAAGTTTAAAGTTTAATAATTACTTTATACTTTATAATATAAAAAAAGCGCGGTGACGGTGTTGTCATCGCGCTTTTTTATTGTTTGGGTGTGTATACCGCGACAAGGTTAATACCAGTCCGCTTAATTAAGTAGTCTATTTTGAGGCAATAAAACCTCGTTGATAACAAGGCAAAAATTTCGTTATTTAGTTGTTCTAAATGAGAAATTTTTAACGCAGTTAGCGACAGGTTTAATCCCTCAAAATGATTAAGTATTATTGCGGGTTGGTATTAAGGCACAAACTTAATAGGCACGCTGTCTTTGCTTGCTTCGTGTTCAGAGACTCTTGTTTGGTATTGCTGCCAAAGCTCATCATGGTTAGCTTGCAGCTCACTTAAATAGTGCCAGCTGAATAAACCGCTATTATGATTATCGCTAAACACCAGTCGAATCGCATAATGACCAACCGGCTCAATCTTGCTAATTCCTACTCGTTGCTTACCAAGTACTAGTTTCATAGGTTCATTGCCATGACCTTGTACTTCAGCAGAAGGTGAGTGAACACGCAAAAATTCAGCACTAAATTGAGCAATAGTCTGGTCATCAAAATGAACATCTAATACTTTGCTAACGCTGTGATAATGCACTTTAGTGACTTCTTTCATGTGAGCCTCGAATCTACGATTTATAAACTAAAAAGCCTCCAACAGGAGGCTTTTAATTATAACGCTAATTTGTTGATTAAAGAATGAAGCGACTTAAGTCTTCATCTTCAACAAGTGCACCTAAATGCTGCTCAACGTAATTGGCATCAATTGTTAGTGTTGAACCTGCTTTTTCTGAAGCATCAAATGAAATTTCTTCCATTAGTTTTTCCATCACTGTGTGCAAGCGACGGGCACCGATGTTTTCGGTTTTCTCATTTACTTGCCAAGCTGCTTTTGCGATACGTTCAATGGCATCATCAGTAAACTCAACGTCAACTTGCTCTGTTTTTAACAGCTCACGTTGTTGCTCAGTTAATGAAGCATGAGGCTCAGTTAAGATACGTTTAAAGTCATCAGCACTTAGCGCTTCAAGCTCAACGCGAATTGGTAAACGGCCTTGCAGCTCTGGGATCATGTCTGATGGTTTAGACATTTGGAATGCGCCAGATGCGATAAATAACATGTGGTCAGTTTTAACCATGCCATGTTTAGTGCTTACTGTTGAACCTTCGATTAATGGTAGTAAGTCGCGCTGTACACCTTCGCGGCTAACATCTGGGCCAGATGCTTCACCACGTTTACAGATTTTATCGATCTCATCGATAAACACGATACCGTTTTGTTCAACTGCGAAGATAGCTTGCTCTTTTAACTCTTCAGGGTTAACAAGTTTTGCTGCTTCTTCTTCAACTAATAGCTTGAACGCTTCTTTGATTTTTAGCTTACGGTTGCTGCGCTTATCGCCACCCATGTTTTGGAACATGCTCTGAAGCTGGTTGGTCATTTCTTCCATACCAGGAGGAGCCATGATCTCAACATTTGGCTGAGCTTGTGCAACATCGATATCAATTTCTTTATCGTCTAACTGACCTTCACGTAATTTTTTACGGAAAGATTGGCGAGTAGAAGAGTTCTCTTCTGTTTTTGACTCACCAAAGGTATCGCGTGCTGGTGGTAAAAGAGCATCTAAAATACGCTCTTCTGCCGCTTCTTCAGCGCGATGTTTGAATTTTTTGGTTTGCTGTTCACGCGTCATTTTAATTGAGATATCAACTAAATCACGGATGATCGTTTCAACTTCTTTACCAACATAGCCCACTTCGGTGAACTTTGTTGCTTCAACTTTAATAAAAGGCGCATTAGCAAGTTTAGCTAGGCGGCGAGCAATTTCAGTTTTACCCACACCTGTTGGGCCAATCATTAAAATGTTTTTTGGTGTTACTTCACTACGTAAATCATCGCTCAGTTGCATACGGCGCCAGCGGTTACGTAGCGCGATTGAAACTGCTTTTTTAGCTTTAGCTTGGCCAATAATATGTTGATCAAGCTCGTGAACGATTTCTCTTGGCGTCATCTCAGACATGGCAGTTCCTATTACAATTCTTCAATAGTTTGGAAATTATTCGTGAATACGCAGATGTTGCCTGCAATAGTAAGGCTTTTCTCTACAATGTCACGTGCACTTAGGTCGGTGTTTTCTAGTAGCGCTGTGGCTGCTGATTGCGCGAAGTTACCACCACTGCCAATCGCAATTAGGTCGTTTTCTGGCTGCACAACATCACCGTTACCTGTGATAATTAATGAAGCAGTTTCGTCTGCAACTGCTAATAGTGCTTCGAGCTTTCTAAGTGCACGATCACTACGCCAATCTTTGGCCATTTCTACGGCAGCTTTGGTTAAGTTGCCTTGGTGCATTTCTAGTTTGCTTTCAAATCGTTCGAAAAGGGTGAAGGCATCAGCTGTACCGCCAGCGAAACCAGCGATTACTTTGCCATTATAAAGACGTCGAACTTTGCGGGCGTTGCCCTTCATTACGGTGTTACCAAGTGAAACTTGGCCGTCGCCACCAATAACGACCTTGTCGTCGCGGCGTACACTTACAATAGTGGTCATGATTATTCCTCATCATCGAGCGGCAAGGCCGCTCGTAAAAAGCGATTGATGAGGTGTTTATATGGGTGAATGAACTAAAATCAAGTCCAAAGCCAAATTCCGCAGCCCATTATTTTGATGCGTTTAAGTTTATTCTTGTCACTTTCGGCTAAACGTTTGGTTTCGTATGGGCCTAAGCGCACTTTATACCAAACACCATTGCTGCCTTGTGTTTTCTTAACTTCGGCCACTAAGCCGGCAAAAGCGATTTTAGCTTTTAATGTTTGTGCTTGCTCTAATGTTCTAAAAGAGCCGCATTGCATTACATATGGACCTTTTTGTTCAATCTCTTTTACTTCAACCTGAACTTCGTGCTCTTTAATTTCTTTGATAAATTCAGGTGTCTTAGGTGGTGGAATAACTACTTCTTCTTTTTTAGTCGGGTTTGCTTGCTGCTCTACTAACTCAGGATCAGCATTATGTTTGATATACCATAGGCCGTAACCAAACCCGCCTACTAAGATAAGCGCAATTAAAACAAGAATAATAGGGAAGGGCTTTTTCGCCGGGGCTTGTTTTTTATTATTTCGATTTGCTGGTTTTTTATTTATGTAATCGTGTTGTGCCATGACTCTTAATTGGCCTTTAAATCATATCTATAGGATCAACATCTAAGCTCCAACGCACCTTTTGCGCTAATTTACTGGTACTTATATAGTCGACCATTTGCGCTAAATATTGGTGTAAGTGGGAGCGTTCCTGCGCCTGAATATGTAACTGAAAGCGATATTTACCTGCTACACGTTCCAGTGGTGCAGGTATCGGACCGAGCAATTGTATACCAGATACGTTCTGGACAGGAACCAAATCAGTTAAAAAATCCATCACTTGATTTATGTTATGTCCTTCGGCACGAACCATAGCCATATTTGTGATTGGCGGAAGCTGTGCGTCTTCTCGCTCTGTCAGTGCGTAACGGGCAAAATCTTGGTAACCATTATTAACTAAGTCTTGCAGTAGCGGGTGCTCAGGAAAGTGAGTTTGCAATAATACTTGCCCAGGTTCACCACTGCGACCAGCACGGCCTGCCACTTGCGTAACAAGTTGCGCTAAATGCTCTGTGGCGCGAAAGTCACACGAATATAATCCACTGTCGACATCTAGGATTAAAACAAGGCTAACATCGGCAAAGTGGTGGCCTTTTGCCAACATTTGCGTGCCAACTAAGATACGCGCACCGCCTTGGTTAATATCATCAAGGGCTTTTTCTAAGCTGCCTTTACGACGTGTTGAATCTCGGTCAATACGACTAATCGGAATGTCAGGGAAGGTTTGTGTTAAAAATTCTTCGATTTGTTCAGTGCCTTTGCCATTTGGAAAAATCTGCGTGCTGCCGCAATCGGGGCATTGATGGGGCACCTGATGTTGTTCACCACAGTGGTGACAAATCATCTGGCCAATGGCTTTATGAAAGGTTGCACTGGTGCTACAACGTGAGCACTCACTTAGCCAACCACACTCATGGCATATAAGGGTAGGCGAAAAACCACGACGGTTTAAAAACACCATCACTTGCTTGCCACGTTCTAAATGCTGGCGCATATAGGCAAGGCTAGCATGGGCAATCCCCGCCTGCTCAGGCTGACCTTTCATGTCCATTAATTGGAACTGGTTATCAGCACTGGTTTGGGCGCGTTCAGTGAGGCTCAACAGCTGATATTTGTTATTAATTGCTTTATGTAAGGTCTCAAGTGCTGGTGTGGCACTACCTAAAACCAGCGGAATATTATGCTGGTATGCCCTATAAGCGGCTAAATCTCTAGCATGATAGCGCAATGTATCTTGTTGTTTAAACGAGCTGTCGTGCTCTTCATCAACGATGATCATGCCAAGAGATAAAAAGGGTAAGAAAATACTCGAACGTGTGCCGATCACTATAGCGCAGCTGCCTTTTTCACAAAAACGCCAAGTTTGTAAGCGTTCGTTATCTGTCAGTGCTGAGTGCCATAGCATAATTGGTGTATCAGGAAAGCGACGACGAAAACGGTTGACTGTTTGAGGTGTTAAGCCAATTTCAGGCACTAATACTAAGGCTTGCTGACCTTTTTTTAGCACTTCTTCTAGGCATTGCAAATACACTTCGGTTTTACCACTTCCGGTAACTCCTTCAAGCAAAAAGCTGGTAAAGCCACAAGCTTGGTTAATGCTGGTGCAGGCAACTGCTTGCTCTTTATTAAGCACCGGCTTGCTACCAACAGTCGGCGCGCGTTGCTGCCATTGGTTATCATGTTCAATAAACTGAGTGATCAGTTCTTTATCGAGCAGACTGTCGATGGTTTTTTTGGTAAATCCGAGTGCTTTTAATTCTGTAACTGATGATTTGCCCGATTCGGCTAGCTGCTTTAATAAATTTAACTGGGTTTTTGCTTTCAGCGACGGCAGCTTTGCACCTTTATCGGTCAGCTCAACCATGTTAATGCTGGTTTTATCTGGGCATTCGCCTTGCCTTAATGCAGCCGGAAGTGCCGTATGAATGGTCTCGCCCAATGGGTAACAGTAGTAGCGTGCTGTGAATTTTAGTAATGCTAAATGTTGCTCAGATAAAACAGGCGTGTCGTCTATAACATCAATAATCGGCTTGATTTTGTCAGCAGGAACATCGGTTGATGTTTTAAGAGCCAAGACCACGGCAACCTTTTTTTGACTACCAAATGGCACGCGAACCCGCATACCAGGCTTTAACTCAGGGCTATGCAGCAGCTGTTCAACTTTATAATCGAAGGTACGCTGTAAAGGGACTTTTATGGCAACTTCTACAAAGTGCATAACAACTCAACTGAAACAAAGATAGAAAGATAATGTACTAAAATTACTGTTAAAAACCTACCAACAAATACTGAACAACAGCCCACTTGATTATTTTTTTAGCGAAAGATGCATTTAAAGCTTGTCGCAAGGTCACTTGAGCTATAAAATACGCGGCCTATTAATTGTATTAACTGCGTATGGTGCCAGACTTCGGGTTTGGAGAGCGATACGGCCTTAACTAGAGGTTCCCTATGAAAGAAGGTATTCACCCTAAGTACGAAGCTATCACTGCAACTTGTTCATGTGGTAACAAATTCGAAACTAGCTCAACTCTTTGTAAAGACATCCACTTAGACGTATGTTCTGAGTGTCACCCGTTTTACACTGGTAAGCAAAAGATTTTAGACACTGGCGGCCGTGTTGATCGTTTCAACAAGCGCTTCGGTGCACTTAGCAGCAAGAAGTAATCTCTGCTGTTTAGTTAAAAAAAGCACCTTAGGGTGCTTTTTTTATGCCTAAAATTCACAAAACTCATTATTAACACTGCCACTTACTTATCATCTTCACTTATGTATCTTGCATAACTATTTCTGGTTGTTATGCCCATTATGTCGCTAATTTTGCAGACAAAGTGCCATCCCTTGGCTATATTCTTTTTTTGTATAAACTTTCATAAAAGTTATTAAAAATAATAAATTTAAATAACTTTGTGAGTAAATGCTGTGAACTTCGTTGAAATGGCTATTTTGGGCTAATTTCGGCTAATTGCAGTGTACGTGCGTATAAAATACAAAAACACGTGCTTAAAAGGTCATAAATAGGTGAATTTTTATGTCTGATTAATCGCAACTATGCGCAGAAATTGTTGGGAAATCCTTTAAAATTAAGCGATATAGCATATAACAGGATAGACCTGATAATACTTGGAATTTTTATACATTACAGGTATCGTACTGATGCAAGCTCTCTCACTTTTTAACTTTTTGCAGGATACTATCGCGTTATGTCAGATTTTCGTGAACAAGCATTACATTACCACGCTCACCCCGTTCCAGGTAAAATTAGTGTTGAACTAACCAAGCCAGCCGAAACGGTTAACGATCTCGCTTTAGCTTATAGCCCAGGTGTGGCTGAACCAGTCCGTGAAATTGCTGCTGATCCAGCAAATGCCTATAAATACACAGGCAAAGGTAACATGGTTGCGGTTATTTCAAACGGTACCGCAATTTTAGGTTTAGGTAACTTAGGTCCGCTTGCATCAAAACCTGTAATGGAAGGTAAAGCGTTACTATTCAAACGTTTTGCTGGCCTTGACTCAATTGATATTGAAGTTAAACACCGCACAACAGAAGATTTCATTAATACGGTTGCTAACATCGCTGATACGTTTGGTGGTATCAACCTTGAAGACATTAAAGCGCCAGAGTGTTTTGAAATCGAAAAAGCGCTTATCGAGCGCTGTGATATTCCAGTTTTCCACGATGACCAACATGGTACAGCTATTGTGACTGCTGCTGGTATGCTTAACGCTCTTGAAGTGCAAGGTAAAGACATCGAAGATGCCATCATCGTATGTTTAGGTGCCGGTGCTGCTGCTGTTGCTTGTATGGAGCTTTTAATTAAATGTGGCGCACTACGTGAACATATTTATATGCTTGACCGTAAAGGTGTGATCCATACACGTCGTGATGACTTAAACGAGTATAAGCAATTATTTGCTAACAATACCGATAAGCGTACATTACAAGATGTTATTGCTGATGCTGACGTATTCGTTGGTGTATCAGGTCCTAACCTATTAGCTGCAGATGATCTTAAGCTGATGGCAGATAAGCCAGTCGTGTTTGCATGCTCAAACCCAGACCCTGAGATTGCTCCAGAAGTTGCACACAGTGCGCGTAAAGATTTAATTATGGCAACGGGTCGTTCAGATTTCCCTAACCAAGTAAATAACGTGCTTTGTTTCCCATTCATTTTCCGTGGTGCGTTAGATGTTCGTGCAACGGCAATTAATGATGAAATGAAAATTGCTGCAGTTCACGCGATTCGTGGTATCGCGAAAGAGCCTGTACCAAGTGAAGTATTAAAAGCGGCTGGTGTTGAGTCACTTGAGTTTGGTGCCGAGTACATCATTCCTAAGCCAATGGACCCGCGTTTATTACCACGTATTGCACGTGCTGTTGCTGAAGCAGCAGTAGAGTCGGGCGTGGCGCAAATCGACATGCCAGAAGATTACATGCGTTAAATTTAATTAGTTATAACGCGCAATAAAAAACTCAGCCTAGGCTGAGTTTTTTTATATCTGCGATTATCGGCGGTGATCCGATGGCCGAAATACTTATTCTGAATCAAGTACTGGGATATCTAACCCCATTTCTTGCATAATTTTTTTAACTTCTTCAGGTACCTTTTCAGGGTTGTCTTTACGTAGGTCGTCATCATTTGGTAATGGTTGACCTGTAAAAGCATGTAAGAAAGCTTCACACAATAACTCACTGTTCGTCGCATGACGCAGGTTATTGATCTGGCGGCGTGTACGCTCGTCAGTTAATACTTTTAATACGTTAAGTGGGATCGATACGGTAATCTTTTTTACTTGTTCTGATTTTTTACCGTGTTCTGCATATGGGTGAATGTATTCACCGTTCCATTTAGCCATAAGTTGTTTCGTTGCCTCGGTTGTCAGTGATTTACGCCTTATTCACAGCGCAAGATGCGGAAATTCTATCTCTTTAAAAAAGATAGTCAAATACTAGTTATTTAGCCATCTAGTGGTGTAAATGTATAAACTTCTATGTGTGAGCCATAAATGCTTTGACTTCTCATATTTGATCATCTAACCTTTTAGACGTCTAAACATCCAATTTAAGAATAGGTGATGAAATGAGCGAAAAAAATAAAGCGACGATTGCTGTTCGTCACGGCATCGAAGCCGATAAACATCATGGTGCGGTTGTACCACCAATTTACTTATCAACCACCTATTCGTTTGCTGATTTTGATACTAAGCGCCAGTATGACTATGGTCGCAGCGGTAATCCAAATCGCGATATCTTAGCTGAAACCTTAGCAGAGCTTGAAGGTGGTGCTAGAGGTATTATAACTGCAACAGGTATGTCTGCAGTGCATTTAGCCACTCAGCTATTAAACAGTGACGATACGTTAGTGATCCCACATGACTGTTATGGCGGTAGTTATCGTTTATTCACCTCGCTTGAAAAACGTGGCCTGTTAAAACTAAAAGTTTTGGATTTAACTAAAACTGAAAATCTCCAAGAAATTTTAGCGATTAAACCTAAGTTGATTTGGATTGAAACGCCAAGTAACCCAATCTTGCGTTTAACAGATATTAAAGCAATCACTAGCATTGCTAAGCAGTGCGGTGCTTTGGTTGCGGCTGACAACACCTTCTTATCACCTGCATTACAAAACCCAATTGAGTTTGGTGTTGATATTGTTGTGCACTCAACCACTAAATACATCAATGGTCACTCTGATGTAGTGGGCGGTGCAGTGATTGCTGCAACACAAGAGCTAGGCGATGAGCTTGCTTGGTGGGCGAATAATATCGGTATTACTGGTGCACCATTTGACAGCTACTTAACGCTTCGTGGTTTACGTACTTTAAATGTACGTTTAAAGCAGCACCAAGAAAATGCCTTTGCCATTGCTGAGTATTTAGAGAGTTCACCTTATGTAAGCCAAGTTTACTACCCAGGCCTTGCTTCTCACCCACAACATGAGCTTGCTAAAGCACAGCAACGTGGTTTTGGTGGCATGGTGAGCTTTGATATTAAAGGCGACATTAACGATGCTGCTACGTTTTTAACTAGCCTTAAAGATTTTAGCCTTGCTGAGTCGTTAGGTGGGGTAGAAAGCTTGATTTGTCACCCTGCAACAATGACCCACGCAGGCATGGAGCCTAAAGCGCGCCTTGAAGCCGGTGTGGGCGATACGTTGATCCGTATTTCTGTAGGCATTGAAGACGTAAAAGATCTCATTGCAGATTTAGACCGTGTTTTCAATTTAGTAAAACCAGGTCAAGGCCAGCAAGTTACAAAAGCTGAAGCTAAGCAAACACAGCAAGATACACAGCAAAACGCGTCATTTAAGTTAACGCCAGCACATACGGCATTGTGGTAGAAGAAATGGTAAATATTGTTCATAAATTTGGTGGCTCAAGCTTAAGCTCGGCAGATCGTTACCATGCGGTAGCGAACATTGTTCTTGCTAATACTGAGCAGGGCGATTGCGTAGTTGTGTCGGCATCGGGTAAAACAACCGATACCTTAGTAAAGCTTTGGCAAAGTTACCAGCAGCAAGATAGCCAGGCTGTTAGCGATATTCTATTGCTTATTGATAACAATCAACGGGCTTTAATTGAGCAGCTACTTACAGGTCAGAATAAACAACAGGCTTTGGCACAGTTAAAAGATGAACTTGCCGTATTAAATGAATTAATTAGTCAGCAGCAGTTACTTGAAGCACCTTTACTTGCTCATGGTGAAGTGTGGTCGGCGCGGTTATTGGCCGCTTACCTAAATCAGTTAGGTGTTGATGCGCAAGATGTTGATGCAAGGCAGTTATTTACTCTAAATGATGGTCAGCTTTTACATCAAAAAAACCAACAGCAATGCAGTGATGCGATTAGCAGAAAACATATCAACGTAGTAACGGGTTTTATAGCTGCAGATTGCCAAGGTAATACGGTGACATTAGGCCGCAATGGCAGTGATTACAGTGCCACCTTGTTAGCGAGTTATACTTTTGCTAAGCAAGTGTCTATCTGGACAGACACACAAGGTGTATTTAGTACTGACCCTCGTAAAGTTAAAAATGCAGTTAAGTATGCCAAGGTGTGCCGCGAGCAAGCTAACTTATTAGCGCGTTTAGGTAACCCAGTATTGCATGCAAAAACCTTGTCGCCGTTAAAAGACACAGAAATTAAATTGGTGGTAAGAAGTAGTTTTGATTGTGATGCAACGCCAACCGAAGTAGTAAAAGAAGGTTACAGTAAAGCAAAGCGTTTTATTACTACCTTGGATAACATCGATTTATTACGGGTTGATAAACTAAGCAGTGGTGAAGTCGGTGAACTTAGTCAGTTAATTCAACACAGCCTGCACCACTTTACTAAAGATGGCGATACTTACTTATTAGTGCCAGGTCAAAGCACTCATCAAGTTGTAAGCCATTTAGCGGGCCGTGCAAATATTGTCGAGTCTAATTTAAGTGGTTGTGCAGTGGTTGCACCGACGGCTGATGTAATAGCGCTGACAGAGCAAGCGACAGCACTTTTAAAAGAGCAAAGCATTCATCCGCGTTTTGTACAACAAGACGATAACTATGTGTTGATCTTAAACGATCAGGCAATTGATAGTGATGTTTTAACCCTTCTACATGACAAGCTGGTAAACAAAGGTCAAGAGCTGGCTATTATTGTTGCTGGCCTTGGTAATGTAGGCGAAGTGTTCTTATCGCAACTACAAGCTCAGTTTGCTCGTTTATCTGCTCAGTACAAAGTAAAAGTAGTAGCTCTTTTACGCTCTAAACAAATGCTTTTTAGTGCCAGTGGTTTAAATACCGAAACATGGCAAGAGCAGTGGCACAATGAAGCGCAAAGCTACGATAAAGCTGAACTATTAGCACGTATCAATGAGCTAGATTATGAGCACAAAGTGGTGATTGATATCACTGCCAGTGAGGCTTTTAGCCAGTTGTATCCTGATTTTGTAGAGCTTAACTGTCATTTGATCAGTGCAAACAAATATGCGGGCACTGCAGAAAATAGCTGGTATCAAAACCTACGCACTAATTTGGCTGAGCGAAACTTGTTGTGGCGTTATAACACCAGTGTGGGCGCAGGATTACCGATTAACTTTGCTTTAGCTGATTTACAAAATAGCGGTGACAGTATTAACCGTATTGAAGGGGTATTCTCGGGTACTTTATCGTGGTTATGTAGCAGTTACGATGGTAGCGTGCCGTTTTCAGATTTAGTGCTTCAAGCTCAGCAAATGGGCTATACAGAGCCAGATCCTCGTGAAGATTTATCTGGACGTGATATGCAGCGTAAACTGCTAATTTTAGCGCGTGATCTAGGCCTAGATTTAGAGCTAGATGATATTGCTTTAACACCTCTGATGCCTGAACAGCTTGCAGTAGGAAGCTGGCAAGATTTTCTTGCAAACAAACAGCTACTCGATGAATTTATGACAGAAAAAGCAGCCCAAGCTGCGGCAGAAGACAAAGTGGTGCGCTACACCGGTGCTATCACACTCGTTGATGGTAAGATTCAGGCTCAAGTTGGTTTAGTCAATGTTGGCAAAGATGATGTATTAGCAAGCCTTAAACCGGGCGATAACATCTTTGTGATCAATTCGCAGTGGTATACAGATAATGCATTGGTGATCCAAGGCCCAGGAGCGGGTAAAGAAGTCACTGCCGCTGGGGTGCACTCAGACCTATATTGGCTGGTAAATAACCTAAAGTAATTTTGCTGATCTTAGTTTAAATAGCTAAGCAAAAAGCGCCCCAAGGGCGCTTTTTTATTGTTTCAAAATAGCAATTCACTTATTTAGAACAACTCTTCCTCTGTGCTGAGCTTTTCTTCAAATACGTCTGTTGGTTGATCAAGTACGTACTTGGTTGGTGCTGTTCCTTTAATGAAGTACTCAAAACGACTGGTATAGTCATTCTTATGGCTTAAAAGACCTGTTGCTAAGTCGATACGAACCGATACCAAACCTTCAGGAGGCTCAATAGGTGATTCAGGCATGCCATCAAGGGCTGCACGCATAAAGTCGACCCATGCAGGTTGCGCGGTTTTAGCACCAGATTCTGCACCAGAGATTTGTGACTTATCAAGGTTACTATTGTAGGTCGAGCGGCCAAGGGCTTTTCCTGGGTTATCAAAACCAACCCATACCGAGGTCATCACATTGCGGTTAAAGCCACTGAACCAGGTATCAACCGAGTCATTGGTGGTACCTGTTTTACCTGCTAGATCACGACGGTCAAGCGCCTGTGCACGCCAGCCTGTTCCACTCCAGCCGGTTTTGTGAGTCCAGCTGCCACCACCCCAAATTGCGCTATGCATAGCTTGTGAAATTAAGAATGCATTTTGCTTTGAAATGATACGCGGAGCACAACGTGGCGTGCTCACACTTTGTGCTTGATCCAATTGGTTATCATCTAATGATGCAAACTCTGGTGTAACAACTTGCTCTGGTTCATCACAGGCCAGTTCTGGCTCTGCTTTGAATAACACATTACCAGCAGAATCCTGAATTTCAGAAATAAAGTAAGGGGTAATTAAGTGGCCGCCATTGGCGAAAGTACTCATCCCGCGAGCTAGTTCAAGAGGAGTGATTGAGGCACTACCCAGGGCTAATGACTCGCTACGATTAATATCGCTATTTGAAAAGCCAAACTTAAGTAAGTGATCTGCAGTGCGTTCAAGGCCAACACCCCGTAACAGACGCACAGAAATTACGTTTTTCGATTGAGCTAATGCACGGCGAATACGGATTGGGCCATTATAAACAGCAGGGCTGTTCTTAGGTCGCCATGCCACACCTTGGCTTTTATCCCATTGGTTGATTGGCGCATCGTTAAGAATTGAAGCGAGTGTGTAGCCGTTTTCAAGTGCTGCTGAATAAATAAATGGCTTGATGTTTGAACCAACTTGGCGCTTTGCTTGAACTGCGCGATTGTATTGGCTTTGTTCAAAGCTGTAACCACCGACAATGGCTTTAATACGACCATCTTGTGGGTCGAGTGAAACAAGAGCGCTAGATGCTTCTGGCACTTGGCTAAGAATGTAGCTTTCATCTGCATTTTTACGCAGCCAAATTTGCGCTCCCGCTGATAAAATTTCAGTAGCCGTTTTTGGTGCGAAACTTTGACGGTAACGGGTAATATATTTGCGTGCCCATTTTAGACCATCCCACTCGACTGTCACTTGTTCGCCGCTTTTTAATAGCACATCAATTGATTGCTCAGCGACATTAGTTACAACACCAGCTAATAATGGACCAAACTCTTTGACATCTTTTAATTTAGATAAGATCTCTTCTTGGCTAAGTGGACTTTCGTTTTCACTGTCCCATAACTGAGCCGTCGCACCACGGTAGCCATGACGCATGTCGTAAGCGTGTAGGTTATCAACAATGGCATCTTGTGCAGCTTGCTGAATATTTGAATCAACACTGGTGTAAACTTTGAAACCAGTATTGTAAGCACGCTCATGACCATAGCGCTCAACCATTTCAGCACGCACCATCTCAGAGATATAAGGGGCGTACACTTCAATTTCTGCACCATGGAATTTAGCTGTAATTGGCGCATTGATAGCCTCTTCGTATTCATCCTGTGTAATATACTTTTCGGTATACATACGGCCTAGTACAACGTTGCGACGTGCCTTTGCGCGTACTGGGTTGCGAATAGGGTTAAGGGCTGAAGGAGCTTTAGGTAAGCCAGCGATCATCGCCATTTGCGCTAAAGTAAGCTCATTGAGGTCTTTGCCGTAGTAAACTTGTGCTGCTGCACCAATACCAAAAGCTCGGTTACCTAATTCAATTTTATTTAAATATAATTCGAGGATTTCGTCTTTACTTAATATACTTTCAATATGTAAAGCGATGAAGATCTCTTTGACCTTACGAATGTATGCTTTTTCTCTAGTTAAGAAGAAGTTACGGGCAAGCTGCATGGTTATAGTACTTGCGCCTTGTTTCTTTTCGCCTGTAGATATGAGTACAATGGCTGAACGTACGATACCAATTGGATCAATACCAATATGCTCGTAAAAACGGTTATCTTCTGTTGCTAAAATTGCATCGATTAATGGTTGGGGGATTTGATCTATTGTAACGGGAATGCGGCGTTTTTCACCGAATTGGTTAATCAATAATCCATCACGTGAGAATACCTGCATAGGTGTCTGTAATTGAACGTCTTTTAGAACCTGTACGCTAGGAATATCAGGTTTAACGTAATAGTATAGACCAACTAAAGTGATTAGTCCTAAAAATGAGCAGATGATAATAAATTGTAAAGTTCGCTTTAATAAAATCACTTATATTTTCCCTAAATGGACTCCCAATTAGAATCGGAGACTGCTAGTATATATTGATTAAAAAATGAATAATATTTTTTCAGATAAAAATTATAACTTGTTTATTATTAAAACAAAGGCCAAGTTGCAAACATGCTAAGTCAGCTATTTAAAAAGCCTTCATCTATGATGGTAGGAATCGACATCGGATCGCACTGTATAAAAGCAGTGTTGTTGCAAGAGACAGACGCAGGTTTGCGGCTTGAAGCGTTAGCTATTGAACCTATGCCTAAAGGCGCTATGTCTGAGCGTTCTATTCAAGACATAGAGGCGATAGGTAATGTTATCGCTAAACTAAAAAGAAAAATTCCTAAATCAGTGCAAACCGCAGCAGTAGCTGTTTCAGGTCAAACTGTAATTACGAAAGTGATTTTTATGGATGTATCATTAACAGATGCTGAATTAGAGTCACAAATTGCCATCGAAGCTGATAGTTTAATCCCATACCCACTTGATGAAGTAAATATCGATTTTGAAAAACTTGCCATCAATGAAGCTGATCCAAGTAAAGTGAATGTTCTGCTCTCTGCTGCGCGAACTGAAAGTGTGCAAGCGCGAGTTGGTGCTCTTGAAACAGCCAACTTAAAAGCTGCGGTTGTCGATGTAGAAACTTATGCGCTAAGTCGAGCAATGGATGTGTATTATCAACAATTACCTAGTGATGCATACAATAAATGTGTCGCTGTGGTTGATATTGGTGCTGTGCTGATGCTTGTTAGCGTTGTACAAGAAGGTGAAACAATTTACACCCGTGACCAAGTATTTGGTGGCGACCAGTATACCAATAGCATTGTTGCGTATTACAACAAAAGCTTTGATGAAGCTGAAATTGGTAAAACTACAGGTGACTTACCACCAAATTATACCTTCGAAGTTTTAGCCCCATTCCAAACTTCATTGTTACAACAAGTTCGTCGAGCAGTGCAGATGTTCTTAACAACCAGTGGTAAAGATCAAGTTGATTACATTGTTCTGACTGGCGGCACAGCCATGATCGAAGGCTTAGATAGGCTCCTAATTGAAGAGCTAGGCATTCACACCGTTGTTGCTGAACCATTTGCTAACATTGAAATTTCGCCAAAGATTGATCGCAATATGCTGCAGCGTCACCGCACTCAATTTGCGATAGCCACAGGATTGGCATTAAGGAGCTTTTCATCATGCCACATATAAATCTGCTGCCTTGGCGCGAACAACAAAGAAAAGACTCACAAAATAAGTTTGTCACTGTGTTGTTTGGTGTTGTTGTCGTTAGCTTCTTAAGTATGTATTTACTAAGTTCTTTTTATGGCGGATTACGCGATGGGCAAAATGTAAAAAATAACTTTTTGAATACAGAAATCGCTTTATTGAACCAACGTATTCGTGAAATTAACGAACTTGATAAGAAAAAAGAAAACTTACAACAGCGTATGCGTCTAATCGAAGAGCTACAAAGTAACCGTAACCTAGGTACACAAATCATGGATGAAGTCGCCAAGATTGTTCCTGCTGGGGTTTATTTAACGAAACTTGAACGTCGTGATGACCGCATTCATGTAATTGGTCGCAGTGAATCAAATAACCGTTTATCTACCATGCTGCGTCAAGTTCAAAGCTCGTATTTATTAGAACGACCTATTATGCAAGGTATTGTCGCAGGTGAACAAACCTCAAGATTATTGAGTGACTTTAATATGGATTTTTACGTTAAACCATTTGATCAGATAGGTGAGGCACGCAATGAACCTTGATATCAAAGCGTTAACTGACATAGATTGGAATGAAATTGAGCTTGAAAACATGGGCGATTGGCCTATTGCTGTTAAAGCTCTGTGCTGTGCGTTTGTGGCTGCGCTGGTTTTATACTTTAGTTACAGCTTATTAGTTTCTGACGAAATCGCCAGTTATCACAGTGCCGTAGCCAAAGAAACCGAGCTACGTCAAACATACAAAGCAAAATATGCTATTGCGAGTAATTTAGAGATTTATCGCCAGCAAATGGTTGAGATGGAAGATAAGTTCTCGCAGCTTTTAAAACGCTTACCAACCTCGAACGAGACACCTGGTTTGTTAGACGACTTATCTTACGTTGGTACTACTAGTGGTTTGACGTTTTTGAAAATTGGCTGGTTACCTGAAGTTGAAAAAGAGTTTTATACAGAGCTGCCAATTAAAATTGAAGTCGTCGGGACGTACCATGAATTTGGTGAATTTGTTGGTAAAGTTGCTCAGTTACCGCGAATTGTAAGTTTGCATGACTTTACAATCCAAACTCTCGGCAATAATGAACTCACTTTTAGTGTTGTTGCTAAGACTTATCGTTATGAAGGGGGCACTAAAAAATGAAAAAGCTTCCCTTAATTATTGCGATGACACTTGTACTTAGCGCGTGTAATGATGATACTTCAGAACAAAAAGAGTTTATTGATCAAGTTAAAGCAAGTACAACACCTAAAGTTGAACCGATTCCTGAGATCACTAAGTTCGAGCACTTTGCTTATAATGCCGGAAAATTACGTAGTCCATTTGTGGCGCCTAAACCGGAAATTATTCAGAGCAATTTAGTGCAAGTTAAAAACTGCTTACACCCAGACCCTGATCGTGTTCGTCAACCACTTGAAAAGTACCCGCTAGATAACCTTGTTATGCAAGGAACTATTGGCCGTGTTGGTAATACGTGGGCGCTGATAAAAGCAGCAGACGATACGCTTTATCGAGTTACTGTAGGTAATTATATTGGTTTGTATCATGGTGAAATTAAACAAGTGCACGACAATTATATAGAATTATTAGAATTAATCCCGGATGGGGCTGGTTGTTGGAAAGAGCGCCTGACTAAGCTGGAAATGTTAGAGGCGGAAACAAATGGTGCAAGTTAATCTTATGAAAGGTAAAAAGAAGATGCATAAAGGAATGGCTTGGTTAAAACACATGCATAAATTCATGTTAGCTGCATTAGCCTTAATTTTGACGCAGACAGCAATCGCTGCCCCTTTACTGTATGACGTACGTTATAACCCGCTAATGAAAGGCGAAACACAATTACAGCTAGTATTTGATGAAGCGCTGACATTTGAACCAAAAGTTCAGGTGTATAACGCCCCAGCTCGTATTGAAATGCTTTTCAGCAATGTAGGTGTTGATAATGAAGTGCGTGATGTGCCTGTTAACCAAGCAGGTATCCAGCATGTAACCAGTACTTTGACCGCAGACGGTTTAAAAGTTGTTGTAACGTTAGATAAGCTAAAAATTTATAAAACAATGGCGAAAGACAATATCGTTACTTTGCATGTTTCAGATAACCCAATCGCAACGGATGATTCCGCGGATGGACTGACAGCGTCTAGCAACTTTATTAATACAGTACAGTCGATTGATTTTCGCCGTGGTGAGAAGGGCGAAGCACGTCTTTTAGTTTTCTTACAAGATACGCAAGCAGCAATTGATGTTCATGAGAGTGGCGGCAAAATTATTGCTGAGTTCCACCACACTGATATTTTAGACGACTTATTGTATCAATTAGATGTGATGGATTTTGGTACGGTTGTCAGTAACATCGAAACCTTCAAAGAAGGTAATATGACGCGCATTGTGGTTGAACCAAATGCAGCATTTAAGTTTACTCACCAACAAATTGAAAATATCTTTACGCTAACTGTTGAAAAAGATGATACACAGCGTGCCTACCTCGAAGGCGGTATTGAATATCAAGGTCGCCCAATGAGCCTTAACTTCCAAGATATTCCAATTCGCTCTGTGCTACAGATTATTGCGGGCTATAATGAGTTTAACTTAGTAACCAGTGACTCAGTTACAGGCAATATTACATTGCGTTTAGATGGTGTTCCTTGGGATCAGGCACTTGATGTTGTGCTTAAAATTAAAGGTCTTGATAAGCGCATGGACGGTACTATTTTGATGGTTGCACCATCAGAAGAGCTTGCCGCACGTGAAGCTAAAGAGCTTAAGGCAAAACAGCAAGTTGAGGATTTAGAGCCACTTTACAGTGAATATATCCGCCTTAACTATGCTAAAGCTGAAGAGTTTGCTGACTTATTGAAAACAGACACCAACAGCATTATTTCTGCGCGAGGCAGTGTGTCTGTTGATAAACGTACTAATACCTTACTTATCAAAGATACAGCGAAAAGCATCGAAAGCGTGCGCCGTATGGTGGAAACCTTAGATATTCCTGTTAAGCAAGTGGTGATTGAATCACGCATGGTAACAGTGAATGATAACGTGCAAGAAGACTTAGGTGTGCGCTGGGGTATCAGCGATGTAGGTAGCGACGGTGCTATCTCTGGCACATTAGAGGGCGCTGGTGGCATGTTTGGTGCTGGCTCTTACGATAATATCCCAAGTATTTCTGACCGCTTAAATGTTAACTTACCGGTTTCTAGCCCTGCGGGTAGTATTGGTGTTCAAGTAGCTAAATTAGCTAACGGCACAATATTAGACTTAGAGTTAAGTGCCCTTGAAGAAGAGAACCGTGGTGAGATTATCGCAAGTCCTCGTATTACGACGGCCAACCAGCAAAAAGCACGTATTGAGCAAGGTACTGAGATCCCTTACGTTGAAGCAGCGTCAAGTGGTGCAACGACAGTAACCTTCAAAAAAGCAGTATTGAGCTTAGAAGTAACGCCACATATCACCCCTGATAACAAAGTGATTTTAGACCTAGTTATTACGCAAGATACACGTGGTGATACGGTACAAACACCAACGGGTTCTGCTGTGGCAATTAATACCCAAGAGATCCAAACTCAGGTATTAGTAGAAAACGGCCAAACTGTGGTGCTTGGTGGTATCTTCCAACAGCAAATCGTTAACTCAACTAAGAAAGTACCTCTGTTAGGTGATATTCCATACCTTGGTGCGTTGTTCAAAAGTACGAGTGAATTTAACGAGAAGAAAGAGCTGTTAATCTTTGTAACGCCAAAAATTCAAATCGAATAAGTGATTTTTTCTTAAGCAACGAGCAATTAGCATGTTTAATTGCTCGTTATCTGGCTTTTTATGCTAATTGACTTGAAATACCCAAGCAATTACTGAGATAATCCCCTCCTTAATTTTGGGGCCAGGTCGTTAGGCGGGGTTTTATTTCAAATTTTAGAGTTCGTTTGTACTAAAAAGATATGGCTGAGAAACGTAATATATTTCTAGTGGGCCCTATGGGGGCTGGCAAAAGCACAATTGGTCGTCACATTGCTGACCAATTACACCTTGAATTTTTCGATTCAGATCAAGAGATCGAGCGTCGTACTGGAGCAGACATTGCTTGGGTATTCGATCTTGAGGGTGAAGAGGGCTTTCGACTTCGTGAAGAAACTGTAATTTCAGACCTAACTGAGATGCAAGGTATTGTTCTTGCAACTGGCGGTGGTTCTGTGATCAGTAAAGAAGTGCGTAACAAGCTATCTGCTCGCGGTATCGTTGTATACCTAGAGACACCAATCGAAAAGCAAGTTGCACGCACGCAGCGCGACAAGCGTCGCCCATTATTGCAAACAGAAGAAGCACCGCGTGATGTATTAGAACGCTTAGCTGAAGAACGCGAACCGTTATACAAAGAAGTTGCTGATTTTGTTGTCCGCACTGATGAGCAAAGCGCGAAAGTTGTTGCTAATCAAATCATCGAGAAATTAGATTTTTAAAAACCAATAATAAAAAGGAAACTAGCTATGCTTGAATTAACAGTTAATTTGGACGAGCGAAGTTATCCTATTTATATTGGTCAATCTGCTCTTAAAGAGACTGGTCGGCTACGCGAGCACATCGGCGATTGTCGACCTATCATTATCACCAACGACACCATTGCACCTTTATATCTTGATGATGTAATGACGTCGTTGGCTGATCTTAACCCGTTATCTTTTACCATCCCTGATGGCGAACAATATAAATCACTTGAGTGGTTTGAAAAGATATCGGCGTTCTTACTTGAACATAACTGTGGTCGTGATACTTGCCTTATTGCCTTAGGTGGCGGTGTAGTGGGTGATCTCACTGGTTTTGTTGCTGCATGTTATCAGCGTGGCGTGCCTTTTATTCAAGTACCAACTACCTTGCTTTCGCAAGTGGACTCATCGGTTGGTGGTAAAACGGCAGTAAACCATCCACTTGGTAAAAACATGATTGGTGCGTTTTACCAACCACAAGCCGTGTTTATCGATACGCAATCACTTCATACTTTACCTGAGCGTGAATTCGCAGCAGGTATGGCTGAAGTAATTAAATACGGCCTCATTTACGACACCGAATTATTTGCCTACCTAGAGCAAAATATCGCTAACCTTAAATCACTTGATGAGCAAACATTACAGCATGTGATTTACCGTTGTTGTGAAATCAAAGCCTTGATTGTTGCACAAGATGAAAAAGAAGCAGGGTTACGCGCCTTACTTAACCTAGGGCACACCTTTGGTCATGCTATCGAAGCACAAATGGGTTACGGTAATTGGCTACACGGCGAAGCCGTTGCCGCAGGTATGGTGCTGGCAGCACGCCTTGCACATACCCGTGATGACTTAACTGCTGCAGAAGTTGAACGCATTGTTAAATTGATTGCTGAGTATGATTTACCAGTCGATATTCCTGCAGAAATGACAAGCGAGCAGTTTTTAACGCATATGCGTAAAGATAAGAAAAACAAAAAAGGCACTATTCGCTTTATTCTTCCTACCCAATTTGGTCAATGTGCGCTGGTAAGTGATGTTACTGATCAGCAGGTTTGTGATTTAATAGCGCGCTAATGCAATCGCAAATATTGCCTAGCCGTGCTGCGCTAGTTGATCGAATCGCTCTGCAGTTTGAATATGGGCAAAATCTAATTTGCTTACTTGGCCCGTCAGGCCTTGGTAAAAGCTATTTATTAGAAACCTTCATTACTGATAAATACCTCGACTTTAATAAAGCGTTTGTTCAGTTGTCGGGAAAAATGACTGATCAGCAGTTTATGACTGAACTGTTAGAACAAAGCTTTAGCAACCCGCTAATTGATCATTCTTTAAGTTTGTCTGAAAACTTCTATCAACTCTACAAGCAACAGCCTTGTGGTGATTGTTTATGGGTGATTGATGGAGGGCGTCATTTATCTGAAGAGCTAATTCAGCAATTAGAAATTCTTGCCAAGCAAAGCCCGAGCACGTTATACATATTGATTGCATCACAATCGGTCGGCCAGTTTAGCCAAGCGGTCGAAATTCACCTTGAAGCGCTTAACTTGAGCGAAAGTAAGCAACTTATGCGTTGGTTTTTCGATAACCTCCCTGTTGAAGAAGACCCAGTTTTTCGCACCTTTTTACAAGAAGCGCATGGTAACCCTGCCTTATTGCTAGCTTGGCAGCCTGAACAGCAAACTGCGGATATTCGCGCACCCGAGAAAAGCTATAAACTGCTTTATTTAATTTTGCTCTTAATCACAACCATGCTGTTGATCATTGGCTTTTTATATAAAGCAGATATGACCGCGTGGTGGAAAGCACATTACCAACAAGATACAACAAGCTCTGTGGCAACAGCACTGCCTGCAGAAGCAGTAATAAATAGTCCTGTAGCAAGCAAAGAGCCAGTTCCAGAACAATCTCAAGATGAGCTTCAAGCCCAGCAGCCAGTTGCGACTAATGACAACACGACTCAGGCAGCCGAGATGCCAGTTGATGGCTCTGACAGTAAAGACCATGACAATGAAAGTCATAACAATAACGTGGCTGCGATTGTTGATAGCCTTTTGCCAGCAGAGCCAGTTACAAAAGAGACTGAGCAACCAATGGCAGATGAAGTTGTAGCAGCCATCATCAGCGATGCTGAGCAAGCTGAGTCTGCAATTGAAGCAGAGCAGCCATTAGCAGGGAATGCGTGGTATTTGTCTCAGCCAGACGACAATTTTGTAATCCAATTACTAGCGGTTACTAAGCAAGAGATCAGTGATAAGTTTATTAATGAAAATGGCTTGCAAGAGCAGGTAAATACTTACCAAAGCTTACGGAGCGGTAAGCCGTGGTGGATTGTCACTTATGGCAGTTATGCCACACTGAATGATGCTAAGAAGGGCGTAACAACACTTTCTGATAATGTGCGTAAAAATCAGCCGTTTTATAAAAAAATAAGTAAAATTAAACAAGAAATCGCTTCACTAAATCAGTAAATTAAAACTGATTAGTGTAAAATCGCGCAACACCGAATTGAAGTTAAGAGCAGATGCAGCAAAAGACCAGAGCCTTCCTTAAATGGGCGGGTGGAAAATACAGCCTAGTTGAAGATATTCGTACCCGCTTAAAGCAAGCGAGTATGGATGCTGACACCTTAGTTGAACCTTTCGTTGGTGCTGGCTCTGTATTCCTAAATACTGATTTTAAGCATTATATTTTAAATGATATTAATGCGGATCTGATCAACCTGTACACCGAGCTAAAGCGCACGCCTGACGAATTTATTAGCGATGCAAAAAAACTATTTGTAGAGCTCAATAACCATCCTGAAGCCTATTATGAGTACCGTGTTCAGTTTAATCAGAGTAGCGATGTGTATGAGCGCGCAATTTTATTCTTATACATGAATCGTCATGGTTATAACGGTTTGTGCCGCTACAATCTTAAAGGTATTTTTAACGTTCCTTTTGGTAAATATAAGCGCCCGTATTTTCCTGAAAAAGAAATGCACTTCTTTGCTCAAAAAGCCCAGCAAGCCACCTTTACGTGTTTAGGCTATGATGAGGTCTTTAAGCTTATTCCTAATAACGCGGTTGTGTATTGCGATCCACCTTATGTGCCTTTGAGTAAAACAGCTTCATTTACTTCTTACGCTAAAGGCGGTTTCAATTTAGATGATCAAGCTAACTTGGCGAATTTAGCTGAGCAGGCTGCATTCGAAAATAACACGCCGGTACTTATTTCTAACCACGATACGGTGTGGACTCGTAAGATCTACAGCCAAGCATCACTGGATGAAATTCAGGTAAAGCGCACGA
This sequence comes from Pseudoalteromonas sp. XI10, assembly GCF_001469895.1. Taxonomy (GTDB): domain Bacteria; phylum Pseudomonadota; class Gammaproteobacteria; order Enterobacterales; family Alteromonadaceae; genus Pseudoalteromonas. The sequence continues at coordinate 110,684 of NZ_LOPY01000009.1, read as the reverse complement.
TTAGCCCGAAGGGCGGTTCACGCAATAAAGTGAATGAGCTAATGGCTATGTATTTAGCACCAAAGAAACGGTGAAATAAATCGCTGCTACAAACAGGCTGAATAAAACGAGGGCAATGACGATAATAGTACTGAGCGAATGCTCTTTAAAGTCAGCTTGACGCTTATTTTCTGATTGCACACCAAAAAATGCCGCAAAGACACTTTGTAATGCACTAATGAATTTGTTCATGCGATTTAGAACTTAGAACCTAAACCGCTAACTTTCTTTGACTCTTCACTACTTGTTAATAACTCAAGTAAATCAAGATAATGGAACTGAGCGCTGCGGCTATCACCCGTTAACCAAGAAAACCATCCTGTTTCTTGTTCTGCTTTCATACATTGAGCAGAAGATGATGATGTGTTAAGCGTATTGCATGAGCAGCCAGACGCCGCTGCTAAAAAGTCGTCTTCATCAGCAGATGAAAAAGATACAAACGCAGCAACCGTAAGTGCGGACGCGATTAAGATCCCTATTTTAAAAGCACGCATGAGAATAACCCTTGTTTGTGTTATTTAGACAAGCATACATAACAATTGCTCAAATAACAAACTTAATTACGGCTGAATTAAATAAAAATTTAATAAAATTAGTCTTTTAAAGTAAATTTTATGTTTATATTTTGTTTCATTTAAATGCATTTATGCAAGCAGCTGAATAGAACGATTGTTCAATTTTTGATTAAATTTACATTAATTCAATAAGCTAAAAGGATTAGCCTTGAGTAATAGCGTTTTAACAGTTAGCTGTGGTGTTTTAATCAGCTGTCGATTGGGTTACATTATGCGCTCTTCTTGCAGTCGCAAATTATGATGGAATCTCTCATGTTGGAAACATTACAAAAGTATTTAATAGCCCCTTCTATTTTATCTGCTGACTTTGCCCGTTTAGGTGAAGATGTTGATCGTGTACTCGCAAGTGGGGCAGATGTTGTACATTTTGATGTGATGGATAACCATTATGTGCCAAACCTAACCTTTGGCCCAATGATTTGTAAAGCACTGCGCGATTACGGTATTACAGCCCCGATAGATGTGCATCTTATGGTTAAGCCTGTCGATCGCCTAATTCCCGACTTTGCTGAAGCAGGCGCTTCTATTATTAGCTTTCATCCAGAAGCTAGCGAACATATTGACCGTACCTTGCAACTTATAAAAGACAGTGGTTGCCAAGCAGGGCTTGTATTTAATCCTGCAACCAGCCTTAGCTACCTTGAGCACGTGCTCGATAAAGTTGATGTAGTGCTATTAATGTCGGTTAACCCTGGCTTTGGCGGCCAAAGCTTTATTCCTCATACCCTAGAAAAACTTCGTCAAGCGCGTAAAATTATTGATGACTCAGGTCGCAATATTCGTTTAGAAGTTGATGGTGGCGTTGGTGTTGATAACATTGCTGAAATTGCAGAAGCGGGCGCTGATATGTTTGTTTCAGGCTCAGCGATTTTCAATCAACCAGATTACAAAGCTGTTATCGATGCGATGCGCAGCGAGCTTGCAAAGGTTGAGTCATGAAATACGATGCGGCATTTTTCGATTTAGATGGCACCTTAGTCGACAGTGTTTACGATTTATACATTGCGATGAATCTGACTCTTACTGACCTCGCATTTCCGGTTGTTACACAAAAGCTAGTTGAGAGCTGGGTAGGTAATGGCATAGAAACACTTGTAAAGCGTGGTTTGAGTGGCGATATGCAAATCAGTGAGCATTTAGATGAAGCCCTTACTGAGCGTGCAATTAATTTGTTTTATCAGCACTATGACCAAGTTGTAGGTGACTACAGTGCGCTTTATCAACATGTAGAAACCGGGCTTGCTGCACTTGCTGGTATTCCTAAAGTGGTGATCACCAATAAGGCACGTCGTTTTACCGAAAAGCTACTTGATAAGCTTTCACTGACTAGTCATTTTCAGTTGATTGTATGTGGTGATGATATGGCAAAGAAACCATCACCTGAGCCTTTACTATTTGCTTGTCAGCAATTAGATGTCAGCCCAGCCAAAGCGGTTATGATAGGCGACTCAAAAAGTGATATTTTGGCAGCAAAAGCTGCTAAGGTTGACGTTGTCGCACTCGGTTATGGCTATAACCAAGGTGAAAACCTCACTGATTTCAATCCAGAGTACCTCTGCGAGAATTTCTTAGATATAATACCCGTTCTTACCCAAAGGTAAGTGCATTTTAATTTCGTCTTTTTAGTTTAGTAAAAATATAAAGGAACATCATGAGTAAACCAGTAGTGTTAAGTGGCATTCAGCCAACCGGTGGTATGACAATAGGCAACTATGTTGGCGCTATTAACCAGTGGCTTAAGCTACAGGAAGACCACGAAAGTTTCTTTATGTTAGTAGATTTACACGCCATTACTGTACGCCAAGATCCTGAGCAGCTACGCTCGCGCGTGCTGGACGGTATTGCGCTTTATGCTGCATGCGGTATCGACCCTGAGAAAGCTGCGTTATTCGTACAATCTCAAGTGCCAGAACATGCACAGCTTAGTTGGGTTTTAAACTGTTACGCGCAAATGGGTGAGCTTAACCGTATGACGCAGTTTAAAGATAAGTCTTCTAAGCATGCTAATAATGTTAATGTGGGCTTATTCTCTTACCCTGTACTGCAAGCTGCAGACATCTTGTTATACCAAGCAGATCAAGTGCCAGTGGGTGAAGATCAAAAGCAACACCTTGAATTGACACGTGATATCGCAACACGTTTTAACAACCTATACGGTGACGTGTTCAAATTACCTGAGCCTTACATTCCTGAGTTTGGCGCGCGTGTAATGAGCTTACAAGATCCGCTGAAGAAAATGTCTAAATCAGATGAAAATCCAAACGGTTACATCATGTTATTAGATGAGCCGAAGAAGATTGAAAAGAAACTGAAAAAAGCAGTAACCGATTCAGACGAACAAGCTCGTATCTACTTTGATCGTGAAGAAAAACCAGGTGTATCTAACCTACTTACTTTATTATCAGTTGCAACTAAGCGCTCAATTGAAGACTTAGTGCCTGAATATGAAGACAAAATGTATGGTCACCTGAAAAAAGACACTGCAGCAGCTGTTGTTAATATGATTGAGCCAATCCAAACACGCTTTAAAGAAATTCGCGAAGATCAGTCACTACTTGATAGCATTATGAAGTCAGGTGCTGAAAAAGCGAGTATCCGTGCTGAAAAAACATTAAAAGCAGTCTACGATGCGGTAGGTTTTATTCCTCGCCCGTAAGCTTGCACAAATTATTGAAATAAAAATACCGCTTTAAAGCGGTATTTTTTTTATTAAAAACTCAGCACAATTAAAACAGTAAACAAGCAGATAAGTGCGGCAGCGGTTTTGTCTGTTTTTTCCATTTTCTTACTCCTCATCAGCGCTCAACTGTGCAATCACGTAGCCTTTACTTTCTAACAAGGCTAATAGGCTATCTTCACCGGCCAAATGAGCAGCGCCAACAAGTACCAACTCTTTTTGCTGATCAGTAAAGTAATCCTCAATATGATTAAGCCAATTCAAATTACGTTGCTTAATGAGTATTTGGTAGGTGAGGGGATCATGTTGTTTTAATGGCATGATAGTTAGCTCATTCATTGCCTGCATATCGCCATTGCGCCATGCATCAAGCATTGCACTGTAAAGCGCTTGGTAACTTGATACTTGAGCTAACTGTGACTGAATAAAGGCATCTTCGTCTTGGCTGCCTAACTGCTTAAAAAGGTGTAATTGAAATGCCAAGGTCTCAAGATAAGCTAATTCTTTGCTGTCTTGTTGGGCTCGCTTTGCGAAATAGCTATCAACTCCTTCACCGAAAAGCTGTTGTTTTTGTAGCTCTAGCGACATCATCAGCAAGCTCACCATAAAAGGGCGAAAGCTGTCGAGTTCGCTAAGTTGCATATCGTATTGAGTAAGCTGTGCTTCTAATTGTTTTTTTACTGTTGCAGAGAGCTTACTACTTAATGTTTCACCAGTTTCGTAACTCAGTGCTTTAAGCATAGTAAGTTGTGCTGAGCTATTACTTGGCGCTGGCATATCGGCTTCAAGTACTAGGGTATCGGCTTGTTTATAAGCTTGATTAAATTCGGCCGGTAGCGGTAGTTCCTTGGGCGGTAAAACATGAATTGACCCCGCAATGTATATAAATTCATCACCTTTACTTACCTGCCAAACGGCACTTTTTGCAGTACAAATACTCGTTGTTAACAAGCATGATGCAGCAATTGTTGAGAGCAGTAATTGAGTTAGTTGTTTCATTCTTTTAGCCAGTTAATTGAAAAAGCTTGCCCAATGTTCTGGGCAAGCAGAGCATTACTTGTTGAGCTTAAGCTCAATTTGGTGATCTATTTTATTGTTCATTTGCTCAATAGAGGCTTCGATAGATGTCTCTAATTGCTGGTTTAGTTTTTGATTACCTTCTTCGCTATTAAGCAAGGTATTAGGTGCTGTAATAACGATTGCACTTACTGCTAGTATCGACATCATTTTTAAAACTGAATTGCTCATAATGTAATTCCCTTAATTGGTTTATTGGTTATATCAACGAAGCAAAGTTGGTTGGTAGCCCGTTGATGGAAACTACAATAGCGAGGAAAGTTGATAGAGTCGCTTATCTAGTTCTAAGCGATTTATATATAAGGTTTTAAAATATTAATTTATTTATTTTCAATATCTTAAGTGTAATCCTTATGAGAGGGAATAAGGTTTTAAATCATTTTATTTTTGTGTTTTTGCCTATTGATGATAATTTGAATCTAGCAAATAGGAACTTGGAGGTTTTGTTATGGGCTTTAAAGTAAAACATTATGCGGCTAAAACAGTGGCTGCGAATAGCTCATTGGAATGGGAGCTAATTTTAACCGAACTGATTATTGGTAGCCTTTGCGCTGCATTCGCTAAGATCGGCTATGATGCTGCTATGTTACTTATTTTTATACCTAATTTAGTAATCGCCTTAGTTTGCTTTGGTTTTATTGGGCTTTCGGTATTTCATTTTATAAGAGAAAAACGCAGTAAACCAAGCGAGTAGTGTTGATTGCTACGCTATTTTTCTACTGGGGTAACACCTGGCGAGTCACACGCAATCACTTCAAATCGATAGCCATATTCGGCATGGTGATCTGGGGTCACTTGCACTATTTCATAATCATTCAGCTCAACGGCTTTACTGTTTTTTGCTTTTAAACAGCGTGAATAGCTATCGGCTTCAAAGCTGTAAGCAAACATCGCAATTAAACGTTTGCTACGCTCAAAGTAACCTTTGGTATCTAGAAACTGACGAAGGTTTTCGGCGGTTTCGCTGTCACCTTCTATATTGACGTCTTGGCTTGGAGCAAAGCTTTCTTCACTACTAGGAAGTTGTTGCTCGAGCTTCTCACCGAGTTGTTCGACTGCTTTTTGCTGTTCTTCACCAGATTCTTTGGCAATAACTTTGCTATCCAAAAAGGTGCTAACCATATTGTCGAGTACTTCTTCAGGAGGCTGATCGTCGATAAACGAAATCAGGTTAATAAATACCACTGATGCTAAAACAAAGCGTACGATGGCAGTTAACAGTGGTGAGTAGCTTTGGCTTATAAATTTAATTCGCTCAGAGCCAAAGGGTTTTATCAGTAATAAAACAAAAATATAGAAAGGTAAAAAAAGTTGAAATAACAGTAAAGTACCTAGGGTTATTCCCATTGCCCAAGGTGGTAAATATAACAGGGTGGCAAAGTTATGAGTGTAGTTAAAATGACTAGCTGAGACATGAGTTACATCATTAACAATGCCGCTTGCACCGGCCAACACAAAATTAGCGATACTGGCGTAGAAGATTAAGATCAGTGCTTTGCCGGCAAGCGAGTGCCAAAGTTGGTTAAACTTGGGCCAAAATTCAATAACAAGCGCAATAATGGTGATGGTGGCACTTAACCAGCCCGATTGCAGAACAATCAGGCTGCTTAATGCTAAAAGATAGAGCTTTTGTGCGGTACTTAAGTTAAACCAAATGGCTTGTAATCGTTCAACCAGCCTCGTTTTATGAGGCTGCCAGCTACGTTGCTGTTGTTGAAACTGTTTATTAGCGCGCCATTTTGCAATTTTTAAATACCTACGCACGCAATATCCTTTTTATAGTAGTGGTTTTAAGTACCTTCCTGTGTGCGAGCGCTCACACTCGGCAACGTCTTCAGGTGTACCTGAAATTAAAATTTCACCACCGCCTGAGCCACCTTCTGGGCCTAAATCGACAATCCAGTCTGCGGTTTTGATCACATCAAGGTTATGCTCAATAACAACTATGGTATTACCGTGATCGCGTAAGCGGTGAAGTACTACTAATAATTGCTGAATATCAGCAAAGTGTAAACCCGTAGTTGGTTCATCAAGGATATATAAGGTTTTACCGGTATCGCGTTTTGAAAGTTCACGAGCTAGTTTCACACGCTGTGCTTCACCACCAGAGAGGGTAGTAGCAGCTTGACCTAAGCGAATATACGACAAGCCTACATCCATTAAGGTTTGCAGTTTACGTGCAATAGCCGGAATTTTATCAAAGTAGTCACGGGCATCTTCTACGGTCATTTCGAGTACTTGGTGAATGTTTTTACCTTTGTATTGTACTTCGAGGGTTTCACGGTTGTAGCGCTGACCTTTACATACATCACAAGGTACATATACATCAGGTAAAAAGTGCATTTCTACCTTGATTACGCCATCACCTTGGCAAGCCTCACAACGACCACCTTTAACGTTAAAGCTAAAGCGACCGACCTTATAGCCACGTGAACGGGCTTCTTGAGTACCCGCAAATAGCTCTCGAATACCGGTAAAAATGCCAGTGTAAGTTGCAGGGTTTGAACGTGGAGTACGGCCAATCGGGCTTTGGTCAATATCAATCACTTTATCAAAATGATCTAGGCCTTGAATTGACTTATACGGAGCCGCTTCTGCGGTAGTTGCGCCATTTAATTCTGTATGAGCCAGCTTAAATAAAGTGTCATTGATAAGCGTCGATTTACCTGAGCCTGATACACCTGTGATACAGGTCATTAAGCCAAATGGAATACGTAAATCAACGTTCTTTAAGTTGTTACCTGTGGCACCAAATAACTCAAGCCATTTGTCGGTAGTTTGATGGCGAGCCTCTGGTACTTCAATTTTCTTTTCGCCAGAGAGGTACTGACCTGTGATTGAATCTTTGCTAGCTAGAATATCGTCATGAGTACCTTGTGCAATAACATGGCCGCCATGAACACCGGCACCCGGGCCGATATCGATGATATGGTCTGCAGCGCGAATGGCATCTTCGTCATGCTCAACCACAATGACCGTGTTGCCTAAATCGCGTAAGTGAATAAGGGTTTTTAGTAGGCGGTCGTTATCGCGTTGGTGCAAACCAATTGAAGGCTCATCCAGTACGTACATAACACCAACAAGACCTGCACCAATTTGACTTGCTAAACGAATACGCTGCGCTTCACCACCAGACAGGGTATCAGCACTTCGCTCAAGCGATAAATAATTAAGGCCTACATTAATTAAGAAAGATAAACGGTCACGAATTTCTTTAAGAATTTTTTCGGCAATTTGTGCGCGTTGACCGGTTAGGTTCAAACCATCAAAAAATGCCATGCTTTCGCCAATACTCATCGTGGTGATAGCTGGTAGGTTTGTTTGGCCAATAAATACGTGGCGAGCTTCTTCACGTAGGCGCGAGCCATGGCAGCTCGGACACGCTTGGCTTGTTTGGTATTTAGCAAGCTCTTCGCGAACAGAGTTTGACTCAGTTTCGCGATAGCGGCGATTCATATTATTTAAAACGCCTTCAAACTCATGGTTACGCGTAATTAAGTCGCCACGGTCATTGCGGTAATTAAAGGCAATTTTAGTTTTACCTGAACCTTCAAGAATCACCTTTTGCGCATCTTTTCCAAGCTCTTGGAAAGGCACTTCTAGGTCAAACTTATAATGTTCTGCGACAGCTTGCAGCATTTGGAAGTAATAAAAGCTGCGTTTGTCCCAGCCTTTAATTGCACCACCCGATAAGCTTAGCTCTGGATTTTGCACAACACGATTTGGATCAAAATACTGACGCACACCTAAACCATCACAGCTTTGACACGCACCCGCCGGGTTATTGAACGAGAATAAACGCGGCTCAAGTTCACTCATGGCATAGCCACAAGTAGGGCAGGCAAAATTAGCAGAAAACAGCATGTCTTCATTGAGTGAATCGTCCATTGCTGCTACATGGGCAATACCACCTGATAGCTCAAGGGCTGTTTCGAATGATTCAGCTAAGCGCTGTTGTTGGCCATCTTTAACTTTAAAGCGGTCAACCACGACCTCGATAGTATGCTTTTTATGAAGCTCAAGGGTCGGTGGATCTGATAAGTCACATACTTCGCCATCGATACGGGCGCGAATAAAACCTTGGCTTGCGAGTTGCTCAAGTAGCTTAACATGCTCACCTTTACGATCTTTTACCACAGGTGCTAATAGCATTAGCTTACTACCTTCTGGTAGAGCTAAAACCGTGTCGACCATTTGGCTGATAGTTTGTGCTGCTAGCGGTAAGTCGTGAGTAGGACAGCGTGGCTCACCTACACGGGCAAATAATAAACGAAGGTAATCGTAAATCTCGGTAATAGTACCGACCGTTGAACGCGGGTTATGTGACGTTGATTTCTGTTCGATAGAGATAGCTGGCGATAAACCTTCGATGTGATCAACATCGGGTTTTTCCATTAGCGATAAGAACTGTCTTGCATACGCTGACAGTGATTCAACATAACGACGTTGCCCTTCTGCATACAAAGTATCAAACGCTAAAGACGATTTCCCTGAACCAGATAGGCCAGTGATAACTATCAGCTTATCACGGGGAATGGTTAGGCTGATGTCTTTTAAATTGTGCGTACGGGCGCCTCGGACTTCAATGTTTTCCATGCTATCTCGTTTTATTACCTAATTATTTTTTCAGTATCTCATAATACGCGATAAGATTAATCCTTGATCAAAGAAAAAATCATCACTTACAGGTGATTATTTAGTTTTCGCTTGTGGTAGAATCCACGCTCAAATTTTAATAGACAGCAAGATCAGTAATTCATGACAGCATCTTCACTCAACTCTCGAGAAAAACGCGCAGCCGTTTCGTTGGCGAGCGTCTTTGCATTCCGTATGCTTGGCCTATTTATGCTGATGCCAGTATTGGCGATTTATGGTCAGCAATTAGAAGGGTTTTCGCCGCTTTGGATTGGCTTTGCTATTGGTGCTTATGGTTTAACGCAAGCCGTGCTGCAAATCCCTATGGGTTGGTTGTCTGATAAAATTGGTCGTAAAAAAGTGATTATTGGTGGCCTTTGTGTGTTTGCACTTGGCTCTGTTATTGCTGCAACCGCTGAGTCTGTGCAAATGGTTACGCTTGGGCGTGCACTACAAGGCATGGGGGCGATTGCCAGTGCCTTATTGGCGCTTGCTTCTGATTTAAGCCGTGATGAACAGCGTCCGAAAGTTATGGCCGTTATTGGTATGTGTATTGGTATGAGCTTTGCCGTTGCTATGCTACTAGGGCCAATTGTTGCTGCATCGTGGGGAGTTGCTGGGGTATTTTGGCTTACTGCAGGACTGGCCATTTTAGGTATTTTAATCGTGTTGTTTTTGGTGCCAAATGCTGTCAATAAGGCGCCAAAAGGTGACACACTTGCTACCCTTGATGATATTAAGCAACTGATTAAACATCCACAATTAGCACGCCTTGATTTTGGCGTGATGCTGCTTCATCTTACATTAACTACCGTATTTGTAGCCTTACCTGGCCAGCTGATAAAAGATGGCTTAGTCGCAGACCATCATTGGTATTTATATATCCCTGTGCTGTTTTTAGCGTTTTTCTTGATGGCACCAATGATGATTGTGGCGATTCGTAAAGAAAAAGAAAAACAAGCCTTTATTGGCTCAATCGCGCTGCTTGTTTTAAGTATGCTAGCGATGTCGTTATGGGTTGATTCGGTGATTGGCATCGGTATTTGTATGTTGGTTTACTTTATTGCTTTTAACTTTTTAGAAGCAACCATGCCTGCACTTGTTTCGCGTATTGCCCCTGCAAACCAGAAAGGTTCTGCGATGGGAGTATTTTCATCTACGCAGTTTTTTGGTGCCTTTTTAGGTGGTTTATTAGGGGGTTACGTTGCTCAAGCATTAAGTGCGCAAGCAGTGTTTGCGGCGGCGGCACTTGTTGGGGTAATATGGCTTATCCTTGCTTGGAATATGCAAGTCCCACCAAGAAGTAAAATAATTAGCTTAATGACTGAATTAAGTTCAGAGCAGCAGGCACAAGCGCTTGCTTCTCGTCTTGTTGCTTTACCGGGCGTAATTGAAGCAACGGTTGTCTGTGATGAAAATCGCAGCTATTTAAAGATTAATGATAAAGAATTTGACCTAGACCAAGCACGCAAAGTGGCTGGTTTAATCTAACGTTTTATAGGAGAAGTTCCATGGCACGCGGTGTGAACAAAGTTATCTTGGTTGGTAATTTAGGCCAAGATCCAGAAGTACGTTATATGCCTAATGGCAATGGCGTAGCGAATATCAGCATTGCTACGACAGATAGCTGGAAAGATAAAAACACAGGGCAAATGCAAGAGCGTACTGAATGGCACCGTGTCGTGTTGTTTGGCAAACTAGCAGAAGTTGCTGGTGAGTACCTTCGTAAAGGTTCACAAGTGTACATTGAAGGTCGTTTACAAACGCGTAAATGGACTGACCAATCAGGCCAAGAAAAATACACTACAGAAATCGTGGTAGACATGGGCGGTCAAATGCAAATGTTAGGCGGTCGTGGTGAGCAGCAAGGTGGTGGCTATCAAGGTGGTCAATCACAAGGCGGTTACCAAGGTGGTCAACAACAAGGTGGCGGTTACGGCGGTGGTGCACAGCAATCACAAAGTAATAATAGCTATGCTCCACAGCAACAGTCTGCGCCAGCACAGCAGCAACAGCGTCCACAACAGCAATCTGCACCACAACAACAAAGCAATAACCAATATGGTGGCGGTTATGGTCAGCAGCAAAGCAGCGCACCTCAACAAGGCGGTTTTGCTCCTAAACCACAAAATGCACCACAAGGCGGCGCATCAAACCCAATGGAACCACCAATCGACTTTGATGACGATATTCCGTTCTAGCCCTTACTAAAGAGAGTATTTTGTTAAAGCTTGCTCTTTAATTAAGTAAAATCAATGTATAAAAGAAAAGTTTGCATGACTATTTAAAATAGTTTGTAAACTTTTTTTTTATTAGAGCGAAGTTTTATACATACCAAGAGTTCTGTTAATTCTTAGGGTGTTTATTCCAAATACCTTAAATCAAAAAGCCAAGTTATTTGTTTCAGCTATTCTAAAAATTAGTTGAGTCACAAACCATTAGCTGGATAACTCCAGAAATGATTATATTTCCTTTAATTGTGCTTAATATTGAAATAGAGGGTTATCCTCTTTGACTTCAATTCGAACGCTAAATATAGAGTGATCATACATTGTAATTACTGATAGTTTTAGTTTATCGTCACCTTTTACACTATTATTAGTATGAGTAACTGAGATAGAATATTTTAAAAACCAGAAGGTGCAACCCTCTATTCTGAAAATAGATTTGGGGTAGCCAAAGGATTGTTAGAAGGTATTGCTTCACATATGCTAGTGAACTAGAGAGTGTCCTAAATTTATGAAAGCTATTACTTTTTGAAGCGTTATTCCATCTTGTAGGTAGACCGCTTTCCTGTATCTGTTTCAATTATAAAACTGTCAGGGCATAAATCAGTAAAGTTTATGTAAGTCTTCACCCCAAAGTGAGGGCTTCCTTATGAAAAATAAGCAAGCCTCGATCGTAATGGGTGAAATATTACATATTGTACCTACTAAGCTTAGCTTCTTTGAGTTTTCACCCCAAAGTGAACGGTTTTTTGTTTGAAAAGCAGTCAAATTGCGATCGTAATAGGGGGAATTATTACAGATTGTACCTACTAAGCTTAGTTTCTTTGAGTTTTCACCCCAAAGTGAACGGTTTTATGTTCAAAAAGCAATCAAAGTGCGATCGTAATGGGGAGAATTATTAAAAATTGTATCTACTGAGCTTCGTTTTTGAGTTTTCACCCCAAAGTGAACGGTTTTGTGTTTAAAAAGTGAACAAAGCGCGATCGTAATGGGGGGAATTATTAAAAACTGTACCTACTGAGCTTCGTTTTTTGAGTTTTCACCCCAAAGTGAACGGTTTTCTGTTTAAAAAGAAATCAAAATGCGATCGTAATGGGGTCAATTATTACATATTGTATTACTGAGCTTCGTTTCTTTTAGTTTTCACCCCAAAGTGAACGGTTCTCTGTTTGAAAAGTAATCAAAGTGCGATCCTAATGGGGGGCATTATTACATATTGTATTACTGAACTTAGTTTCTTTGAGTTTTCACCCCAAAGTGAACGGTTTTCTGTTCGAAAAGCAATCAAACTGCGATCATAATGGGGTGAATTATTACATAGTGTACTTCTAAGCTTGATTTCTTTGAAACCTCCCCCAGAAGTGAGTTAGTTTGCGTCTAAAAAGCAACCAGAGTGAGATCATAATGGGGGGAAGTTAGGTGTTGATGTAGGAGGTTAAGAGCGCACTGATGTGAATAAGTCTTAACTTGATCTGTAAGATTCGATTAACAGGTTTAAATCAAATCTGACAGTCGCATATGTGCCAGAAGCGGACCTTCACACGTAACTCGTTTGTGCCCCTTTTCGAGTTAGCAAATTGGTTTTGCCCCAAAACGAGCTAACGAAAATGCTTAAAAATCAATTAATAATAGCCCAGGTAAGCGGCTTCTAAACGTGTAAAAAATATAATTGCTTATTAAGGCTAATTTAGGTGTAATGAATACATAAAAAGCGCTGAGCAATGCAGGGAAAGCTTACATAACACTCGTTAAGCTGATTAAATTAGCTAGGCAAGTGAGAGCCACCAAAAAGCGAATCCCCATAGCATAAACAACACCAACTCTGACACACCGAGCAGGTAGCGGCTCAGTCCAACAAGCGATTATGCAACACAAACTGCGTGTCGCATAAATACTAAAATGTTAGATGAGCCCGACAGTAGAATCATCGAGAAGGGAAAGGGAAGAGAGATGACCAACATCGTTTCAAAAAATACTCATACAGAGTTAATTGATCCGCAAGCCCAGCGGGTTGTGGACTTTCTAGAGCAAATAGGACTTCCTGCTGACAACATCATAGCGGAACAGTCCGAGCGTTCAATTATTGGGCAGAACCTTCCTGCTTATATCGAGTCTTTGCCTCCTGAAGTAAAAAGAGATGCACGCTACCTCTCCAAATTTGTTGTGGGAGCGGGGTTTGGCCTTTTTGACTATTCCTTGAATGCCATATGGAATGAAGTGGTTTTAGATTTGCGTAAAAAGGCAATAACTTATGGAATCGATATTTTCTTCGATTCTGCTGTTGGCGGAGGTAAAAACAGGGAGTTCTATAAAACCGAAGATGATCTTGGCTCTTTGAAAGATGCAGTTCTTCTTGATACTTGCCGGAAACTAGAGCTAATTTCTGATACTACCTATAAAAAGCTTAAGCATATATTGGATATGAGAAATGATATTGGCATCTCTCATCCAACAAATTACACGATTAACGCTTTTGAATTGCTGGGCTGGCTGCAAACCTGCATACAGGACGTTTTAAATGATCGGCCTACTGAAGCAGCGTTACAAGTCCAGGCTTTTATCAAAAATCTTAAATCTCACAATGCACCAATCGATGCGGCTACGCATCGCCAGATTGAAACCAAAATATCTGAGCTACCTAGTCATCACCTTGCAAGTATTCTCAGAACCACGTTTGGTATTTATGTTGCTCCGGAAACTGATCCACAGGTTAGGAAAAATATATCTGTTATAGCGCCAGCTATCTGGGCAAATTGTGTAGATGAGCCAAAGTATAAACTTGGGATTATCCTAGAGGGCTACAACACAAATCTTCATCGTGAAAAATACGGTCTTGGGGAGCAATTCTTTCAAGTCGTAGGTGGAAATCCGTTTAGATCACCTAATGAAAGAGCTATAAACGTAGATACGCTGCTTGATCAGCTTCTTGAAAAACATGATGGATGGGACAACTTTCATCATGAGGCGCCAGTCGCTGATTCGGTTGCATCTTATATACAAGAACAGAATGATATTCTTCCAAACAATGCTGAAAAGTTAGTCAAAGTCATCATGATGTGCAGAATTGGTCGAGGTGTCACCTACTGCAGCGGCGTTTCGCCTAGAGGTAAAGATTACTATGACCATATATTATCTCAGCTTGGGGACAAATACGCTCCTCACGCCATGGCAATTCTCACGCATTATGAAATACAGCGTAAGTTAGGCTCTTCGGTTTGCAGAATTCAGGCAAAGCAAGCATTGGAAATTATTAAGCAAAGTGTAGTAAATGCTCGACTAATTGAATGCTTGGACTATTTGATTTCAAAAATAGAAAACAACGGGAAATGCGTTCTGGATAGCGAATTCAAAAAGCTTTCAGCGCAATATATCAGCTGGTAATCATCTAACAAGCGCAAGCACTCGGAAAAACTACGCTGCGCTTCGTTTTCCGGTGTTGCGGGCGTTATGTTTTTAATTAAGTACTCCGTGCTGTAAAGTGCTGTTCAGTTATTAAATTTGAGGTTCTTCATTATGAGTGACGATAAAGGTTTTGGCTCTTTGGCTTGGCAAGCATATAAAAAGTATTCTGGGCTTGGTCCTATACTAGATTTAGCTGAAGCTTCTGCTAAGTCAGCGGCAGCGGCGATGGAGTCAAATGATGAAAATGAGCTTGGGCATGAAGCTATCAAACAAGAACTTCAAGCTCGAATTAATCAAGCAAATGCTCGAACTCAGCAAGAAATAGCTATTGCTCGTCGTATAGAGGAGGCTGATGAAGTTGAGATCGAAGAGTATTATGGGGTTGATGCGTCAGGTAATGTAGGGCTAAACGCAAAAGATGACTCAATATCATTAGGTTTGTCAGGAGAGGGGCGTAAAGTCACAAAACGTGTATATAAATTCAAGCGTACAGCAAACTCCTCAATAGATAAGTTTGAGTCTCAAGACTAAACATAACAAAGCGTTTAAGATAGATTCCCAACGCATGGCATTTTTCATTCCATCGTTGGGTTTTGTGTTTACGGTGGTATGGTTAGTGGTGGCGTTGCCACGACTTAACGCGGCGTTACCAAATAAATACTCTAAAACGTCTTTGTCCAGAAACGAGCTAGGACGACTGTCCGCTCCTCACTCGCGTAGCTGCCTGTCAGATAAGATGTAAATTAATTCATCAAAACTGTGAGAGCAGGTATAAGCTACTACAACTGATGTATAGTCAGTATCGCCTGAGACTTTAAAGAATATATAGTTTGTTCTATTAATTCTCTACCACGGATTGAGCCTATAAATGAACGAGGTGTTTGATCATTAAACTGTGTATGCACTTTATCTAACCACTCGTTCCATTCTTTCAAATCAGCAAAATACTCCATAGCTATTGTTGTTAACCTTGCGATTTCAACTGCATTTTCGGATAGTTGTTTATTCAGTCGAGCATCGCTATTAGAAATCAACTTTCTTTTTGTCGTATTTAAAGCTCTCGTTATTAGATCAATATCGCATTCTATCGCATTAGCAAATTTAAATAGATCATTAGTTGTGACGCCCATGTGTATGAAATTAATCACTTCAAGAGGGCTTGATTTTTTTGTCACTCTTGCATTTGATATGACTTTCATGAAGTCGTAATTACTAATTTTAGATTTACGGTTTGTCATTTTTACGGATCTCATATGTGGGCACTTTGTGGTTAAAATATAGGCTCACACTTTAAAATTTCAATAAGTATATTGTCACTAAAAATAAACTACGGCAATGATGTGGGGATTTATTTTTCTCTAACGCTTTATTTTATTATTCTTTTTTGTTATTTGCTTTTTCTCTTTAATAGCTGAGTGTTATTAATGAGCGTTTTTTGTATTTATAACATTTAAAGATATGTTTTGTATCAATGGTTTAATGTTGTTAATAATATCTTTTTTTTGCATTAATTATAATCCTTTTTTTAGGTGTTTAAAATGTGATTTTTATGTGTTGAATAAATCGTAAAATGCATTACTGTATAAAAAGAAAATGTAAATTTAAAAGGAGTAGACCATGTTGAAGAAAATAGAGTTAAGTACAAAAAAAGCATTATAAATTGTATGAAATCAAAACTATCTGTTGCTGCAAATGGAGAGAGGTTAGCTATCTTGTTAGAAGCTAATGGATTGCCATTGCTTTATCCAAATTTATTTATTACAGCAATATACAGAAATGATGATCAGTCATCAGGTTCTTGTAAAAAAGCACTGGAGCACATTACATATTTTTACGAAATAATCAAAGGCCTTAAAATTGATATTGAAAGAAGGTGCGAGAGCGGAAGCTTCTTATCACTGCAAGAAATAAAAAAAATTTCTTACTTCGCTGGCATCACTCAAAAAGCTGCTAGAGCAAAGTTAATAAATGAAAGCAGCACTATTTCTATAAATTCTCACAAACCTAAACTGTTAGAAACAGCCAGACATGTAATTAGAGTTGAAAAGCAAGAAGATACAGTATCTTGGCAAACTAGATACAATAGACTTACTGTTTTCGGGAGATATGTTAATTGGCTTGAGAAGTATCATTACCCTTACCAAGGCAATGAAAGTGAAGAGTATTTCTTTGATGAACGACCGGGAAAGAGTGAAGGGTTAACTTACTGTGAGATTCACGAACAACTGTCATTTAAGTCCCTGAATAAAGATCAGAGAAATATATTTTTAGATAGAATTCGACCAGACTACCCGGACTCACCTTGGAATAATGAAGGTGTACGATATCGCAATTACGCGTTAGCAATGACTTTATATGTTTTGGGGATAAGAATTGGTGAGTCGCTTAATATCAAGTTAGAAGATTTGATTGTAAGAAAAGGTAAAAATTATTTACTAGTAAAACGAAACGCTGGTGATTTAGATGATCCACGTATAAAGCAGCCAAAAGTTAAAACAAATAGTCGAGCATTAGCTCTTTCACCTCAGCTTAAAAGCATATTAGACACTTACATTCTTGAACATCGTTCATACGTTCAAGGTGCAGCTCATTGTCCTTTTTTATTCATGTCACATAGAACAAGAAATAATGAAGTTTTACCTCTCTCTATTAGTGGTGCTGAAAAAGTATTTAGAGAGTTTGCTCAGGTAATGGGTTTTCATCTATATCCGCATTGTTTGAGACATACATGGAATGACAGATACAGTGAATCAGCAGATAAGTTGATTGCGCAAGGTAAAACGACTGAAGAAAAAACAGAAGCTGATCGATGCCATTTAATGGGCTGGGCCAAAGGTTCGACAATGTCACTTGTATATTCTTCTCGTTATGACACAAAGAGAACTATGCAACATGCATTACATCTTCAAGATGAAGATTTTGAATTAAAAGAGAGCATCGCTTACGACAATGATGTGCCAATGTAATAATAGGTGAGGCTGATATGGGACAGGAAAAATTACCTCATAGTTTTGATAGCTGGTCAAAACAAGAAACTAAATATGATGAAGACTGCCTGAGAACATCATTTGCTGGATTCGAATTTAGTATTTTAGAATCTAAATGGGTTTTAGACTCTGAAACAACAATAAATGTTACATTTGTCCAAAGCTTTCCCCCGGAATACAGAAAAGCAATATTAGAGACATTGACTTATTTTGCTGAATATCGCTCAGCTAAATACACTTCTTCAATGTCATTTCTTCTCCGTAAATATATAAAGGGCAGTACTTCTTTGTGTTTGAATGGATTATTAAGTTTTAAAGTTGGCTGTCCAGAGCGAAGTAAAAATGATTACCTTAGCCGGTTGAGGTGCTTCTTTAGACAAGCAGAATATCTTGGCTTTGATGTGCCGAGAGAATTTATGAAAGAAATTAATTCATGGGTGCTCGCAGGATCAGAAAAAGGCATCCCTGTCTTAACACAAGATCCTGAAACAGGCCCGTTCAGTGAGTTAGAGTTTCGAGCAATTAAGTCAAATTTAGATCATAAATATGCTGAAGGAGTTATTTCAGATAGAGAATATTCTCTTGCGCAACTGTTTGCAGCCACTTTTCGACGACCTATTAATTTAAAGCAATTGAAAGTTAAAGACCTTATTACTAGCTCAAAAGCGCTAATCACTAAACAACCGATCTATCAACTAAATATTCCGAGGGCAAAAGGGAAAGGAAGGAAATTCCGAAGCCAATTCAAAGCTTTCGCATTAGTTCAAAGTATTGGTCAAGTAATTTGTCAGCATATTGAAACAGCTACTAAAGAGTTGGAAAAAAAGATAGGTAGAGAGCTACTACTTGAAGAAGTCAAAGAACTACCAATGTTTTTTAACGAGCAAGTTGCAGAGGAGCTTAAATCGCTAAAAGGTAATCAGGTGATGGCATATTTAAGCTCAGAGTTACCACACATGAAACGAAGTGACTTAACATTTGAACTCAGAACTACAATTGAGCGCCTTAGAATTATCTCTGAGCGAACAGGTCAGCCACTGAAAGTGAGTGGATATCGGTTTCGATATTCCGGAGGAACCAGA
Organism: Pseudoalteromonas sp. XI10; assembly: GCF_001469895.1. Classification (GTDB taxonomy): domain Bacteria; phylum Pseudomonadota; class Gammaproteobacteria; order Enterobacterales; family Alteromonadaceae; genus Pseudoalteromonas. Next base: position 91,982 of record NZ_LOPY01000009.1, on the reverse strand, counting down.
GCAGCAGAAGCTGGAGCTGGCTTGGTAACAATTGCTGAATTATTAGACCATACTGACACCCAGCATGCTGGGGTCTATATTGCCAACTCTTCCGAGTTAGGTGAGCAAATCTCAAAAATAATGAATAACCCTTTAGCTCGCTATGCTAGTGCATTTTTAGGTAAAGTAGTAACTAATGAACAAGAGGCATGTAAAGAAAATCCAAATGCTTCACGGATTCCGTGTAGGGATAAAGAATGTGATGTAGGCAGCTGTGGTAGCAGTAGCTTTTGTACTGATTATGCGCCAGTTGCTTGTTATTTGTGCCCCAAGTTCAGGCCTTGGAGAGATGCACCACATCACCTTGTTTTGAGTTGGTTGATAGAAGAAAGAGAAAGACTTTCAAATACCGTTGATGGCGCAAAAGTAGCAGCAATAAACGACAGTGCCATACTAGCTGTCGCACAAGTTATCAAAATATGCGAAGAGGAAAAAGGTAATGGTTGAAGACAACATATTGCTTTTCATTCCTAAGCATGAAAATGAGTATCGAAAGAATATTACAGACTTTGTTGAGCTTGTTACAAAGGCTCCCGAACCAAATGAAGAAATGGATTATCAATCATTTTATTGGCCCAAAATTGGGAATTTTACAAAGTTAGGTGTTGGCAGTAAAAATCGTGAAACAGAAAACAGGTTGCACGAATCTATAGTGCCATTTGCTAAGGCCTACATCAAATATCAGCAGATTAAAAGTGGAGCTTCAATGTATGCACATCTTTACGCGATACGATCTATTGAAGCTGCATGCATAAAGACCTATCAGACAGTCAATATTGAAAAACTACTACCAAAAGATTTTGATAATGCTGCGCGGGAGGCGAAGAATAAACTAGGTGAAGGCGCAGCTTACCAAGCAGCAATAAAACTCAATACTTTGAGGGTTTTTCTGATAGAGCATAAGATGATCAGACCCTTTGATTGGAAAAGCCCTTTTAGCAAACCTAGGGATAAAAAAGAGCAAACTGGTGAAGCTGGTCAAGCTTATCGTGAACATAAGATGCCGGACGAAGATGCGATAATGGGGATGGCTGAAATATTTTCCAAAGATGTATTGCAATTATCACAGAGAGATATCTTTACGACATCAACTTTTAGCTTGTTAATGTCAGCACCAGAAAGAGGCTCTGAACCACTTTATTTAAAAGCAGATTGCCTCGATATTCGTAGTAAAAAAAGCGAGTCAAAATACAGCCGTCATAGTAATGCAACTCTACCTCAAGCCGACGGTTCTGAGTTATTGATTAGTGATAAAGCAAAGATGGCAGAGAATGAGGCACAGACAGAAGAGCAAATCGGAATCCGTTGGTTCTCGGGGAAAGGATATGGCCACGAAAACAAGTGGATTCCTAGTGTTATGAATCTTGTTGTAAAAACAGCGGTTTCAAGACTACAAAAACTTTCTGATGGAGCAAGAGCCTTTGCAAAACTACTTGAAGAGTCTGACTGTTTTCCAAGGCATTCTTTGTGTCCAAATGTAGATGAAAATGTGTTATTAACCAAAGATCAAGCTATAGCAGCATTGGGGTTAGATACTTCTCACCTTGATAAAAAACAGTCGCAAACCTCTGGTAATCAATTATTAAGAAGAAAAGGTATTGAACGAAAAGATTATGTCGTGACGTTAAATGATTTGAATAAAATTGTACGTGACAATTTGCCCTCTGGTTGGCCATACATTCCTTTTAAAAAAGGTAAGGGCAAAGTAAAAATTAAATGGTCAGAGTCTCTCTATGCTGCTTTTGCAAATCAATACGATAAAGCAAGAGCCACTATCTATACAGAATTATGGATCCCTGATATCACAACACTTAATGAGGATCTAAAACCTACAAAGAAAAAAAATAGGACTACAGGAGAGCTATCGACAGGAACTCAATCTGTGTTTGTTAGGCATGATATAAAGGGTGTTGAATTGAGAACTCATCAACCTCGACACTTGTTAGATACAATTGCTTCTGTCAATGGCATGAGCGATACACTTCGCTCAAAATGGGCCGGGAGGGCTGATCCAAAACATAACAGATATTACGATCACACTACAGAAGAAGAGTATAATCACGATTGGTTAGAAGAGCAGTCTTCTCAAAATATTGTTAAGTCAGATGAATTAAGAGCATTGTTCAAAGTTCAAATTGCTCGAGGGGATAGTAGAACTTTACAAGAGTATAATACCCTTACAAGCCTTGCAATTCATGTTACTGAATTTGGAGAGTGTAAGCATTCGTATATTGATCAACCATGCCTCAAGCACCGAGATTGTATCAATTGTAATGAACATATCTGTGAAAAAGGCAATAAAGAGAAGTTGGCACGCCTTGAGGCAAAGCTAAAACGAGAAAGAGTTCTGCTGAAAGGAGATAAAAAAGCTGTTGATGAAAATGTTAATGGTGCTTTGCAATGGTATGAAAGAAGGCTTATAACAGTTACAAGATGTGAAGAACTAATAAAGTGGCTAAAAGACCCGAGCGTCAAGAGTGGGGATAGAATCAAACTATCCGATGTTGAGGACATTTCTCATCTAGATAGAGCTCTAGATGCAAACGGTAAAAAGCGGCTTCCTAAAATTGAAAATTTTAAAAGACTGCTTGCTGCCCAAGAAGAAGTAGCTGCTGTAGAGCTCATAAGCGTTGAAGAAATGTTATCTGAAAAATCATCACAAAAAACAGGGGAGCAAGAGAATGACCCAAATGATGAGCTGAAGTTTAATGATTTCATATTGGATGATCTATAAGCATGGCTAAGCATCTTACTGATGGTGATATTAAGAATATTGTTGAACACTTAGATGAGTGGGATCTTACCGTAAGGCTGACGTGGGACAAATTATGTAAAGAACTCCACAGCTCATTAGATATCAGTCATACAAGACAAACTTTACAAAAATATTCACGAATCAAAGAGGCGTATAAGAGTGTAAAGAAGCATGCATCAGGTAAAAAGCCTAGAAAGAAGAGAGCGTTACCAAGCTCACTGGCTGTAGCTGCTGTAAAGATAGAAAAGTTGGAAAGGGAGAATCAACGCCTCAATAAGGAAAATGATAGGTTGTTAGAACAGTTCTTGGTCTGGCAGTACAACGCACACATCCATGGTATGAAGTTGGCTCAACTCAATCAGCCATTACCGGAAAAACTAAATAACTAAGCAAAAGCAGTGTAAATAAAATGACCGTTTTATTTGCACCCAGCCAACTACACACCCAATACTATAATTTGCTTGTTTTAAGGTAAACAACCCGTAAAGTAATCTATGTAAAGTAAACCTACCTTTATTTTAGGATTTCGATGAAAATCGGCTATGCAAGAGTAAGCACTGACGAACAATCTGAAAGCGCTCAGTTAGATGCTTTGAAGGCGGCAGGTTGTGAGCGAATTTTTCAAGAAAAATGTAGTGGAAAATCAAAACAACGCCCGGAACTTGAACGTATGATTGATACGATAAGAGCTGATGATGTTGTTATAGTGCAACGCCTTGATAGACTTGGGCGAAGCCTGAAGGACTTAATCGAACTACTTGATGGTTTTAATTCTGAGCAAGTGCAGTTTATTAGTCTTAATGAAAACATTGATACCAGAACTGCTGTTGGCGAATTAGCGTTTCACATGATTGGCTCTATTGCTCAATTTGAGCGTAGGCTAATATCAGAGCGAACTAAGGCAGGTTTAGAAGCTGCAAGAGCTAGAGGCCGTAAAGGTGGCAGAAAACAAAAGCTAACTGCTTCTGATATCAAGAAGGCACAAGCCATGCTGCTTGATCCAGATATGACCAAAGCAGAAGTGGCAAAGCATTTTGATGTAAGCAGGCCAACATTAAATAAATCCCTTAAAGCATACACTTTGCGATAAAATGTAAAGAAGTTCATAAGATTAATGAAGGTTATCAAATAGGCTTTTACCTCTTCGATATGGAATCTTAATGAGTGTTTGTGTAAATTAACAGTTAAATCTACATCCATAAAAATAAGTTAGGAATAGGACTTCAATAATATGATAAACGGTATTAACTTCACCCATTACAGGAAGCTACAGGAATTAGAGCTAAAATTCACAAGTGGAGTCAATGCAATATCGGGGGAAAATGGGACATGTAAAAGTTCTATTTTACATATTATTGGTAATTCCTATCAAAGAATTAAGCAAACTAATCCAAATGTAGATACTAAACTTCTTAATGTTATTAAAAATATTAATCAAACAGTAAACCCTAAAATTGAGTCACTAACGAAAGGCGACAAACAGTACAACGACCCAGCTAAAGGGATAAAAGGTAAACTTTACACTGTAAAATATGATGATTATGAATGTGATTTTAGAAGACATAATGCAAAACAAGGTGAGAGTAGATATAGGTTAATTCCGACATATCCCCAAGGACAAAAACAAAGTTTGGAAGAGAGAGCTGTAATATATCTAGGTTTAACCAGAATAGTGCCAGTTGGGGAATTAGAAGATAGTACAAAAAATATTAAGAATAACTTGCCAAGTCAATATCAAGAAGAATTGGTTGAACTGTATAGTAAACTAATAGGTATTAATATTGATAATTTAGGTACTGAAAAAACAAATGATATAAAAGTTAGAAGTAATTTCACTACAACACATGAGGGAATTGATTCAAATACAATTTCAGCGGGTGAAGACAATGTATTCATAATTTTAACAGCTCTTACTTGTTTGAAATGGTTATTTGAAACGACGGAGCATGGCAGTACACTTTTAATAGACGAAATTGATGCAACTCTACATCCGTCTCTTCAATATAAACTTGTTTCAATTATAGAAGAATACTCTCTGAATTATAACATCCAAGTTTTCTTCACTACCCATAGTCTTTACCTTTTAGAAAAACTCTTAAAGAGGAAGCAGAATGTTCTGTATTTAACGAATAGTGCTGGCAACAAGGTTAGGCTTATGGAAGATCCTGATATCTACCGCATTAATATGTTTTTGAAAAGTGAGTTACGAAAAGAAGCACTTTCAGATAAAAAGATAGCTATCTTTACTGAAGATGCAGAAGCTAGAATTCTATTAACGGAAATATTTAATAATTTGGCTGAACATTGTGGTGATTTTGCAAAGATACAGCATTACTTTCATCTTGTTGATATTAATTTAGGCTCTGATAGCTTAAGAGATCTTTTTAAAGACAGGTTTCTTAATAAGACAACCCTTAAATCAATATGCATACTAGATGGTGATAAAACGGACACTGCTAATAACAAGGATGGCAGAATTTTATCTTTACCAGAAGAAGGTTCCCCGGAGCAAATCGTATTCAAACATCTAGTAAAGATGAGCGAAGATCCAATACTAACAGGAGATTTTTGGGAACAGCATCAGGTTGAGATGGAAGGGTTTAGCTTTACTTGGCTTCAGAATGAAGAGTTAATTAGCAAAGCTAATGCATTGCTTGCCTCTTATGATCGGGAAAAAGCAAAAAAACTTTTTAATCAATATTTGGACTTTTTTATTCTTATATTCCGACATTGGTTGATTAATAACCGAGAAACTCCCATCTATAGAAAATTTCTTAGAGCACTGAATATAGCTTTTAAAGCAACTGCGACTGAAAATGGCATAAATCCTCATCTTTGGAATCTGGGCAATGTTCGCAGTCAATGATAAAATAGTCGATGCGACTATCTTCAATTTAACTAAGGAAAACAGTGTCTATTTATAACTCACCTTTACGCTACCCAGGTGGTAAGACTAAGTTGGTCGCTTATGTCTTAGAGACACTTGAGATAAATGAATTGATAGGTGGTACTTACGTTGAGCCGTTTGCTGGCGGTGCTGGCATTGCTTGGTATTTGTTGCTCAATGATAAAGTTAAACATGTATGTATAAATGATATTAACCCTTCTATTTACGCTTTTTGGCATTGCGTTCTGCACTCTACAGAAGAGTTAACCCAACGTATCATCGATACCCCAGTGACAATTGAGGAATGGTTTAAGCAAAAGCAAGTTCAAGAGTGTGGTGAGGACTCTTCAATATTGGATTTAGGGTTTTCTACTTTTTTCCTAAATCGCACTAATCGCTCGGGTATTATTAAAGGTGGGGTTATGGGAGGAAAAAACCAAGATGGTAAATACAAATTAGATTGTCGATATAACAAAGAAAAATTAATCCAGCAAATAGAGTCAATTTCATCACTTAGTGATAAAGTTACATTAACAAAAAAAGATGCCAGAGAATTTCTGATTGAAGATATTAAAAAAATAGAAGGAAAATGTTTAATTAATATTGACCCACCTTATTATTTAAAAGGAAAAGGGTTATATCAAAATTTCTTTGAACATCATGACCATTGTGAACTTTGTGATGTAATTCGAACTTTAAATCGTCCTTGGATTGTTACTTACGATAATGCTCCTGAGATTAATGAAATCTATAGAGATCTCAAGCCTTCATCTTTTGATTTAACTTATACAGCTCAAGTCAAAAGGAAAGGAAGTGAAGTGATAATCTACTCACCAAGGCTTAATAAGAGTCCTCTAAATCCAAACATATCACTAAAAGAACTAAAAAAAGTAAAGCGTCTTCAGGCTTAAGTTATCAATATAGAGACTTAAATGCTCTAACTGTACCGAGTCTAGACACTAAATTGCTTCCTTGCTCGCCATAAAGAGTTTTGCCTTCTTAAGATAAATTAGTGTCCGCATACGCTCAATTATTGTCCTAAATAAGTTTAAAATAGGTTGTAACTTTACAGGAAATTTTACAAATATATGTTGATTTATATTAGGTTTCTAATTTAAGTTCTTGTTTTTATTTGGTAATTATCAAAGTTTACATTACTTATTACTATCCTTCTTAAGAGAAACCGTTCTAATTGCTGATATAGCAGAACTGTGTAATTAGTTTTTAAGAAGCCCTGCAATAGCGGGGCTTTTTTATTTGCGAAAGTTAATGCTTTACCTAAAGCAAGTTGATAGGCCGAATTGGCTATATTCAAAAGCTGGTCTAAGTTTATAGAACCTTAATTCCACAACTTTATTATTAACTATGCAGCTTTTAAGGAAGATTAGTTTTCAACAGGCGCTTGCAGCGGTTATCGCTTTTGCTTTGGTTGTGATGTTTGCAGCGTCTTATACTGTTATCAATGAGTCGCTTGTTAGAAAAAGCACAGTTGAGAAAGATGCTGTATATATACGTGAAGCTTTAATGATTGATGAGATAGCTCACGAAACGGCTGTTGAACGAGGCTTAACGGCGGGCCTAATTGGCTCTGGCTATAGTCAAAATAAAGACCGTGTTGCACAGCAGCGTGTAGTGGTCGACAAAGCATTTGATAAATTTGCCCGTTACACTCAACAGCATAAGGTTTCATCAACACTATTCAATGCGGTGTTAGCAAAACATAAGAAAATCACAGAGCTGAGAGAGAATGTCGACAAGAAGCAAGGCAAACAAGCGTTTGTGGTTTATTCTGATTCAAACAAGTTTATGCTCGATGTTGCCAACAGACGAGTCTCACAGGTCAAACAAAGTGAGGCAATCGCTTCAGGTCTTGCAATAGTCGAAATGTCTTTATTGAAGGAAAGGCTTGGGCAAGTAAGAGGTAAAGTGAATGGTGTCTTATCTTCCAAGTCTATTTCTGAGAGTAATCAAGTCTTAGTCAGTAGCTATTTTCACAATATTGAAGAAACCTTGTTTTTGCTTTCTTTAACACTTACAGGTGATGCTGATAAAAAGTGGCTAGCAGAATTGACCAACTCGCAAACTTATCAAGATGTAAAAAGCATCGTAGAAAAGCTAAATCAAGAAAGTGGTGAGTTATCTTTAAGCTATCCAACACCATCAGATTGGTTTGCTCAGTCCACTGAGCTAATAGGCAAGGTCCGTAAGCATATTCTAAATAAGCAGCAAGCTTTAGAGTCGCTGATTGAGCAAAGTCGCAGCAGTGCAAATGCTAAGGTTTATGCCACAAGTGCCTTTGTCATTATTCTTATAGGTTTGTTCTTTGCGTTTGGGTTATTCGTTATTAAGTCGCTGGCGAGAAAAGTAACTAGGGTTAGAGATGTGATTAGCACTATTGCTACCAGCCATGATTTAGCGGTGAGAATTAACGATGATTCTAGTGATGAAATTGGTGCAATCTCCAGAAGCGTTGATGAGCTCGTCGATGCGCTTACCGATTTAATTAGGCAAGTTCAGCAAGCAAATAACACCAGCGAATCCAGTGTTCGGTCATTAATCACATTTGCTAAAGAGCTATCTGAGCGTGTTGAAAATATTAATTCAACGACCGCAACATTGCATGATAATTTCTCTAGGCTTTATAGCCAAATTGAGCAAATAGCAGTATCTGCAGAAGAAAGCTCTAAAAACACCATTAAGGCGAATGATCTATCTGCAAGTACTAAACAAATTATTGGTAGGAATAAAGCAAGTATTAGCTCGTTGTCAGAGTTAATCCAGCAAGCCCATGAACAATCAGATGCCCTAAGTGCTAAAACAAACAGTATTCAATCTGTACTCGATACGATTTCGAGCATTGCAGAGCAAACTAATTTACTTGCATTGAATGCGGCAATAGAAGCTGCTCGGGCAGGGGAGCAAGGCCGTGGCTTTGCCGTTGTAGCCGATGAGGTTCGTGGTTTAGCTACACGTAGCCAAGACTCTACATCTGAAATATCTTCAGTACTTGATGATATAAAACAGCAGGTTCAGCAGTTGCAGGTGTATATGGAAAATACCTCTGACTCAACGCAAATGGTCAGTGATAATAGTGAACAAGCGTTATCGAATATAGATACCTTAACAGCGAATATTGCTGATGTGAGTAGCCAAACAAATACGGTATCTGATGCAATTGAATCGCAAAGTCAGCTTGCTGAAGAAGCGAGCAAAGCAAGCGAAAATATCACTTCAAACATGCATGATGTTCAAAACGAGTTAGCGTTACTTGAGAAGTTAATTACAGATTTAGAAAATGCACAGCAAAGAACATCCGATGCCCTAAATGTGTTTAAAGTTGATTAGCAACTGTGTTGATTTGGAGAAGCTTTAGCACTGCAAACTTTCTTACTACTCTTTAAGTAGCAGTTTGTCGGTTACAAAATAATTCTCATTAACTGTTTTTGCTAGGTGTTTAAAATTAAAAAACTTTTGACAGCGCTGGTTCTAGGATATTTCTGATATTGCTTTAAATCGCCCCGCAGCCTTGTATTTATAGGGTTCTTGAACAACACTTTGTATATGTTTAAGCAACTAACCTGTGAAATGAAACGAGACTTAGCTTCACAAATAAAGCAACCGGTGGCCATCTATGTGGCGGCCGCTTTTTTGCTGTTAGTTGTTTTTAATATTTTCTTAAGTGATGTGTTGCACGACAAAGTTCATCGCACCGGTACTGAGCTTGCCAAACAAGTGTATGAATTAAACCTCGACCCGATTGCCTCGCAAGATATTATTGCTACCTTAGTTAAAAGCCAAGGCTTTGCAATGAGCGCTAGTGATGTACCACATAACTTTGCAAACTTTATCGACTTAGAGCAAGAGGTGTTTAGCTATAAAACGGTTAATTTGCGTTTATTTCATTGGCCTTCTTGGTTGGTCGAAAGTCACTTATTTATTTTCCTAAATTTAATATTACTTGGCACTGGGTATTGGGGTTTCCGCTGGTGGAAAAAAATGTTCAAGCAATTAGCAATAACAGAAAAACCGCCGAGCAAACCATTTGAACAATTAAACACTCAGGTTACAGCCAAGAAAGTTGCATCACCTAAACCTTTAGGTCATCAAGATTTAAATATTTTGTATGGTGTGCCAACAAACTATAACCATTTGTTTGCGCTATTTTTTTGGAAAAATCCTTTCCCTGCTAACCTCGACGTTGATAATTACTTTAAGTTAGTCATAGCAAAAGGGTTTGGTGAACTTGTAAATCGCTCTGTTAAATTATTGCCGTCGGGTGGTATTGCTGTGACCTTAAACAGTGTGCCTGCCACCGAGGTTGATAAATACACTAAGCGATTACATCAGGTTATATATCAAGCTTGTTTAAATTATCGTAGTGACTTGTCTCGTGCTGATATAAAAATTGGTGTGTGTAATTACCGCACTGGGGCTGATCAGGCCGTGGTTTATCAGCTTACTAAATCAGCATTAGCGCTGGCGAAACAAAGTGCTTGGCAGCACATTCATCGCTTACCCTTTGGTCATACGCAGTCAAGCATGCTCGCTGATAGTAAAGAACACCTATTTGAGTACATAAAGAAAAAACATTTTATGTTGTTTTTTCAGCCTTTGTTCGACTTACAAACCGGCGATATTTTACAGCATGAGGCGTTGATCCGTATTCGCCACAAGAGTTTAGGCTTGCTTGCGGCTCGGCATTTTATTCCTCACATGAGTAGTAAAAAAGATGTCTTGTTATTGGACCAAACTGTGATTTCTCAAGTGAAGAAAATGCTGCTGAACGAAACAGGCTCATTAACGGTGAGTATAAACTTACACGCAATGAACTGGTTTAATGACGAGTTTTGGCTGTGGTTTAAACAGCAAATGGATGGGTTTAATAGCGCAGACAAATTGCAATTTGAATTAAGCGAAGATGATTATCTAAAACAGCATAAAAAGCTCAGTGAACAGTTTGAATGTTTAGAGAAACTGTCTGCTGGTATTGTTATTGATAACGTGCGTAGTGCAGAACATATAGCAACTTATAGAGATATCAAAAATGTATGCAGTATTAAGTTAGCATTTGAACTGATACACAATATAGATACCAACACCCAACAGCAAAAAATTGTAAAGCAAATAATATCTAAGGGTACTGAGCTAAACTTTCCTGTTTATGCGGTAGGCGTAGAAACACAGAACGAACTTGCGACCTTAAAAAACCTAGGGATCATTGCGGCTCAAGGCTTTTACTTTGCTGAACCATTGCAAAAACTGGCGGATATTACACCTTACAGCTAGTCAATTAGCCCTCGATACTTAAGGCCATCTAAACCTTGTAGCCCACCAGTGTGCACTGCAATGATATGCGTTCCTTCACTAAAGTAACCTTGCTCTATTAATTGCCAAACGGCATAGAGCATTTTGCCGCTGTAGATTGGCTCAAGCGGGATTGCGTGTTGCTCACTAAAGGTTTGGCAAAATTGCCACAAGTCATCGCAAAACTTTCCGTAACCACCATCATGAAAGTCGCAAAGCAGTTGCCAGTTTTGTTGCTGATTTGCTTTATTACTTAGTTGCCTTATCTCATCAATTAAGTAGTGCGCTTGCTTTAGTACTGCGACACCTAACAGCTTTGTGTGTTGTGGTGCACCTTCGATTAAACCTGCTAGTGTGCCGCCACTACCGGTTGGGCAAACAATCACATCAGAGCTTGGTAGGCTTTGCGCTAATTCTTTACAACCTAAAAGAGCAGCTGTGTTAGTGCCGCCTTCTGGCAATATGTAGGCATTCGGAAACTGCGCTTGTAACTGTGCTAAGTAAGTGTGGTCGTGCCTTAACCGGTAAGTAATTCGATTTACTGGGTGTAAGCTCATACCGCATTGCTTTGCGTAGTTGAGTGTTGGGTTTGCTTCGTCTAATTCAGGGCCGCGAATAATGCCGTGGGTTTTAAAGCCAAATAACTTACCCGCAGTTGCCGTGGCATGAATATGATTTGAAAATGCGCCACCAAAAGTGAGTAGTTCAGATTTACCCTGTTTCTGCATTGCATCTAGGTTAAACTTTAGCTTACGCCATTTGTTGCCACTAATTTGCGGATGAATAAGATCATCTCGCTTGATGCTCAGCTGAATTTTACGTGCAGCTAATAAGGGGTGATGAATTGTTTGTACTGGTGATTCAAAAGAACTATTCACGGCATTAATTTTCGTAAAAAAACACGTCTTATTGTAGCAAAGTCGTCTTACAGATAGAAATTAGTCAATTAAACTCAAATGATTTTGTTATTTACTGGCATCAACTAAGGTAATAGATGTAAACTCAGATAATAATTGAACAAAGCTTGTGTTTTGCCTTGCAAGTACATAGCATAAGAGTTTAATTATAAAAAATAATAATGACCAAATAATTGCCGCTTTTTGGGAATGGAATATATGCGAATTGCTCCTTTATCTCTGTTAATTTCAGTTAGTTTGCTAGCAACTAGTGCATTTGCACAAGATACTGCTACGGTAACTGGCATTGAATCAGAGATCAGTAAAAAACAAGCCGAATACGATAACTCGACCTTAATCCTCGAAAAACACCTAAAAGAAGAAAGTCAGTTACAAAAACAACTCGAATTATTGCGCGCCCGCTCAACTGAGCTAGATAAAGAAAAAAACCAAGCGCTAGATGCAATGAACGAGATGTACCGCCGACTGATTGATGACCCAACTCTTGATATCAGCAATGCGCAGTCGCGCTATCAAAAAGCTGTGGTTGATCACAAACAAAACAAAGATGATATTTCGATGCAATTGGCGGCAATTGCTTCACATAGAAAAGACATTGAGCAAATTCGTGTATCAAAGCACACCCAGTTAAACACCTTAGAAAGTTTAAAAGAGCAGTTAGCAACGGCACGTGTTGAGCGTTTACGTAACGAATTCACTCGTGAAGGCACATTAGAGGTTAATCACACGATTAACTGTAAGCGCACCGAAACACTTGCTGCCTGTGAACAACGTGGTCAACAAATGGGCTTACAAAAAGCCACTAAACGTTTTGTAGACCAGATTTTTGCAAACTTAACTGAAGAGCGTTTGGTTGAGCCAAAACGTAACCTTGCTGGTGCACAAGTTAAGATTTTAAGTAGCCATGTCGTGAACAGCGCGTTCAGTGGCCAAGGTAACTATAACGTAAACTTAAGTGTGACGATGCGCGGTGATGTAAACAGCAGCCGTTTATGTAGCCTACTTAATTTAGATAATCGTTTTTGTGCTGACTATGGCACGCCACTGGCTGGTAACTTTCAGCCAAGCTACGGCACTACCTATTCAGATAGTCAGTTAACATTCAGTGACTCTCAGGATAATGGGCAGGTGGTATCAGTTTCGCGTATGAGTGAGCAACCAGTAAGCGATTATTCTGTAAAAAAGCCAATAAAGGTTGAACCATTACCTGATCTAAAAAAATCTAAAATGGTTGAATTAACACTGCGTTCAAATGTTTATGACGACGAAGTGTTTATTGATGGTGTTAGCTATGGTGCAACTAGGTTAACGACATCATTACCAAAAGGTTTTCATGATATTGAAATTCGCAAACGTGGCTACAAAAGCTATAAAGCGCGAATTGATCTGCGTAAAGCACAAACCATTAATGCAAACCTAGTTAAAGTGCCAGAGCCTGTTGTTGCTGAAGTGACTGCGGCACCAGAACAACCTGTAACAGCACCTGTTGCAAGTATTGTTAATAAAACCAGTTCTGCCAGCATTGTAGTTATTCCCGCTGGTAAATTTAAGATGGGTGACATTAACGGCAATGGTTTAGCGAATGAGCGCCCAGTGGTAGAAAAAACCATTGCTAACTCATTTGCAATGCAAAGCAAAGAAGTAAGCGTTGGTGAGTATGAGCAATTCGTTGCGAATACCGGCTATAAAACAGAAGCAGAAAAAGATCGCGGCTGTGCGTATTACTTAAATGGCGAACCAGTGTGGGAAGCAACCTTAAACTGGCGCAACCCAGGCTTTGATCAAGAAAGTGATTTTCCGGCGGTGTGTTTAACTTATAACGATGCCAAAGCATATGCTGATTGGTTATCGGGTCAAACAGGCCAGCTGTTTCGTTTACCAAATGAGGTTGAGTGGGAATACGCTGCACGTGCAGGTAAAGAAACTGAATACCCTTGGGGTAACGAAATTGGTAAAAATTTAGCGAACTGTGGCTGGTGTGGTAGCGAATGGTCAAACAAGAGCGCTGCACCAACAGGGTCGTTTTCTCCTAACGCATTTGGCCTATACGATACTGTAGGTAATGTGTGGGAATGGACAAACAAAAAGTCAGGACAGTCTGATGTGGCTGTTCGAGGCGGTGCATGGAATTTTGCTCCTAGCCTAGCACGCGTATCAACGCGCTTAATCTTAGCGCCAGATTTTCGTGCAAACTATATCGGTTTCCGTTTAGTACGCGAACGATAAGAATTTAAAAAGGAAGCAATGGATGCTTCCTTTTTTAGCATTTTAATTAAAGCAGTTGCGCTTTTTCATGATTAGCATGATAGAGTGAGAGCAGCTAGTATAAGAACGAATTTTCAAAGGTCATCCAGCCTCATGTTTAAAAAACTCCGTGGTATTTTTTCAAACGATCTATCGATCGACTTGGGTACAGCCAATACCCTAATTTATGTAAAAGAAGAAGGTATCGTATTAAACGAGCCTTCAGTTGTTGCTATTCGTCAAGAGCGTGCTGGTGGCCCTAAGAGTGTTGCATCTGTAGGTACTGAAGCTAAGCAAATGTTAGGCCGTACTCCGGGTAACATTAAAGCAATCCGTCCAATGAAAGACGGCGTTATTGCTGATTTCTATGTGACCGAAAAAATGCTGCAACACTTCATCAAGCAAGTGCATAACAACAACTTTATGCGCCCAAGCCCACGTGTACTTATTTGTGTGCCTTGTGGTGCAACGCAAGTAGAAAAACGTGCTATTCGTGAGTCTGCTATGGGTGCTGGTGCTCGTGAAGTATATCTAATCGAAGAGCCAATGGCTGCGGCTATCGGTGCAGGCTTACCAGTGTCTGAAGCAACCGGTTCAATGGTTGTTGATATCGGTGGTGGTACAACTGAAGTTGCCATTATTTCATTAAATGGTGTGGTTTACTCTTCATCTGTACGCATTGGTGGTGACAAATTTGATGAAGCTATCATCAACTATGTACGCCGTAACTTTGGTAGCTTAATTGGTGAAGCGACAGCTGAAAACATCAAGCACCAAATCGGTTCAGCTTTCAAAACAGACGAGCCAATTGAAATTGAAGTACGTGGTCGTAACCTTGCTGAAGGTGTACCGCGTTCATTCACGCTTAACTCACACGAAATCTTAGAAGCACTGCAAGAGCCATTAATGGGTATTGTGAGCGCGGTAATGGTTGCATTAGAGCAATCTCCACCAGAGCTTGCGTCTGATATCTCTGCACACGGTATGGTATTAACCGGTGGTGGTGCATTATTAAAAGACCTAGACCGTTTATTAATGGAAGAAACCGGTATTCCAGTTGTGGTTGCTGATGATCCATTAACCTGTGTTGCACGTGGCGGCGGTAAAGCACTAGAAATGATTGATATGCACGGTGGTGACGTATTTAGCTACGACTAATGAAGTTACTTTTTGGTCGTACCATCTCTTTGCAACTGCGACTTTTTGTCGCAGTGCTTTTGAGTGTCGTGCTGATCGTGGGCGATCGCTACACTCAAGGTGGTACAACAATCCGCACCAGCCTAAACACTTTAGTTAGCCCACTTATTTATCTTGCCAACTTGCCCTATGAGTTATTTAGTATTGGCGCGAAGAACCTCCATACCCGCGAACAGCTTTTAACCGAAAACGAAGCGTTAAAAAAGAAGCAGCTACTACAAAGCGAACAACTACAACAACTGTCATTTTTATCTCGTGAAAACGATAAGTTACGCGCTTTACTCGGTTCATCGGCTAAACAATCAAATCGTAAAATTATTGCACAAGTCCTCTCTGTTCATTCAAACCCGTATAGCCACCAAGTGGTTATTAACCGTGGTACAACGGATGGCTTAAGCGAAGGCCAAGCTGTGATTGACGAAATGGGTGTAGTGGGGCAAATCACTCAAGTGGGTTCAACTACCTCGCGCGTGCTACTAATGACAGATACAACCCATGCCACACCTGTGCGTATTTTACGTAACGATGTACGTACCGTGGTTGAGGGCATTGGTAAAATCAACGTGGTAAAGCTTTCGCATGTACCACATAGCCTTGATGTTCGCATTGGCGATATCTTGGTTACGTCTGGCCTTGGTGGCACCTTCCCAGAGGGATATCCGGTTGCAGTAGTGACCGAAATTAACCGTGATGAAGGGCGTCCTTTTGCGCAGGTTTATGCTGAGCCAATTGCGCAACTTGACCGTATTCGCTTATTGGTTGTGCTGTGGCGTAATCAGCAGGAGAGCATCAGCAATGAATAGTCGTCACTTTTTGCTGATTGCTATCAGTATCTTCTTTGCATTGGTAATGGCATTAATGCCGTTACCGATTTCGTTTGAACCATACCGCCCAGACTGGGTCTTAATGGTATTAATGTATTGGTCGTTAGCGGTGCCACACCGATTAAATATTGGCACAGCTTGGGTGGTTGGTTTATTAATGGACCTTGCATCAGGCTCGCCACTCGGTGTGAACTCACTGACTTATTCAGTGTGTATATTTATCACTGCGAGTAACTTCCAAAAAATTAGAAACTTTTCTTTATGGCAGCAAAGCATTTTAATTGCTTTGTTTTTAACGCTTTACCACCTCATGCAATTTTGGCTTAACCACTTTTTAATGGGCGTTTATTTTAGCCCGCATTATATGTGGCCAGTACTAACCGGCATGCTTTGTTGGTGGTGGATATTCTTAATTTTGCGTAAATATCGCCGTCATTTCAGGATTAGATAATGCAAACCGCAATTTATTTGGCGTCTGCATCACCGCGCCGAAAAGAGTTGCTCAGCCAACTTGGCGTTGAGTTTTCTCAATTTAGCGTTGATGCTGATGAAAGCCAATTCCCAAACGAAGCCCCGCGTGATTATGTAGAGCGTCTTGCTAGACTCAAGGCACAATCGGGCGTTGCTATGGGTTACACTGACCGCCCAGTACTTGGCAGCGATACCGTGGTTGTCATTGATGATACCGCACTTGGTAAGCCGCTAGACCAAGCTGATTTTACCGCTACCATGAAGCGCTTATCTGGCCGCACTCATCAAGTGATGACGGCTGTGGCAATTGCTGATAGCGAGCAAGTAAAAAGCTGCCTTGTTGTCACCGATGTTACATTTAAACCGCTCAGCGATGCTGAAATTGATGCTTATTGGCATAGTGCTGAGCCACAAGATAAAGCCGGTGGTTATGGCATACAAGGCTTAGGGGGCCGCTTTGTTAGTCATCTTTCGGGTAGCTATTTTGCGGTTGTCGGCTTACCTTTATATGAGACAGAGCAGTTATTAAACGAATTTTTAAGAGGGTAACATGAGCACCGAATTACTGATCAACGTTACACCGAGCGAAAGTCGCGTTGCGCTTATCGAAAATGGCGTACTGCAAGAAATCCAACTAGAGCGTATTGGCAACCTTGGGATCGTGGGAAACATTTACCTAGGTAAAATCAGCCGCGTACTACCGGGTATGCAGGCTGCGTTTGTCGATATTGGCTTAGAGAAAGCCGCCTTTTTACATGCATCAGACATTGTAAACAGTGCCTCAATTGTAGAAGGCGTTGATGAACAGCCAATCAAAAAAGTACAAGATATTCGTGAGCTTGTGCGCCAAGGTCAACATATCATGGTGCAAGTGGTTAAAGACCCGCTAGGAACCAAGGGCGCGCGCTTAACAACCGATATCACTATTCCTTCTCGTTATTTAGTGTTTATGCCAGATGCAACACACGTAGGTGTAAGCCAGCGCATTGAAACCGAAGAAGAACGTTCGCGTTTAAAGAAAATTGTTGCCGAATATGGTGATGATGACGGCAGCTTTATTGTTCGTACCGCAGCAGAAGGGGCGTCGGAAGCTGAGCTACGTCACGATGCGGAATTCTTAAAAAAACTGTGGCAAAAAATCGTCACTAAGCGGAAAAAAACCAGCAAAGAAAGCATCTTGCATGAAGACTTAACACTGGCGTTTCGTACTCTACGTGACTACGTAGGTGAAGACATGGAGCGTATTCGTGTTGACTCAAAATTAACCTATCAAGAGCTTAAAGAATTTACTGAAGAATTTGTGCCGCTGTTATCGGGAGCATTAGAGTACTACCCGGGTGAGCGACCTATTTTCGATTTATTCGATGTTGAAACCGAGATCCAAAAAGCGCTACATCGTAAAGTTGAGCTTAAATCGGGTGGTTATTTAATTATCGACCAAACCGAAGCGATGACAACCGTTGATGTAAATACCGGTGCGTTTGTTGGCCATCGTAACCTCGAAGAGACCATTTTTAATACTAATATCGAAGCAACCTCAGCAATTGCTCGTCAGCTACGTTTACGTAATTTAGGCGGCATTATTATCATCGACTTTATCGATATGGTTAGTGATGAGCACAAACGTCGAGTATTACATTCACTTGAGTCTGCACTTGCAAAAGATCGTGCAAAAGCCAACATAAACGGTTTATCTGCACTAGGCTTAGTAGAGATGACCCGCAAACGGACCCGCGAAAGCTTAGAGCACATTCTTTGTGATGTGTGTCCTGCGTGTTCAGGGCGCGGCTCGCAAAAAACAGTAGAAACGGTTTGCTACGAAATCTTGCGTGAAATCGTTAGGGTA
The DNA here is from genome assembly GCF_001469895.1 of Pseudoalteromonas sp. XI10. GTDB lineage: Bacteria > Pseudomonadota > Gammaproteobacteria > Enterobacterales > Alteromonadaceae > Pseudoalteromonas. The sequence continues at coordinate 73,498 of NZ_LOPY01000009.1, read as the reverse complement.
AACCGTGCTTATGCAGCTGATAAGTTTATGGTTTACGCAGCTCCTTCGGTAAGCGAAGCATTGATCAACGATGAGTATCACAACCTTGCTGAGCTGGAACTATTTATCGGTAAGCAAGTCAGTATTCAAACAGAGAGTTTATATAACCAAGAACAATTCGATGTGGTAATGATGTAATGAAGGCAAAAACGGTCTGCTTTTATTGTTTACGTAAGTTATGGCAAGTATTTGCTATTACTCTCGTACTGCTGGCCGTTATTGTCTCTGTGGTAAAGTATTCACTGCCATACGCAAATGATTATAAAGATGACATTGAAGCGTTTTTGTATGAACGCTTTGATGTAAATTTAGCAATTGGCTCAATCTCAGCCAGTTGGCATGGCCAAGGTCCAGCCTTAGTCATCGAAGATATTTCCTTTGAAGATAACCAAACCTCACCGATAGCCCTCACCATTGATAAAGCGAGCCTTGAAGTTAACTTATGGGAGTCAGTAAAAACCCGTCAGCTTAAATCTAACTACTTTGTGATCAATGGTTTTCATGCTGATGTTGATTTACCCACTATGCTTGATTTGGGGAATAACCAGCAAACCAGCAACTTTGAGCAAAAAGAGCTAATTGAAGGCTTATTCCTTGGTGAAACTGGTCACTTTGCGGTGCAAGACAGTAGCCTTAATTTTACCCTCAATGATGGTAAAGAGCGCAAGCTGATCCTCGAAAATATTGTCTGGCAAAATACCCCAGAGCAACATCAAGGCTCAGGCACATTAGCGTTACCGGGAATCTCTGTTGGTAGCTTTGATGCTCGAATGGCGCTGAATGGGTCGACCCTTGAAACCATGGCTGGCGATATCTATGTGCAAGCGGCGAACGTCGATGTGTCTAAGTGGCTGGCACAATATATTAATACCGACAAGCAGCAGCTTACCTCAGACATCAATTTACAAACCTGGTTTAGTCTTGAAAAAGGCCTGATCAGCGATGTAAAAGTGCAGTGGCTACCGAGCTTTATCAATTGGCAACAAAACCAAGAAGCGCACCAAATTAGTTTAAGTGAAGGTGGTTTTCATTTATTTCCTAAGCAAAATGGCTGGCGCTTAAAAAGCACCGGGCTCACCTTTGAAAGCGACTTAAAACAATGGCCAACCTTACAGTTTGAAGCTCAACTTGGCGATAAAAGCCAAATTTGGTTAAAGCAATTTGATTTTGCATTACTGGCAAAGTTATCGCAGTTAAGTAACTTTGAAGTACTTGCCCCATTTTTAGCCCGTCAACCCAATGGTCAGTTAAGTGATGCCTATCTTGAGTTGGGTCAGCAAGATAACTGGCAACTTTGGTTTCAGGGCGAACAAATCAATTGGCTGTCGCTGCAGGGCATTCCTGGCGGTCAGGCGATTCGTGTTGATGGCTTAATTAATCAATCAGCTGGGCGAATTCAGCTATATGGCGAGAACAATCAACTGCTAACGAACGGCAGCTTTAGCCAAGATATTGCCTATAACCAATTAAATGTAGAACTAGACCTTCACCATTACGATGATGGCTGGCGTATTAGTAGCGATAATATCTGGCTTGATAACGACGAAGTGACTGTGGCTGCAGAGATGATGCTCAGCCTGACCGATGAACCGCGGTTAGATTTATATGCTGAAGCCTATGCCCCTGATGCCAATGTCGCTGGGCATTATTTCCCGTTACCTGTAATGAGCGAAAAGCTGGTTAATTACCTTAATGGCGCAATTAAGGGCGGTGAAGTCAATAAAGCTCAAGTGCTGTTCTCAGGGCCATTTAAAGGTTTCCCGTTTAAAGAGCAGCAAGGTCAATTTGAAGTGTTAGCGAATGTTGAAAACGCTAAATATAAGTTTTCACCAAGCTGGCCAGAAGTTGAAGATGCCAACGTCATTTTACATTTCGAAAATGAGCGCATGGATATCTATAGCAAGTCGGGCAAGCTGGTTAACCTCTCTCTAGGGGAGAGTGTTCATGTCAGTATTGCTGATTTAATGAATGCAGAAATCCTAAAAGTTGCCATTAATAAACGTGCCCATGGCGATAAGCTTAACCCGTTCTTTACGGCCACTCCGCTTGCTAAGCCTTTGGCGAGTGTTTTTGAAGTTGTGCAACCGCAAGGTGAAGCAACGGCCGAGGTTGAGCTGTTAGTTAATTTACGTTCGGGTCATGTTGATGCGATTGGTGAAGTTGAGTTAGCTAATATTCCAGTTTACCTTGCACAACCAGGGATCACGCTTGATCACATGACCGGTATTGTTAAGTTTAATAACGATAAAATCGACTTAAAAAATGCCAAAGCAGATTGGATGGGCATGCCACTTACAGCCAATTACAACAGTGAAAATGTGGCTGATACTTATCGTGCCGAAATTGCGGTAAAGCTGGGCCTTGAAGCTGAGCCTTTAATTGAACAAGCTCATGGTTTACTAGCCGGTTACTTAAGCGGTCAAAGTGATGTTGATATTAATGTGTCGCTTAACTTTTTACCGAATGACTTTAATTACCGCGCCGATGTGAGTGGTAATTTAGTCGGTGTGACTAGCCAGCTGCCTGCACCTTATAACAAAAGCGCAGAGCAGAAATGGCCATTAACCGCAGTGGTGCAGGGCGACCGTATTTCTAACTTGATCACTGCGAATGTTGATGAGCAGTTATTCTTTAATGCGATTTTAGATAACGGTGAAAAGAAATTTAGTAACGTCCATTTAATTTTAGGTGCGCAAGATTTAGGACTTAATCGTGAAGGTTTTGCGGTATCTATCGATTTACCAGAAACCGAAATAGTGCCTTGGTTTGGCTTGATTGACCAAATTATTGCGCTTACCAAAGTTAAGTCTGATGCGCCAAGTGTGATGCCTGCTTTCAATAACGTAACGGGTAAATTTAATAAACTGGCACTACACAATATCGACTTTAATGATTTTGAATTTCGCTTAGCACCAAAGCAATCAGATTTAGAGCTAAAGCTAAATGCCAAAGAATTACGTACCGACGCGCTTATTCCAACCAGTGAAACGCGCAGACCAATTCAAATTTTTACTGACTACCTGCGTATTAATTTTAACGAAGCCACTGAGCAAACAGAGCAAGACTCAGAACCAGAAGATTTAAGCTGGTTAACCCGAGTCCCAGCCATCGAGTTTAACTGTGAAGATTGTAAAGTGGCTGAGTATCAGCTTGATAAAATTAAAAGCAGCCTAGTTGGGGAGAATGATAAACTCTTATTTACAGAGCTGGTCATCGACAAAGGCGACCACGTATTACGTGGTAAAGGACAGTTTGCTGATGGGCAAACACGCTTTAGTGGTAACTTACAAAGTGACGATATTGGCGAGTTATTTGATGAGTTTGATATTACCACCACAGTAAAAGATTCAGATGCCAATATTAAGTTTGATCTTGCATGGCAAGGCGCACCTTATAGCTTTGATGTACCAAGTTTAGCTGGTGAGTTAGATTGGCGTTTAGGCGAAGGGCACCTTGCAGAAATAAGTGATGGTGGTGCGCGAGTATTCTCTTTACTGAGTTTAGATTCGTTAGTGCGTAAGCTGAAACTGGATTTTAGAGATGTATTCTCGAAAGGCTTTTTCTATAACAGTATGCAAGGCACCATGCAGCTAGAAAAGGGCATAGCTTACACCCAAGATACCAAGCTTGATGGTGTGCCTGCCGATTTGACGATCAAAGGCCATACAAACTTAAACACCTTTGAAATTGATTATGACCTAGCGGTTGCACCGCAGGTGACGTCGAGTATTCCAGTGATTGTGGCATGGATGGTTAACCCGGTAAGTGGTCTTGCAGCGCTGGCAATCGATAAAGTGATTCACTCGGCGCGGGTGATCTCAGAGATCAACTTTAAAGTAACAGGTAGTATGAACGATCCTGTCGTTGAAGAAGTAGATCGTAAGAGCCGTGAAGTGACGTTACCGCAAGCCGCGCAAAGTCAGCCGCAGTCGTCGACGCAACTAAAATTAAAAGATGCCGCATCTTCAGCGAGTTTAGATAACAATGAAGGTTAACCCTCATCCACAGGTTGTTGCTGTGCAAATGTGCTCAAGCATGAATGCTGAGCAAAACCTCACTTTTTTAGCAGAGACATTGAATCAGTTACCTGCAACTCGGCCATTGCTAGTGTGTTTACCCGAAAGCTTTTTGATCTTTAGTAAGCAAAGCCAAGCAAGTTATGAATTAGGTCTGCAAAGTGAGTCATATAAAGCGAAGCTTGCCGATTTATGTAAGCAACATGATATTTGGTTAGCTGCTGGAACCCTGCCTGTTTCACAGCAAAATGGTAAGTATTTAGCTGCCTCGTTTTTATTTAACAACCAAGGCGATGTGGTTGCGCAGTACAATAAAATTCACTTATTTGATGTGGATGTTGCCGACACTACGCGCAGTTACCGAGAGTCTGATGCGACGCAAGCAGGCAACGATATTGTGGTGGTCGACTCGCCATTTGGTAAAATTGGCTTAGCAGTATGTTATGATCTACGTTTTAGTGGCTTATTCACCGCCATGCAGCGCCAAGGGGCTGAGCTTATTTTAGTGCCCAGTGCCTTTACCACAGTCACCGGTGCTGCTCATTGGCATATTTTATTAGCTGCGCGTGCAATCGAAACGCAATGTTATGTGGTTGCCGCAGCACAGTGGGGCGAGCACGAGAATGGCCGCCACACTTATGGCCACAGCATTATTATTTCACCATGGGGAGAAACGCTCAGTGAGCTTGCCTCTGGTACCGGGTTTATCAGCCATGAGCTTGATTTAAACCGCTTGAATACAATTCGCCAAGACATGCCTGTGCAGTCTCAGCAACGATTTAGAGAGCATTTATTATGAACACGGTTGAACAGCATTTATTACATGACAGCCAACTTACGAGAGAAGAATTAGAAAAAACGCTCGCTTTTATTCATCAACATCAAGTTGACTATGCCGACCTGTATTTTCAATCAAGCCACCACGAATCTTGGGTGCTTGAAGACGGTTTAGTAAAAGAAGGCTCATACAACGTTGAACGTGGTGTGGGTGTGCGTGCTGTTAGCGGTGAAAAAACCGGTTTTTCATACTCAGATGCGATTAACCTTGAAGCGTTAAATAAAGCTGCAACGGCAGCGCGCAGCATTGCCAATGCTGGCGAAAACAAAACGATTCAGGTGTTCAGTGATGTAGCTGCTAAAAAGCAGTATGCGCCGCATCAACCAATTCAAAGCATGAGCAACGATGACAAAGTAAGCCTGCTACGCGAACTTGAAAACTATATTCGTCAATTAGCACCGGATGCTGAGCAAGTGATCAGTTCAATGTCGGCGGTTTATGAAGAAGTATTAATCGCTGCAAGTGATGGCACCTTTGCCACCGATATTCGCCCGCTTATTCGCTTAAACTGCTCAGTGTTACTTGAGAAGAACGGCCGTCGTGAGCGCGGTGGTGCAGGGGGCGGTGCGCGTTTAGATTATGGCTATTTTAAAGAGTTAGTCGATGGCAAACCGCGTTGGATGGAATACGCTGAAGAGGCTGTTCGCCAAGCAAAAGTAAACCTAGAAGCAATCGATGCACCTGCCGGTAGCATGGAAGTTGTGCTAGGCGCAGGTTGGCCGGGTGTGTTACTACACGAAGCGGTAGGCCATGGCCTAGAAGGTGACTTTAACCGTAAAGGCGCATCTGCGTTTAGCGGTAAAGTAGGTCAAAAGGTGGCATCTGAGCTGTGTACAGTCGTGGATGACGGCACTATTGCTGATCGCCGTGGTTCATTGAACGTGGATGATGAAGGGACACCAGCTGCGTATAACGTGCTTATTGAAAACGGTATTCTAAAAGGCTACATGCAAGATAAGCTAAATGCCCGTTTGATGGGTGTAAACCCTACTGGTAATGCGCGCCGCGAATCGTATGCTCACTTACCTATGCCGCGAATGACCAACACCTATATGTTAGGTGGCGAGCACAGCCAAGCCGATATCATCAGCTCGGTGAAAAAAGGTATCTTTGCTCCTAACTTCGGTGGTGGCCAAGTGGATATTACGTCGGGTAAGTTTGTATTTAGTGCCTCTGAAGCCTACTTAATTGAAAATGGTAAAATCACACAACCTATCAAAGGCGCAACACTGATTGGTAATGGCCCAGAAGTTATGCAGCAAATTTCGATGGTAGGTAACGACTTAGCGCTTGATAAAGGCGTTGGTGTGTGTGGTAAAGATGGCCAAAGCGTTCCTGTTGGTGTGGGTCAACCAAGCCTTAAAATTGATAACCTAACTGTGGGTGGTACGGCTTAAAACCACTTGCTCGTTCTACCTTATGGCAGGTTAAACTCTTAACCTGCCTCATTTCAGTTTGCCTACTCCTTACACAAAAACTTACATAAAAGTAGTACCAATACAGGTACTTTATAGTTAACTTATTTCTTACAGTAAAAATAAAAAAGTAAGTTTGGGGATAACGATATGAAAGTTTTTACAATTTTAATAGCGCTTCTAATGTTTACAGGCTGTGCATCACAGGCAGTAAAAGATGGCTCTGCAAATGAGGTTTACGCTGAACATGAGTGTTTAGGCGGTGAACTCGAAACTGATTATAGCTATACCATTTTTAGTACAGATGACGATGACAGCAATAAAGGTTCGGTGAAATCGACCTGTCACCCGGTTAAAACTGAAACTGAATTTGAGCGCGACTTACGTACCGGTGGTTAACATCAAATCTAAAGTGGCTTAAATTGTTTAATTAAGCCACTAATACACATACAAGTTAAATGCTAAAGAGTACTAAGCATCCATATACCTGCAGCAATCATAAATAGGTTCTCACTCAGTGAGATAAAGCCGAGCGGCACATTACTGTCGCCACCAACACAGGCGCATTTCAGCTCTCGCTTATCGATATACACAGCCTTGATAACCGATACCGCACCTATACCACCAATAAATAATGAAAATGGTGCAACAGCTAAGGCGGGTAGTTTAGCCACCATACCTAACGCTACATACGCCTCGATAAATGGGTAAACATAGGCATAGGGCACGACACGCATCGCCAGTAAGTCGTAGGTAATAAATGAGTTAGAAAAGCTGAATAAGTCTTGCAGCTTTTGTATCGCTAATACCGCCATTGATAATGCAACGAACAGCATTAGGTTCTGCATTGAAAATAAAGCCTCACCGCTGGCATAAGTAAAACCGCAGCTTAGTAGCATGGTCACTGCGAAAATCGCTAAAACAGGGGTGTAACTGGTACCTTGTTGGCCAGCCTCGGGCAGATTAAAAAAGTCGCGCAAATCATCGTAACCGCCAATGCGTTTATCATTGATAAAGGTTTGTGGTGTGGTTTTTACATCATGCTGCTGTTTGAATTCGTCAGTTTGCTCACGGCTGGTTAAGTGACGATCATCAACATCGTAACCATGACGTTCTAGTAAATCTTTTGATTTTAAACCGAATGGGCAAATATGCTCATCGGTCACCATGCGATATAAAATTGCAGACTTAGACACAGTGCCTCCTTGTAAAAAATGCCTTGAGTACTGCGTAAAAGTTGCTTAATTACACAGTAAACAAGGAAAAATTCTTGCTATAACTGGTTACTTTATTAACAGTTACAAGGTTTGTGCCAGCTTTAAGCATAAAAAAACCTTGTGGCAGCACCACAAGGTTTTAAAATTGACTCGCAACGCGATTTATCTCATCGTTACAAATTCTTCAGATCCAGTCGGGTGAATTGCCACAACAGCATCAAAGTCTGCTTTGGTTGCGCCCATCTTCATTGCAACGGCAAAACCTTGGATCATTTCATCAACGGTAAAACCAATGCCGTGTAAACCAACAACTTTTTCGTCTTCGCCTGCACACACTAGCATCATGTTACATGCTTGGCGGTGCTGAGTAACCGCTGTGTACATTGCTGCAAAGCTTGATTTATATACTTTAACGTTATCGCTGCCGTATTGATCAATCGCTTGCTGCTCTGTTAAACCAATTGTGCCAATTGGTGGATGGCTGAATACCACTGTAGGTACTAGCTCGTAATCCATTTTTAAATCATCAGGCAATTCTTTATTGAATAAACGCTCTGATAGAGTACGACCCGCTTTAACGGCTACTGGCGTAAGTTCAATACCGTTTTCGATGATATCGCCAACTGCGTATACGTTTTCAGCTGTCGTATTTTGGAATTCGTCGACTTTAACGTAACCACCTTCAGTTACTTCAACACCTGCCGCTGCAAGATTGATCTTGTCAGTTGTAGGTGTACGGCCAATTGCCCAAATAACTTCATCAACGTTTTGGCTGTGACCATTTTCAAAATGAATTGTTAAGCTACCATCGCTTTCTTTAACTACTTCTTTTGGTGTGCACTCAGTGTGAAGAGTCGGGCCTTCTTTAGCCATAATATCGACAAGCGTATCAACAATGTATGGGTCAAAAGTACGTAGTGGTTTGTTTTTACGAACAAACAGGTGTGTTTCTGTACCCAGGCTATGAAGTACACCTGCGATTTCAACGGCAATGTAACCAGCACCAACCACAGCAACACGCTTAGGCTGTGCGTCTAGCTCAAAGAAGCCATTTGAATCAATACCAAGCTCAGCGCCTGGGATGTTAGGAATAGTAGGGCGACCACCAACAGCAACAAGGATATGGTCTGCCGTGTATAGCTCACCGTTTACTTCAACTGTTTTGTTATCAACAAACTTAGCAAAGCCATTGATTACAGTTACACCATTGCTAGATAAATACTTGTTGTAACCTTGGTGAATACGGCCAATATACGCTTCGCGGCTTTCAACTAATTTAGCCCAGCTAAAGCTTTTTAATTCAACATCAAAGCCGTAGTCAGGTGCATATGCGTTAATTGCTTCAGCAATTTGTGCGCCGTGCCACATAACTTTCTTTGGAACACAACCCACGTTTACACAGGTGCCACCCATGTGTTTTGCTTCAATAAGAGCGACTTTTGCGCCACGCATTGCTGCACGGTTTGCAGAGGCAATACCGCCACTACCACCACCAATTGCAATGTAATCAAAATGCTGAGCCATAGTTTGTCCTCAAAAATAGATAATTCTTTATTAATTAATCGATTTAGTAATAAGTTGATAATAGCATAATAAAGACCAAGGTTAAGCCCCTTGTATTTCATCAATTCGCCCCAACTTCAAAATCATCTTCGCATAAAATTTGAGAACGAAAATGACAATTGCAGAAAATAACCCACTCATTGGTTTAGAAGGGCTTCCGCCGTTTTCTAAAATTAAACCAGCACACGTAGTGCCAGCATTAAAAGCAGCGATTGCTGAGTGTCGTACCAAAATAGATGAGGTACTGGCAACTAAATCATACACATGGAATGATTTGGTGCTTCCGCTTGAAGAAGCTGATGACAAGTTATCACGCTTATTTTCACCGGTATCACATATGAATTCTGTCGTTAATAACGACGAGCTACGTGAAGCCTATGAGCAATGTTTGCCGTTGTTATCTGAGTATTCAACGTTTGTTGGTCAGCATCAAGGTTTATACGATGCTTACAACGAGCTTCACAACAGTGACGAATTTAAAACACTGACGATTGCCCAGCAAAAAACCATTACTAATGCACTGCGCGATTTTGAGCTTTCAGGTATTGCTTTAAAGCCTGAGCAACAAAAGCGTTATGGCGAAATCAGTGCGCGTTTATCTGAGCTGGCCTCTAAGTTTGGTAATAATGTAATGGATGCCACACTCGCTTGGCAAAAGCACATTACAGATGAAAGCGAACTGGCTGGTTTACCAGAGTCAGCGTTAGCCCTTGGTGCTGATACAGCTAAAAGCAAAGAGCTAGATGGCTGGGTATTTACGTTAGATTTTCCATCTTACTTACCAATCATGACTTATGCTGATAACCGCGAGTTACGTGAAGAGTTTTACACTGCGTTTGTGACGCGTGCCTCTGATCAAGGCCCTAATGCCGGTGAGTTTGATAACTCTGCCATTATGAGCGAAGAGCTTGCCCTTCGTCATGAACTTGCCGAGTTACTAGGCTTTAACAGCTACGCTGATATGTCATTGGCGACTAAAATGGCAGAAACGCCAGAGCAAGTTTTCTCATTCTTAGAAGATTTAGCAGCTAAGTCTAAACCACAAGCTGAGCAAGAGCTTGCTGAGCTAACTGCCTACGCAAAAGACAAGCACGGTGTGACTGAACTTGCTGCATGGGATTACGCTTATTATGGCGAAAAACTTAAGCAAGAGAAGTATGCTATTTCTGATGAAGTACTGCGCCCATATTTTCCTGCCAATAAAGTTTTAAGTGGCTTATTCACTACTGTAAATCGTTTATTTGGTATTAGCGTAAAAGAAGTCACAGAGTTTGATACTTACCACCCTGATGTACGTTTTTTCGAAATTTACGATAGTAGCAATACTTTACGTGGCCGTTTTTATCTAGATTTATACGCCCGTGATCGCAAGCGTGGCGGCGCGTGGATGGATGACTGCATGGGTCGTAAAGTACGTGCTAACGGCGAATTACAAACCCCCGTTGCGTACTTAGTGTGTAACTTTAATAAAGCTGTGGGTGATAAGCCTGCTTTGTTTACGCATAACGAAGTGACTACCTTATTCCATGAGTTTGGTCATGGTATTCACCATATGTTGACACAAGTTGATGCTGCGCCAGTTGCAGGTATTAACGGTGTTGCATGGGATGCGGTTGAGTTACCAAGCCAGTTCCTTGAAAACTGGTGCTACGAAGAAGAAGCGCTGAGCTTTATTTCGGGTCATTACGAAACAGATGAGCCGTTACCAAAAGAGTTATTAGATAAACTCCTAGCTGCGAAGAACTTCCAATCAGGTATGCAAATGCTGCGTCAGCTTGAGTTCTCGTTGTTTGATTTTACTATTCACCATACTTACAAAGCGGGTGAGCCATGTAACATTCAAGCAACTCTTGATGATGTACGCAGTAAAACGGCCGTTGTTAAAGCGCCTGCATTTAACCGCTTTCAGCATGGCTTTAGCCACATTTTTGCGGGCGGTTACAGCGCAGGTTATTACTCTTACAAGTGGGCTGAAGTACTTTCGGCCGATGCGTTTTCTAAATTTGAAGAAGAAGGCATCTTTAACCCAGCCACGGGCGAAGCTTTCTTAAAGAACATTTTAGAAAAAGGGGGCAGTGAAGAGCCAATGGAGCTATTTAAAAAGTTCCGTGGACGCGAACCACAAGTTGATGCACTACTTAGACACAGCGGCATTGCTGCATAATAAAGTTTGTTGATCTAAAGCGCCGTAAGGCGCTTTTTTTATTAATATTTCTTCGCAAAATCACGCTCTCGTACTATCCTTCTTAAAAAAGAGTTTATAGGAATTAAGCATGTCAAAACTTGTATTAGCCATTGATGATGATAAATATATCCATCATGTGATTGAGGAATCGCTATCAGGCTTTTGCACACTGATCCATGCTAAAAATGGCGACGAAGGATTAAGACAGGCGTTAAAGTACAACCCTGACATCATTTTACTTGATATCGAAATGCCGGGTAAAACGGGCTTTGAGGTATGTAACGAATTAAAAGCAAACCCGCAAACAAAAGACACGCCTGTGATGTTTTTATCGGGTAAAGCTGACCTACCAGACCGTGTAAAAGGTTATAACGCAGGTGCTGCTGACTACATTGTAAAACCATTTAATGCTGAAGAACTCATGGCACGTATTCGCGTGTTATATCAATATCGTCAGCACTCTAAAAAGCTTAAAAGTGATGTAGAGCGAGCGCAAATCACTGCCGAAATCGCGATGACAGATTCAGGCGATATGGGTCGTATAATGCGCTACGTTGGGCAAAGCTATCATGCACACGATATCAAAGCGTTATCTGAGCATATGTTTGAGTTTTTTAATCCGATGGAGCTCGATGTCGTACTGGCGTTTTGGTATCAAGATGTAGGCATATTTTGTAGTGCTGAGGGCGGGGTGTGTCCACTTGAGCAAGAGCTACTCGAAAAACACCGTGATGCAAATCGTTTTGTTGATTTTAGCCACCGCACAATTATTAATTACCCAAAAGTGTCGATGCTGGTTAAAAACATGCCGCTAGATGATGCCCAGCTTTATGGTCGTTATAAAGATTTATTCCCGCATATTCTTGAAGTGACTAACGCCAAAGTACAAGACATGGAAAACAATGAGCGGGCACTGACTCAGGCGCAGCAAATTGGTAACTCGTTTAATGAGCTATCTGATCAAATGTACCAAAACAGTGATTCGCGCGAACATGCTGTCGAGAAATTTGCCGCCCAACTTGATGAGCTAAACAAGTCTATTGAGCAAAGTGGTTTATCGGGCAGCGACGAAGTCGCATTTCACTTGCAGCAATTAAAACAAACCCAGCTGATATTTACCTCACTCAATGAAGACTTATCGTTTATAAAGTTTCAGCTAAAGCATATTATCGAATCGCGTAGTGAACTTTTAGCTAGCTTACAAAAAATGGCTGAGCCGAGTGAGACCGAAGATGTGACTTCACAAACGGATATCGAGCTATTTTAAGCCATGCTATACTGGCGCCGAATAATATAGCTCGGAGTTTTGCGTGGTAATTCATTGTCCTTTTAAAGAAATGCGTCCTTATTTAGATGCGATTGAGCAACGTTTTGGTTTGGCTAAGTGGGCTGAGCAAAATGCGGGATTTTCGCTTCATTATGACGATCAAGGCTTGAGCTTGAAGAAAAAGGACGAGCCTAAGCTTGGTGCTATTCATGTTGATTTTGTAACTGGTGCTGCAGCTCATCGACGCAAGTTTGGTGGTGGTAAAGGGCAGGCAATAGCTAAGGCTGTAGGGTTAAACAAAGGTGCCACGCCAGTTGTGCTAGATGCCACCGCAGGCCTTGGCCGCGATGGCTTTGTACTGGCATCTCTAGGCTGTAAAGTGATTTTGCATGAACGCCACCCAGTGGTAGCTGCACTATTATTTGACGGCCTAGAACGCGCCTATAACGATGCAGAAATCGGCTCTTGGATGAAAGAAAACATGAGCCTAGTGTTTGGCTCAAGCCATAATTTACTGACGCAGTGTAGTGATACCCCTGATGTTGTGTACTTAGATCCTATGTTTCCTCATCGTGAAAAATCAGCCCTCGTTAAAAAAGAAATGCGAGTATTCCAAGAGCTTGTTGGCGGAGATAGCGATGCCGATGATCTATTAGAATTTGCTTATCCGCTTGCTAGTAAGCGAGTCGTTGTGAAGCGCCCTGATTACGCCCCATTCCTAAATGACAAAACCCCGAGTATGCAAATCAAAACTAAAAAGAACCGCTTTGATGTATACGTAAAAGCTGCAATGGTCTGATACCAATCTGCAATATTAAGCGAATTGGTATTTATTTAGCCCTTTTGGATTAGTTACTCTCGCTTTACCTGTTATTTTTTACGGTTTACATCAAATTGTCATAAAAGGTTAATATTCTACGCGCGTAACGTTACTTGGGAATATCGTTTATGCGCGTGTCATCATTTACTCGGCTATTGGCCGTTTTACTCACACTCGCCAGTATCTTACTGGCAGCTACTCTGTTCTGGGCTAGTCAAACCTTACTCGGCTTAGAGCAGCAAGATAACGCTTATAATAAGCTGAAAAATACCATCATTATTGATTTAAAAAGTTACCTTGATGATTATTTAGAGCAAGGTGACAGCCAACACTTAAATAAAGCCTCAACGCTGATAAGCGATGTTAAAAAGCAGCATTTAGCTGAGCTACCTAAAGATCTAGCGGGTCAACTAAATAGCCAACTGACGGCCCTCGATAAAGACATCAACGGTAAGTATCGCGCTTTAGGTAAGCTATCGGGTAACGAAATGGCACTGCTCGATAACTCGTTAAGACAAATGGCAGGCTCTGCCTCTTCGTTAATTGGCTATGCAAGTAAAGCACAGCCGCAAACAGCGCTTGCGCTTGAATATTATCAACTTGCTGCTGACTACTACAGCGAAGTGATATCACTTGCTTTGTATACCTACAAGTTAGTGCTTAACTTTGATCAAGACACTAAAAACAGCCTTAATCAAAGTGTTGAAAACTTAAATGCCCTTGCTACTAAAATCGACAGACTCGAAAACCTAGGTGTAATGAGTGAAGTGGATGAAGACGCTTTATTTTTTGGCGAAGAAGCAGAAGATTTAGCCGGTGATATTAAAGCAGAGCTAACAAGCTGGCCTAAACGTTTCCCTCGTGATTTAGCATCAACTCTTGAGCAAGCTGAACAACGACAAACCGGCATGCAAGCACTGCGCGAACAAATTGGCGCGTTGTCTACAACGGTGCTCGGTGCAGAGCAAAAACTAAAAGATGAACAAAGCCAGCTTAAGCAACAAGTGTTTATCGTGTTTTGTGTCGCTATTGGTATGCTGGTGGTTTTAGCGGCGGGTGTGTATTTTGTACAGCGTAACCAAGTGCTTAACCCTCTGCGCCAATTGCGTGATGGCTTTGCGTTCTTGATTGAAAGTAATGAGCTTAAAAACATTGAGAGTAAAAACCCGAAAACCGAGGTTGGTGAAATTGCTCATTACTTTAATCAATTGATTGAACGCCAACGTGGTGAGGCAGAAGAGCGAGCACAAATGCTTAAGGTTATTAATGACTTTATGCTAGAGATGAGCGAGCACTTACATACCATTGCTCAGCAAACGGATGCCAGCCACTCTCAGGTTGAACAAAACCAAGGTTTACTTACTGATATTCAACACATTGGTGAGCAGGTCAATAACATTAATGGTCAAGTTGCTGATAACGCCAAACAAACCTTTGGTGCGATGGAGCAGAGCTTAGGCTTTGCCGAGAGCATGTTAACCGCAAGCTCTCGAACTGAAGAGCGCGTTGAGCAAGGTCTAGATAGCTTAAAAGAGCTATTAAAAGGCGTTGATGATGTTGGCCAAGTTATTGAGGTGATCAAAAACATTGCTGAACAAACAAACCTACTGGCATTGAATGCGGCGATTGAGTCGGCACGTGCAGGTGAGCATGGTCGAGGCTTTGCGGTTGTCGCCGACGAAGTACGAAAGCTTGCCAGACAAACGCAAGGCTCGCTTGATGATATCAATAACCAGCTAAACCGCTTAAGTGAAAACTCAACCATGGTATCAGAGCAAATTAGTGCACTGGCTACTGATGCCGAGCTGCAAACACAGAATGCTCAAGAGCTTAAACGTAACTCAGAAGGCGTTGCCGATAACGCGCAAGATGCTAACAAGGTAGCGTTTGATGCTATGGAGCTTGCTAAACAACAAAATGCCTTACTCGAAAACTTTAGCCAATCAATGCAGAGCATGAAAGGGCAGGTAAGTGAGTCAAACTCACTGGTTAGTGATATTCAGCATCGCCTACAAGAGCAAATGCACACCATTAAAACCAGCTTAGGTTTATAACCCTTCAAGGGGCGAGCAATGGTTTGCATTGTTTGCCCTTAAATCATGCGGTATTCAATTTTTTGGGTATATACTCTGTACTCTTATTTTCTTTCAAGGAATCACGATGATCGAACAAGGCCAAACTATACCTGCTGCAACCCTTAGCGAATTAACTAGCGAGGGCATGCAAACCCTATCAACAGAGGCATTATTTGCAGATAAAAAAGTGGTGCTATTTGCGGTGCCTGGTGCATTTACGCCAACCTGTTCAAATGCCCACTTACCTGAGTTTATTACGCTAGCCGATAAAATTACCGCTAAAGGCGTTGATGCAATTTACTGCGTATCGGTGAACGATGCATTTGTAATGAAAGCATGGGGTGAAGCTCATAACGCTGAGCATATTCGTATGTTAGCTGATGGTGATGCAAGCTTTACTAAAGCTCTTGGTCTAGATAAAGACACAGCTGGCTTTGGTGGCGTACGTTCAAAGCGTTATGCGATGATCGTTGAAAACCAAACGGTAACAGGGCTGTTTGTTGAACAAGACAAAGAGTTTGTAGTAAGCCGCGCTGAAGCTGTGCTCGAAAAGCTTTAATAGCAATTCGTTTTATTAATATAAATACAAAAAAGCCGGACGTAAGTCCGGCTGAAAAGTCCCAGGGGGGATACTGGGGAGATCAACTATTAAGGTTGATACTGTGCATCCAATGTTACACCAGAGAAAGTACGGTAAGCATTTAAGCTTAAGTGCCATGTACCTGCTTGTGGATTACTGAATGTACATGTTTCTGCGTTACCGTTTTTGTACGGACGACAGTCATAGCTAGATGACGTTGGTTGGCTACCAAACTTAACGAATAAGTCAGCATCACCTGTACCGCCAGACGTAGTTACTGTGAAGCTTGCCATACCTGCTGGTACTTCTAGTGTGTAATGCTTCCATTGACCAGCACTTGCAGAGATATCAGTCACTGTGCCGCCACCTGCTTGTGGTGAACCTGAGCCTGAACCACCGCCAGAAGTTGTTAAATCACCCACAAGGCTAACACCTGAGTATGCAGAGTAACCATTGAGCATCACATGGTAAGTACCTGCTGTTGGGTTATCGATAGAACATACTTCGTTGTTACCGCCTTTATACGGGCGACAATCATAGGTTGACGTTGTTGGTGCGCTACCTGCACGAACGTAAAGATCAGCATCACCTGTACCGCCACTCATTGTGAAGGTTACGTTAGTTGCACCTGTTGGAACTTCCATTGTGTAGAAAGTTTGGCTGCTAGCAGAGCCACTTAAACCTGTTAGTGCTTGGCCATCTTCTAATACATTACCCGTTGGTGGTGGCGGTGTTGTGCCTGAGGCTGCTGCAACAGCGGCTGCTGCATCAACAATACCTGTACCACAGCTTGTACATGTTGCCGGGAAAGAACGAGTTGTTGATTTTAAGATGCTTTCGATTTCATCAGGCGTTGCAGAAGGTTTGGCTTGCTTGATTAGCGCTGCTACACCCGCAACATGTGGTGCTGCCATCGATGTACCTTGCGAGTAGTGATATGAATCGCTGCTTGGGCCTGTAGAGCCTGAGTTGTGTGTTGATAACACACCTTCAGAGTCATTAGCAAAGCTTTGTGCGCCACCCGGTGCTGCAACGTCAATGTTGCTACCGTAGTTTGAGTAGTAAGCACGACCACCGTTACGGCCAACAGATGCAACGTTTACAACGCCATTACAGTTACCTGGGTTGTAGTTTGCAGAGTTATCGTTATCGTTACCTGCAGCAATTACGACTACAGAGCCGTTGTTACGCGCTTGGTTGATAGCGTTTTGTGTTGTAGAGCTACATGAACCGCTACCACCTAAACTCATGTTAATAACATCAGCAGGGTTAGCATTTGCTGGTACGCCAGAAACTGAACCACCAGAAGCCCAGATAATACCGTCAGCGATATCAGAAGTTAAACCACCACATTTACCAAGTACACGTACAGGAACAACTTTTGAGTTGTAAGCAACACCGGCAACACCTTCACCGTTGTTAGTCACTGCTGCAACAGTACCCGCAACGTGCGTACCGTGCCAGCTTGAGTTTTGCGCACCATGTGTGTAACCACATTCGTTAGCGCTGATTGCATCACCTGGATCGCGTGCATCGCTATCACGACCACCACCATCGTTAGCTACAGACACATTAGAGATCATGTCATAGCCTTGAAGGATGTTGGCATTTAAATCAACATGAGGACGGTAACCAGTATCAAGTACCGCAACAACGACACCGCTACCCGTTGCTGTATCCCAAGCTGTAGGAAGGTTAAGACCACCTGCTTGCTCGTAGTAGTGCCATTGGTCGTCATAACGTGGGTCGTTAGGCGTTGCAAATGGCTTTAACATTTGGTCGATTTCGATGTATTCAACGTTACCTGATGCAACCATCTCTTGCATGAATTCTTGTGCTTCTTGAGCAGAAAGTTTTTTATCAGCACGCATTACGTGGTGATTACTCATCGCCATTGCACGAACATATTGTGCTTTTACTTTACCTTTTTTACTGGTGAAGTTTTTAACAAAGCCTTTTGCTTTTTTGTTCATCATAGTCGGCGTTTGTTCTGCTGCCGACATTGTCATCATTTCATCACTGTTGTTTTTATACTTGATGATGAATTGTGTACCAAAGCCTTCTTGGCCTTGTAATTTCGCTGCAGTTTCCTGCATAGATGGTGACATTAGTTGGTTTGGAGTAGCCATTGCTGCCGTCGTCCCAAACAACGCAGTCAAGCTCAGTGCAATTGCGCACTTCTTCAAGTTGTTGTTAGTTGTCATAATGATCCCTAGATTGTTATGTAAATCTCCACGATATTTTTCGCGAAGGGGGACAAAGGTAAAATAAATGTAAATTTAGTTAAAATATCGTTTTATTATGGTTGTCTCTATTTTGGTTATAACTAAATGTATAGACGTCTAAACTAGTCTTTTAATGGTGTTTTTCTACGCATTTCTCATAATAAAGTTATAATTTTACGGTTTTGAGTTTTTACTTTATTTCGTTTTTTGGTTTTATCTTTTTTGTAAAAACACCTCAGTGTTAACACCGCAGCGACAATAACTTGTTATAATCAGCTAAATTTTTTTAGTGAGTATGAGTAATGACCCAAGTAGATGTAATTGTGATTGGCGCCGGTGCCGCAGGTTTGATGTGTGCTGCACAAGCAGGCTACCGTGGTCGCAATGTTACTGTGCTTGATATGGGCAAAAAGCCGGGCCGTAAGATATTAATCAGCGGCGGCGGGCGTTGTAACTTCACCAATGAAAACGCAAGCCCAGACAACTACTTGTGTGGTAATCCTCACTTTGTAAAATCGTGTTTAAGCCGTTATACCCAACATGACTTTATAGAGCTGGTGGACCGTCACGGCTTGGCCTATCACCATAAAACGCTGGGCCAGTTATTTTGTGATAACAGCGCTCAAGATATCGTCGACATTCTTTTAACTGAGTGTGAGTGGGCGGGTGTTAACATAGCGCTGCGTAACGAAGTACTCAGCGTGACAAAAACCGATGCGGGTTATGAAGTTATTACCGAGCAAGATAGCTATCAATGTGAGTCGTTAGTTGTCGCATCGGGTGGATTAACCATGCCTAAACTCGGTGCATCACCAATTGGTTATAAAATTGCCGAGCAATTTGGGTTAACAGTGCTACCAACCATGGCGGCACTAGTACCATTTACGTTACACCAGCACGATAAAGATCGCTTTGACGGGTTATCGGGGATCAGCATTCCTTGTCTGGTTACCAGTGAAGATGGCACCCAGTTTAAAGAAAACATCTTGTTTACTCACCGTGGCCTTTCGGGCCCAGCGATTTTACAAATCAGCTCTTTTTGGCGTGCAGGGCAAACTGTGTACATCAACTTGTTACCCGAGCTCGATTTAAAACAGCAGCTTGAGCAGTGGCGTCAGAGCCAAGGGCAAAAGTCACTAAAAAATACCCTTGCGACAATTTTACCAAAACGCTTTGTTGAAATGCTGCACGACACGAAAGCGATCCCAGATTGCAATGTAAACCAGCTAAGCCATGCGCAAATCGACGTGTTACATGACTATATTCACAATTGGCAAATTAAACCCAACGGCACAGAGGGTTACAGAACCGCTGAAGTAACGCTTGGCGGTGTAGACACCGACGAGTTAAGCTCAAAAACCTTCGAAGCGAAAAAGTCACCGGGCCTCTATTTCATCGGCGAAGTCACCGACGTCACCGGCTGGCTAGGCGGCTATAACTTCCAATATGCTTGGAGCTGCGGCTTTGCAGCAGGGCAGTATTGTTGATTTGAGTTGCGAGTTGCTAGGGGAAAGATGTTAGTGGTTAGGCTATAGGAGCTAGGCTCTAGGAACTAGGTTCTAGGGTAGCACTTGCTTGTAGGTCGTGCCTTAGCGCGCTAGAGTGATTTGTAATCCCAAACTGAAAAATACCAGAAGAATAGTATTTTGGTTAATAAGATATGAATCTAAGAAAAGATGAAAATAAATTAATCGGTAAGCATGTTTTTTTAAGCGGTAAAGTTGTGGCGGATAAAGTGGCACAGCGAATTGATTATTTAAAAAATAACGTAATGTTAGTCGTTGCATATTCCGATGATGGGTGGTCAACTTTACTGCGAGATCCTAATGATGGGCGACTCTGGGAGCTAATATACGACGACTCAGGCTCTCATGGCGCAGGTGCACCGAGTTTGATTCACTTAACGCTGGATAATGCGAAAAACAAATACAAATTCAAGTAAGAGAATTAATGAACAGCTAACGCTGTCGAATCAAAAGCCTCGCACTCGCGGGGCTTTGTTCTTAATAAACAGAGACTCAAAGAAGAAACTCTGTATCTTATATTTGCGCCTAGCACCTAAAGCCTAGACAACTATAATGTTACCCATTTTTTTTTTCATGCATATGATTGGTGATAAGTAGTTAAATAAAACCATTAGAGTTAAGCTAAATTATTTTCTGACGCCATGGGCGAGGTAGTGGCAAAAGAAAGACCTGACACTATGAGCTCTGGAGTAAAGTGATATGACTAATATGCTGAACGTTTATATGGATGATATAGAAGTTATTAGTGATGAAACCCCACAATCATTTGATAAGCTTAAAAAAGGTGTATTATCTGATGATAGTGAAATAAGAGAAAGATCATTTTCTAAATTGGCATGCTTTGAGTATACCGAAGAAATTAAAAGTATTTTTAACAGAGGATTATTAGATAGCGATGAACTTATTCGCTCTGATTGTATAGAATTTCTTGCTGAATTTGATTTACTTGATAATTTAGAAAAGATTTGCGAATTATTAGATGACCCAAGCTGTTATGTCGTTAATTCATGTGTAACTAGTCTGGCTGAGCTAAATTCTAAAAATGAAAAAGTTATTAAGCTTTTGATTAGTAAGTTAAAAGGTGGGCAGCTTCAGAGTGGAACTGTTTTAAGAATTCACTATGCGCTATATAAACTTGATCCAACATACTCAATTGGGAACCTATTAGTTTGCTATTCTGACTCCAGAGATTATCGAGATAGGTGCGCTATTTTAAACTTATTAGCAGAGGGAATCCGAGACGAGGATATCCCTGCGATAAAAGAGAAGCTAGATAAAATTGTAAATCCTAATGATTTTAGATCTGTACTATTTAAATATGATGAACTTTTAGATTCATTAGATTGATCAGTGATTTCAATTTAAATCTAAAGCTTCGCACTGGCAGGGTATTGTTTTTTCTAGCTGTGGTGGCTTGGATTCTGTTTTCAAGACTGGCTAAGCTGCTCAATGGAAAGAACCGCTTGCTGGCATGGGTGAGGTAGTGACAAAAAGCAAGACCTAGCCCCATGTGTTTAAAGCGCAGTAAAAGGAGCATGATTTATAATGACTGAAATTACAAAAACTCAAAGATTGGTCTGTAATGAATTTAATGCTGACTTTGTATCATCTCCCGAAGATATGAAAGTTGGGATTTCTCGTAACGTCAAGCAAGGGGTTATTCCTATTAATGGACTAAGACACTCCCCTGAAGGAGATACAACAGGTTGGTACATTTGGGGGGGAGAAGAGTTTTCTGAAGAACCTGATTTTTTCGTTCCTCTTCATGTTGCTCATTTAGGTGAGTGGTGTCCTGATATCAAAAAATTTCTTGCGCTACCTCCGGGTTATAGGTTTTTAATCGCTGGAGATTATGTTGATGTTTGGTTTGATGAGTCTTTATTAAATATTTGACGACATAGTTTGAATTCTAAGCTTCACACTCGCGGGGGCTTTTTGTTGTTTTCAACTTTGATGATATTCTCGATAGATTAATTAATTGTGTGGTATCCAATTTAAGATGAAAGGAATAACTCATCTGCTAGAAGTTCAACAGAAGTGTTGTGAACACTATAGTGCACAATATACACCAGTTGACGAGGAGCAAATGGTAGTAATATCTGACGGTGTATATGAGGGGCTGCCTTTAGAAGGAGTTCGTTACCCTTCACCGGACCATATGAGCGGTTGGTGGTTAACCACTGACGAATATAATGGAGATATTTCGAGTTTAAAAACGGTTCACTTTACTCATATTGTTGAATATAGACCTGAAGTAGCTATTTATATGGCTTTGCCACCTGGTTATAGGTTCATGCTGGGTGGAGAGCAAGAACATGTTTGGTTTGATGAAGAAGTAGCAAACGACAAATAGATAATATCTTTTTAATTCAGAGCTTCGCACTCTCGGGCTTTGTTCTTAATAAACAGTGACTCAAAGAAGAAACTCGATATCTTATATTTGCGCCTAGCACCTAGCACCTAGCACCTAGCACCTAAAACCTAGCGCTAAAAATTGTCGCCATAAATGACGACCTACATACTACCGCTCACCGCTTTTTCCCTAAGCAGCCACTTCAACACAATTACGGCCGTTACTTTTTGCTTTATACAATGCTTTGTCGGCAATGGTGAGGGTTTCTTTCACCGTTGTTGAAGCATGGCCAACGCTATGTACACCAATACTCACGGTAAACTGCACGGTTTGCACCTCATCAATGGTGATGTAGGTTTCTTGGGCTTTTTGGCGAATTCGCTCGGCAACTTGCTTGGCATCAAGTAGGTTACAATTGAGTAGTAACACGAACTCTTCGCCGCCGTAACGGCAGGCTATATCAGCAAGGCCTTGCTCTGAGGTGAGTATGTTGGCAAATGCGATAATGACTTTATCGCCAACATCGTGACCATATGTGTCGTTAATGTTTTTGAAGTGGTCGAGATCAGCAATTAGGAGGGTTAACTCTTGCTGATTGCTTGCCATAGCAGCAATGAGTTCTTCACTTTTTCTGTCAAAGTAACGGCGGTTGTAAAGGCCTGTCATAGGATCTGTATCGACTAGGCGGTTGAGCTCAGTTTGCTGTGCTTTAATTTTTTCGAGGCTCTTAATTCGATAAGAAAGAATAAACGCCATCATTAACGCTTCGAGCAAAATACCTATGCCAACACCGTGGCTATTAATCACGTTTGCGTCGCTGATCCCTTTGTAATAAAGCACCGCCAGCATATTAAAAATAACGAACATAGAGTGGCCGAGCAAAAAGTATTTTGCCAGTGTGTTACCTTTGCGCCACAGCGAAATAGATACTCCAAATGTCACCGTCATCATTAAAGCTGCCAAGCTACTGGCAGGTTTTAATGCCCCCACAATATCGAACAAGCTATAGATAAAGTCAGCAACCAGTAAGAACAAAATAATCGACAGCGCGATATGCTCTTTAGGGTAATGCTTTTTGGTTTCGAAAATGAGCATTACAAAAATCACTAAAAAGCTTGGCATGCTCAGTAAGTTAGAATTGAGCTGTAGTAGCTCGGCACTAAAAATACCAAAGAAGTTAGCAGCAACACCATAAGATAGCGCCACCCAAACCGTGCCAGAGATAAGATACAGGGCGTAAACAATGTTCTCGATTTTACGAGCCGATAAATACAAGAAGAAGTTATAAATCATTAGCGCTAACATCATCCCGACAAGTAGCGCAATGTAATTACCATTCCCGACAAGGGCTCGCTTTGAATGCTCTTCATCATAAATAGTTAATGCAAACCACTGATGTGAAAAGGTGACGCTTTTTATATAAATTGTTTTTTGCTGGTTAGGAGCAATATAAAACGAAAACACGGCACTGCCACCAAACATGTTGGCTTTAGGCCCAGTTTTATCAAGTTGAATAACTGATTGGTTTATCAGTTGTCCTGATTGTGTTTCGTAAAAGCTGACTTCTTCTAAATGATAGGCATCAGGGTTATGCACAAATAAGCGTAGGGTATCGCTGTAGCTATTTTTTATAACTATTTTTGACCACGTCGTTTTAGCGTTGGTGCCTAAAGTAAGCTCGTTTTGACTGTTGATAAAGTTTTGCTGCTGAACTTGTGAAAGAGGCATAGTGCCTGTGCTATCAATAAAATAGCTCATAGCAAATTGAGTGAGGTCAACGCTACGTTGTTCGATATTAACAATCGGGGAATTATCGGCACGGCTTTGGCTAGTTATGCTTAGGCATAATGAGTAGAAAACAAGAAGCAGTAAAAAGCGCGCAATCATCCCTAATGCCTGTGTCCAAATAAATATAATGATAAAGTTTTATTTTTAACGTAAACCGCTGCCTTGTCGAGTAAATTATCAACGAAAATAAAAAAAGCCGCTAATTTAGCGGCTTTGTTGGTTGCGAAATATGATATCAATCGACTTAAACATTTAATCCTTCTAGCGAGCTAAATAAAGCGCTAACTGCGTTATAATTTTTTTAAGTAGAATAACTACGTGTCAAAATTTACGCCTTGTTATCACTCTATTTTTCTGTCGCTATAAATGCTTAATAACTTAACACGATTGATATTGAATTAACGTAAGTCGAAACGATCTAGCGTCATCACTTTAGTCCATGCAGCTACGAAGTCATCAACGAACTTTTGTTTAGCATCGTCAGAGGCATACACTTCAGCAATTGAACGTAGCTCTGAGTTTGAACCGAAGATTAAATCTACTGGTGTTGCTGTCCACTTAAGTTTGCCTGACTTACGGTCACGGCCTTCGTAAATACCTTCTTCAGAAGACTTAGACCACTTCGTTGACATATCTAATAGGTTAACGAAGAAATCGTTGCTTAATGTGCCAGGTTTTTTCGTGAATACACCGTGTTTAGTTTGGTCAGTATTCGCGTTAAGGGCTCGCATACCACCTAGTAGTGCAGTCATTTCTGGTACTGATAAGCTTAGTAAATCAGCACGTTCAACTAACATTTCAGCCGGTGATTTCCATGCTGAGCTGTAGTAGTTACGGAACGCATCAGCTGTTGGCTCAAGTACTTCGAATGATTCAACGTCAGTCATTTCTAATGACGCGTCCATACGGCCTGGCTTGAATGGTACTGCGATAGAGAAACCCGCGTCGCTTGCTGCTTTTTCAATTGCAGCCGCACCACCAAGAACAATCATATCTGCTAGTGAAATTTCTTTACCGCCAGATGCTTTTTTGTTGAACTTAGTTTGGATTTTCTCAAGTTTGCTAAGTACTTTAGCCACTTCTTTCGGGTTGTTTACCGGCCAATCTTTTTGCGGAGCAAAGCGAATACGTGCACCGTTTGCACCACCACGCATATCTGTGTCGCGGTAGCTTGCTGCTGAAGCCCAAGCAACGCGCACTAGTTCAGATACAGATAAACCTGAATCTAAGATGCTAGCTTTAAGTGACGCGATATCTTTGCTATCAACTAGTTTGTGGTCAACCGCAGGGATGTAGTCTTGCCAAATTAATACTTCCTCTGGCACTAAGTCACCTAGGTAACGAGCACGTGGGCCCATATCGCGGTGGTTTAGTTTGAACCATGCTTTAGCAAATGCCAGTTCGAACTCTTTAGGGTCGTTTAAGAAACGCTCTGAAATCTTACGGAACTCAGGATCTGCTTTTAACGCGATATCAGTTGTGAACATGATAGGTGCATGACGCTTACCTTTAATATGCGCATCTGGCACTAGGTTAGACGCTTGACCATTTTCAGGGATCCACTGAGTCGCACCTGCAGGGCTCTTAGTTTTAACCCACTCAAAGCTGAATAAGTTTTGTAGGTAGTTGATTGACCAACGTGTTGGTGTCACTGTCCACGCACCTTCAAGACCTGAAGTGATGGTATCTTCAGAGTGACCTTTACCACATTTGTTTTTCCAACCTAAACCTTGCTCTTCGATACCTGCTGCTGCTGGCTCTTTGTCTAAACATGTCGCTTTTTTCGCACCGTGTGCTTTACCAAAGCTGTGACCACCGGCGATTAGCGCAACGATTTCTTCATCGTTCATTGCCATGCGGCCGAATGATAAACGAATGTCTTCTGCTGCTAGAAGTGGATCAGGGTTACCGTGAGGGCCTTCTGGGTTTACATAGATTAAGCCCATCTCAACTGCCGCTAATGGGCCTTTAAGTTTGCCTTTTTTATCACGACGTTCGTCAGTTAACATTTTGCCTTCAGGGCCCCAGTATACGTAATCTGGTTCCCAATCGTCTTCACGACCACCGGCATAACCGAAGGTTTTGAAGCCCATTGATTCAAGTGCAACGTTACCTGTTAACGCCATTAAGTCAGCCCAAGAAATGCTGCGACCGTATTTTTGTTTTATAGGCCAAAGTAAACGACGCGCCTTATCAAGGTTCGCGTTATCAGGCCAGCTGTTTAATGGGTCGAAACGTTGTTGACCACCGCCTGCGCCACCACGACCATCAAAAGTACGGTAAGTACCTGATGCGTGCCACGCCATACGGATGAAGAACGGACCATAGTGACCGTAGTCAGCAGGCCACCAATCTTGAGAATCAGTCAATACTTTCTCAATATCAGCTTTCACTGCGTTTAGGTCTAACTTTAAGAATTCTTTTTTGTAATCAAAGTAAGGACCCATAGGATCAGACTCTGCGCCATGGGCACGAAGTTGGCTAAGATCTAATTGCTCTGGCCACCAGAATTGGTTTGATTTGATGTCGTTTGTAGCTTGTACGCCTGTTGCCACCAACAGTGATACAGCAACAGCTACTTTAGACAAAGCTGAAGTTGATTTCTTAAACATTGTGTTGTCTCCAGTTAGAAGTTGGGTGAAATATAGTTATGTTCTGGTTAACTTTCCACTTACAAACTGGGGTTTAAATCGATTGATAAAATCGAAAAAATAGATGGTGTGATTGATTTTATAGAACAAAGCCAGCAAAAATGCTGGCTCTGGGGGAGGTGTGCAGTAAGCTTAAATTCAGCTTATTGCTTATTCTTCAATAAAGGGTATGCCATTTTTGATCCACTCAGCGGCTGGTTTGCCTTTTAAGTAGTGATCAAAATATTCCATCATGCGTACTGAAAAATCCACTTGGTTAGGGAATTTCTTCAGGTGATGTGGTTCACCTTCGTATTGTAAGAAGGTGGAATCTTTACCCGCACGACGAAGCGCTAGGTAGTACTGAACACCTTCGTGCCATGGCACAGCATCATCTTTGTCGCCAAACATAATCAGAATTGGAGTATTCACCTTATCGGCGAAGAACACTGGTGAATTTTCGATGTATAGCTCTGGCGCTTCGAATAACGTTTTACCAATGCGGCTTTGACCTGTTTCGTATTGGAATTGACGCGCAAGGCCTGATTTTAAGCGAATACCACTATAAGCACTGGTCATGTTAGATACTGGCGCACCCGATACAACCGCCTTAAACATATCTGTTTGAGTGATCATAAAGGCGCTTTGGTAGCCTGCCCATGAGTGACCTTGTAAACCAATTTTATCTGGATCAGCAATGCCTAAATCAATTAACTTTTGAGTGGCGTTGATCATCGTTTGGGTTGACGATTTACCTGGGTGACCAATTTCAAAACGGATATCAGGTAAGAAAATCGCATAACCATTTGAAGTAAACATCGGGAAGTTAGGACGATGATTTAACTCCATTTTCGGGAAGTCATACATGCGTTGGCTCATATAGCGGTAGAAGTATACAACTACTGGAACCTTATCGCCTTTTTTGTAGCCCGCAGGCTTAATTAATACGCCTTGTAAATCTTCACCATCAAACCCTTTGTAGCTAATAAGCTCAGGCTTTTGGCCCCATGCAAAGTTGCTAATTTGTGGGTTTAGGTTGGTAACACGCTGTGGCTTTTTAAAGCTAAAGTCAGTTTGGTAGTAATCAGGAAATTGCTGATATGTTTGCGCAGTAAATAGGTATTTGTCGGCATTTTTCGCCTTTTTCACCACATCATAGCGCTTTTTACCTGAAAGTACTTTGCTCACTTTATTGCTTGATAAGTCAAGTTTGGCAATTTCAGTTTGCTTATCTTGCAGGTTCTTTGCACTTAGCAATAATGTTTCGTCTTTGGCAAAGCCCACTTGGTCTTTATCAAGTTTAATAACACGATATTGGGTATTGGTTTCTTTACCTTGAGTTAAACGGGTTGCTTTTTGTGTTACGACATCAAAAGCCCAAATATCAAATTTACTGTAAACCAGTACTTGGCTGCTGTCGTTTAACCAGCCTGCAAAACCATAACCCGGCTGAGGCGATGGGTAGTCATGTTTATCATCAGCAAAAATAGCGTTAATTGCTTTAGATAATGTCGAAACCTTGTTGTTACCTAAATCTTTAAGCTGTACTTGGCTGTCTTGGAAAAATGCCGCAAATTGACCATTAGGCGCAAGGCTT
Source organism: Pseudoalteromonas sp. XI10 (assembly GCF_001469895.1). Lineage (GTDB taxonomy): Bacteria > Pseudomonadota > Gammaproteobacteria > Enterobacterales > Alteromonadaceae > Pseudoalteromonas. Next base: position 45,364 of record NZ_LOPY01000009.1, on the reverse strand, counting down.
GGTCTAAACGGATAGTCGCTGACAATAGCGGTTTGTTTACCGGTTTTAACATCAACACTGAAGTAATCTGCGTAAAAGCCGCCATACATAATACGTTCTAGGTAAGGTCGGTCTGAATAGCCTAATAGCGCTTCGCGATGAGTATTAAGTGAAACCTCAGGCATATTCGGCGTGCTTAACTGCACAACTTGCTGACCATTTACATGATATACCGCTTGATAGTGACGAAGCTTATTCGCTTTGTTCCATTGCTGCTCTTCGCGTGGCTTAATTTCAGCGTCTTTATTGTGCCAAACGTTTAGGCCCTTTTGGTCGCGAATGGTATCGAAATCATATAAAGAGGCTTCATCTTTGTATTCTTTTGCAACAACTTTTGCAGCGAGTTTAGGGTGGTTTTCAAAGTATAAACGAGCACCATCTTCAGACCATTTTAGCGATGCTGTTTTGCCAATAGTCCAGCTACTATCTGCAGAGTTAATGGTTGAAAGCGCCCCATTTTGTAAAAGCTGTAAGCTGTGGTCACGACGGCGTGTATCATTATTAACGTAATTACCAATTAATAGCGCTGCGGTATTGCTGTTTGGTTGCCAAGCTATTTTATTTGCCACCACACCCGGCTCATCAATCAGTACACTCGTTGCAAAGTCATTATTAAGATCAACCAATACAACTTGGTTGTCGGCACCATCACTGTAGCTTTGGCTTGCTAATAATTGCTCGCCAGTGCTACTCATTGCATAACTAAATACATTATCTACAGTGTGAGTGGTTTTGTCTTGAAGGTTAACAAGCACTAAATCAAAGCTTTTATCTTTTTTGTCTGGCTTGATTTCGCTGCTGTTTTCGTCTTTTTCTTCGCCGTCTTTTTTATCTGCTTTCTTATCTAGTCGGTAAGCAAGCCATACACCATCATCCGATAGTGCATAGTCTTTTACATCGTTAAAGGTTTGTTGCTCACCATTGTTAGTATTCACTAAAACAAGGTTGTTTTTTAGCTGGTCTTTTTTCTTGGTGGTTTCTTTTTCAAGTAGGGTAGGTACCTGAGTAAAAGCTACCCAGTTTGCTGCTTTATTAATAGTTGGGCGAGTACCGCGCTCAACGCTAGTTAGCAGGGTGTTGTTGTTTAATGTATAAACCAAACCTTGTGCATTACCGCGATAAGGGTCGGCACTAAAGCTAAGAATTTGGCCATCTTCAGAAAGTTGGGTGCCTTTTGCGTATTTAAAATCAAACACGTCTTTAAATTGCAGAGCTTCTTTCGCACTAACCTGTGCACTACCAAGGCTTGTCACCAAGGCTAAGCTCAAAAGTGATAATTGCGCTTTCATTTATCTTTCTCGTTGTTTTTAAATTGATGCACCCAGTGTAGCGTTTTTAATAAACAATTCGAGTAGATACGATAAGTGGCGTGTTTGGGGAGGTGGAAGGGGAAGTTACGAGGGGAAAGTTGCTAGGGGAAAGTTGCAAGGGGAAAGTTGCAAGGGGAAAGTTAGAAAGGGGAAAGTTAGAAAGGGGAAAGTTAGAAAGGGGAAAGTTAGAAAGGGGAAAGTTAGAAAGGGGAAAGTTAGAAAGGGGAAAGTTAGAAAGGGGAAAGTTGAAATATGGGAAAGTTGAAATATGGGAAAGTTGGAATATGGGAGTTGCTAGGCTATAAGTAGAGATATGTTTTAAATAAGGATATTTAAAATGAAATTTGAAAGCCTAGATGTTTGGAAGCGCTCTGCTACGCTAGCAATTGCAATTTTTCAACACTTTAAATCGAGTCGTGAGTATTGTTTGAAAGACCAAATTAAGCGCTCTAGTTTGTCTATTTCATCGAATATAGCAGAAGGCTATGAGCGGATGTCTTCAAAAGATTGTGTGCGTTTTCTTTACTATGCAAAAGGAAGTTGTGGTGAGCTAAGATCACAGCTCTATATATCGCTTCAGGTCGGTGAAGTTAGCACAGAGCTGGCAAATAAATGGATAATGGAAACGCAGGAATTATCAATGATGTTAGCGGGCTTAATCAGAGCAATTAATAATGCGAATCAAAGGTAGTAGTTAGAAAGGGGAAAGTTAGAAAGCAGCTTGCTAACTTTACTCTTTCCCCTAGAAGCTCGCTAACTGTTTTGAGTTAAATCTGATAGCTGACGGCTGAAGGCTGACAGCTCAAACTTTCCCCTAGCAACTCACTACAACCAAATCTTCTGTAGTTCTGGCCATTGTTTTTCAAATTGTGCACTTGGTTTTGCTTTAAAGTCGCTGCGCACGAATTGGTTCATCTTACCTTCTACATAGGCGAGTAAGAAGTTGGCTAGGGTGCTTTCGTCTGACTGGAATGCTTTACCTTCGCGAAGTTTGCGTTCGCGTAGCACTTGCTTGAACTGAGTTTCTAGCTTTTCAAATAAGCCTTGTACACGCTCACGTAAACGCTCTTGCTCACCTTGTAAGGCATCACCGGTCAAAATGCGGGTAATGCCCGGGTTTTTCTCGGCGAAGGCTAACAATAACAGCAAAATATTGTATACACGTGTTTGGCTTTCTTTCTCATTTTCTAAAATGAGGTTAATGCGTGATAACAGGGTATCTTCAATAAACTCGATTAGGCCCTCAAACATCCGTGCTTTACTCGGAAAATGACGATATAACGCAGCTTCAGACACACCTACCTCGGCCGCGAGTTTTGCGGTTGTGATACGTTGACCTGGGCTGGTTTCTAACATTTGTGCGAGTGCTTGCAGAATCTGCTCTTTGCGATTACTTCTTTTTGTCGCAGGCATGACCATTCCTTTCTTATAATTTATTACTTGCGCTGTTGGGAGTCAGACAAGCCATTTTTTGTGCAAATGAGTGGCTTATGTTAATGTTTTATTCAGTTTCTTTCCAGCATTTTTACAAACGCTTGGCAAGCTCAGTCATTACGCTCATGGCTAAATCTTTTTTACTTCCCATTGCTAAATCTAGCTGCTCATTGTGCCAGAAGAGTGTTAAAGCATTATGATCAGAATTAAAGCCAAGACCTTCTTTTGATACGTCATTTGCGCAGATCATATCGAGGTTTTTGTTCTTTAATTTACCTTGTGCATAGCTTGCAACATCTTGAGTTTCTGCCGCAAAGCCAACGGTATAAGGGCGGTTTTCGCTAAGCGCAGCGACGTTAGCGATAACATCTGGATTTTTAACTAAGGTAAGGGTTAGTTCATCACCTTGCTTTTTCATCTTTTGCTCATGAATTGCTGCTGCACGGTAATCAGCCACTGCTGCACAGCCGATAAAAGCATCCGATTGCGCGGCTAGCTTCATTGAGGCGGTAAGTAATTGCTCAGCACTTTCTATATTAGTAAGCAGGGCATTAGCAGGTGCTTTAATTGTTACGGGGCCTGAAATCAGATTTACCTTTGCACCTAGCGCAAGTGCAGCTTCTGAAAGGGCATAACCCATTTTGCCTGAGCTGTGGTTAGAGATATAACGAACAGGGTCAAGGGCTTCTCGGGTTGGTCCTGCTGTAATCGTGATGGTTTTGCCTGCAAGTAATGGCTCTACCTCAGGTTGTGTACAAAGCGCGACTAACTCATGAGGCTCTAACATGCGTCCTGCGCCTACATCACCACAGGCTTGCTCGCCTTTACCTGGGCCCCAAATAACCACACCACGCTCACTAAGTGTGGCAAGATTTGCTTGTGTAGCAGGGTGGGCATACATTTGTTGGTTCATTGCAGGTGCAACCGCCACTTTTGCTGGGGTGGCGAGTAGCAGGGTCGTCAGTAAGTCATCTGCAATACCCATGGCCATTTTGGCTAAAATATTACTGGTTGCTGGGGCGACTAAAATAAGGTCTGCCCATTTGGCAAATTCGATATGACCCATTGCAGCTTCTGCTGCTGGGTCGAGTAATGAATCAGAAACAATCTCACCGCTTACCGCTTGCATAGTTAAAGGAGTAATAAAGTGTTTGGCTGAGTCGGTCATGACGACTTTTACTTCACAGCCTTGATCTTTTAAACGGCGAACAAGTTCTGCGCATTTATAGGCTGCAATACCACCACTCATACCTAGCAGGATTTTTTTATTTACTGATTTTGTCATTACGTGAAATTTAACCTTTGTCGATATGGGCTAACGATAGCAAATCTTTACCGATAGCATGAAGTTTTCTTTTATACAGACAGGAAAAAATTGGATTTTATAGTACAGTTTAATAAGTGGAATAGTTGTTTTAAGGATGAAGCAATGCCATTAACAGATCTACCTTTATCAGCAAGGCCTCGGGAGAAGTTACTTGCCCAAGGCGCCAAAGCACTCTCAGATGCAGAGTTATTAGCAATCTTCTTACGTACCGGTGTGCCGGGCATGAATGCCATTGAGCTGGCTGAGCACCTACTCGATATAAACAGCACTTTGCACGACTTATTTAATGCATCTGAACAAGAGTTTTGTGCCCAAAAGGGTTTAGGAGCCGCTAAGTATGTGCAGCTTCAAGCGGTACTTGAGCTAAGCCGGCGCTATATGCTTGAGCAATGTAAGCGCGATGCACTATTTACTTCGCCGCAAGCTGTGTATGACTATTTAACTATTCAATTACGTGGCTTACAGCAAGAAGTATTTATGGTGCTGTACTTAGATAGTCAAAACCAGCTAATTAAAGACGAAGTACTTTTTTACGGCACTATTAATGCCGCTTCTGTTTACCCACGCGAAGTTGTTAAAGCTGCACTGCGTAATAATGCGGCGGCTCTAATACTTGCTCATAACCACCCAAGTGGGGTTGCTGAACCTAGTCAGGCCGATAAATTAATCACCACAAAATTACAGCAAGCCTTAGCCTTAATTGATATAAATGTGCTGGATCACATCATAGTGGGTGGTGAAAATTGTGTTTCGTTTGCTGAAAGAGGGCTTATATAGAGCCAACTGTATTAGAGAGTGTGTTAAAAATGAGCAGTTTAGGGCGATTTTAGAAATTAGTTTAATTTAAATGCAGTTTTTACTTTCCCTAAGGGCATTCGATCTTTATAATTAGCCGCTATCAAATTTACACATGAGCTGATTGGATAAGATCTGTTACTTGATCTTTGCCTGTATAAGCTGTATAAAGAGCGCCCTTCGATTTATCCCGGGGCACAAATACTGGCCTAAGGGAAAATTAAGCTCGAGCGAAGTTATTGGAGATATATAGACATGTCTAAAGTATGTCAAGTTACAGGTAAGCGTCCAGCGGTTGGTAACCACCGTTCACACGCGAGAAACGCGACTAAACGTCGTTTCCTACCTAACCTACAAACTCACCGTTTTTGGGTTGAAAGTGAAAAACGTTTTGTAACACTACGCACTACTACTAAAGGTATGCGTATTATCGATAAAAAAGGCATCGACGCGGTTCTTACAGAAATCCGTGCTCGTGGCGAAAAAGTTTAAGGAACTGAATCATGCGCGATAAGATCCGTTTAGTTTCAACTGCTGGTACTGGTTTTTTCTACACTACCGACAAGAACAAGCGTAACATGCCTGAAAAAATGGAAATCAAAAAATACGATCCTAAAGCTCGTAAACACGTGATTTTCAAAGAAGCTAAAATCAAGTAATTTTAGTTTTCAGAATATCAAAAACCCAGCTTCGGCTGGGTTTTTTGTTTTTAGCGTTTAGAAAATCTTAATAGAGCACAATAATCTAGCTTGGCTTGCTGTTTTATCTTGCTTAATTATCAATCTAAGCGTAAAATGCGCGCTCATTTCGGCTTATTAAATTTAATTCCTTGCCTTAAACCGACTGGCCGAAACGGTAGAAGGCTCTATTAACCGTAAGGAATATCCATGCGTCATTACGAAATCGTATTCATGGTTCACCCTGATCAGAGTGAGCAAGTACCTGGTATGATCGAACGTTATACTGGTTCTATCACTGAAGCTGGTGGTACTATCCACCGTCTTGAAGACTGGGGCCGTCGTCAATTGGCTTACCCAATCGACAAGCTTCACAAAGCTCATTATGTTCTTATGAACGTTGAAGCACCTACTGAAGTAATCAGCGAGCTAGAAACTACTTTCCGCTACAACGATGCAGTGCTTCGTAACTTAGTTATGCGTACTAAAGACGCTGTAACTGAAGCATCTCCTCTTGCGAAAGAAGAGAAGAAAGAAGCACCAGCTGCTTAATCGTTTTGAGTTCAAGCATGGCGCTTGCAGTTGAGACAAAAAGATGAGCCAACCGCTTAATCCTTATATGAATCAGCTGACATTATCTGGGGTTGTTTGTAAAACACCTAAATATAGTCAAAGCCCTGCTGGTATACCGCATTGTATTTTTGTTCTTGAACATAAATCGATGCAAGTTGAAGCAGACCTTAACCGTAATAGTTATGTCAGGCTTCAAGTTGTTGCCAGCGGCACGCCAATGCAACAACAAACTCAACAATTGCACGTTGGGCAACAAGTGCAAGTGACGGGGTTTTTAAACCGTCACGAAGGCCGAAACGGCTTAAGCCAATTGGTCTTGCATGCTCAACATATAGAAAGAATTTTTTGAGGAATTTTACTCATGGCACGTTATTTCAGACGTCGTAAGTTCTGCCGCTTCAAAGCGGAAGGCGTACAACAAATCGATTATAAAGATCTAGCTACTCTTAGAAACTATGTTACAGAAAGTGGCAAAATCGTACCTAGCCGTATCACAGGTACTAGCGCTAAATATCAGCGTCAGCTAGCAACTGCTATCAAGCGTGCTCGCTACTTAGCCCTTCTTCCATACACTGACTTACATAAGTAAGCAGCGGATTAACAGTTTTTAAAAGGTGTAGAGACATGCAAGTTATTCTACTAGACAAGATCGCAAACCTAGGTGGCCTAGGTGACCAGGTTGTAGTTAAATCTGGCTTCGCACGTAACTTCCTTTTCCCACAAGGTAAGGCAGTTCCTGCAACTAAAGCTAACATCGAAACTTTCGAAGCACGTCGTGCTGATTTAGAAGCTAAGATCGCTGAAGATCTAGCTGCTGCTCAAGCTCGCGCTGACAAGTTAGAAGCATTAGCTGAAGTTACACTAGTTTCTAAAGCTGGTGACGAAGGCAAGTTATTCGGTTCTATCGGTACTCGCGACATCGCTGAAGCTATTTCAGCTGTTGGCGTTGAAGTTGCTAAATCAGAAGTTCGTTTACCTCTAGGTACTATCCGTGAGACTGGCGAATTTGACGTAGCAATCGCAGTACACTCAGACGTATCGGCTACTATCAAAGTAATCGTTATCGCTGAAGCTTAATAGCAATATTAAGTAAAAAAGCCGCACTTAGGTGCGGCTTTTTTGTGCCTGAAATTTATGAATTGTAGCATTTTGTACCGCTATTGCTTCCTCGGTTGCCATCTAATAGTATTAGTTTCTATATTTTAAACACATAAATACCAATCCTATAATCTTACCTATTTTACAAACAGACGTTCTTTTTTCTTAATTTTCTTATTCTTATTAGTATAATCGAATGAGTAAAAGTAAATTGGTTAAAATTGACACTGACAACGCTGTCATTTATATTGTGCTGGTTAAAAAGTATTAAGGGGTTGAGGTTGAAAAGTGCATTAGTACCACATGGAATGGGTAAACAAACAGGATTTACATTAGTAGAAATTCTTATCGTGATCGCTATTTTAGGGATTCTGTATAGCGTAGCACTACCTGCTTACACTGAGCACATGCAACGTAGTCGCCGTGCTGACATTCAACAAGAGTTACTGCAATACAGCGCCAGCCTCGAACGTATTTATTCACGAAATGGCGGCTACCCTAATGCATTCGTAACCCAAAATACCGACTATTACACCTTTACCTACACAGCAACAGATAAAGTATCAGGTGCTGTAAGCGATTTTAAAAATCGTGGCTACAGTTTAAAAGCAGCTCCTAAATCGGGTTCGGCGCAAGCAGGTGATCGCTGTGGTGACTTAACCGTTAAACATGATGGTAGTTATAGCGCTTCATTTAGTGATTGCTGGGAGTAACACAATTGCGTCGAATTGCAGGGTTTACCTTAATTGAGTTAATGGTTGTGCTGAGTGTTATTGGCATTATGGCAGCCCTTGCTTTTCCGTCTTTTAGTCAGCAAATTTTGCAAGATCGCGTGGTAACTACTGCAAATCAATTAAATAGCGCCTATAAATTTGCACGCAGTGAAGCGGTCAAACGCGACAAACCTATTAACCTAGTTGTTAGTAATAATAGTTGGCAAGTGACCCTCAACGAGGGTGGGGTAGACACTGTTTTAAAAGAATTTTCGGTCACAAAAAGCGGTGTTACCGTCAATTTAGTCGCATTGGCCATTAGTGCCAGTGGCGAAGTTGATAAACAAGCTGAAATTTTAGTGAAAGATGAGCACACAAATACCACAGATTACGTGATGTGTGTGCTTAAAAGTGGCCAAAACTGGTTAGTAGAAAATTCACAGCGAGGATGTGCATGAATAAGCAGGCAGGCTTTTCATTATTAGAAGTGATGATTTCAGTGGTGATCGCTGGCATCGCATTATTAGGCTTGGCGGCAGCGCAGCTCAAATCGCTGCAATATGCAACCAATAGCTTTAATTACACCGTGTCACTTATTCAAGGGCAAAATACCATTGAGCGTTTGTGGCCGCGTATTTGTGAAATTCAAAAAACCAATACCGCACTTTTTCAAGACGCGACATTTAGAGCTTCGCTCGCGCCGCAAGTGAGTGATTATCAACTGACGATCCCAGCTACTTACAGTGATGATATGCAAGTTAATGTGGCTTGGGTCGATAAGCGCATGACAGACAATGCAGAAAATCAAATTAGTCTAAATGCCAGTTTCCCTGATTTAACGGCGGTATGTTCATGAATAAACGCGTTCAGGGTTTTACCTTAGTTGAACTGATGGTGGCATTGGCAGCAGGCGCGTTTTTATTAGCGGGAGTAAGCTTGTCTTACTCGGCGATTAAAAGCACGATTGAAGTAAGTAAAGAGCTTGAAAACGCTCAAGAAGTGATTCGCTATACCAGTAAAGTATTCAACCGCAGCATAAAGCAAACACAACTAACACCCACCATCAGTGCAGATAAAAGCACGATTACTATTACTCAGCCAAGTGGTGTCATTGCCTGTGATGGCTCTGCGACAACTGCGCAGGTGGTTGAAGTATATAGCTTAAATGGTAGCAGCTTAATGTGTTCTCTCGATGGTGCTGCCTCAGAGCGATTACTGACAGGTATCGAAGCTTTGTCATTTGATATCGCCGGTGAGCTTGTAACCGTTACTGTAAAGCCAAATGATTTACCTGCTCAGTTTGGCAATGGCATTAATATTGATATTGCGTTAACCAATGCAATATTAGTCAAAGCATACGGAGCTGGCAGTGTATAACAAGCAAAATGGTTTCACCTTAATTACAGTGTTGATCTTAACCAGTATGGCCAGCATCGTGGTGCTTAGTTCGCTACGTGAAAACGTTGTTCAAGAACGCTTAAGTGGTAACTTCCAAAAGAAATTAAACAGCCGCTTATTGGCAGAAAAAGGTGTATTTGAGCAAGCTAAGTTATTGCAACAAACCTTGAATGAGGAAGGTGTATTAGCGGTTGAAGATTTGATCAGTAAAACCAGTAATGCATCGGGCTCTGGTGTTATCGCTGATGATGCCATTTTTAATGCCAGTTTAAGTCAAAATGCTGCCGGTGAGCTTGAAATTGCAAGCTTAGGGCAACGATTTGATGGTGACGCACAAAGTAACTTAGTCGCCCGTTTTGCAGTACAAGGCGTGAAAGGCAGCTCTATTTTCACTAATGCGATGGTGGGCTGTAAAGGGGTTAACTTGTCGGGTAGTGGTAGTATCGACAGCTATGATTCGAGCAAAGGCACCTACGAAGAAACCAAGTCGAATGATGGTGATGTTTCAACGATTGCTGGTGATTCAGATGTGGTGCTATCGGGTCATTCACCGATAAAGGGCGATGTAAAAGCGACCGGGGTTATCTACTTAAATGGTTCATCACCAATTATTGGTAATATCCATTCAAATACCGGTGTTTATATTTCTCCTGGCAGTGGTTTACGTGTTGACGGTAATGTTTATACCCGAGGTTATTATACTCATCGTGGCGGAACTGTTTCGGGCGTTGTGCGAGCGAATGGTGATGCAAAAATGCAGTGGTCTACATTCATCACTAATAGCCAAGACGAAGCTCTGGATATTATGTATGGCGGCTCAGGCGATTTTAAAGACACCTACAATAATCAACAAGATGGTGTGCACTACAGTGATAGCAAGTTTAATGTAAACCCGAATGTTGAGCCGATAACTGTTGCTGACCCAACAGCCCCTGATTATGACCCAACAAATCCAGACACCAGCTGCGACCCGTTAATTTTGCCAGAGAAAATGACAGACATCACAGACCAAGTGAGCAGTTATAGTTCTGTTTCGATTGGTCCTACGCAACAATTTAAACTTAATACTGAAAAGGGCTTTTTTAGTAGCGGTGGTAGCCAAGTTATTTTGCCAAACCTTGCCGATGTTTTCTTGTTTAACTCTAAAGCGCAAAACCAAGCTAATGGCAGTAACAGTAAAGAGTATATCTTTGCACTTGATAGGCTCAAAATGACCAGTGACGGCAAAATGGAAGTTTCTGGTGGTGATGTTATTTTACTGATTGATGGAGACTTTTCGATGGAAGGGGACACCAGCTTAACAATCAAAAAAGACAGTAGCTTAACAGTGTTATTAACCGGAAAAGTAAATATTGGTGCAGGCGCAAAAGTCATTACTGAGCAGGAAGGATTAACCACCAGTGGCCATCCGTCGTTATCATTTTATTCATCATTTAATGGTGTAAATGGCGTGCAATTTAGTGGTGCTGCGAATTTATATGCGGCTATTTATGCACCTTTGACAACAGTGAAGCTATCGGGCAGTGGCGAGCTGTTTGGTAGTGTACGTGGCTCAACAATTACTGCATCAGGGGGCAGTGGTGCTCACTATGATGCGGGTTTATTACAAGTACAAAATGGTGGCTCGCCTGCTTCTTCGGCACGCATCGTATTTTTAGGTTGGAGCTACAAAACCACAGAAACAACTGAAGAAGAAAGCGAAGCATCACCTGCCGAATAACATAAATCCCCAAATAAAATTGTGTAAGCTCAATTATTTGTAGCTTACACAAAAAAAATTAATTTCATTTAAACCTTTTGAATCCCTCCTTACGTCTAATACACTAAATTCACAACAATAATCATAAAGGACAACATCCAGGATGTTGATAGATGCAGAACAAGCGTTCGCCCAGCAAAGTGAGCATGCCTTGATAGAGCGCGTAAAAAGCGGTGATCAAGCTGCCTATGCAACACTTTATGAGTTGCATGTGAAGCGGGTTTATAGCCTTTGTTTAAGATTGCTTGCAGACAAAGAGCACGCCGAAGATGCAACACAAGAAGTGTTTGTACAGTTGTGGCACAAAATCGCTAACTTTGATGGACGCTCACAATTTTCGACTTGGTTACATAGTGTTACCAGCAATATTGCGATTAGCTACATTCGCAAACATAAAAGCTGGTTTCAAAAAGTAGTGAGTTTTGAACAAAGCGGTATGGATGAGCAAAGCGCAGCAGATTGCGATGGCTTTAACGGCCTCGATAAATTAGTACTGAGACTACCTGAGCGAGCGCGTATGGTGTTTGTACTTCATGCAATTGAAGGTTATCGCCATGAAGAAATAGCAAGCATGCTTGATATGGCGGTCGGTTCAAGTAAATCGCAATTTCACCGTGCAAGGCAGTTATTAAAAGAGTGGTATGAAAATGAGTAAGCCAGAATTTGAACAATTTTTAAATGACTCGCTTAACCATAAGCAAGATATTAGCCCAGACAAAGATCTCTGGCCCGGTGTTGAGCGAGCAATTGCAACAGGGCAACCAGAGCAAACTGAGAAGCCAAACCATGGCTGGAATAAACTCGCTGCAGTTGCCGCTTGTTGTATTGCCGCACTATTGACCGTACAGCTTTTTGTTGGCCAAGGTGAGCCAAATAGCATGATGGCAATGAGCGACTATTTTACCAAGCAAAAGCAAGGTTTGTTGGTGCAGTATCAAAATCAACCTGCGTTAACCGATAACTGGCAGCAACAACTAAAAGAGTTAGAAGAAGCCGAAAGTGCCATTAAGCAAGCACTTGAGAATGAACCTGAAAACCCAGCTTTATTACAAATGCTGTCGCAGGTTTATCAGCAACAACTGGACTTAATTAACAAGGTGCATGCACCGAAGTGGCAAACGATTTAGGAGTGACAATTATGAAATTACTAGCCTTAACTTTAGGATTACTGCCACTGATGGCAATGGCGGGACAAACCATTAATGAGCAAATTGATGTACCTGCAAATAAACGCATTTTTATTGAAAACCAACGTGGTGATGTACGCATTGAAGGGTGGGATAAACCACAACTTAAAATCGAAGGTGAGCTTGACGATAAGGCACAAGGTTATCGTTTAGAGGTTGAAGGCAGCCGTGTTGAATTTATCGTAAAAATGCCGCGTAATTTAGGTGGCTGGAATAGCGGTGACGGTTCTCGTTTAACCATTTACATGCCAAAAAGTAGTGAGCTTGAATTTGCCGGAGTGAATGTCACAGTTAGTGCTAAAGAGCTTGAAGCAGGTGCAGAGATTGATACCGTCAATGGTGATATCACAGTGCAAGATATTCGCGGCAACATGAGCTTTGAAACGGTTAATGGTGATGTGAATGCTCATGATTTAAACGGTGATATTCGCTTTGAAACAGTCAATGGTGAAATTAACGATAAAAACTCGCAAGGTGCTTTACGCTTTACCGCGGTGAATGGCGACATTAAGTCAAAAACCAAAGCACAAGATGTTCGCCTTGAAAATGTAAACGGTGATATCGACTTTGCATTTGATGCAATTAAAAAACTGCGCATCAATACCGTAAATGGTGAAGCTGAAGTTCACATCAATAAGCTGCTTGAAGATGCTAATATTCGTTTTGAATCAGTCAGTGGTGACGCAGAGTTTTACTTCCCTGCAGATGTATCGGCAAAGTTTGAAATTGAAGCTCATGCTAACGGTAAAATCGTTAATGAGCTTAGTGATGACAGAGCAACGAAGGCGAAATACGGCCCATCTAGCGACTTAGAATTTAGTATTAACGGTGGTGATGCTGATATCGAAATGGATACGATTAGCGGACGCATTGAACTTCGTAAACAGAAATAACGATTAGGGTTACAAAAAAGCGGGAAGACTTCCCGCTTATACCAATCGTGTTAAGTTATTGGTCTTAAATAGCGACAGATAAATGAAGTGATAACAAGGCAGAAATTTTGACATGTAGTTACTCTACTTTAGACATTTCTAACGCAGTTAGCGCTTTATTTAGCACGCTAGAATGACCAAATATTTAAGTCGATTGGTATTTACTATTTGCACAGCCTTAGCAAGTCGATAGAATAGAGCCATTCAATTTTAGTTTTGTGATGTTATGGCCAAACCAGATAAGCAAGTCGATACGTTAAAAGTCCCTCCCCATTCAATAGAAGCTGAGCAATCTGTTTTAGGTGGTTTAATGCTTGATAATCAAGCGTTTGACCGTGTTGCTGAGTTAGTGGTTGCGCAGGATTTTTATACCCGAACCCATAAGCTGATTTTTGAAGCGATGGTGAATCTTGCTGAAGGCGGTGATCCAATCGATTTGATCACTATTTCTGAGAGCTTAGAGAAAAATAATCAGTTAAGTAGTGTTGGTGGCTTTGCTTACCTTGCTGAAATTGCCAAGAACACGCCAAGTGCGGCGAACATTGATGCCTACGCGAATATCGTGCGAGAGCGCGCTGTTATTCGTGAAATGATTGGTGTTGCGAACGAAATAGCAGAAGCTGGTTTTAGCCCAGAAGGGCGTACTAGTCATGACTTGCTTGATTTTGCTGAAAGTAAAGTATTCAAAATTGCTGAGCAGCGTAGTAAAAGCACCGAAGGCCCACAAAACTTACACAGTATCTTAGAAAAAACTGTTGATAAGATTGAAGAGCTTTATCAGTCGCCACAAGATGGTGTGACGGGTGTAAGTACCGGCTATGCTGACCTAGATAAAATGACGGCGGGTATGCAGCCTTCTGACCTTATCATTGTGGCGGCACGTCCATCGATGGGTAAAACAACCTTTGCGATGAACTTAGCCGAACACGCAGCTATGACACAAGATAAGCCTGTACTTATTTACTCACTAGAGATGCCTTCAGAGCAAATCATGATGAGGATGCTGGCATCGCTAGGCCGTATTAACCAAACTAAAGTTCGTACCGGTCAGCTAGATGATGACGATTGGGCGCGTCTGTCGTCAACCATGGGCTTGTTGATGGAAAAAGGTAAGATGTATGTTGATGATGCATCGGGCCTAACACCAACAGATGTGCGTTCGCGTGCACGCCGTATTGCCCGCGACCATGGCGGTATTAGTATGATCATGGTCGACTACTTGCAGTTAATGCGTGTGCCAAGTTTGTCGGATAACCGTACCTTAGAGATCGCTGAAATCTCTCGTTCATTAAAAGCACTGGCAAAAGAACTGCAGTGTCCGGTTATTGCACTATCGCAGCTTAACCGTACCCTAGAGCAACGTGCCGATAAACGCCCAATCAACTCCGACTTACGTGAATCAGGCTCAATCGAGCAGGATGCCGACTTAATCATGTTTATTTACCGTGATGAAGTGTATAACGAAGACAGTACTGAAAAAGGCGTAGCCGAAATCATCATAGGTAAGCAACGTAACGGTCCTATCGGTAAAGTACGTTTAACCTTCCAAGGTCAATTCTCGCGTTTTGATAACTACGCGGGTCCAGCTATGGACGACGAATACTAATGCGCTTAGCCATTGCCGAAATCAACCTAAAAGCACTTGCTCATAATTTAGCACAAGTGAAGCGCTTTGCGCCTGGTTGTAAAGTAATGGCGGTGCTTAAAGCCAATGCTTATGGCCATGGCTTAGTTAAAATTGCTCAATACCTAAATGATGCCGATGCATTTGCGGTTGCTCGAATAGACGAAGCGTTAGCGCTACGTGCAGGTGGACTGACAAAACCGATTGTATTACTTGAAGGTTTTTTTCATAAAGATGATTTACCTATCTTGCTTGCCAATAACTTTCAAACCATTATTCACGATGAAAACCAGCTTGCAACGCTTGAAAATACAAGCCTTGATGCACCAATTGCGTGTTGGTTAAAGGTGAATACGGGTATGCATCGATTGGGTATTGCGCCATCGCAATTTGAGTCTTTCTACAGTCGCTTAAAAGCAAGCCCGAATGCCCGCGATGACATTAAGTTAATGACGCATTTTTCGTGCGCAGATGACATCAATGATGAAAAAACCGCTCAGCAAATTGCCTTATTTGATTCTTTGGCAGATGGCAAAAGTGAGCAGCATTGCCTTGCAAACTCTGCTGGCATTATTGCTTGGCCAAAAGGTCATGGCGAGTGGGTGCGCCCTGGCTTGATGCTTTATGGCGTATCGCCAATGCTTAATGGCGTAGGGCAACAGCACGGACTAGAGCCTGTTATGCGTTTAACAACGCGAGTTATCGCGATACGCGATGTTGATGCCAATCAATGTGTAGGTTATGGCGGACGCTGGCATAGCGATAAACCGACTAAGCTTGCGGTGGTTGCGATGGGCTATGGCGATGGTTATCCACGTCATGCTGAGCAGGGCACACCTGTGGTTATAAAATCACAACGCTATGGTATTGTTGGCAGTGTAGCGATGGACATGATCACGGTGGATATTGGTGATAACCGCGACAAAATCAAAGTTGGTGACGAGGTGATTATGTGGGGGCCAGAACTTCCCGTTGAAGAGATTGCCCAGTGCGCAACAACCATTCCTTACGAGTTACTGTGTAATATCACCCCACGTGTGAGCTACGAGTATCAAGAGTAACTTTGTTACTCTTTAATAAAATACACGTCACTGAAACCCATTCGTGCGAATTCTTGGTCACGAAAGTTACGTACTGCCGCAGAGCCTTTTGAAGTCATTTCGACTTGCTGTTCCATCTTTAAATAATTGGTTAAATCAATGCCTTCAGCCGCCGCAATAGCATGGTACATATCGCGGTATTTATCTTTTGCAAAATTGATTTCGCGAGGCTGATTTTTAAATTTGTAAGTGATGCGGCGTGCCATAATGAATCCTCAATGTTTATCGGGGCTGATTTTACACTAAAAAATAACCATAGCCATGACTTGTTAGTATAAGCGGGTTACAATGCAATACTTTTCAAAGACTCGGTAAATCATAATGAAACTTTCAGTAGAGATCAGTAAGTACCCACTACATCAAGACTACATTCCGTTTATCAAAGGTTTTATTGACCGTGTAAACAGTTACGAAGGTCTTAAAGTGATCACCAACACTTTATCTACTCAGATTTTCGGTGACTATGATTTAGTGATGTCTGTACTTAATACTGAAATCAAACGTTCTTATGAAGAGTTTGGTAAGGCTATTTTCGTCTGTAAATTCTTACATGGTGACTTGTCGCCTAGCGAAGACTAAAACCTAAAGTAGCGCGTGTTATGGAATTTTTAAGCGAAACCTTCTCTGGCTTTACTGCCATGTCGCATTGGGAATATATTGCCGTTGCCTTATCGATGGCGTATTTACTGTTAGCGATTAAAGAAAGCTTATGGTGTTGGCCAGCCGCGTTTGTGAGCACCTTTATTTATACCGTAATGTACTGGAATGGCGCACTGTTGATGGAGTCGCTACTTAATTTTTACTACATGTATATGGCGGTATATGGTTGGGTGGTTTGGCGCAGGGGCATGAACAATAAAGATCATCTGCCCATTATTTCATGGTCGTTAAAGCGCCATGCGGTGATTTTGCTTGCCACCTCACTGGCTTCAGTTGCCATTGGTTTTGTGATGACCAATTACACGCACGCTGATTTTGCTTATTTAGACAGCTTTACCACCTGTTTTGCAGTGGTGACAACCTACCTTGTTGCCAAGAAGGTACTGGAAAACTGGTTGTACTGGATTGTGATTGATGCAGCATCTATGTATCTATACTTTGAAAAAGGGTATTACCCAACCTTAGTTCTTTTCGTGTTTTACACCATTATGGCCGCGTGGGGCTTTAAAACCTGGTATGAAGAATACGAGCAGCATCAGGCTAAGCCGCTTGCACAGCTATAGATGAAAACTGAGCAACAAATTCACGCGCTTTTTACGCGCTTCAACTCACGTTTAGTTATCACCTCAATCAGCCCGCTGGTTGAGGGGCTAAGCAATGATAACTACCTAGTTAAAACAGCAAGCCAAGATTTTTTGGTTAAGCACTATCGCGACCACTGGCCGGCGATTGGTCTTGCAGCGCAAGCGCATTTTGCAAAGCAAAGCTGCTGCCCAGCCCCACTTTGGTTAGAACAAGCAACCGACACGGCTATTTTCGAGTACGTGGCAGGTAGCATTGCCAGCGGTGAATTTTGTAGTAGCTTATTACCCGATTTAGTGAATTTACACCGCTACCCTGTGCTTACTGAGCCTATGGATATAGCTTACGAAATTAACTACTACCAGCAAACAGAGCGTTACCAGCAACATGCTGAGCTAATTAAACAGTCACTGGCTTATATTGCTTCAGCGCCTAAAGACATGGGTTTTTGTCATAATGATTTAGTGAAAGAAAATATCATTGTGAATGAGACGGGGATGTTTTTAATCGACTTTGAGTATGCCAAAAGCAACGATGTTTACTTTGACTTAGCTGCGCTGGTGGTGAGCTTTGCGTTAAATGACGAGCAGCAACTGGCGTTACTTAAACGATACCAAGCGCTAGTGTGCGAACATCACGAGTTTTACTTATCAGTTGAAAAGCTCGCGGCATTTCATGCGCTGTTTTTGCTTTTATGTATTTGTTGGTACGAACAACGTGGTGCGATGGATAAAGTGGCGCCCCTGCTAATACAGCTTAACCACTTCATAGAAAAAGCTAAAAATTAAAGACCGCCAATTCGCTCGGCAAGTTCTTTATATTTTTTTACGTCTTCTGGATCAAACAAAGGTTCACCTTTGTCATCTTGTGATTTCGAGATCAGTAAATGCTCGCGAGCAAGACGTTTTACGCGTTCGACTTTTACACCTAAAAACTCCGCGACTTGCTCTGTAGACATTAAACTCATGATCAAATTCCCCTTACATGGCAAGACTGCCACCTTGTTATTAATTTTATTAAGTATACGTTAATACCTTGGTTCTGCACGAAAGTGAAGTGTTTTAATGCAAATTGCTGAATTTATGTGCATATAAAGGCCTCGATGCTAGCATTTAGCACAAGATGCCATTATCATTGCCGGGTTGTCATGCTGATATCGCGAGTCAGTGTTGACGACGACAAATGTGCTCTCGTGGTGAAATGGATATCACGTGGCCCTCCGGAGGCTAAGTTGCAGGTTCGATCCCTGCCGAGAGCGCCATTTGCTCTTCACTTTAATATCTTCTAAGCTCGATTAACTCCTCAAACAATTCCAAAAAGCTAATGACTTATCAACCTATCGCTTGTGGCGACTACGATAAATATGAATTATGGTGCATGCATAAATCTCTATTACGCATTACCTTAGTATCTGGTGAGCAGTTAGAAGGAAAAGCAGAGACCCTCAAAATACTCAACTCCGATGGTGAGCACCTGATTTTGGCAACAAAAAAAGGCGAACATGCCGTCCGCCTTGATTTAATTAAAAAGGTTGTTGCGTTATAGCCACTTTTTATTTTTAAAGTAAATGCCAATCCCAACGGTTAGTACCACCAAGAAGATAATAAACAAGCTAAATGCGTAAGGGCTTTCAGTGCCCGGAATACCGCCTACGTTTACACCTAGTAAGCCAGTTAAAAAGCCAAGTGGTAAAAACAGTGCTGCAACCACCGACATCACATACATGCGTTGGTTTAGTTGCTCAGATACTTGGCTTGTTATTGCTTGTTGAATAATTTGCGCGCGCTCAATTGAGCTATCTAGCTCTTCTAAATAACGGATCAACATATTGGTTGTTTCGTTTAAGCGTGCCTTATCGTCTTCATCTAACCACTTATATTTGTTGTTTAACAAAGTAATAAGCGCTTCTTTTTGTGGCCTTAAATAACGTTTTAACGCGATTGTTTGGCGGCGAATTTGCGCTAATGATTGATGATCAAAGCCCTTGCTTGGTTCATCAATTTCATCTTCAAAACCATCGAGAGTGTCATCTAAACTGTCGATAACAGCTTGCATACGCGACGTTAAGTTTTGCGCCAATTGGCAAACTAACTCAGAGATTGAGCAAGGACCATTGCTGCCATCGAACGACTCAACAACATCTTGCACCGATAATAAACGGCGCTTACGGGTTGTGATCACAATGTTTTCGTTAATAAATAAGCGTAACGAGACCATGTCTTCTGGGCTTTGCGCAGGGTTTAGATTAACGCCACGCAAAAACAGCATATTACCATTAGTGACTTTGCTTAAACGCGGACGTGTTTCATCGGCAATTAGGGACTCAAGCTCGAAATCAGTTAATAAATTACTTTTCTCAAGCCACTTAACGGCTTCAGCTTGGCTGTAGTCCATGTGCACCCAAAGTTTTCCGTGTTCGGGTTGCCAATTTTGCAGCTCAGTACTATTTTCAATAGCACGTGCACCGCCTTGTTCGTCTAAAATTAAGACATGAAGTAACCCATTGATCATATTGAACTCTCGTTTTACAAATAGAGGGGTATAGTTGATTATAGTTTAGGCTACGTCAATTAAATCGACTTATCGAGTGGATAAATATATTTCGTTGGTGTTTCTAGCTCTGTAGCGTATAAGACACTTTTTTAAAGAGGGCACATTAATGAGCGCAAAAATTATTGTTGGCTGGCGAGAATGGCTTGGCCTGCCTGAACTGGGAATCGATAAAATCAAAGCAAAAGTTGATACCGGAGCAAGAACTTCATGTATTCATGCTTTTGACATTGAGGAATTTTCAGAAAATGGCGAAGCATGGGTGAAATTTACTACCCATCCTCTACAAGACGATGTAGAAACAACGGTAGAGTGTCGCGCCAAAGTAGTTGAGCGTAAGTATGTGACCAGTTCAAGCGGTCAGCGTGAGCTACGCTACTTTATTGAAACAAAATTAGTCGCAGGAACCCAAAGCTGGCCTGTAAGGGTGACTTTAAGTAACCGTTCAACAATGAAGTTTAGAATGTTGTTAGGGCGTACAGCAATGGAAAATCGCATAGTCGTTGATCCGGCTTTATCTCATTTATTATAGGAAAAGGACTTATCACACGTTGCTACGTGTATGAGTTTATCAGTTAAGGTTTTTAACTTATGAAACTTGGTATTTTATCTCGCAACCAAAATTTGTATTCAACACGTCGCTTAATTGAAGCCGCAGAGCAGCGTGGTCATGAAGTGAAAGTAATTGATGCACTTCGTTGTTATATGAACATCAATTCAGAGCAGCCAGAAATCCATTACCGAGGTGAAAATTTAAAAGATTTTGATGCTATCGTGCCGCGTATTGGTTCGTCAGTAACTTTCTACGGCTGTGCGGTATTACGTCAGTTTGAAATGATGGGTGTATACCCTGTCAATGAATCTGTGGCAATCACTCGCTCGCGCGACAAGTTACGTTCACTACAGCTACTTTCGCGTAAAGGTGTAGGTATGCCAGTGACAGGCTTTGCAAGTAAACCAGATGACGTAAAAGATTTATTAAGTATGGTTGGTGGCACGCCAGTCGTTATTAAGCTACTTGAAGGTACCCAAGGTATCGGTGTGGTATTAGCTGAAACACGCAAAGCTGCAGAAAGTGTAATCGAAGCATTTATGGGCTTAAAAGCCAATATCATGGTGCAAGAGTACATTAAAGAAGCGGGTGGTGCTGATATTCGCTGCTTTGTATTAGGCGATAAAGTAATTGCTGCGATGAAGCGTCAAGCGCAAGAGGGTGAATTCCGTTCTAACTTGCACCGTGGTGGTAGTGCGACTTTGGTTCGTATTACTCCAGAAGAAAGAAAAACAGCTGTTGCAGCAGCTAAAGCGATGGGTTTAAACGTAGCAGGTGTTGATTTACTTCGCTCTGCACGTGGTCCATTGGTGATGGAAGTAAACTCATCACCTGGTCTTGAAGGTATTGAAGTTGCAACCGGTAAAGACATTGCAGGCATGATTATTGAGTTTATTGAAAAAACAGCGGCATCAAAGAAAACAGCAACTCGTGGTAAAGGTTAAGTAATATAAGCGCTCTATTAAAAGGAAAAGTGCGTGGCTAAGGTTAAGAAAAATACACCGTTTTCAATTTTAGGCGATACGGTGGGTGTTGGCGAACGTAAAACATTTGCGATTGAAGCTGCCAAGCTTTACACCCACTCGCCGTTAAATATTCCAATTGAAGTCGTCAATGGTGTGCAGCAAGGGCCTGTATTAATGGTATGTGCTGCAATTCACGGTGATGAGCTCAATGGTGTTGAGGTTGTTAGGCAGTTGCTTGCTAAAATCGATCCAGAGCAATTGCGCGGTACTATTATTGCGGTACCGATTGTGAATGTGTTTGGTTTTATTCATAAGTCACGCTACTTACCAGACCGCCGTGACATGAACCGCAGTTTTCCGGGCTCAACTCGTGGCTCGTTAGCTGGGCGAATGGCGAATGCGTTTTTTACTCAAGTGGCAATGCATTGTACGCATATTATTGATTTACACACAGGGGCAATTCACCGAACTAACTTGCCGCAAATTCGCGCTAATTTGAGTGATCCTGCAACAGCAGCCATGGCAAAAGCGTTTGGTACCCCAGCAGTGATTGATGCGTCGCTTCGCAATGGTTCATTACGCAGTGAAGCGGCAAATTTAGGAATACCCGTTATTACCTATGAAGGCGGCGAAGCGCTTCGCTTTGATCCAATTGCCATTGCAGCAGGTGTACAAGGTGTTGACTATGTGATGCGCCATTTAAAAATGGTGCGTGGTAAGCGCGCGAAAAAGCTACCGGAGCCGATAATTGCAAGCTCGACGAGTTGGATACGCGCCGAAGCAGACGGTATTGTTCGTGCACAAGTATCACTTGGTGAGCGAGTAATGAAAGGGCAGGTTCTAGCTTATATAAGTAGCCCACTTGGTGATGCTGAACTTGAGCTACTCGCGCCGCGCAGTGGTATTGTAATTGGTCAGCAGACTATGCCGCTGGTTAACGAGGGGGATGCTGTATTCCATCTTGCTTACTTTGCTCACGCAAACAGCCTAGTTGAACAACAACTCGAAAACTTTATTGATGAAATAAGTGATATTGAAGACGAGTTAAAAACCGCAGATTTAAATAACTAATACCCTATTCTGTAATTCAAAAAGCCAAACTATTTGTTTGGCTTTTTGTATCCGGCTGCCCTGATCTATTACTTGACCTTAGAGCAAGTACAAGGTTTATAGTTTTTTTACTTACTTAATTGTCGTAAGAATGACTAAAGGATCAAAGATGAAAAAGTTTCTATTTTACACAGGCTTATTCACGCTTGCTATTTCACTTACGCACGGCTTTTTTACAGAGCTAAGTGTTGCTCATATCGTGTTATTTCACCCTTTAGTCATTTTATTTAGTTTTATATTAATCGCCTATGGAAGCAGAAAAAGAACACCTATTTAGCAAGCGTCTCGTTAACTTTAAGCAGTTACTTTTTTGGGCCTAAAATACGTTTTATGGTTGGCGCTTTAGTTGCCGTAGGTGGATTCTTTAATACCATCACTGGGCGGGTAACAAAGATGTTGTTTGGGTAAATCACTTTGTGACCATCAACATGCTCAAGTACGACATTCATTAAGCCCATTTCGATAATGCGGCCTTCTAAGAAGTTTGCACCGTCAATCACTCTCACCCAAAAGCCAACACGGCAGTCGTTTTGAATAAACATCAACAAGAAAGCTGTTAGGTTACTTAGTAACGACCAGGCGGCAAAAAGCGCGACACCTAACATGGCAAAAATAGATGAGCCAAGTACTAATAAGCCGCGTAGCTCTATCCCCCAAAAGACTAACACTAAGCACAGCATAACAATGGCAAGAATGATATTGAGCAACAGCTCAGCGCGGTATTCGCGATGCGGATCTGCCTTGCCTTTAATTGCTTTTAATAGCAGCTTTTTGGTGGTTTTACGCAGTAGCGGGTAGAGCAAAACCGCGATAACAGTCACGATTAAATGATATTGCTCGTTAAAGAATTCGACGAAGTCCAAAAGGGTTCCTAAGTTAATATTTTACATTTTGATTTTAGCTTTTTAGCTTAACAATACCACTACTTTAAAAGGTATTTTTAACCGTTACTAGCCATTGCACTGAGTCAATATCGTCATCTTGTTTGTTAATTGGTGCGGCAATATCTAGGTGGATAACCGTACCTGCATTGGCACGGCTTGGCGCTAAACGCAGGCCCACACCCACATTTTGTAGAACGTTACCATTGGCACCATTATCTTTGTCGTTATACCAAGCTCTACCAATATCATAAAACGCGGCACCACCGACTTTAAATAATTGCAGTAAGTCATATTCCCAGTAGTAGCGTTTTTCTAGAGTCACTAAAAAGCTGCGGTCGCCTACTTGGTAGTCAAGCGGGTAACCACGTAGGCCATTTTCACCACCAATAGTGAGTTGTTTATCAGCAGTGAGGTTTTCAGCATATTGTAAGCGTACTTTGGCGTACCAGCTTTGTCTTAGTGTGGTATTGAGATAATACTGTAGCTGCGTGCTGGCAAACAGGTTTTCAACATCATCGGTTTCTTCATTCCAGTAGCCATCAAGGTCTGCTTTAAAGCGCCATAACTGGTTATCTCCAGAGTAATGTGCTTTTGATAAAGATAACGAATAAATAGTACGGCTGGCATCGTCGCTAAAATCATCACTCGAATAACCGAGTAAGGCATGGATATTCCAACCAAGGTTTAAATCTTCAGTGCGGTAGATGCTATCGAAGTTTCTAACCTTAACGTAGTGATCTTCAAACCATTGGCCACTAACATAAGGGTAACTCAGCGTTCTATCTTCAGCGATAGGAAAGCGCGTAAATGGCGTTTCTCTAAAGGTTTCTTCTCGGTTCTCGATGCCAAGCTTAATACGCTGGGTCCAACTATTACCAAGTTGTGATGAATGACCAAAGTAAGCGCGGTTTAATAAGGTTTTTTGTTCAAACTCACTAACTACATCGCCGCGATAGTAAAGTGACTCTCGGCGTTGATCAGAGTAACTTGTAACACCGTAGCTGTAGGGCGTATCAATCGAGAAAAACGGGTAACTTACATCGAGATAATGACGTTTACCGTCATCGTTATCTGAGTATTCTAAGCGGCCTTGATAGCGGCTAGAGAATATATGCGGATCGTCATACACAAACAGGTAGCCAGTACGGTCAGCATCACGGGTACGACTAAACGACACTCGTTTACCCCAGCCTAAAAAGTTAGATTCGCGAAAGCCAATGCTTGATTCATTCTCACCACCACTGCGGCTAAAGCTTATTTCAGGTAATAAGGTCCATAGATCGCGCGTAATGACTTTTACATGTACGTTGCCGTCACAATCGAGCTTTGCGTTGATACGCGCATCATACAAGTAGCCTTGTTTACGCAGTAATCGCTCTGACTCTAGCAATTTACGTGGATTGTAAACATCACCTTCTTCAAACAATAAAACACTGTGTATTACATTAGGCTCAGTAGTCATGTGAGCGCGATTGGCAAAGCGGAATAAAAAGTTATTTTCTTCTTCAAGCTCAGTGTTAAAGACGTTCAGCTGTTCAAGTTCAATAGAGACTATTTTACGGTTATTAGCGGCATCGGGTAGTGGATTATCAGCATCAAGCTGGCGGCGTAAGTTATTATCTTGTGATTTAAGCGTACGTTGGTTTTGACAATAATTACTATCGTCAGTGAATAACTGCTCTGCATGAACATTGGCTGCTATGCAGATTGGTAATAGTGTTATTAACCTAGCAACAAAGTGCGACTGCTTAAATCCCATTTACACCCTTAGTTGAGTATGTCCTGTGCAACTACTACATACTAAGCGTGGGTAAAAGTCTAGCTTATTATTGTAATTGCGTGACTAAATACTGATGAAGTTGTGGCAATGCAGCACTGGCTTCTATGCCCTCAGCATTGATCCAAATACTTTCACTGTAATGTTCAAAGTTTAGATTAAAACTATGATCTGTAAAGTGAAAGCGTAATTGATGACGATCAGCACCGGCATCAAAGTCGGCGGTTGTTATGGCTGGAGCGTGTAAGAAAAGGGTTGCCCAAAGTTCAAAGTCTTCATCGTGGGGAAGCTCACTCGACGTTATGAGAATAATCTCATGCTCGGCATCATAGGTTAGTTCAGTCATAGCAGTCCTAATTGGTGGCAAGGTAGTCGCGAATGGTATTTAAAAACGGTGCGCCGTACTTATTGAGCTTAGTGAAACCAACACCTGACACCTTTAAAAACTCACTGTCGTTGGTTGGCATTAACTGCGCCATTTCAGCGAGGGTTTTATCATTGAATACCACATAAGGCGGTACATCATCGGCATCGGCCAGTTCTTTACGTAAGGCACGTAATTTCGCAAATAGCTTTTTATCGTAATTAAACTGAGCGAGTTTATCTTGGTAAACGTGCTTAGCTTGTAAGCGAGGCTCAGCAAGTTGCAATGCATATTCACTTTTAAGTACCGCACGGGCGGCTTCGGTTAAGCGTAATGACGAGCCTTGGGTAATATCTTGGCTTAATAACCCTTGATGGATAAGCTGCCTTAAAATACTTAGCCAGAATTCCACGCTGTGCTCTTTACCGATGCCATAGGTGCTTAGCTGGTGGTGATTGTTATCTCGAATGCGGCTAGTGTTTGCACCGCGAAGTAACTCAACGATATAGCCTATACCAAAACGTTGCTCAGCACGGTACACACACGACAAGGCTTGTTGCGCGACAAGTGTGCCATCAAAGCTAGTAGGTGGGTTTAAGCAAATATCACAGTTACCACAGGTTTCGCGTTTATATTCGCTAAAATAATTGAGCAAGATTTGTCTGCGGCATGTTTGTGCTTCGGCGAAGCTTGCCATAGCATTAAAGCGCTGTTCTTCAACACGACGACGATGCTCGTCTTCAATATCTTCAAAAAAGCGGCGTACGCGGCCTATGTCTGCAGGATCAAAATACATAATTGCTTCTGCAGCCAAGCCATCTCGACCTGCACGACCGGTTTCTTGGTAGTAAGCCTCGATGCTTTTTGGAATATCGTAATGGACCACAAAACGTACGTTTGGTTTATTAATCCCCATGCCAAAGGCGACAGTCGCAACCACAATTTGAATATCGTCACGGGCAAAGCCAGATTGCACAAATTGGCGTTGCTCGTTACTCATTCCCGCATGGTAGGCTGCGGCATTGAACCCGGCGTCAGCAAGTTTTTCGGCTACATCATCAACCCGCTTGCGGCTGGTGCAGTAAATAATGCCACTCTGGTTTTGCTGCTCTTTTAAATATCGAAGCAGTTGCACCATAGGTTTGAATTTTTCTTCTATGGTGTAACGAATGTTAGGTCTATCGAAGCTACCAGTGTGCACGTAAGGGTGGTTAAGCTGAAGCTGTTCAATAATATCGTAACGAGTTGCTTTATCTGCCGTTGCTGTAAGCGCCATCATGGGCACATGCATAAAGCGTTGCTTTAACTCGTTGAGCCGACAGTAATGCGGCCTAAAGTCATGCCCCCAATGCGACACACAGTGAGCTTCATCAATCGCAAAAAGTGCGAGTTTTAGATTACTCAAGCGTTCTAAAAATTCGTGTTGCAGTACTTTTTCTGGTGCAACATATAACAGCTTAATTTGCCCATAGTGTAATTGCTGATAGACAGCTTGTTGCTCTTCAAAAGGCAGGCTGTTATTGATGTATGCCGCTTGCACGCCGAGCGCTCTTAATTGGGCAACTTGGTCTTGCATCAAGGAAATAAGCGGTGAGATAACCACAGTCACACCATCAAGGATCAATGCAGGTACTTGATAGCATAAAGATTTGCCTCCACCCGTTGGTAGAAGTACAAGCGAGTCTTGTCCGTCTAGCGCTGCGGCTATAATCGCTTCTTGGCCATCACGAAAGTCCTTGTAACCAAACACTTGTTTGAGTACGGCTTGTGGTGATCTAACGGGTGTGTTGGACATTGCGGTATTGGTATTCATCGCCGAGCATTTTAGTGGTTTTTTATAGCGATGTCTTTAGCAATATACCCAAACGACCTCAAAATGCAGAATTCAGCGTTTCACAGGTGCTTAATATCAAGGGGTTACTTTGCAACAATGGCAGTCCCTTTTAAGAAGTAAATACATGGGTTTATTTAGCGCGTTTAGGTTGCGTCACTGCTTAGGGGGCGTAAAATAGCGTTTTTAAACTATAAAGCCAAACTTATGCCTACCAACATTGAGCAGCGAAAAGGCGTTATTTTCGCTTGTTTAGCCTTTTTTATGTGGGGTCTTGCGCCCATTTACTTTAAGTTTTTACAGCAAATTTCTGCTTTTGAAATCTTAATGCACCGTGTTATTTGGTCAGTGTTATTTTTACTTCTTATTATTGCAGCTCGTCATCAATGGCAGCGTATTCGTGTTGTACTCGGACAACCTAAATTACTTTTGATGTTGGTAATAACAGCAAGTTTACTTGGCTTTAACTGGGGGTTATTTATTTGGGCAGTGAACAATAATCACATGCTCGATGCCAGTTTAGGTTATTACATCAACCCACTACTAAACGTGTTGCTTGGTATGTTGTTTTTAGGTGAGCGACTGCGTAAATGGCAAGGCGTTGCGGTAGGCCTAGCGCTTTGTGGTGTGTTGCTACAGCTTGTGAGTTTTGGTTCATTCCCTGTAGTTGCTTTTTCGCTAGCTGGTTCGTTTGCTATTTATGGTCTATTACGTAAAAAGTTACCAATCGAATCATTGCCAGGGTTATTGCTCGAAGCACTTATTTTATTGCCTGTTGCACTTATTTACTGGTGGTTGATGGCGCCATCAGCAAGCTCTGATTTAACTGCAAACGATTGGCACATTAATTTGTTACTCATTAGTGCCGGTGTGGTGACAACCTTACCGCTGTTATGTTTTACTGGTGCAGCAAAGCGTCTGCAGTACAGTACACTTGGTTTTTTCCAATACATTGGTCCAAGTTTAATGTTTATGCTTGCCGTGGCGTTTTACGGTGAGGTATTTGATGCCGAACGTGTGGTGACATTTGCATGTATTTGGAGCGCTTTGGCATTATTCAGCTGGGATTCGTATCGCCAAAGTCGTAAGCAACGCAAAGCGCAATTAGAGGCGGTAACTAAGCCTGTGTAGGCTTAGCTTACTAATTTGTTACGCCCAGTTTCTTTTGCTTGATAAAGCTTTAAATCGGCCTGTTTTATTAGTTCATCTAAACTATAAACAGGCCCATTATGAAACCCAATCGATAGCGTAAACTTGATTCGATCTTTACTGAACTCAGGGCTGTGCTTTTCAACAAACAAGCGGAATTTCTCTAAACGTTGCAGAGATTCTTGTGGGTCTTGATCAGCAAAATAGACTGCAAACTCTTCACCACCAAAGCGGCCTACTAAGTTATCTTCAAAATACTTTGCCATACATTGCGATAGGCCCTTTAATACGTCATCGCCGGCATCATGACCATAGTTATCGTTAATTGATTTAAAGTGGTCAATATCAATCATGGCTAAAGACACTGAGTTTTCTGCTAGTTTTGCAGCTTTTAGATGGCTGTTTGCTTCACCAAAGAAATAGCGGCGATTAGGCAGTTTTGTGAGGTAATCAGTGTTTGCTTGTAAACGAATCGTTTTAATGTTTTCAAGCATGTCGACGTTTTGGCTGAGCCGACAATAAAACTCTTCATTGTTGAATGGCTTGCGAAGGTAATCGTCTGCGCCAGATTTTAAAAAGCGCGTCGAAAGGTGCAAAGTATCGAGTGCAGATATGCCAATCACGGCTTTTTCATCGTTAGAATATAAACGGCGAATTTCAACACAGAGCTCATCCCCATTCATATTCGGCATTTCATTATCGGTAATGATCACCGATATTTTTGGGTTTTCAGCCAGTACTTTTAAAGCATCAACACCATCAACAGCTTCGAGTGTTTGGTATTTATGACGGGTTAATAAGTTGCAAATATGGTGGCGTGTTGCTGCTGAATCATCGACTACTAATACAAATATTTGCTCATTACGAGGCAAGCGAGCCAGTTGTTTTTCTAGGTATTGATAGGCTTGTTTATTTTCTTTGGTGATGTAATCAATGATGGGGTGTTTTTCAACGATATTGCGTGTTGTTTCGTCAAGGTTGCCAGTCATTACAATGGTCGGGATATCGGCTTCGATGGTGCAAGGAACTGCTTCACCGTTTGGCGCATCAGGCAGAATAAAGTCTACTACGGCACAAAAGTAACTGTGCTTGTTAATAAGCTCTTTTGCCTCAGCTAGGTTACCTGCAATGTCGGCTTCATAGCCAACTTTTTGCGCGATGTGCTTTTGCACCCGCGCAATGGTTGGCGTATCTTCAATTATTAATATTCTTCGAGTCACAGCTTGCCTTGTAATAACTTATTGGCGAAACAAAAGTTATTACAAGTTTTAACCCTAAATGGGTAAAAAAGCAAATCGTTATAAGCTGTCTGACTCAGAATAATATTCAACACTTTGTGGTGTTGAGGTCGCAATGCGAGAGCGCCCAAATAACGTGTGAAACTTGGTTTTACAGGTTGTTTGCTTAAGGTATTTGATCCAAGCGCGCTCAATTGCATTGGTCGCTTCAAGGTTACCGGTAACAACTTGAACAAATTGAGTTTGAAATTCATTTTGTGGTTCTATGGTTTTGTTGTATAAACCCTTTAGAACAACACCATGCTGCTCAAGAATGTCGGCTTCTAGCAAAGTGAAGTGACCACTACGACCAAAACCGCGTGGGAAATTTTGATCATCATAGAATTGACGTTGGCTTGCAAATGCCTGACGAAGTGATGAAATGTCATTGCTCATGGCTTTATCCTCATGCCCTAATTTCTTGCTGGAGTATGGATCAAGTTGTCGATTTTATTAAACAAATTATTTTTATCGTAAGGGTAAAAAATGGATATCGATTTATTGAAGACTTTTGTTGAAGTGGTTCGTACGCGCCATTTCGGTAAAGCAGCTGAAAATTTATATATTACACAGTCTGCGGTGAGTTTTCGGATCCGACAATTAGAGCAAGGTTTAGGCGTTAACTTATTTATTCGTCAACGAAACAACATACAGTTAACGGCGCCGGGTGAGCGACTACTGCCACACGCACAAATGATCATTACGGGTATGCAGCGCGCAAAAGTTGATGTGGCACTTGCAGATAATATGCATAAGCAAATTAGCTTAGCGGGAACACCTAATATTTGGGATGCATTTTTACAGTTTGGTATTACTAATATTGTTTCTGCTATGCCGGGTGTGTCGTTAGTTGCTGAAGTTAAAGCACAGCAAGAGAGTACTCGCTTATTATTGGAACGTACATTAGATTTGGCGGTGTTGTTTGATCCCCCTAAAGTAGATGAACTGGTTGTACAGCGAATTTGTGAGCTACCTATTATTCCTGTGAGCGCCTTTGAAACTGCAAATAGTGAAAACTTTTTCGATAACCAATATGTTTATGTCGACTGGGGTACCACCTTTTCTTTATGGCATGCTCGTGAGTTTAACGGCCACGCTCCTCCTTATTTCAGAACCAGTACAGGTCGTATTGCGCTTGATTTAATTTTGAAATGCGGTGGTAGCGCGTTTATTCCTCAGTTATTAGTTGAAGAGCAGCTTGAATCTGGTGAGCTGTATCATGTTGAAGATGTTGCGCATACCTCGCGTGATGTGTTTGTTGCTTACCACAGAGATAATGAGCAAATCCCTTTATTAGAGAAGTTAGTGACCTTATTAACTGAACTACAAATAAAAGCTTAAAATTAATTTAATTTAGCTTTCATAAAAAATTAATGCTGCAACAGTAAGTTACGTTTTTATTTCAAAAATAATTACATTTTATGAAGCTAAATTGACGATTTTATTTCAATTGTCATCTTTCTGTCATTTTTCGCTGTCACACTGCGCGCATTGAAACACAACATGTGTTTTTTGTTGCGATTATTGAGGAAACGACATGAAATTTGCAAAGTCTAGCTTATTCCTAGCTTTATTTGGTGGTTTATCTTTTTCTGCATTAGCTGATGTAGATGTATATGGTAAAGCAAACGTGACTGTTCAATCATCAGATGATGGCGAAGGGTCTTTCACTGAAATTAAAAGCAATAACTCACGTTTTGGCTTAAAAGGTTCAGAAAAAATTTCTGAAGGCTTAGAAGCGGTTTATAAATTTGAGTTTGGTGTAGACGTATCTGACGCTGATTCTAAAGGCGACAATGACGATAACATCACTGCGCGTAACCAATACGTGGGTGTTAAAGGTAGCTTTGGTCAAGTTGTTATCGGTCGTAACGATACAGCAATGAAGCAGTCTCAAGGTAAAGTTGATTTATTCAATGACCTTGAAGGTGATATCAAGAACGCATTTAAAGGTGAAAACCGTTTAGGCGACACAATTTCTTATGCTTCTAAAGACTTCAGTGGCTTCAAAGTATTAGCAACTTATGTAGCTGAAGATGATGTAGATGCTGATAACGGTTACTCAGTAGCGTTAACTTACGGCGATGCAAAACTTAAAGAAAGCAAACTTTATGCATCAGTTGCAGCTGACAGCGAAGTAAAAGGCTACGACATTGTTCGTGCAACAGTACAAGGTAAACTAGGTGACTTCAAACTAGGTGCTATGTACCAAACACAAGAAAAAGTGGATGGTAGTGCAGAAGCTGATGGTTACTTAGTAAATGCTGCTTACCAAATGAATAGCAACACGTTCAAAGTACAGTACCAAGTAATTGACTTTGATGAAGGCGACAAGAAAACAGCTATTTCTGCAGGTGTTGATCACAAGCTTAGCAAAAACACCAAAGTATTTGGTTTCTACTCAACGTTTGATACAGACAATCAAGTTGACCAAGACTACCTAGGTGTTGGTATTGAATACAAGTTCTAATCCAACCTTTGGATAACTCCCTAACTTGTCAGCCCAGCTAATTAGCTGGGCTTTTTTTGTTTTAGCAGAAAATTTATAAAGCAGATAGCGCTTTGATTTGCGATCAAGCTTGCGCGTAGTTTGATTTGCCAGCAAGCCAACGTTGAATCAATTTATCGGTAAGCTCTGGGTAGTCGTTCAAAATTTTGAAGGCAATGGGTCTTACATGATCGAGTGTTTGTTTATCGCGGTTAAGATCGGCAATTTTAAACTCAGCTAGGCCTGTTTGTTTGGTACCAAGTACTTCACCAGGGCCACGAATTTCGAGATCTCGCTCAGCGATAACAAAGCCATCATTACTTTCACGCAGCACACCTAAACGTTTTTGCGCTGTAGCTGATAATGGCGCATGATAGAGTAAAACACAGTGTGATGCCGTAGCCCCACGACCAACACGGCCGCGCAGCTGGTGGAGTTGTGCAAGCCCTAACCGTTCAGGGTTTTCAATAATGATAAGGCTGGCATTAGGCACATCAACACCTACTTCAATCACCGTTGTGGCAACGAGTACATGAATATTGCCCGCTTTAAACTCACTCATAATGGCTTGTTTTTCGGCGGCTTTCATACGGCCATGCACTAAGCCAACGCTTAGCTCTGGCAATGCCGCTTTTAATTGCTCTGCGCTATCTTCCGCTGCTTGGCATTGCAGTACTTCAGATTCATCAATCAGAGTGCAAACCCAATACACTTGACGACCCTGCTCTGTACACGCTGTTCTCACACGTTGAATAATTTCGTCTCGGCGTGCATCAGGAATAGCCACCGTTGTAATAGGCGTTCTACCGGGTGGTAACTCATCAATCACTGAGGTTTCTAAGTCAGCGTAGGCTGTCATTGCTAGCGTTCGCGGGATAGGTGTTGCAGTCATCACTAATTGGTGCGGGAAACAGTCACCAAAGCGGCCTTTTTCGCGCAGTGATAAGCGCTGATGAACACCAAAGCGGTGTTGCTCATCAATAATAATTAATACGAGATTATTAAACTCAACCTGCTCTTGGAATAACGCATGGGTGCCAACAATCATTTGTGCTTCCCCAGAGGCGATTTTTTCCAAAGTCGCTGCGCGCTCCTTACCTTTACTTTTGCCACCTAACCAAGCGACTTCAACGCCGAGTTGATTAAACCATTGGCTAAAGTTGATGCCATGTTGCTCTGATAAAATTTCTGTCGGTGCCATTAGCGCTACTTGATAGCCTTCGCTGATAGCGGTGAGCGCACTGAGTGCTGCTACTAAGGTTTTACCAGAGCCGACATCGCCTTGCACTAGGCGCATCATCGGAAACGGGTGTTGTAAGTCACCTTTGATTTCAGCCACCACACGACTTTGCGCGTTGGTTGGGCTAAAGGCTAAATTAGCTAAAAACTGCTGCTCAAGTTGATTATGAGGCTTTAATGATACCGCTTTTACCGTTTGCCCTTTTTGGCGTAGCTTTAAAAGACTTAAGTTTTGCGCAAGCAGCTCTTCAAACACTAGCCGTTGTTGGGCAGGGTGCATACCTTGTTCAAGGGCAGTTAAATCAACATCATTTTGTGGGCGATGTAAGGTCATAAGTGCATCGGCTAAACGCATTCCGGTCGGTTGAAACTGTTCTGGCAGTAACTCTTCAACAGGGTACTTAGTTAATAGTGCGAGTGCTTGATCGCTAAGTGCACGAATAGATAACTGTTTTAGCCCTTCGGTAACAGGATAAACCGGCGTAAGCGTGGTGTTCGTTGGTTGCTCAGAAGGGGTATCCGATAAGCTGTATTCCGGATGTGTCATTTCAAAGCCAACACGACCACGGCGGATCTCACCAAAGCAGCGAATGATTTTACCAGTACTTAAGGCGTTTTTTTGAGCTGCGCTAAAGTTAAAAAACCTGAGCGTTAAGCGGCCCGTGCCATCATTTACTTGGCAAACCAGCATGCGCCTTTTTCCAAAAGTAATTTGGCTGGTTTCAATGGTGGCTTCAACACTTACATGGCTATGCGGTTGAAGTTCGCTGATTGGGTGAATGCGGGTGCGGTCTTCATAGCGATGAGGCAAATGAAACAGCATGTCTTGCACCGTATGAATATTTAGCTTAGCAAGGCGCTCGGCCATTTTCGGACCGACGCCTTTTAATTCTGTAATTGGGTATAACGCTAAGCTAGGATGACTCAAAGGTGACTCAAATTATTAATTAGTAGACTGTTTTTCAGTTTACTTGCACTCGTTAGTGGCTTCAAGCGGTTGCGTGTGTTTTAAAATGTTCCAGAACGTTTCATCAGCAACAATTTCACCATTTTCATCAAGCTCAGGGTACGGCAGCTCTTTTTCGCGACATTGTTCGGCAATGATAGGGTGGCAGCCTTCAAACAAGATGCGGTGCTTAATTTTCGCATCAAGCATATCGCGGTTGTAAAGTCCGGCTTCTTCACGTTGGCGTTGTGCTTCAAATAGAATAAGTGCAGCAGCAACAGATACATTAAGAGATTGCACCATTCCTTGCATTGGGATGATGATGTTTTTATCAGCATGAGCGAGGGCGCGTGGTGAAATACCATCACGTTCTTGGCCAACAATAACAGCCGTCGGTTTGGTGTAATCAATTTCACGAAAGTCGACTGCGTCGTCGCTGAGATGAGTTGCTAAAATTTGTACTTCAGGATTTTGTGCACGCATCATGGCAACTGCTTCATCGATATTGCGATGCAAGTGAGTTTCTAGCCAGTTTTTACTACCACCTGAGGTATTGTTAGTTAACCATTTTTGATTCTCTGGCCATACAGCATGTACGTGATGGCAGCCAGTCGCGTCAGCTGTGCGGGCAATGGCCGATAAATTATGATGCTTATGTACTTCTTCTAAACAAACCGTTAGGTCCGTTTGGCGGCGGTCTAACACGCGCTTAACACGCTCAAAGCGAGTTGTATCCATAGTTGTGTGCTCGTTGACGGATTCTAATTGGCGCTGATTATACCCTAGGGAACAACAGCACGGCTAATTGGGTTTTGTAATGAGATCAGCGTTTCTGTTGATTGAATTGCTTCGATGGCTTGAATTTTGTTAATTAACACATCTTGTAGATGATCAATTGAGCGTGCCATCACTTTGATAAATATACTGTAATTACCTGTGGTGTAATAGGCTTCTACGACTTCTTCTAGCTCTTTTAAATGCAGTAAAGTTTGTGGGTAATCACGGGCATTGTTGAGGTTAATACCAATAAAACAGCAAACATCGTAACCAAGCTGTTTGGCATCAATACTGACTTGGGTGCCTGTAATAATTCCCGCTTGTTTCATCTTTTCGACCCGAACATGAATAGTTCCGGCACTGACTGCAAAGCGTTTAGCGAGTTCTGCATACGCTGTTCGCGCATTTTCCATTAAAGCATTAAGGATGTTTTTATCGAGATTATCGATTTGATAATTTTCCATGGTATTTATTAGTGTTAATTATTGAATCAATAAATATTATAGCATTATTTTTATGAAAATTTCAATGTTAAGTTATTTTTATTGCGGGTTATTGAAAATTATCTTTGCTTAGTTGAGGATTGTTTTAACAGGAGGGGCCAAGCAGCGGGTTTCTCTAATTAAGCAAGTAACAATAACTGGGAATGAGGCCAATTATTATGAGTTCACACTACCTGCAGCAACAGCAGCAAATTAGTAAAGTAAAACAGTTTTTTTCAAGCCAATTAGAACAACAATTAGGGTTAGTTGAAGTACAAGCACCGATCTTGGCAAAAGTAGGCGATGGTATTCAAGATAACTTAAGCGGTACTGAAAATGCTGTATCGGTAGCAGTGAAAACAATTCCGGGTAGCCAATTTGAAGTAGTCCATTCATTAGCTAAGTGGAAACGCAAAACCTTGGCTGATTACGATTTTTCGGTAGGTGAGGGGCTCTATACGCACATGAAGGCGCTTCGCCCGGATGAAGAATCTTTAAGCCCAATTCACTCGGTATATGTTGACCAATGGGACTGGGAAAAAGTGATTTGCGAGAGCACTGAACGTACCTTAGACAAGCTAAAAGAAACCGTGACATCACTTTATCAGGCGATTAAAGCAACCGAACGCTTTGTCGCAAGCGAGTTTGATTTAACGCCGTTTTTGCCAGAGCAAATCACCTTTGTACACAGTGAACAGCTACGTCAGATGTATCCTGACTTTACAGCGAAACAACGTGAAAAAGCGGTAGCACAAGAATACGGTGCGGTATTTTTAATTGGTATAGGCGGCACACTTGCAGATGGCAAAATTCATGACGTACGCGCACCGGATTATGACGATTGGTCAACACAAACCTGTAGTAAATTTGCAGGCTTAAACGGTGATATTTTAGTTTGGAACCCTGTGCTTGAAGATGCATTTGAAATCTCTTCAATGGGCATTCGTGTAAGCCCTGATGCTTTAGCTACACAATTAGCGATTACAGGCGACCAAGCTCGCCTAGAGTTTGATTGGCATAAACAGCTACTGGCGAAAAAGTTTCCGCAAACAATAGGTGGTGGAATAGGCCAATCACGACTCGCTATGTTGCTGTTACAAAAACAGCATATCGGGCAAGTACAAGTTGGTGTTTGGCCTGAGCAGCTAAAACAGCAAGTGGAAGGAATTCTTTAAAGAGTAATGACCCTGGTAAAAAGAGGCTTTAAGCCTCTTTTTTATTAACTGGTTTTAAACTCTACCTCAACCTTGTTTTCTTCAAGCTTTACCTTACAGGGTGGGTATTGGCGGTTAGTGAGTAGAACTTTTTCGAAAATATGAATTTCGACGCCAGAATGCAGTTTTTTATTAACGACTAATTGCGCATCTTCCAGTAAATCATGCAGGTGATGCTCTAAGCTTGATAGCTTTTTCTCAAGCATTTCAGCTTGCTCGCAATAGTGCATTTGTGTTGCACCAATCTTTGCGAGTAACTGCTTTTTCTTTTCGGCGTCTTTTACTTGATCTGCTTTTTCGATAGCTTCTTGCAAAGTATCAAGTTGTGAATCTGTTTGTGCTAAATCTTTTAAACACTGATCTGTTTGCGCGGTGACATCAGCACCTGAAGCCGCTAAGTGAATAACCATTTTAGCGCCAGATTCATTGCCTATTTCGCCGGCAATTAACATTTGTGCGTCTAAGATCTCTCCGCCGAATAGCTTGCCTTGCGGATTATCCTCTTGGCCTATTTGCAACAGCTTAGTGGCTTTCATTGTGCAATGGCTGGCTTGGCGTTCAATGAGGATATTATTGGCTTCAAGGTAGCAGTATTGACCGTGTGATAAGTGAATGTCACCTTGGCTGATAATATTACATGATAACTTTTTATCTTCGAGCTGGTGACCAATTACACCTTGTTTTATAGTGATATCGCCAGCCGCTGATAAATGGCCAGACTCCACTGTGCCCATCACTGTGATATCGCCTTTGGCATTAATACGCATGCCTGGTTCAACGTTATGAGTCACAATAACGCTACCTTCAAAATCTACGTGGCCACTTTTTACGTTTACATCGGCAATAGTAAAAATATCATCGACACGCATACCGTTGGCAATATCCACTGGTACACCAGCGATCACAGAAATTAGCTCAAGCGGGTTATTTTTTGATATTTCGGTGCCTTCACCTGCGACTAGTTTGGTGTTTTCCCCCGGTTTTGCAGGAAGTACATCACCAGTAACAGTAAAGCCTTCTTTGCCTGGAGTAGCAGGAATTTGTTTTATAAGTAATACACCTGGTTCGACACTGGCGAGCTTGCCAAAGTCACGCATATCGGCTGTGCCGTCTTCACGTAGCTTAGGTGTTTTTAAGCGGTCTTTTAAGGTCTCTACCTGTGGTACGAACTTGGATGGTTGACCATCAATCGGTAAACGACCTTTTGCGAGCACACCTTTAGCAACTTCACCCGCAGGTAACTCAAACTGTTGCTGTAATAACTTTTCTAAGAAAGCTTGCTTATAACCGCGGGCGACACCTGCTTTGATAAGCTCTTTTTTGGCATCGTCAAGCGTCATGACTTTGCCACCTTCAGCTAAAGTCAGCTCGCCTGTAGCCAGCATTTTGTCATCACTCAGGGTAACAACTAGGCTCGCATCATGTTTAGAGGCAACTACAAGCATGCGCTCATTTGAATCGCTTTTGAAGAAATTATTGATAGCTTCATGATCCACTCTGCATTCGCAAAATGGTGACTTTTCTAATGCTTCGATAATAAACGCAGCACTAGGAGGCGAGTTTTCATGAACATCTAATAAAACGTTGCCGTTGTGAGCGAGCTTAAACACCTGGAGATCCTTTTTTACTACATTAGCTAAAGGTTTTACTTGTTATAACAACAGAGTGCTAGAGATTTGCTAATGAGTCAAGAATTTCGGGTGAGGGAAGTAAGAACTTTTTCTAAAAAAGTGCCAGCAACTTTGCGTTGCTGGCAGGGCTGATTAGTTTGTTGAAGGTAGCTCCATGATACCGTCAATTTCAACTTGCACGCCTTTTGGTAGTGCACGTACGCCAATTGCGGCACGTGCAGGGTATGGTTGCTTAAAGTACTGGCTCATCACTTCGTTAACAATCGCAAAGTTAGATAAGTCAGTTAAAAAGATATTCACTTTTACCATGTCTTGAATTTGACCACCCGCAGCTTGGCAAACAGCTGTTAGGTTTTTGAATACTTGGTGAGTTTGCTCAGTAAAGTCTTCAGAGATCACTTCCATTGTTTCTGGTACAAGTGGGATTTGACCTGATAAATAAACAGCCGTGCCTACTTTAACTGCTTGGCTGTAAGTACCGATTGCTGCAGGCGCATTATCAGTAGAAATAAAAGATTTGTTCATGATTATCCTTGTTACTTTTTACGATAGACTCTTTGCACATCAGGCATAACGCGAATGCGGCGCATAATGTTAGCAACATGAACGCGGTTTTTAACCGTGATACCTAAATCTATCATGTATAAATTACTTTCTTTTTCGTCAGTCGCTATTTCAACAATGTTGGCTTGGGTTGAGGCAACAACATTGGTTAATTTAGCCAGTGCACCTTGGTGATTGATAATCTCAATACGCAGGGCTGCAATATATTCTTTCTCTGGGTTATCGTCCCATTTTACAACTAAGTATTTTGAGCGTTCTTTTTCCCAACCACGAATGTTTTTACATTCTTGGCGGTGAACTGTAAGGCCCTTACCTTGGCTGATATAAGCTGTAATAGCATCACCTGGGACTGGTCGGCAGCATTTAGAGTAATTAACTAACATGCCTTCAGTACCGATGATGGTTGCTTTTGCTTTTTGTGCTAGGTCGTCTAGGTCGTCTGCATCAACTTGCATCAAGCGTTTTGCTATAAGCACACTCATTAGATTGCCTGAGCCTATTTCGACTAATAGCTCAAGTACGGTATTTAGTTCATGCTCTTGAAGTACACGGCGAATGTTTTCATCTGGAATATCATCCAGTTTGGTTTCACCTAGCGCTGAGTCAAGTAAACGTCGACCGAGTAGCATGGCTTCTTCATGCTGTTGGCTCTTCAGGTAATTGCGAATACCTAAACGTGCTTTTCCTGTTACAACAAAGTTTAACCAAGTGGCATTAGGGTGCGCTCCAGAGCTGGTAATGATTTCGACCGTTTGCCCTGTATCAAGCGCTTTGCTTAGCGGGTGAGGTTTACGGTTAACGCGTGCACCCACACAGGTATTACCTACATCAGTATGAACTGCATAGGCAAAGTCGACTGCTGTCGCACCCATAGGAAGCTCAACAATGCGGCCATCTGGCGTGAATACATAAATCTCTTCAGGGAACAGCTCTGTTTTAACGTTTTCAACAAACTCAAATGATGAGCCCGCACTTTGCTGAAGCTCCAGTAAGCTTTGCATCCATTGGCGAGCACGTTGTTGTGCTGTGTGGCCTGCGTTATCACCGGCTTTTTTATACATCCAGTGAGCAGCAACCCCTTTATCTGCCATATGATCCATATCGTGGGTACGGATTTGAATCTCAACAGGAATACCGTGAGGACCAACTAATGAGGTATGAAGTGATTGATAACCGTTGGTTTTTGGTACAGCAATATAATCTTTAAAGCGTGTTTCGATTGGTTTGTAAAGGTTATGCGCTACACCTAATACGCGGTAACAGGTATCCATATTATCAACATTGATACGGAACGCGTAGATATCCATCACCTCGT
Organism: Pseudoalteromonas sp. XI10; assembly: GCF_001469895.1. Classification (GTDB taxonomy): domain Bacteria; phylum Pseudomonadota; class Gammaproteobacteria; order Enterobacterales; family Alteromonadaceae; genus Pseudoalteromonas. The sequence continues at coordinate 5,040 of NZ_LOPY01000009.1, read as the reverse complement.
TAAACGACAGCTCTTTATTAAGCATTTTTTTGTAAATGCTATAAAGGTGTTTTTCGCGACCAGATATAGTTGCTTCGATGCCAGACTCTTCTAAACGTGCTTCAAGCTCAGTTTTAATATTGCTGATAACTTCTTTACGATTACCACGTGCTTTGACCACTTCTGATCTTAATGCGCGGTGACGCATCGGGTATAACGCTTGAAAGCCTAAATCTTCTAATTCATTTTTTATATCATGAATACCTAAACGATTCGCAATTGGCGCATAAATCTCTAGGGTTTCACGGGCAATACGACGGCGTTTATCAGGACGAAGTGCGCCTAGGGTACGCATGTTGTGAGTACGGTCAGCCAGTTTGATTAAGATCACGCGAATATCTTGAGTCATCGCCATGATCATTTTGCGGTAGTTTTCAGCTTGGAATTCTTTTTTATCTTTAAAGCTGAGTTTATCTAGCTTGCTCACCCCTTCAACAAGCTCTGCAACGGTGTCGCCAAAAATTTCAGCTAAGTCTTGTTGGCTGAAGTCAGTGTCTTCAATCACGTCATGCATCAGGGCTGCCATCAGCGTTTCGTGGTCTAAGTGCATGCCAGCAAGTATTTGTGTCACTTCGACAGGGTGGGTGATATAAGGCTCGCCACTTGAGCGAGTTTGGCCCTCGTGGGCTTCGCGAGCGACCACGTATGCTTTTTGTACCAGCTCAATCTCAGCAGGTGGTAAGTATTCGGATATTTTCTTTTTGAGGCCTTCGAATAGATACAAAGTCACACTCCAATGCGCAAATGAAGTAAATCGGTAACGGTATGAATAGAATATACGATGAAAAGAAGGGCTTGCCAACGGCTAGTGTAGAAATACTAGCCGTATAGCTAAATCAAAGCGGGGAGCTTGATTACTGGTTGCCACCTACGATAGCAGCCACAGCAGCCATTTCTGCTGCTTCTTGATGTTGTTGTTCTTCACGATCAATCACGTCCATAGAAGAGCTATCTACTAACCCTTTCTCAATTTCACGTAAAGCAATAACCGTTGGTTTGTCATTTTCAGCATCAACGAGTGGATCTTTACCACCAACCGCGATTTGGCGGGCACGACGAGCCGCAACTAAAATTAAGTCAAAACGATTACCAATTGCATCTACTGCATCTTCAACAGTTACGCGAGCCATCTTAGCACTCCAAATAAATTCTTAAGCAAAGGCGTAGTTTACTGTACCAAGTTAAATTCGCCAATAGCTTGTGGTTAATTTTTATCTTATTCTTAAAAAAGTATTACTTAAGTAAGTTCTCTAATAACGCCTGATGGCGCACAGTTTGGCTTTTTAACGATAAACGTTTAGCCATAACGATAGTTTCGATTTCTGAAAGTGCAGTATCAAAATCATCGTTAACAACAACATAATCATACTCATTATAGTGTGATGTTTCTGATTGTGCTTTTGCCATTCTCCCTGCGATTATCTCAGCAGAGTCTTGACCACGGTTATTTAGGCGTGATTCAAGTTCTTCTTTTGATGGTGGAAGAATAAAGATAGTCTCAACATCATCAACTAATTTGCGGATTTGCTGAGCACCTTGCCAATCGATATCTAAAAATACGTCAATACCTGCTGCAAGTTGGCTTTCGATTGCTTGCTTAGACGTACCATAGTAGTTATCAAACACTTGCGCCCATTCAAAAAAGTCATTTTTCTCAATTAGCGCTTTGAACTCATCTACAGAAACAAAATGATAGTGCACACCGTTTTCTTCACCCGGACGAGGTGAGCGAGTGGTGTGCGAAACCGATACCTTCATATCGCTGTGTTTCTTTAATAAAGCACCAATTAAGCTTGATTTACCAGCCCCTGATGGAGCTGACAAGATAAATAAATTTCCGCGAGTTTGCGCCATGATCTGTCTCTAATAAAAAATAAACAGGCTCGGACTATCGCTAATCCAAGCCTTTAATTGAACTATTGTACTTTATTTCGCTAAAAGTGCTCAAGTTTGCCTGCTTTTAGACTTTTCAAAACAAAAGACCCAGCAGGTGCTGGGTCTTATAAAAATGCTGTAAAGCGTGCTTATTCAATGTTTTGAATTTGTTCGCGCATCTGCTCGATTAACACTTTTAGTTCTACCGCAGCGTTTGTAATGTCACTGTTGATAGACTTTGATGCTAACGTGTTTGCTTCACGGTTAAACTCTTGCATCATAAAGTCGAGGCGTCGGCCACATGCGCCGCCTTTAGTTAAGATTTTTTTGGTTTCTTTAACATGCGACTTTAAGCGATCTAGTTCTTCAGCAACATCTTGTTTTTGTGCAAGGTAAATAAGCTCTTGTTCAAGTCGAGACTCGTCGATGTCTGTTTTTAGTTCTTCTAGCTTTTGGTTTAGTTTTTCGCGCTGCCATTTAGCAATTTCAGGTAAGTGGCCTTCAACAATGGTTACTTGCTCTAAAATAGCATCAAGGCGAGTAGCTATCATTTCTTGTAAGTTTGCGCCTTCATCGCCGCGAGCTTGTTTAAAATCTTCAATTACTTGGTCAAACCCTGCAATTAGCGCAGAGTTTACGCTATCCATATCGAGCTCTTCGGCTTCCATAACGCCAGGCCAACGTAAAATATCAACAGGATTTATGTCACCATTGCTTTGGTTTTGCACCCATTGTGCGCTTTTAATTAATTGCTCAGCGAGTGATTCGTTAATTGTTAACTCACCAACATGCGCTGGATTTGCAGCAAACTTTAAGAAAACTTCAACCTTACCGCGTTGTAAATGTTTACGTAAACGCTCACGAATAACTGGTTCCATGCCACGAAATTGCTCAGGTGCGCGGATAAAAGTTTCAAGGTAACGTTGGTTTACTGAACGAATTTCCCAAGTGCCAGTGCCCCATTCGCCTTTAATTTCGCGGCGCGCATAAGCTGTCATGCTGTGGATCATGGATGATTTCCTAGTGTTATTAAATTTACAAAGTTGACTGATTATACCGAATCAGCTTTTAACCTCTAGCGTAAATTTTCTGAAATGTGCTTTTCTGATGCAGTTAATTATGTAAATGAACATGGCATCTGGCACCACATCGACTTATAATGTGGCAAATTCAGAATTAAGGGGATCGTTAATGCGTCCAAGCGAAAGAACACCTAACCAAATTAGACCGGTTACATTCACACGTAATTACACTATGCATGCTGAAGGTTCAGTATTAGTAGAGTTTGGAAATACTAAAGTTTTGTGTACAGCAACTGTTGAAGCTGGTGTACCACGCTTTATGAAAGGCCAAGGTAAAGGTTGGGTTACGGCTGAATACGGTATGTTACCTCGTTCAACACATACTCGTAATGGCCGTGAAGCATCGCGCGGTAAGCAGGGCGGTCGTACAATGGAAATTCAACGCTTAATCGCACGTGCACTTCGTGCCGCGGTTGACTTAAAGGCGTTAGGTGAAAACACCATTACTATCGATTGTGATGTTATTCAAGCTGATGGCGGTACACGTACAGCATCAATCAGTGGCGCGTGCGTTGCATTAGTTGATGCGCTTACTTACATGCGTAGTAAAGGTATGATCAATTCAAACCCACTTAAGCATATGATTGCGGCAATTTCAGTTGGTGTATATAAAGGTCAACCAATTAGTGACCTTGAGTACCTAGAAGATTCTGAAGCCGAAACAGATATGAACGTGATCTTGACCGAAACTGGCAAAATCATTGAAATTCAAGGTACAGCTGAAGGCGAACCTTTCTCATTCGACGAACTTGATGAGCTACTTACATTAGCTAAGCACTCAATTCGTGAAATTATCGACGTTCAAAAGCAAGCATTAGCTTAATAAAGAAGTAGGTTTATTAGTTATGAAAGATTATCAAAAAGAGTTTATTGAATTCGCACTTGAAAAGCAGGTGCTTAAATTTGGTGAGTTTACTTTAAAGTCTGGCCGCACTAGTCCTTATTTCTTCAATGCTGGTTTATTTAATACCGGTCGTGACCTTGCACGCTTGGGTCGCTTTTACGCTGCAGCACTTGAAGATGCGGGCATTGATTACGATGTATTATTCGGCCCTGCTTATAAAGGCATTCCAATCGCAACAACGACAGCGGTTGCTTTAGCTGATCATCACGACAAAGATGTACCTTACTGTTTTAACCGTAAAGAGAAAAAAGCACACGGTGAAGGTGGTACATTAGTAGGTTCTGAACTTAAAGGTAAGATCATGTTAGTCGATGACGTGATCACTGCAGGTACAGCTATTCGTGAGTCTATGGAAATCATTGCAGATAATGGTGCAGACTTAAGTGGTGTTTTAATTGCACTTGACCGCCAAGAGAAAGGTAAAGCTGAGTTATCTGCTATTCAAGAAGTCGAGCGTGACTTTGGCACTAAAGTTATCTCGATTGTAAAACTAGCTGACTTAATTAGTTACCTAGAAGCCAAAGGTACAATGGATGAGCATTTAGCTGCAGTAAAAGCATACCGTGATCAATACGGCATTGCTTAACACCTAAAAATGCGAACAATTTAAAGGCCCAGCTATATTGCTGGGCTTTTTTGTTTTTAGAGTATTGTACTTTTATGGCCTTAAATACGGTTAAAAAGTTACTGAAGCGTTAATAAAGTTTCTCTTTTGTGGTGTTTAGACTAAAAAGGATACAAAAGGCAGTTTTTTTAAAGTTTTCTCAAAAAAGTGCTTGCGTTAATTCGCTGCATCCCTATAATGCGCATCCACCGACACGGCGGACTGCTTACAAAAAAGCAAAACGACGAGTTGGTTGAGTCAAGTAAGACTGAGTTTTGAAAAAATAAACTTTTCTCAAAATTAAGTGTTGACAAAAATGACGGCTTGCGTAGAATGCACAGCCCTTGAGACGCAAAAGTATCTCAAACGTTCTTTAACAATATAAAGCAATCATCTGTGTGGGCACTCGTACAGGTTGAGTTCTAACAGCAGATTCTAGTTCGCTAGATGACGCAAACAAATTTAGAGTCTCAAATGTAACTGAGTGACTATATAGTCAATTCGTTTTGATTTTACTTTTTTAAAAAGTAGAAACA
>NZ_LOPY01000008.1 GCF_001469895.1 Pseudoalteromonas sp. XI10 | reverse complement strand
CTTTCACGGCGGTAACAGGGGTTCGAATCCCCTTGGGGACGCCACTTACTAAAAGTGTTGTGTTATTAAAAGCTCGTCTGAATCGAGTTTAACTATTCAGTTGTCCTAGTGACACAGAAACTTTCTGTTTAAGCTAAGGCCATTCGCCTCGCAGGCTCGGTCTCATCTTACGCAGAAATAGCAAATCAGTGATTTGCAAACCAATTTCTGCGTCCCCATCGTCTAGAGGCCTAGGACACCGCCCTTTCACGGCGGTAACAGGGGTTCGAATCCCCTTGGGGACGCCACATTACTTTAAGTAAGTAATGTGTTGGAAAGACTATCTATATATCATTTCAAATATAACTAAGATTTTTCAACTTAATATTCCTTATTCTCCATATATCTTTACGATATAGACTCCATATATTTCTAAAACTTTAATTCCTATAGATCACTTTTACAGATCATTTTAATACTTTATAGTATCTAGCAACTCATCAGCTAACCATAAGGAAATTAAAATGTTAGCTAAACGTGTTGTACTCATACTAATTTCTTTAGTCATTACTGCTTGTTCAGACTCAAATGAGGGAGTAGCGCTAGGAACGCTTGAGCGTGAGCGTGTGATCCATCCTGCAACGACTAACGAAATACTGATCGATTTACCCGTTTCAGCAGGCCAGTTGGTCGAAAAAGGGCAGGTGATTGCAAAGTTCGATGCCGAACTACAACAAGCGATTGTTGCTAAAGCACAAGCTCAACTAGCTCAAGCCACTGCATTTCTTGAAAAAACCTTGAATGGTGCTCGCCCCGAAGAAGTTGCTGCCGCATCAGCCAAAGTAGCAGCAGCTAATGCTGCATATACGCAAAGCGAAGCTAATTTTCGCCGTGCAAAAACCTTAGTTAAGGATAAACTCGCAAGCCAAGAAACCTTAGATAGTGCAACCGCTGCACGTGATGAGACTTTCGCTAATTTAGAATCAGCAAAGCAGAACTTAAATGAATTAACAAATGGTTCTCGCGTTGAAGATATTAATAGTGCGAAAGCGCAAGTTCAGGCGGCAGAAGCAGAACTAAAAGTACAGCAAAAATACCTCTCAGACCTGACAATTAAAGCGATGCGTGCTGGCAGGGTAGATAATTTACCTTGGCACGTAGGTGAGCGAGTTACCAAAGGCAGCCCAGTCGTTATCGTTCAAGCAAACAGCGCACCTTATGCGCGCGTATATATCCCTGAACCATATCGTGCCAAGCTCAATCAGGGCATGACACTTACGGTTCGTGTCGATGGCATAGATAAAGAAATACAGGGTGAACTGACCTGGATTGCCTCAGAGCCTGCGTTCACGCCTTTTTATGCCCTTAATCAGGAAGAGCGTGCGAGATTAATGTATCTTGCTGAGGTAACACTACCGGTAAGTGAAAATAATTTACCGACAGGCGTACCTGCTCAAGTGATTATGCCATGACTGAATCGGTGATCCATGCCAAAGGTTTGGTAAAACAATTTGGCGATTTAAAAGCGATTGATAACCTTGATCTAGACGTTGAGCAAGGGCAAATTTATGGCTTTTTGGGCCCTAATGGCTGTGGTAAAACGACTGCAATCCGTATGCTTACGGGTTTATTGAAGCCAACTTCTGGTGATATCAATGTGCTTGGCTTGAGTCTGCCAAAAGATGCTGAAAAGCTCAGAACGCAACTTGGTTATATGACGCAAAAGTTTTCACTTTATAGTGACCTGACCGTGCTTGAAAACCTAAAGTTCATGGCGGCGCTTTACCCGTTTAAAAAGCAACAAAAACAACAAAGAATTGACGAATTGCTCCATACTTATGGTCTTGATCAAAGAGTAGATCAAATGGCCGGAAGTATGAGTGGGGGCCAACGGCAGCGCTTAGCATTGGCTGCTGCAGTGATTAATAAACCGAAAATTTTATTTCTTGATGAACCAACATCGGCAGTCGATCCACAAAATCGCCGTGATTTTTGGGAAACACTGTTTGATTTAAGTAATGCCGGTACCACGATATTAGTCACCACCCATTACATGGATGAAGCTGAGCGTTGTCATCGTTTAGCCATTTTAGAATCAGGTATTAAACGCGCGGATGGCTCTCCAAAGCAATTAATGACAGACATGCACGCTCATGTTGTAGAAATCGCAGGGGCGCAAACCAGAGAATTAAAAACACAGCTCGCAACAATCGACCATGTTATCTCAGCCACTCAATTAGGTGCACAGCTGCGAGTATTAGTAAAAAAAGATCTTCAAGACCCCGTTGAGTTCATAAAGCAGCAATCATTTTGTCAGGATACGTGGCAAGTAAATAGTGTGCGCCCAAGCCTTGAAGACGTGTTTGTCACCTGCACAGGGCAGGGCAGACAATGAGTATTATGACTTCATTAAGCCGAATAAAAGCAATTGTAAGCAAAGAATTATTACAATTACGCCGCGATAGAATGACATTTGCGATGGTGGTGATGATCCCCCTTATCCAACTGATTCTATTTGGTTATGCTATTAACACTAACGTCAAAGATATCCCTGTTGCAGTGGTCGATCATAGTCAAACTGCGCTCAGTCGCATTTTAGTACAAACAGTATCGGCGACAAATGTGGTTAAAGTGACTGATTATTACGACAGTATAGAGCAGGCACAAACAGCAATCGCCAGTGCGAAAGTGCGTGCAGTGCTGTTTATACCCCACGATGTGGCAAACCGACTTGCTCAACACCCAACAGTGGGTTTTGGGTTACCTGATGGCAGTAATGAGTCGTTAGTCAGGCCAATTGCGCATTGGTTAGTTGATGGCTCAGATACAATGGTAGCGTCGAGTGTAAAATCGCTTCGCAATATGCCGCTTGCAGAGCTTCTCGATAAGCCTGCGAATAGAACTTACCCAACCTTTGAAACGACCTTATTTTATAACCCAGAACAACGCTCTGCGGTGAATATTGTGCCAGGTTTAGCTGCTGTTATTTTAACCATGACGATGATTATGTTTACCTCTGCTGCCATTGTTAAAGAGCAAGAGCGAGGAAATATGGAGCTCTTAATTACCTTACCGTTAAGCTCACTGGAATTAATGATTGGTAAAGTGGTGCCTTATATCTTTATTGGTTTTATTCAGTTATTTATTATATTAGGCATGGGTAAGCTCTTGTTTCACATTCCTTTTGGTGGCGGTTTAGTCGCGTTGGTTGTCGCAACCTTTGCTTTTATATGTGCCAGTTTAGTGCTTGGCTTAGTACTTTCAACAATCGCTAAAAACCAGCTTCAAGCAATGCAAATGACAATTTTCATTCTATTACCTTCTATTTTATTGTCAGGTTTTGTATTTCCCTATGAAGGTATGCCAAAAGCAGCGCAATGGCTTGCTGAGTGTTTACCCGCAACGCATTACCTAAGATTAATACGCGGAATTGTGCTAAAAGATGTCAATTTAATAAGTATGAGCAGTGACTTACTTTGGCTTTTAGCATTTACTATTTTGGGCTTGGCTGTGGCTGCATTTAGATTTAAGAAAACCCTTGATTAGGCTGGGCAATATAAGGCATATGTGCTTAACTAAAAAGTAATTTTAATTCATTTTGAGTAGACATTAGCGTGTGGCGAGTATTTTGGCTGGCGGTGCTATTAGTTACGTTTGATGGCTATGCAGCAACGATAAACCTAGCCCATACCATGAAGCATGAACATTTTAACCAATTGCTTAGTGAGTTTGCAGAGCAAAGCGGTTTAACAGTTAACTCTGTATTGGTTGACCAAAAGGCGCTAAAGGTAAGGTTGGTACAAAATACTAGTACCAGCACCTCAACAGACGTAATTATTGTTCCCGCTGATCACTTAGGGCTTGATAAATATGCCAACTACAGCACCATTCCAGACTCACTCATAGCTGATACCACAGACAAGCGAACCTTAGAAACTGCAAAGTTAAACAATAAGCTTTTAGGTATACCCATCATTCAAGGGAATCACTTGTTACTTTTTTATAATAAGCAGTTTGTTAAAGAGCCAATAGAAAATTGGCAGGATATATACCAAATTCAACCATCATTGCCTGAAAAAGTGAAACTCGTTACATGGAGTTTTATGGAAATGTATTGGTTTATCCCGTTCTTATCGGCTTTTAATGGCGACCTAATTGTAGATAATCAAGTTCAGCTAAATACACCAGCAATGCAATCGGCTCTCAAATTTGTTTGGGGTTTAAATAAACAAAACCTGGTTGATAGGCAGTGCGATTACACTTGCTCAAATAATGCATTTAAAGCGCAGCAAGCCGCTTTCACCATTGATGGTGCATGGGCATTAAAAACGTATGAAGAGGCATTGGGTAATAATTTAGGAATACAACAATTACCGAAACTCAATGGTGAGTATATGCAGCCTTACTACTCAACCTTTGTGCTGGCATTTCCAAACCATGCTTTAAATGGCGTTAATAAAGAAAGCTTGATCAAATTTGCTAAATTGGTTCAAGCAGAAAAATTCCAAACACTGGTTTGGCAAAAGCTTCAAGATATCCCAGTTAACACTGAGGTTTTAAATAACCTTAAAGCACAACAAGGCACTGAGTTATCAACCTTAATTGATGCCATACAATTCACAAAACCTATGCCTTCTACCGCATCTATGATCATCGTGTGGGAGGTATTAAATAAAGGCTTTATTCGCTATGGTAGCGGTGCCTTAACCGCTGAACAAGCGGGGCTTTTTATGCAAGGGTTGGCAGAGCGTTCGATTGCCAATGAAGGGGATGAATGAGTAGTCCACGCTTTAGTCGCGCCTTATTTATCAGTGTATTACTACTGGTCATTATTCCCCTGCTGATACTTGCAGGTTTGATGATAGGGCGATTCTATTTAAGCTCAATTGACCAAGCAAATACGAGTTTGCAATGGCAAGCTAGAAATAATGCGGCCAGTCTTGAACAACTATTATTTAAGCTTGAGAAAAACAGCCAATTGCTGAGTAGCACTAAAGCGATTACAGAGTTGCCAAATAAAGTGGTGTACTCACAGTTCGCGCTTGTGCAGCTACAAGAGTTTGTTGCCCAGAATCCACAGATAAAAGCATCGATTGTAATTGATAATCAAGGGTTTATAGTTGAGGGATACCCTATTACCTCTTTAAATTTGAACTATAAACTCACAAAAAGTATTCTCGACAGCGCCAAGGCATCAACACAGCAAAACACAGTTCAAATTATCGATAACCCCCAAGTTAGTGAATTATTTGCGCCTGCAGAGGCAAAACAAAATGCCTTACTGGCAATTACATCTAAGTTGTTACATGAGCAAGATTCTCTTAGTGAGCCAATAATCAAAACGGGCGTGTTAGTGTCTTTTGTGCCTTTATCAGAGGCGTTAAAGTGGCTTGCAATTCATAATGAACAACCGGTTTATCAAGCGGGTAAGCAGGTACAAATTACTGCACAAGATAACATTTTATATAGCGTGGGCGATGCTGGCGATCACGGCAAATTAATGGAGCAAGCCTCAATCAGTACTGTTTATTTTCAAGGTAAGCCAACCCGTTTACAGTTCCAAATTAATGAAGCAAAAACCACATACACCGGCGCTGTAAAGCAAACGGCCATATTAGCAGGGTTGCTAATTGTAGGACTTTCTATTTTTTCATTTATATTAGTGCGCTGGCTGACTGCACGGCTCCATAACCCGCTAAATCGCATTACTGCTCTTAGTCGTGAATACGCGTTAGGTAATTACAAACAAGATACAGACGATTTTCATTATCAAGAGTTTAAAGATATTGCTGATTCGCTCAGCAGCATGGCCGATACCATTGATATACAAATTACTTCATTGCAATTAGAAAAACTTCGCGCTGAGCGCTCTGAGCAAGTTAAAAGCCAGTTCTTAGCCAATATGAGCCATGAAATACGAACACCGATGAATGGTATTGTGGGCTTTTTACAGCTACTTAATAAAAGCACGCTAACACAAGAGCAAGCAGAGTTTGTAAGGCAAATAAATAACTGTAGTGATGTGTTATTGACCGTGATTAACGATATTCTCGATTTTTCAAAAATAGAGGCCAATAAAATAGAGCTCGAGTCACGACAATGTGATTTAGTCGCGCTTTGCCATGACCTTATCTTACTATTTAAACCGAGCTGTGATGCCAAAGGGGTTGGCTGCCGGCTTGATGTCTCCTCATTACAATCGCTGAATGTAAAATGTGATGAAATACGCGTTAAACAAGTGCTGATTAACTTGCTCTCTAACGCCGTTAAGTTCACCAATCAAGGAGAGATCGTTCTTTCGCTTACTCTGCAAAGCCGAGATGAACACCAGACAGCCGTCGTGTTATCGGTAAAAGATACGGGCATAGGTATCGCTGAAGATAAAGTAACATCTCTGTTTAATCCCTTTGTACAAGCGCAAAGTAACACCACTCGTAAATATGGAGGGACCGGTCTTGGACTTGCCATTAGTAAGGGGATGATTGATTTGATGGGAGGTACTATTGCTATCGACAGTGAGCTTGGAAAAGGCACTGAGTTTACTATTAATGTTAATTTTAAATCACTAAACCCACAGGACGCTAGCGCAAAAGTACACCAACTTGATGAAAACATTCAGTTCGATTTTAAAGCCATCGACAAGCCAATATTAATTGCTGAAGACAACCCGATTAACCAAATTGTTATCACTAAGTATTTAACTCAATTAGGTCTAAATTATGAATTGGCAGAAAATGGACAAATTGCCTGTGAGAAAACCCTAACACAAGATTACGCATTGATTTTAATGGATATCCAAATGCCGGTGATGGATGGATTAACTGCCAGCGAAAACTTACTTGCAAGGCCAGATTTTGGTACGCCGATTATTGCCATCAGTGCTAATGCAATGAAAGATGACATCGAAAAAAGTGCAAAAATTGGTATCAGTGACCATATCGCAAAGCCAATTAATTTTGCTGAACTTGAAAAAGCACTCGCAAAGTGGCTATCTCAGCAATCGCTGAAATAGCCGGTATGAATCAAAAAGTGTTGTTATCTTTTTTCTGAATTAACTCAATCGCATAACCATCTGGGTCTTTAACAAATGCAATTTCAGTTGTGCCGCCTTTGACAGGACCCGGCTCGCGGCTCACATTACCGCCAGCAGCTTTAATGTCTTCGCAGGCTTTATAAATATCATCAAACTCGATAGCAATATGGCCGTATGCATTACCCAAATCATAGCTATCAGTATCCCAGTTATAAGTAAGCTCAAGCACAGTCGAATCTTTTTCGTCACCATAACCGACAAAAGCAAGGGTGTAGCGGTACTCTTCGTTGTCTGCACGGCGCAGCTCTTTCATACCTAATACCTGCGTATAAAATTCAATTGATTTATCTAAATCAGCAACGCGAAGCATTGTGTGTAATAAGCGCATTTTAAGCATCCTCTTTTTTGTCTTTAAATTCACACAACTTTAATAGCACAGCATGGTATGGGCTGCGTATTAAAATTATTAAAAGAAAATTATAAGTTATTTCGATTACTTGCACAGTAAGATTGAGATAAACCGTAAACACTATGCTGTTAAATTAACAATTAAGCTCATGATTTGGAGATATAATCAGGCCCTTGCAATTTTGCAATAGGATAGAGTACTACAGCACCTTTGTCGCAGACAGTTGAAATTACATCTTCTTACTGTAAAGGTAATAGGTGAATAACATAAAACTTGAAAAATAGGCTGACAAAGCATTCAAGACATAAATAGCAACGCTCTATTATCAAGCCCGATAAAGCTAAGCCTCCGAGGGAGAATAAAACATGGCGTATGTTGCCAATTTCAAAACTGTAGTCATCTCTACATTGTTTGCGTTTTGTACAAATGCGGTTAATGCAGATGAAACTTCAGAATCAAACAACAGTAAGAAGCTGATACCCGAAGCCACTAAATTTGTGACCCAGCATAAAGGTACTTTTAATGACAAAAGGCTGAAATACAAAGCTGTAGCCGGTGAAACCTATTTATTAAACAAAAACGAAGAGCCAACTGCTGCTATCTTTTCGTTTGATTACATAGCTGCAAGCGATAACAAAAACAGACCCGTTACATTTATTTGGAACGGTGGCCCAGGCTCATCGTCTAATTGGTTACATATGGGCGCCTATGGTCCTAAACGAGTTGTTGTACCAAGCGATGCTGCACATCCAGGAATGGCTCCTTACGAATTAAAAGATGCGCCTGAGACGATACTTGATGTGACTGATATGGTGTTTGTGGACCCTGTTGGCACAGGTTACTCGCGCGCCTTAGGTGACACTGAAAGCAAGGCGTTTTGGGGCTTAAATCAAGATGCAGCCTCTATCGCTGATTTTATTGCCCAGTGGCTAACAAAAGAAAACCGCTGGAATGCGCCAATATTTTTATTGGGAGAGAGCTATGGGACAACTCGAGCAGCAGCGGTTTCTAAAGTGCTTATGGATAAACACCTGATTAATGTAAATGGCATTATTTTTGTGTCACAAGCTTTAGACTATCAAGGTTCAAGCCCTTATGTTGATGACAACATCATTTCTTACATCACTTACATACCCACACTTGCTGCAACCGCTTGGTATCATAAAAAAGTAGACACATCTGGAGATTTTGAAGCATTTATAGATGCGAGCCGACAATTTGCAGTTGATGAATTACTACCAGCATTATTTAAGGGTAATACCCTTAGTAAAGCTGACAGAAAACAAGTTGTTGACGGCCTGCACCGTTATACAGGGCTAAGCAAACAATATATTGAGCAGGTTGATTTACGCATTAACGCCTTTAGATTCGCTAAGGAGTTATTGCGTGATGAGGGCGTCGCAGTAGGCTTTCTTGATGGACGCTATAAGCTTGATGAACGAGACGATTTAACAGCAGCTCCTAAGCAAGACGCGTCAAAAGTGATAGGGCCGGCATATAAAGCAGCACTAATGAAATACATGCGCACAGATTTAAACGTACAGTGGAAAAGAAAATACTTAAACCCTGGCGATCCTGATTTATCAGATAACTGGCGCTGGCGCACTGCTCCTGATGGACAAGGCTGGGAGCCAAGATACGTCAATACAGCGCCAGATTTATCTTATGTGCTTCGCAGCAATCCGCAAATGAAAGTGATGGTCGCCTCTGGTTATTACGATATTGTCACGCCATTTTTTGATGCTGAATACACCTTAAATAGACACGGTATATACGCTGATAAAATTGACTATCACTATTATCACGGCGGTCACATGATGTATGTTCACGAACCAGCAAGAGTAGCGCTGTTAAGAGATACGCGAGAATTTATTAAAAAGCAGGTGAGCCAAAACCAGCGATAATGGCTAGGCTATGTGTGCCAAACTCTGTGTTTGGCACATTTAGAAAATGAGATTATGGTGTGATGGGGGAAGGTGAAGAGCATCACCTTTAGATTTTAACTACTCAGTCTTTTCCTTAAACTCACACAAATCTTCGATAATACAACTGCCGCATTTAGGTTTACGAGCAGTACACACATAGCGACCATGCAGAATTAACCAGTGGTGTACATCGACCTTAAACTCTTTAGGTACCACTTTTTCTAATTTTTGTTCTACAGCAACTACATCTTTACCCATAGCAAACTTAGTGCGGTTAGATACGCGGAAAATATGCGTGTCTACGGCAATTGTTGGCCAGCCAAAGGCACAGTTTAAAACAACATTCGCGGTCTTTCTGCCAACACCCGGTAATGCTTCGAGCGCTTCACGATTCTCTGGTACTTCTGAGTTATGTTTATTGACCAGAATCTCACACATTTTATAGACATTATTGGCTTTAGAATTAAACAAACCAATGGTCTTGATGTAATCGCGAAGGCCTTCAAGGCCTAAATCAAGAATCGCTTGAGGCGTGTTAGCAACAGGGAATAGCTTACGGGTTGCTTTATTAACACCCACATCTGTTGCTTGTGCTGATAAGGTAACCGCAACTAATAATTCAAACGGGCTTGTATATTCAAGCTCTGTTTCTGGGTGCGGGTTTTGCTCACGTAAACGAGATAAGATCTCATAGCGCTTTTCTTTATTCATGGTGGCGTAAAGCACGCAGTGACGGTGCGTGCTCTCCTTTAAGTTAAACTTGTCACTCGGGCTCTAGGGCCTTTTTCTGCTTCTGGAGTAACAACTTGCTTAGATTTTATTTGTGTATCAATGACATTTTTTGCAGCAATCAATAAACCAAGCCCTAAAAAGGCACCCGGTGGTAAAATTGCCAATAAAAATTGGTTATCAAAACTGAATACTTCAATTCGAAGTGCAGCAGCCCATGGCCCTAATAATAAATCGGCGCCATCAAACAGCGTACCTTGACCAATAAGCTCTCGCATAGCCCCTAGCACCACTAAAACTAACATAAAGCCAAGTCCCATCATCAGGCCGTCAAAGGCTGAAAGTGGCACCGTATTTTTAGAAGCGAATGCTTCTGCGCGACCGATAATGGCACAGTTGGTAACAATCAGTGGAATAAAAATCCCCAGTGATTGATAAAGGCCAAATGTATAGGCATTCATCATTAGCTGCACGATGGTTACAAAGCCTGCGATGATCATCACAAAAACAGGAATACGAATATCTTTAGGTACCCAGTTACGCACAATCGATACGGTGACGTTAGAACCAACCAGAACCAATAAAGTTGCTAAACCTAGGCCTAATGCATTGGTAATCGTAGAGGTAACGGCAAGTAGCGGGCACAAGCCTAATAACTGCACAAGGGCAGGGTTATTGGCCCACATGCCATCTTTAAATAAAGTTTTAACTTGGCTCATTACTTGGCTCCTTGACAGATGTTTGGCGCAGCAAACAAGTTATCAAATTCAGCTTGGGCAAACAGCACAGCTTGTTTTACTGAGCCGACAACGGCACGCGGTGTAATGGTTGCTCCAGTAAACTGATCAAATTGGCCACCATCTTTTTTAACAGCCCAGCGGCTATCATCTTCACCCAGTACATGTTGGCCTTTGAAAAGGGTGATCCAGTCTGATTTTTTGACCTCAACTTTATCGCCAAGGCCCGGTGTTTCTTCGTGCTTAGTGACACGAACACCCGCTATTTCACCATTGGCAAAAACCGCCGTTAATAAGTTGATATCGCCGCTATAACCACTTGGTGTTACATGGCGCATCACTAAAGCGTAAGGCTTATTGTCTTTGTAAGCGCGATAAATAACTTGCTCTGGGCGTGGACCTAAGCGCTCATCGGTGATCACAACACAATCTTTGTACAGTTGATTGTCGTAATGATGGGCATCAAGTACTTGTTGAAGTTGCTCTGCAAGCTGTTGCTTTTCTTGCTCTTCAATACGCTCAGCAGTCAGGCTATGAGTCAGGGCCACAGTGCCTGTGGTAATGAGCGCAAATGCTGTAAGAATAGCGCCGTTTTTAGTCATTGAGGAAAGGATCATTATTTCACCCCATGGCCGTAAGTACGTGGTTGCGTGTAGTAATCAATTAAAGGCACCGCCATATTTAACAGCAATACACTAAATGCCATAGCATCAGGGTAACCACCGAAAGTACGAATTAAGTAAACAAGTAGACCAATTAACGCACCGTAAATTAAACGGCCTCTATTCGTTGTTGATGCAGAAACTGGATCGGTAGCAATAAAGAATGCCCCTAACATTGTTGCACCACTGAATAAATGAAATACCACGCCCGGCTCTGTGCCAGGAGCTGCAATATAACCTATACCACTGCACACGGCTAATGAGGCTAAAAAGCTAACAGGGATATGCCAATTAATGATTTTAGCTTTTAATAAATAAAGCCCCCCGATTAAAAAGCCGAGGTTAACCCAGCCCCAGCCAAGACCAAACCAGTCATTAAAAAGAGGCTTACTCATACTCTCAGCCACCGTTAAGTGATGGGCTACATCTGTTTTAACGGTATCAAGTGGTGTTGCCATGGTTGTTCCATCAATTGCTACACGTAATTGATCGACACTAAACCCAGCGCTGGTAAAACCATTGAAAATAACAGACAGCTGTTGTGAGAAGCTGATCGGAGATGCAAGTAAATCACTAACAGGTAACCAACTGGTCATTTGCACCGGAAACGATACAAGTAGTAATACATAAGCTGCCATAGCAGGGTTAAATAAGTTAAAGCCAAGGCCGCCATAAAGCTGTTTTACAATAATAATTGCAAACATACAGCCAATTACGATGATCCACCAAGGCGCTAAAGGCGGAATACTCAACGCCAGTAATACGCCCGTTAACCAAGCACTGCCATCACTAAGTGTTGGCCAAACTTTGCGTTTACGAAGTAGTAAAACAGCAGCTTCACAGGCGCTAACAGTAATAAGTGCGAGAACAAGCTGAATTAACACAGCGCTACCAAAAAAGAAAACTTGCGCGATTAAGCCTGGAATACACGCAGCAATCACTGTCATCATTAATCGGCTTAATGATTTATGGCTATGATTATGCGGCGAACTCGCCATGGTTAGTTTCATGACTTATCGTTTCCTTCTTGTTGTAACTTTTTGGCTTTAGCTCTTGCAATGGCACGAGCGACCGCTGCTTTTTTCTTATCTTCGCTAGATTCAGGAGCATCAGACTGCGGCTTGGCATCAGCCTCATCATTTGAATCATTTATTTGCTCTGAAGAATCGTCACTCTGTGCTTGCTCTTTAGCGGCTTTTTTCGCTTTGGCTCGAGCTATGGCAGCTGCAACAGCTGCTTTTTTCTTATCTTCGCTAGATTCAGGAGCATCAGACTGCGGCTGGGCATCTGCCTCAGTACTTGAATCATTAGTTTGTTGTGAAGAGTCGTCACTCTGCGTTTGCTCTTTAGCTGCTTTTTTTGCTTTAGCACGGGCGATAGCAGCTGCAACAGCAGCTTTTTTGTCATCAACTGGCGCGCTATCTTCTTCAGCTTCAGTTTGATTCTCAGCAGCTTGCGCTGCTTTTTTGGCTTTAGCACGGGCGATAGCAGCTGCAACAGCAGCTTTTTTGTCATCAACAGGTGCACTTTCTGCTTCAGCTTCAGTTTGATTCTCAGCAGCTTGCGCTGCTTTTTTCGCTTTAGCACGAGCGATTGCAGCAGCAACAGCAGCTTTTTTGTCATCAACTGGTGCACTATCAGCTTCAGTCTGATGTTCAGCAGCTTGCGCCGCTTTTTTCGCTTTGGCTCGAGCGATTGCAGCTGCAACAGCAGCTTTTTTGTCATCTTTTGGCGCAGCCTCAGTTTCAGCAGAAGCGTTTTCTTCTGTAGCTTGTGCGGCTTTTTTCGCTTTTGCGCGGGCAATAGCGGCAGCAACAGCAGACTTTTTATCGTCTTTATCGACGCCTTCTTCACCTTGCTCTAGTGCTTTTTGCTCTTTGTATTTACGTGCTTGTTCTTTACGTGCTGCACGTTCTTTAGCCACTTCAGAGTTATCAGGCTCAATCTCTGCACCTTGCTTTTTCGCTTTCGCACGGGCAATAGCTGCAGCGACAGCTGACTTACTGTCTTTATCATCAGATTTAGATTTAACACGCGCGAGTGCATCGGCCACTTTTTGTTTTTCGCCATCTGACTTAGCAGCCGGCTTACGTTTATGGCGGTTTTGACGCTCTTCTTGTTCGCGCTCTAAGCGCTCTTTACGTGCTTCAAAACGTTCTTTTGCTCGTTCTGCTTTAATTTGCTCTGCTTGCTGCTCTTTGATTTCAGCCTTAGCAACACGATAGTACTGCACCAAGGGGATTTCGCTTGGGCAAACATAAGCACAGGCGCCACATTCAATGCAATCGAATAAATTGTGCTCGTTGAGTTTGTCGTATTCTTTAGACTTAGCAAACCATTGTAATTGCTGAGGTAACAATGAAGCAGGGCAGGCGTCAGCACAGGCACTACAACGAATACAGGCTTTTTCATCACCCGGCTCAGCAAGTTCATGGTGATCTGGCGCTAAAATACAGTTCGTCGTTTTAACGACACCAATGCGAACTGTTGGCAGAGTAAAGCCCATCATTGGACCGCCCATAACCACACGCTGCTGTGGAACCGGAGAAAAGCCTTGGCAGTCTAATAAATGTTTAATTTCAGTGCCTAGTAAAGCCCACACATTACCTTGTTTATGAATGGTGTTACCGGTTACCGTTACTACACGCTCTATAAGAGGTTTACCTTCATGTACGGCTTGATTTACCGCAAACAAAGTACCGACATTTTGCACCAACATACCAATATCGGCAGGAATACTACCACTTGGGACTTCTTTGCCCGTTAGCAGTTTAATTAGCTGTTTTTCACCGCCAGAAGGGTAAACCGTTGGCACTGTTTGCACTATGATGCTGTCGTTATGTTGTGCTGCTTGTTTCATGGCAGCAATAGCATCGGGCTTATTATCTTCAATACCAATAATTGTCAGCTGTGGACTTAACAGCTGCTGCATTAATTCAATACCGGCAATTATGCCATCGGCATGTTCGCGCATTAGCATGTCATCAGCAGTGATATAAGGTTCACATTCAACGGCATTAACAATTAAAAACTCGATGGCTTTACGGGTATCTGCTTTTACATAGGTTGGGAAACCTGCGCCGCCCATACCTGCAATACCGCTTTGATGAATGATATCTACAAGCTCATCATGGGAAAGTGCTTTGGCATCAGGCACAGGGTTAAGCTCGCACCAGTTATCTTTACCATCAGGTTCAATAATAACGCTAAGTTCAGGCAACGCCGACGGGTGAGCAGAGGGCATTGGGCAAATATC
This sequence comes from Pseudoalteromonas sp. XI10, assembly GCF_001469895.1. GTDB lineage: Bacteria > Pseudomonadota > Gammaproteobacteria > Enterobacterales > Alteromonadaceae > Pseudoalteromonas. The sequence goes on along the minus strand of NZ_LOPY01000008.1, from coordinate 76,590 downwards.
GCTGATCAACCCTGATGTTGGCGCGTGCACAGGCACTGACCAATTACCGCTTGGTTTAGTTAAAGCTTGGCCTTTTAGAACCTGCTGGCCTTTTTCAACAATAAGTTTACCGTTAGCACCAATATGTTGTTTTAGAGATACAACGAGCTTGTCTGGTAGTGGCAGTCTTGCAATGGCTTGTGTTGTTGATTGCAGTTTTTGACCCGGTGGGTGAATGCCCCCAGGTATAGACCACACTTTGCCTTGTTTAATTTGATCTATTAACTTTTCCATCTGTGCTCCTAATCTACCTGAGTCACAGGGATTGCGTTTAATTGCCATTTCCAGGTTTGTTTGGTTTCTTTTACAGGCAGCATATCAATACAGTCTACAGGGCATGGTTCAACACATAAGTCACAACCGGTACATTCATCAATTAATACAGTGTGCATTTGGCGGGTTGCGCCAACGATGGCATCAACAGGGCAGGCTTGAATACATTTGGTGCAGCCAATACATTCATCTTCACGAATATAGGCAACAGTTTTAACAGGATCTGCTTGCTCACCGCCAGCCAGCGGTTTTGCTTCTACACCCATTAAATCAGCGAGTTTTTTTACCGTGGCTTCGCCGCCTGGCGGGCACTTATTTATTTCGTCACCATTGGCAATTGCTTCTGCATAGGGACGACAGCCAGGGTAGCCACATTGGCCACACTGTGTTTGCGGTAAAATGGTATCAATTTGGTCAACAATAGGGTTGCTCTCAACGCGAAAACGCACGGCGGCAAAACCTAAAATTAAACCAAATATTAGCGCTAATGAACCTAACGCTATCAAAGCATAAAACAAGGTCATATTAAAACTTCACTAATCCTGTAAAACCCATAAAGGCCATCGACATAAGGCCTGCGGTGATCATCGCAATTGAAGCACCTTTAAAAGGAGCAGGGACATCAGCCGCAGCTAAACGCTCACGTAATGCGGCAAACAGTATTAACACCATAGAGAAGCCCACTGCGGCACCAAAGCCGTACACAGCCGATTGTAAGAATGAGTGGTCTTCTTTGATATTAAGTAGAGCAACACCTAAAACAGCACAGTTAGTGGTGATAAGCGGTAAGAAAATCCCTAATAAGCGATAAAGTGTCGGGCTGGTTTTTCTCACCACCATTTCGGTAAATTGCACGACAACAGCGATAACCAAAATAAAGCTCATGGTACGCAAAAATTCGATATCCAGCGGGATCAAAATATAATGATTCACCAGATAACTGGTCACGGAGGCAAGTGTAAGTACAAAGGTTGTGGCTAAAGACATACCAATCGCGGTATCTAACTTACCCGATACACCCATAAACGGGCATAAACCTAAGAATTGAACTAAAACGAAGTTGTTGACTAGTACAGTGCCAATCAATAACAAGACATACTCTGTCATGCGTGCCTCACGAGAATAAAAACGGCTCTATTATCCTTTTTTATGGGGGCCGACACAACACATGAGGGACGAATAGCTAAAATTAACAAAGCTGTTTACGATTAAAGTGTTAAAGCAAAGTTAATAGATGGAATAGGCCCAAAAATAGTAAGGTTTTTTGGGCCTTAAAGAGAGGTTAGATATCTTTTGGCTTTTCGATGTAATAGCCTTGCACACCATCTAAGCACAGTGTTTCGATGATATGTTTTTCTTCTTGGCTTTCTACGCCTTCAGCAAATACACTCACACCAATACGGTGAGCAAGATCTACCATTAAGCGCATAAAGTATTGATTGTTTTTATCTTCTTCGAGGCCGCGAGTATAGCTTGCATCCATTTTGATAAAGTCAGGTTTTAAGTCTCTAAAGAATTTAAATGAGGTTAACCCCACACCAAAACGTTCTACAGTAATGCGTGCGCCCACGCGATGTACCATATCGATAAAGCGTTTACTTGCTTTAATGTTTTGTTGTAATCCAAACTCACTGACTTCAAAAATAAGTTTTGATGCAATGTTACTGTCTTTCAGTAAGCGGCGTTCAAGCCAGATCACAAACTGATCATTGTGAGCGCTTGATGCCGTAACATTAATACCAAAGAATTTTTCAGAGAAATTACGCGTTTTAACTTTTTCTAAAGTGGTATCGATAATTAAGCGGTCAATTTCCATTGCCATTTCTAGCTTCTCTGCCATAGCAAGGAAAGAGGCTGTTGGCAGCATTTGATTTTCTGCGGTTTTAAAACGAACTTGAATCTCGGCATAGGCTTTAACACTTTTACCTATTGGCATAATGTTCTGCATAACCAAGTGAACACGTTTCGACTCAATCACTTCGCTAATAACTTTACGCCAGTTTTGGTTACCAAAACCTGCGCTGGCGTTATTAACTAAGTCTGTTTCGCGCTGCACATGCCATGCATTCGCTTGTTTTGATTGCGCCATACTCATAGCATTATCAACAATCGATAATAACTCACCAAGCGGCTTACCTTTTTCGTAGCCAACAATACCTGTGTTAGCAACTGAACTTAATTCTTGGTTTTGCTGATACTGAGTAAATCGCGATTGTAAGTTATCGCCAAAGCGTTCAGCTTCTTTAAGAGGGGTATTAGGCAATACTACTGCAAAGTCAGAGCTGTTTAAACGAAAAACCTGACTGCCTGTATAGGTGCCGCTAATATGTTTAATAATATCGGCCACACCTTTTACGTATTCATCACCTTTTTGGTAACCACGGGTTTGGTTGATGGTTTGCAATTCGCTACAACGAACCATGGCAAGCGAACCAAAGGTGCTCTTTTCTGCGTTTTCAATATTCTTTTCGTAGTACTCAACAAACATATTTCGATTGCCAAGGTTTGTAACTACATCTTTATACGCTTCTTTTTTAATATTTAGCGCATTATTTTGAATGTCATCATGCTTGGTCTGTAAGAAATGCGATAGGCGATTGAACGATGGAATTAAATCTTTGCTTAGCTTCTTTAAGCGGGTGGTATCCATCGCTTGCTCAAGGTCACCGTTAACCTGATTTTGGTTGATATAAATATCAACAATATCTGAAATGGTCGTACTAATTTTGCGATTTAGGCGGCGGAACATGCTCTTCATATAAATAATAGGAAGTAGGGCAATAAGGCCTGAAATTAAAACGACAATAAATAAAGACTGTTGTAATAGGCTAGCTAGATTGTGTGCATTAATCGTAAACTCTACTTTAATGTCAGATGTTTGATTAACGGCGAACTGAGGGCGAATAGAATTAAAACTGTTATTAACTATTTCAGCAAACAAGGGGAGGGGTTGGCTAGATTCTACCATGCTTACCACTTGACCTGATTGATCACGGATCACAAGTTTAGAAAAAGTACTGCCATCGGCAAATGCTTTTTGTATTTTCTCTGGTGCAAGTTGCTCAATGGTTTGTGTATTTATATATGCGTTTACTACACGCTGTGCTTTTTGCTGTGCATCACTGACTGCGCTATCAAAGCTAAGCGCAATAAAGTACCCACCTAATAATGCAAACAGCAACCAAGATATAAGTTGTATGAAAATAAGTTTTTTAAAGCCAGCCATGTTCTTATCTTTTAAAAGCCTAAAGGAAGGAATCAATTCCTTGATTGATTGCTTTAAGTATAGTCGTTGTATTCTAAAGCATAATATAGAATAAACTTAAATTAGGTTAGATTATAAGTGCTTTAAAGTCTAATACAATCGACGAATAGTAGTAGATAAAATTTTAATAGATTCGTGGAGTTGGCTCCCCCTCCCCGACTCGAACGGGGGACCTGCGGATTAACAGTCCGTCGCTCTAACCAACTGAGCTAAGGGGGAACTAAATAGAGTAGTGTGGTGCTATGATTTGGCTCCCCCTCCCCGACTCGAACGGGGGACCTGCGGATTAACAGTCCGTCGCTCTAACCAACTGAGCTAAGGGGGAACAATCATATTCATAAACTTGGCTCCCCCTCCCCGACTCGAACGGGGGACCTGCGGATTAACAGTCCGTCGCTCTAACCAACTGAGCTAAGGGGGAATCGTTTATGATTGAAAAACTTGGCTCCCCCTCCCCGACTCGAACGGGGGACCTGCGGATTAACAGTCCGTCGCTCTAACCAACTGAGCTAAGGGGGAAGCGTCATGCCTTTCAACGGGGCGAAATATTAATGACAGCATTGCAAAGTGTCAACATAAAAACTTCATAAATTCAAAAAAGAAGCTTATTCGATGTTTTTATGTTCGATCTGAGCAAAATGTAGCTGAAAAGCTCAACATTTTTTGCTTAGCAGCGGGGGATCTATGTCGAATGCATCACTTTTTTGCATGCTTTTTGAGCTGAGTCATTTTTTAAAAATATAAAAAAGGTTTCTTTGCTAAGTCATTCTTTACCAAATCGAGGAAATAACTATTTATGTAATGTTTTTTTCGGATGGCAAAAAATAGATCTAATTCTTTTCGAGGCAGTTCCCACTCCTGATATTTTTTCGTGTATTTCCTTAATGAGGTAAAGCTAGGCTTCCCCGATTTTTGAAAGAAAATTCTAAAATTAGTTGGCTTCAATTATACACAAGGTAATTTTAGTTCTTTTTATCAGATGTTTAGCTTGTAATCTTTCTTTGTATTTTAATTGTCATACTTAAGTTCACGTTGCTGTAGAACATTTTTTGCGCCTTCTTTTCACTAAACTTATAAAACGGTTAAAACAAGATGCTTTGCTATTTATAGTATTGTGCGTTTCAGGCTAGCCTTAAAAGCCTTTATATTTGCGGCTTCTAGAGAGTTATCCACGGTTTCTGTGGATAACTCTGTTTATTAAACTTTAAGAACAGCTATAGTGCTAGGATTTTCGAGGGCTACAGCAATTTCAAGTATTTAATTAACTTTTTTTAATTCATTTTAAATCAATGTGTTAGTGTTTTTATCTGAAGCCTTGCTGAATTGATGAGTAAATTTATTCGTGACGATGAAATGGTGCTATTTATTGTGTAAAAAAACAGCGAATACTGCCTTTTAAATGTAACAAAGCTATTAAACTTGTTTTTATATTGTTTTTTATGAGGGTTAGTGGTTATTTTTATGTCAAAGCGTCAAAAGTAATAGTTTTGTGTATGAATTTTGATTCTGTTAATAAAGCATAGCTTGCAAGAGAAGGATGCTTTAAACTTACAGGTTCAGAAAAAGAGGCAAAGTATTCCCATGAGCGTGAAACCGCAGAGCAAAACTAAACCTGATCTTTTAAACTCACCCATTCTCCCAACCTTGAAAAAAATGACCATCCCAATGATCTTTGGCATGATCACCCTAATGATGTTTAATTTGGTTGATACCTTCTTCATTAGTTTGTTAGGTACAGAGCCTCTCGCCGCTGTCAGTTTTACCTTTCCTGTTACTTTTACTGTTATTAGCCTTGCAATTGGTTTAGGGATAGGTACCTCTGCGGTGATAGCTAAAGCACTTGGTAGTGATAAGTTAGATGAAGCACGTTTTGATGCCAGCATGTCGTTGTTGGTATCGGTGGTGATGGTGTTTAGCTTATCTGTAGTAGGTTATTTATTAATAGATCCGATTTTTAAGTTATTGGGTGCTGGCGAATTAGTCTTACCGCTTATTCATGAGTATATGAGTGTGTGGTTCTTAGGCAGCGTATTTCTAATTACCCCTATGGTTGGCAACTCTGTACTTAGAGCCAGTGGCGATACTAAAACGCCAAGTATTGTTATGGGGGGAGCAGGGCTGATTAATGCTATTTTAGACCCTATACTTATTTTTGGTTTTGGACCTGTTCCGGCATTAGGTATTCAAGGCGCAGCTATTGCTAGTGTTATTGCATGGTCAGTTGCTGTCGTTATCATTTTATACATTCTTGCGGTAAAAAATGGACTATTGAGTTTGCATGCAGGTGTACAAACGCCGCTTAGCTCGATTCGTAAAATTCTTAAAATTGGTTTACCTGCGGCTGGCGCAAATATGCTGACACCTATTGCCATGGCGGTCATGACAGCATTAGTGGCTAAACATGGTCCTGAAGCGGTTGCGGCGTTTGGTGTAGGCAGTCGCATTGAATCTATCGCAAGCCTTGTGGTGCTTGCTTTGTCGATGACCTTACCGCCATTTGTGAGTCAAAACTTTGGGGCAGGTAAGTTTGAGCGTGTTAAAGAAGCCTACACAAAAACCTTGAAATTCGTGATGATTTGGCAGTTCGCTATTTATATTTTACTGCTGTTAACCTCTGGCTTTATCGCTGATGTATTTGGTAAAGAGCAAGCAGTAATGGATGTAATTAAGTTATTCATTTATATCTTGCCATTGAGTTATGGCTTGCAAGGGGTGATTATTTTATCTAACTCTTCATTTAATGCCCTGCATAAACCAATGAATGCACTGATTTTAAGTGTGGTACGCCTGTTTGTTTTTTATGTACCTTTTGCTTATATAGGCAGCGAAATTGCAGGCTTAACCGGTTTATTTATTGGTGCGGCGATTGGTAACTTATTCACTGCAATGGTTGCCTATAAATGGTTTATCAAAGAAGTTGATGGGTTAAGTGAGTCATATATGAAGGAGTGTCATTCATGAGCGACCATTTCCAACTAGTTTCTAAATTTCAGCCAAGTGGTGACCAACCAACGGCAATAGCACAATTAAAAGATGGCCTAGAGGCTGGGCTGGCGCATCAAACATTATTAGGGGCTACGGGAACGGGTAAAACCTTCACCATGGCCAATATTATTAATGATTTGAATCGTCCAACTATCATCATGGCACACAACAAAACGCTCGCTGCACAGCTTTATGGCGAAATGAAAGAGTTTTTTCCTCATAATGCGGTTGAGTATTTTGTATCTTATTACGATTATTACCAGCCAGAAGCCTACGTTGTTGCTAGCGATACCTTTATTGAAAAAGATGCGTCTATCAATGAACATATTGAACAAATGCGTTTAAGCGCCACCAAAGCGCTGCTTGAGCGACGCGATACCATTATTGTAGCTTCGGTGTCTGCCATTTATGGTTTGGGCGATCCTGACTCATACATGAAGATGATGCTCTTGCTAAAAGTGGGTGAAACCGTCGATCAGCGCGATATGCTGCGCCGTCTTGCTGAGCTGCAATATACACGCAACGATATTGAATTTAGCCGTGGTACTTATCGCGTTCGTGGTGAAGTGGTCGATATATTTCCTGCAGAATCGGACACTTACGCTGTTCGTGTGGAAATGTTTGACGATGAAATTGAACGTTTGAGTATTTTTGATCCGCTTACAGGGGCTGTTGAAAAGCATATTGTGCGCGCAACTATTTATCCGAAAACGCACTATGTAACTCCCCGTGAAAAAATTCTTGATGCCATTGATAAAATTAAAGGTGAGCTTAAAGACCGCCGAGCTCAGTTACTTAGTGCCAACAAACTTGTGGAAGAGCAGCGTATTGCTCAGCGCACCCAGTACGATATTGAAATGATGACCGAGCTTGGTTATTGCTCAGGCATTGAAAACTACTCGCGTTACTTATCAGGTAGAACACCAGGCGATCCACCGCCGACATTATTAGATTACCTACCTGATGATGCATTGATGATTATTGATGAATCACACGTTACTGTGTCGCAAATTGGTGCTATGTATAAAGGCGATAGAAGCCGTAAGGAAAATCTTGTTGAGTATGGCTTTCGCTTGCCATCGGCATTAGATAACCGCCCATTACGCTTTGAAGAATTTGAAGCCATTGCGCCGCAAACTATTTATGTGTCGGCAACACCTGGTGACTTTGAGCTTGAGCGCTCATCAGGGGAGGTTGCTGAGCAGGTCATTCGTCCAACCGGGCTTATAGACCCTGAAATTGAAGTGCGCCCTGTGGGCACCCAGGTTGATGACTTACTCTCAGAAATCTATAAACGAGTTGAAGTGAACGAGCGAGTACTTGTCACTACTTTAACTAAGCGCATGGCAGAAGATTTAACCGACTATCTCAACGACCATGATGTAAAAGTTCGCTACTTGCACTCAGACATCGACACCGTTGAACGAGTCGAAATTATCCGCGATTTACGTGCCGGTGTGTTTGATGTGTTAGTGGGCATTAACTTATTGCGAGAAGGTCTCGACATGCCAGAGGTTTCACTTGTTGCGATACTTGATGCTGATAAAGAAGGCTTCTTACGTTCGACTCGCTCACTTATTCAAACCATTGGTCGTGCTGCGCGTCACTTAAATGGTAAAGCGATTCTTTATGGCGACCGCATAACTAACTCGATGCGACAAGCCATTGATGAAACAGACCGTCGCCGTGAAAAACAACAAGCTTATAACCTTGAGCATGGTATAGAGCCGCAAGCACTGGTTAAAAGTATCACCGATATTATGGATGTGGGTGAAGAAGCAAGTCCGAAAGATAACCTTAAGTTGGTGCGTAAAGAGTCTAAACAAGTGCTCAGCGCGAAAGATATTGCTAGCCAAATCAAAACCCTTGAAGCGAAAATGCATGCTTATGCTAGCGATCTTGAGTTTGAAAAAGCGGCGTCTGTGCGTGATGAAATTCACGAATTACAACAACAGTTAATTAACTAAAGATGATGACAAACGATTTTTCTGCCATTTTAAATGCTTTAGCAGAGGCTCCACTTGCTGCTAATGAATTATGTCGTGTATTCCATGGCCGTGGTCACTCAGTCGCTGAGCTGAGCCACATAAACTTAGACTTTTATCCGCCAGCACTCTTTTTAGTTTCATATAAAGAAATAGATGAACAAGTGCTTGCACAATTAACTGATACCCTGTGGCAATGGGCGCAACAGAATGCGCCAGAGCTTGTAAGTGCATTGGTTTACCAACAACGTAGCGGCATTAACACTCGTAACGCCCTGATGTTTGGTGAATTACCCCAAGAGCACCACGTCAGTGAAAATGGTATTAAGTTTAAAGTCGATTTATTGAGTCGCCAAAATACTGGGATTTTCCCTGATATGCGCCGTGGCCGCGAGTTTGTTCAAGCCAATAGTAAAAATGCAAAAGTGCTCAACCTATTTTCATACACGTGTGGCTTCTCTGTTGCAGCAATGCAAGGCGGTGCTGACCAAGTTATTAATATGGATATGAATAAAGGGGTGCTGCGAACAGGTAAACAAAACCATCAGTTAAATGGTTTTTCTCAAGGTGTTAGTTATTTTCCGCACGACATTTTAAAGTCATTCGGTAAGCTTAAAAAATCAGCGCCGTATGAATTAATCATTGTTGATCCACCGAGCTTTCAAAAGGGCAGCTTTATATTGACCAAGGATTATCAAAAAATCTTGCGTCGTTTACCTGAGCTGTTAAATGAAAACACCCAATTATTACTGTGTGCCAATAGCCCAGAGCTTTCAGAGCAGGCGTTTAAAGATCTCATTAGCGATCATACACAAGGAGCAATTAGTTTTGTTGGGAGATTAGCTCCTACCGATGGTTTTATTGAAGTAGACAGTGATCGCAGCTTAAAAGCGTTAGTTTATAAAACAGTAAACTAATGGCACTGAGTAAACGACTATCAGCCATCATTGATGTGGTAGATCCAGGTTATGACGAAATCTGGGATTGTTGCTGTGATCACGGTTTGTTAGGCATTGAGCTGCTACTGCAAGATAAAGCACCGCTTATACATTTTGTTGATATTGTGCCTGAGTTAATGCAGGCACTAAGTGATAAACTCGAACGTTTTGCTTCAAGAGAGCAACGCGGCCGTTGGCAGGTACATTGCCAAGATGTAGCAATGATTTCACCAGACCCTAAAAAACGTCATCTTGTTATTATTGCTGGAGTGGGTGGTGAGTTGTTAGTGCGGTTCTTAGCGAAGATTGTAAGCCAACAGCCAAATACGCATATCGACTTTATTATTTGCCCAGTGCATCACAGTTATCAAGTTCGTAGCTATTTACAAACATTGCCATTGGGGCTCGTCTCTGAGCAGTTAGTGTGTGAAAACAAACGATTTTATGAAGTTATAGCCATGAGTGCGTCATCCTCGCAACAGATCACTCGAGTAGGGCACTCAATGTGGCAGCTAACAAGTAAAGAGCACCAAACGTATTTAAAGCAGTTATGTGCTCATTACCAACGCATGTTAAATCAAGACGCCGATTATTATCAGCCAGTGCTTGAACAATACAGGGCATTATTGTCTTAATTAGAGTTAACTTAATTAAAGTTTATTAATCTCTTGTTTTACGTTGTAGCTAGAGTCAGTGACAATGGCTTCGAGGGTTTGTACACGCTCTCTTAGCTCTTGCAACTCTTTTGTTACTTCGGCTACATGTTCGTTTGCTTCTTTTGAATTTTTTAAAGTTCGTGATTTAAACTCAAGGTGTTTTTTATACATATCATAAATTACCCCAGAGCCGACTGATATCAGCACGATTAACACCACCATGGTAGTACCTGACATACACTTCTCCTTCCTTTTTTAGTACCTAATAGAGTATAGATTGTATTTAAAAATGCAATTTGCATTCTGTTACAAGGTGTTTCGTTTTAGAAACGGCTTGATGCGAATAAAGCCTGTAACGAGCATGGTACCTGCGATAACACACAGTGCGCCAACCAAGGTATTGGGACCAATTTGCTCATCTAAAATTAAATTTCCCCACACTATGCCAAAAAGTGGAATCAAAAAAGTAACAGTCAACGCAGAGGTTGGGCCAATGTCATCAATCAAGCGAAAGAACAAGATATATGCTACAGCAGTGCACAGTACTCCGAGTGCCACCACACCAAGCATAACTTCGTTAGTTGGCATTTCTCTAGCAGGAATAACAAAAATAAGCGGCAGCACCATGATACTCGCCGCCCACATACTGCCATGGGCATTATCAAAAGCAGATAACTTAGGTGCATGTTTAGTGTAATGAGATGCGATGGCGTAGCTGAGTGAAGCACACAATGCTGCAACAATTGCTGTGATGGCTTGGCTGTCGATAGTGAGGCTATTTTGCCCCACTAAAATTGCTACGCCTGTTAAGCCTAATAGCAAGCCAAGCAGCATACTTTTAGTGGGTTTAGTTTTACTCCAAATAATACCAACAAGGGCACCCCAAATTGGCGTTGTTGAATTTAATATGGATAAAGTTGAGGCATTGATTGTTTGTGCTGCATAGGCAAACAATAAGAAAGGAATGGCAGAATTAAGCGCGCCAATAATGAAAAAATGCTTTTTGTGGGTCGCGAACGCAAGTTTCTTGCGTAAGTACAACGCAAAAATAAACAGTGTTATTGCTGCAAAGCCAACTCTTAACTCAATTAATACCGCAGGGCCTAAGCTATTCGCTGCCATGCGCATAAATAAGAAGGAAGCGCCCCAAATAGCAGCAAGGATGAATAAGCGTAATAAACTTGGCAATGACATGGTTTTACATTCTTAAATTATAAAACCTGAGCATACCAAATTTATGCCCCAATACTCGCCATTTTCGGACTATTAATCAGTTGATTGTGGGAGTTTCTTTTCGAAGTCAGACTTTACGATTTCTAAAGCAGCTAATACATCTTCGGCGGGAACGTCGTTTTGCTCTAAGAGCATAATGAGATCAACAGCAATTTTTATATAGTTAGGCGCGCTTTCTAACTCACTGCTCATGCTTGTAGTTCCTTTTTCTTAGCAACTTGGCTGATGGCCACATCGATAGCAGTTTGTACTTGTTGCTCCATTTTAATGCGCTCTGTTTGCGGCAAATAAAATTCCATATCAACATCATAGCGAATGTAGCGGGCTGGCAGTTGATTTAATACAGTGCAGCATAAATCTGCCATAACATCATCACTATAGGTTGATTCTAAGTTGCGCTTAGTGATGTCTTCGACAACTAATTTTTCATAGTAGTTGTGAATGTCGTCATGCAATTTCATACAGATTGAACCTAATTAAAAAGTCACTTTAAGTGTATACCAAGCTTTAAAATAAATCGACAGCAGCCCTAAAAAGCTGACCATGAACATCAACCAAACGGCTTACATTTCGTTGATAGCCACCGCCCATAGCTGCAAACACTGGGATTTTAGCTTTCTTAGCTTGATTTAATACAAAATAGTCACGTTGATACACTCCCTCTAAACTAACTTGAAAGTGCCCTAACTCGTCATCTGTTGCGATGTCTGCGCCGGCGTTATACAAAATGATATCTGGCTGGTGGAGTCTAGTTGTTAGGGCTAAAGCTTGTTTGACGGTCTCTAGGTATTCAGCATCTGTAGTGCCATGCTCAAGTGCAAAATCGTAGTTTGATTGCTGCTTAATACGCGGGAAGTTTTGCTGACAATGAATTGAGCAGCTAATTATTTGAGGATGTACTTGCGTAACTTCAGCTGTGCCGTCGCCTTGGTGAACGTCACAGTCAAAGATTAATACGGTGTCGGCCTGCTCAGTATCAATCAAGTGTGCAGCAGCTATCGCTAAGTCATTAAAAATACAAAAGCCACTACCATAGCCTGTAAAAGCATGATGATAACCACCACTTAGGTTAAAAGCAGCACCCTGTTGTAAGGCAAACTCAGCGCCTTGAATACTCGCCCCAACAGAGTAAAGTGTTCGCTCAACCAATTCAGTGGACCAAGGAAAGCCCATTTTTTTAATGGCTTTGCTATCAAGACTACCAGCTAAAAATGCGTCGACATACACGGGGTTATGGCACAGAGTAAGCTGAGCTTTAGTGGCTTGTTGTGGGGTAATGAAATACTGTTCATCAATAAAGTTGCTGACAAGCTGTTTTAACAAGCGATATTTATCAATGGGAAAGCGGTGACGCTCAGGTAAAGCTAACGCTGAATAACTTGGATGGTAGTAAAACATTATCTCAGCTGCTGTTTCTCGACCTGTTGAATTTTGTCTTCAGTGGCAGAAATTGCCTTACGACAACGGCCAAGTCTTGCGTGTAATGCGAGTATTTCTTTGTTAATTTCGGCTGCTTGTTGTGTATTTGCAGCTTCTAGTTTTAGTTTTCGCTCTTCGATCATCAATACTAAGCGGCGTTCAAACTCATGGTTTTGCTTTAGTTCGTCATACAGTTCATGGGATGACTGCATGATTTTTTTAACTGCTTGTTTATAAACCTGTGGTTTAGCTTTTGGCTTAAAACTGTACTTATTTTCTTTAGCCCATACCGGGGTTGATTTGATCACATTAAATACCGCCTCTACCTGAAGGGTAATGCGCTCAAGTGCATATTGGTAAGCATGGCGATGCTCAGCAGGCGGCAAGCTGTTTAGCTCATCTTCGATTTCGCTTACGTAGTCAGCAAGCTTCATACTTTTTGTGCTAAACACGGCTTTATCAAACAAACTTGGTTGGGCTTGCATATAGCGATTTTTAGCAAATAAATTACCCTTATCAAATTGTGTGGCTAATTGTTTGAGCCTTTCAATTTGTGAACGTAGTTTATCTAAAGCAGTCGATTGCATTTATAAATAAGCCTCATAGATTAACTTTAATGCTAACACTATAACCACAGTGTTAAACACTGGGCGGATCATTTTACTACCAAACTTTATTGCTGAATGTGCTCCTAACCATGCTCCAAGCATCAAGAAAAAGCCCATTGTGATACCAAGTAAAAAGTTCACATGGCCAAGCGCCACGAATGTGATCAAAGAAATAAAGTTTGAAACAAAGTTCATTGAGCGGGCAAGGCCACAGTTAAGCAATAAGCTCATTTTATATAATAGGCTATTTGAGGCTGTCCAAAATGTGCCAGTTCCTGGGCCTGCTAAACCATCAAAAAAACCAAGCCCAAGACCTTGCAGCCATTGTTTAATTTTAGTTTTGCTATCAAGCTTTGGTAACTCGTTATGCTCAGTTGTACTCAAACTGCCAAATAAGCTGTAACAAGCAACTAAAATAATCACCACAGGTAGTAATTTATTTAAAAACTCAATACTTAAGTAATCAACCACTAAAGTGCCTACGAGAGCCCCAATGGCTGTTGCTAAAATGGACGCAGCCCAAAACCGTGGGTTGAACAACTTTTTACGAAAATAGGTCACGCTGGCCGTCAATGAGCCAAAACTCGCTGCAAGTTTATTTGTGCCTAAGGTGAGGTGGGGCGGTAAGCCTGCAGTTAATAGCGCTGGCACAGTTAACATCCCGCCACCGCCTGCAATTGCATCAATAAAGCCCGCTGCCAGTGCGACTGCGCATAATAGTGCCCAGGTTGCTGGGTCTAAAGCTAATTCAAACATTAATAATCAATTTGTCTTTTAAAAGGTGGCAAGGTATCGAGCATGGCTTTGCCATATCGCTTGGTCACTAAACGGCGATCAAGGATAGTAATGCGACCCTGATCATTTTCTTTGCGCAGCAGTCTACCACAGCTTTGTACTAATTTCTTTGCCGCATCAGGTACGGTTATCGAAAGAAACGGGTTGCCACCTTTACTTTGCACAAACTCAGCCTGAGCTTCTTCTATTGGTGAGGTAGGCACCGCAAATGGAATTTTTGTAATTACCAGGTTTTCTAGGTACTTACCTGGTAAATCAAGACCCTCAGATAAACTTTGAGTGCCAAATAAATAGCTAGCACGGCCTAAATCTATATTAGCTTTATGCTTTTTAAGCAGAGCTTCACGAGACATTTCACCTTGCACTAAGACCTCAATTCCTTTGCTACGAAGCGCTTTAACAACATGATCCATCTGCCAGTAAGAGGCAAACAACACTAAATTTGCTTTTTTATCATCAAGGAACTTAGGTAATTGCTCAGCCAAGTGGTCGCTAAACGCTTTATCGGTCGGCTCAATATGGCTGGCAGGGATATGTAGCGTCGCTTGTTTTGGGTAATCAAACGGAGAAGGGACTTTTATGTATTTTACGCCTTCTTCTTTGGCAAGACCGCATTCATAGGCAAAGTGATCAAATGAACCCAATGCAGTTAAGGTGGCTGAACAAAGTACGGCACCCGCACATTGATTCCATAATTTATCTTTTAGGTAATAGCCAACTTCAATAGGGCAATCACTGAGTAAGTGGTCGTGATGGTTCTTATATTCTAAGCGTTTGATCCATCGCGCATGGGGAATACCTTCGCCTTTTGTGGCGTAACTAAACCACAGCTTGTTTAATAACTCTAGACGATTAATGTACTGACCACTTTCAGCCAAGATTGGATCGGCCACATAAGGTTTTATATCGCCATCACTTACGTCTTGCACTAGGGTATCGTGCATCTTGTTGAGTGCTCTTAGGGCATCAAGGGTGGCATCGCTAATATCTTTTGCTTTGGTATGTAAAGATGCTGGGATTTCACCGTGCTCAAAACGATAGGTGTCATCACTGTTATAGTTAAAGTCTGCGTTATCAAGAATATCACGCACCACTTTTAAGTTTTTGCCGGCATCATTGATACTGTCACTGAGCTTAAAATTTTGCCCAATTGCTTTTTGACCTACGAGCACATTGGCCATTTTACCTGCAAATTTTACCAGTTTGTCGAGCCAGTCTATGGTGCCTTTAATGGTTGCTGCAGCAGAAGAAAAATCGCGGGTGATATGCGCTAAATGGTGTGCTTCATCAATCACATAAATTGTATCGTCAGGCTCAGGTAGAATTTTACCGCCACCCAAATCAAGATCAGCCAATAATAGAGAATGGTTGATCACTAGCACATCCATTTGCATCAGACGCTGACGCGCCATATGAAAAGGGCATAGCTGGTGAGCACGCATTTGTCGTTGGCATGAATGCTTATCACAGGCAATTAAATTCCACACTTTATCAGGGATGGTATCAGCCCAGCTATCGCGGTCACCTTGCCAT
Source organism: Pseudoalteromonas sp. XI10 (assembly GCF_001469895.1). Taxonomy (GTDB): domain Bacteria; phylum Pseudomonadota; class Gammaproteobacteria; order Enterobacterales; family Alteromonadaceae; genus Pseudoalteromonas. The sequence continues at coordinate 60,861 of NZ_LOPY01000008.1, read as the reverse complement.
TGCTTTTTTGAATAAGCATCATAAAGTTGCTTTAAGCATTTGGTTTCCATATCAGATAGCGGCGATGACAGGGTCGGCATAAACTCCATTTGCGTTTGACTGTCGCCATTTACAGCAGCACTGAGTTTTTGTGCACAGATATAGCGCTGTCGACCTTTCACTAAATCAAACTTGATGTCTAGACCAGAGTGCTCTTTAAAAAAAGGCAGCTCCTTACTAATTAACTGCTCTTGTAGGGCAACGGTTGCCGTCGAAATCACTAATTTCTTTTTCTTGGCCATCGCTAAGGGCAATGCCCCTAAACAATACGCTAACGATTTTCCGGTCCCGGTGCCTGCTTCAATAACACAAATTCGTTGGCTCTTGTGATATTCGCCAGCCAGCGTTTTTGCTATCTCGGCAACTAAGTAGTTTTGACTGCTTCTAGGGCGGTAATCGGTGAGGTTATCAGCAACATGCTTATGAATTTGCCGAATTGTTTTTTTTAAAGAGTCAGAAAGCATGCCCAGAAAACCTAAAGTATGTATATAATTACAGTAATGAATTTTAGAGATTTAACTGGGCAACTACAAGCGACTTGTTTGATTATTATTTTATTAGCTTGAGTAGGGGCTCCAAATGAACTTTATAATTTGTCCATTGCGTTAGAGCATCTTTGTAAATCGGTTGTCTTACTTGCTCTGAGCTTGGTGTCATTATCGGACGCTGATGAGTATAAAAGCTCATGCAGCTTTCATGCATTTCTAAACTACAATAATCAAGCAACTCAGAAACTGTATTGGAAAAATCATTAACAAGGCTTTGATAGTCAACGTTGAAGATTTCATCTGGATAAAGAGCATGCCAGTGCGACATTAAATCTGCGTAATCATTTATATATTGTGCAAGCGATTTGAAATCGTAGCTATAGGCGTGGCCCTCAGAAAAAGAATGCTTGTATAAACTCCATGCTGTTGCAGCTTTATCTCTTGTTACTTCGAGAATTTTAGCGTTTGGAAATAGAGTTTTTATTAATGCGATATGGTGAAAATTTGCGGGTTGTTTGTCGATAAAGACCTTATTTTTTCCGCGTAGTGGAGCAATAAAATTTAAATACCTTGCGGCATAATGAGCCTTATCTTGTTCTGAAAGTTTATCAAGGCCATAAGGTACATCTGAGAGTTTTTTACTCTCAAGCTCTCGCGCAATTGCGTTAATTTCTGTTAATTCATAACTTGCATCAACATCAGGGTGGCTTGCTAAAATTTGCTCAACTAAGGTAGAGCCACTGCGAGGTAGACTGACGATAAAAATCAGCTGTAACGACTCATCAAATGCATTATGAGCCATTGGCTTCTGAGTTAAATGTTGCGTGCAACGAGAAGTGAAATTACTAGGCTTGTAGGGCGTTAGTGACTTTTGAATACTGTTCGCTTTTTCTAACATCGCAAATGATAAGCTGAAGTTACCTTGTTGTTCATATGCCTTTGCGAGCGCAAAATAGAATTGAGCACTATTAAGGTTTGGCTTAGCAGCTTGCGTGAGCTGTTTTAGAAAGTCTACATCCTTACTGTCAAAAATGTAGGTCTTTAAGTTTGCTAAATTCCAGTAAGCCTCACCAAGTTTTTTATCTATTTGCAGTGCTCGCTTGTAGTGATCAATTGCAAGCCCAGTATTACCTTTTATTTTTTCAATGTTGCCGAGGCGAAGGTGGCATTGGGCTGCGTAATAGTTTGCATCAAGTAACTTGTTATAGATGGTTGTAGCTTCATCAAATTGCATTAATTTTACATGAGCGATCGCTAATAGGCTCTCAATGTATAATGTCGGTGAAGATATCGACGAGTGGTAAAAAGAGATTAACTCATCAAATTGCTTGGTATTGAGTAGGGCTTTACAGTAGCTTTCTTTAACAGTTTGTCTTTGCGAGTTGTTCTCAAGGTTATGTTTTGATATTGCAAAGTAAGCTTTGCTATCACCCACTTTAAATGCGATCTCAGCCAGCGTTTCGAGTGCTCTATATTCATTTGGAACTAATTTTAATAATTGCTGAATGGTTTGCTGCGCTTGCAGAGGGTTTTGGTTGGTTAATTGTTGTTTAGCCGTGTCTAATTGTTTATTAAACCAATAAATCATTTCATATTGTTTGAGTGCACTTTGCTGTTGTTCATGCTCTTGCAGTAGTTTGTGAATATTAGCAAGTAAAGCCCAGCCATCGTGATATTCTGGATTTTCATTGAGTACCTCTAACAACATAACTTTAGCTTTATGTGGTTCTGTAGCAACGAGTGTCTTTGCGTTATTAATCGCATCAATTGGGCTCATAATTGGCTCTTATAATTTTATGTAGTTAGGGTGTACTATACCCCTTCCGTAATAGATATTTGAAGTAAATGGTTACAGATACAGGTTTTATCCTTTCTAAAGAAGCGTTTGATAGCTCATCAGGGGTTAGTTTTGTGTTTTGGCTCTGGAGTGAAAACGGCCCTTTAAAAGTACAGGTTGAGCACCAAGAGGTGGTATTTTTCATTCCTGAAAACCAAGTAACTGCTGCTAAGCGACTATTACAAAATCAAAACATTCATGCTCGTTTTGCTGATGCCAAACTAAAAAACTTCCAAAATCAGTCGGTGATATGTTGTTATTTTAAATCGTTAAAAGATTACTACAGCGCCATTAAGGTTTTAAAAAGTTCACAACTAGTTACTTTTGAAGATGATGTTAGGCCAATTGACAGATTTTTGATGGAGCGTTTCATTAAAGGCTCAGTATGGGTAAAAGGTGAAATACAAATACGAAGCGGTTTTCGACTGTTAAAGAACGCTAAATTAAAACCAAACAATGAATTTAGGCCTTTTTTCAAACATGTTTCTATTGATATTGAGTGTAATGGCGAAGGCGTACTATTTTCTATTGGATTAGTCGGAAAAGGCATTGATAAAGTCTTAATGATAGGTCGCCCAGAGCCAACGACTCATCTAGATTATCAAATCAATTGGTGTGAAGATGAAATAGATCTGCTTACTCAGTTTGAAAATGAAATTCAGCGAATTGATCCTGATGTACTGATTGGTTGGAATGTTATTGAATTTGACTTCAGTGTGCTTCACGCAAGAGCTGAGGCGTTAGGTATATCTCTAAAGCTTGGTCGCAACAAAGAAATAATGCGCGTGCGCTCGGGAAACATTACTCGCATAACAATGCCTGGTCGCGTAGTTATTGATGGTATTGATACCTTAAAAAATGCCACTTATCACTACGACAGTTTCAGTCTTGCCAATGTAGCGAGTATCGAACTTGGTGAAGAGAAGCTGATCAGCACAGATAATCGTCTTGAAGAAATTATTCGCCAGTTTAATGAAGACAAGCTGTCTCTTGCTAATTACAACAGGCAAGACTGTATTTTAGTTTTGCGGATTTTTGAGAAATTAAAGTTACTCGATTTTGCAGTTGTAAGAAGCCAACTCACCGGACTTGAATTAGAACGAATGGGCGGCTCAGTAGCGGCCTTTACTAATCTTTATCTACCGCTATTGCATAGAAGTGGCTATATAGCCCCTAATTTAGGCGATCATGGGTTAAGTTTTGACAGCCCAGGTGGTTATGTCATGTCATCGCAGCCAGGTCTTTACAAGAATATCCTGGTGCTTGATTACAAAAGCCTCTATCCATCAATAATGCGTACATTTTGTATAGACCCTCTTGGTCTAGTTGAAGGGTTAAAAAAGCCAGATGACGCAATCGAAGGTTTTAATCAAGCACAGTTTTCACGTACTGAGCACCATCTGCCTGAGCTTATTCGTGAACTTGCAGCTACAAGGCAAATGGCCAAAGATAAAAACCAACCTATGCTCTCGCAGGCAATTAAAATCATCATGAATAGCTTATATGGTGTACTTGGCTCTAAAGGTTGTCGCTTTTATGACCCGAGATTGTCGAGTTCAATCACTTTGCGTGGCCATGAAATAATGCAAACAACCAAGCACTGGATAGAAGAGTGGGGCTATAACGTCATTTATGGTGATACAGATTCGACCTTTGTTAAGCTTGATGATGATCTAAATTCACTAAACTGTAATGAAATCGGTACGAAACTGGCGGAGAAAATTAACAAACGCTGGCAGCAGGTTTTGCAGAAAGACTATAAAATAGACAGCTTTTTAGAAATTGAGTACGAAACTCACTATAGCCCATTTTTTATGCCCACTATTAGAGGCAAAACAATGGGTTCAAAAAAGCGTTATGTAGGAAAAGTCGAAAAAAATGGTGCTTCAAAATTAGTTTTTAAAGGTATGGAAACCGTAAGGAGTGATTGGACAGAACTTGCTCATGAGTTTCAAACAGAATTATTTGAGATATTATTTGCTGAAAATTATAGCCAAGAATTAATTTTTCAAGCCTTTGATACGTATGTTAAAAAATTATATGCAGGTGAGTTTGACGCTAAGTTAATCTATCGCAAACGCCTGGGTCAGCATTTAACCGATTACCAAAAAAACATCCCTCCCCACGTTAAAGCAGCGAAACAGTACTTAGCTGACAATCCTCATCTTGCATTTCAGCGTGGACAAATAATTAAATATGTTTACACCCCTAACGGCGCTGAGTACTACACAGGTCACCATAATTACGATTATGGCATTTATGTTAACAAACAATTGTTGCCAATAGCTGAAATGATTGTTGTTGATTTGGGTACTAAAGTTTCGTCACTAAGTGACCGTCAGATACAGCTTTTTTAGAAAAATTAACATTTTTTTGACTCTTTGTTGCGATGAATGATCGGTAAGCTCAGTTTAAACGCTTATTTGTGTGTTTTTTGTCCATAAAACAAGAAAACGTAAACTTTTTGCTGCTTCATTAAAAAATTGTAAATAAAGGGCTGGATATTTTGTTTTATTTGTTTATTATTTGTTTGTCGCAGTCCTGATGCGATACAAATAATAAACAAGCTTATGCTAAATATAGCCACAATATAGTGGTCCAGGGAGAATCAAATGTTAAATAATAAAGTTTCAAAAGCAGTTCGCTTAGCGCTTGCTTTTGGTACAGCTTCAACAGCTGCGTTTTCTGTAAACTCTTATGCTGCTGAAGAAGAAGCAGTAGAAAAAGTTGAACGTATTGAAGTTACAGGTTCACGTATCAAACGTACTGATATCGAAACTGCAAGCCCAGTACAAGTTACAACAGCTGAAGAAATCGAAGTAGCTGGTTTCACTCGTGTTGAAGACATGATGAACAGCTTGCCTCAACTAGAAGCTTCAAGCACTGCATTCCAATCAAATGGTGCTTCTGGTACTGCTACTCTTGATTTACGTGGTATGGGTTCACAGCGTACTCTAGTACTTATCAACGGCCGTCGTATGCAAGCTGGTGGTATCTACAGCCAGTCTGCTGATATTAACCAAATTCCAGCTGCACTTATCAAACGCGTTGACGTTATGACAGGTGGTGGTTCATCAACTTACGGTGCTGACGCGGTAGCGGGTGTTGTAAACTTCGTGATGGACGATCAGTTCGAAGGTTTCGAAGTAAACCTTGGTTCAACAGCTTATCAACACGATAACGACAACGAGTATATCCAAGGTTTAATGGATGACCGTGATTTTGATTACCCTGATGGAAGCTCAGGCTTTGACGGTTCATCGTTTGATTTCTCTGCTACTTTAGGTGGTTCATTCGATAGCGGTAAAGGTCACGCTGTAGGTTATTTCACTTACAACAAACAAAACGAATTACGCCAAGGCGCACGTGATTACTCTTCATGTGCTCTTAATGCTGCAGGTACAGCGTGTGGTGGTTCTGGTAACGCGGTAGTTCCTAACTTCTATATCTCAGGTGTAACTGACACAGGTGCATTTGATTGGGATGACTACGATTACTGGACACTTGGTTCTGATAGTAGCTTCATTCCTTCAAGCGGTAACGTTTATAACTACGCACCAGTAAACCACTTTATGCGTCCGGATGAGCGCCACACAATGGGCTTATTCGCTAACTATGAAGTAAACGATAACTTCCACCCATTCATTGAAGCTATGTTCATGCGTGACCGTACTTCTGCACAAATCGCAGAATCGGGTACGTTCTTTAATGAAAACTACGTAATCGATTACGATAGCCCTCTTCTTACAGATGCACAGCGTCAAAACCTAACTGACCGTTTCGGTCTAACTTCTGGTGACCAATTTGCTACTTACATTGGTAAGCGTAACGTTGAAGGTGGCCCACGTGTTAACCAACTTGAGCACAGCTCATTCCGCTTAGTACTAGGTAGTAAAGGTGAAATCAGTGACCTTTGGTCATATGAAGCGTTCATGCAATATGGTTCAACTTCTTCATCTTCTGCATACGAAAATGACTTCTTCGGTCCACGTATCAGTACTGCGCTTTCTGCAAATGGTGAAGACTGTGCCGCAACTGATGGCTGTATCCCTTACGAAGTATTCACATACCAAGGTGTTTCTGCTGAATCAGCTGGCGCATTAACTGGTACTGCGATTCTTAACGGTGTTACTGAACAGTTCATCGTAAGTGGCTTCGTAACAGGTGAATTTGAATTTGGTCTTCCTTCTTCAGATTACCCACTTGCTGCAGTATTCGGTGCTGAGTACCGTGAAGAAACATTTGGCCGTACAGCGGATGAAGTTTACGCACAAGGTCTATTACTTGGTCAAGGTGGTCCTACTAAGAGCCTTAACGGTGAGTACGATGTAACAGAATTCTTCGGTGAGTTAAGTATTCCTATCGTTGAAGGTATCACTGGTGTTGAAAGTCTATTAATTGACTTAGGTTATCGCTGGTCTGATTACAGTACTTCAGGTTCAGAGCCTACTTATAAAGTAGCAATGAACTGGGACGTAACTGAGAACTGGAAAATCCGTTCAAGCTACAACCGTGCGGTTCGTTCTGCAAACAACGGTGAGCTATTCGCTCAACAAAGCCAAGGTTTATGGGCAGGTGTAGATCCATGTGCGACTGCAACTCCAGAACTTAGCCAAGCAGCTTGTGCTAACACAGGTATTACAGCGTCTCAGTACGGTAACGTAGGTAAGAGCCCTGCAGATCAGTATAACGGTTTCTTCGGTGGTAACCCTGATCTAAGCCCTGAAATCGCAGATACAATCACTCTAGGTGTTGTTGGTAACCCATTTGAGAGCTTTAACTTCTCAATCGATTACTGGGATATCGACCTTGAAGATGCAATCGGTGCAATTGACCCAGAGTTAATCGTTCGTCAGTGTGGTCTAACAGGCGATGCTCAATTCTGTGATAAGATTGAACGTACTCCTGGTAGCGGCAGCTTATGGATTGGTTCTGGTCAAGTTGTAGCAACAAACACTAACTTAGGTAACATTCATTTTGAAGGTGTTGATTTAAGTGCTAACTATGACATGGAAATCGGCGGTGGTACACTTTCTACAAGCCTAATCGGTACTTACATGATGACTAAAGAATATGAAGATATTCCAGGTGTAAGTGAACCGTATGACTGTGTTGATACACTAGACAATGGCTGTTTCCCACAACCAGAATGGCGTCATGTTCTAACTGCAAGCTACGACACAGGTAGCTGGTGGAAAGCTACTGCTAAATGGCGTTACTTCAGTGCAGTTAATGACTACACAGGTTCTGACACTTTAGTTCAAGACGGCATTGGTTCACAAAGCTACCTTGACCTTAAAGGTTCATTCACTATCAATGATTACACTCGCGTACTTGTTGGTGTGAACAACGTATTAGATAAAGAGCCACCACTAGTAGGCGGTACATTATCTACAAATGGTAACGCAGTTGCTGGTTACTACGACACTCTAGGTCGTTACTTCCACGCAAGCGTTTCATTAAAATTCTAATTTGAATTAATTAATGTATGATAAAGCGAGCTTCGGCTCGCTTTTTTTATGGGGAAGCTTTTTATATGGGGAAACAATGACATCAGAACAACACGCGTTTACCCAAGCTGTTGCTTTACTTCAGCAAGGTAAAGTTAACCAAGGGATAGAATTATTAAAACCGTTAACACATAACAATGAGTTTGCTGAAAAAGCGTTACAGATCCTTTTCAAAGTTGCTATGCAGCAACAAGATACTGAAACAGCCATTGCCTATTGCCAAAAACTGGTATCGATAGCTCCAAACAAGTTTGATTATGTACTGACCTTAGTACAATTAAGTATAAGTTGTGGTGAGTTCAAAATTGCAAAAAGCGCGCTATTACCTTTATATGAGACAAATCCGCAGCAAGCTGATATTTGCTTTCAGCTAGGAAAAATAGAAAGAAAGCTTGATAACCACGATTCAGCGATGCGTTTCTTTGAACAAGCTCTAACATTATCTGAGCAGTTTAAAGCACCCGCTCTAATAGAAATTGCTTTTATGCATAATGAGCAATTACATCAACCCGATGATGCCGTACGTTACTTACAACAAGCGATTAGTCATGATGAAAATAATCTTCAAGCTCACTTTTCATTGGCAAATATTTACGAACAGCTTGGTGATAAAGAGAAAGCGAAAAAAGGCTTTCAACAGGTTTTAAAAATAGATGCATTTAATGCGATGGCTCAAGCAAGATTGGCCGATATTGAAACCTTCACTGAACGCGATGCAATTGACTATGAACAAGCAAGCTTAGCCATTTTAAAGCGAGAGTCAGATGATATAGCGTGTGCTGATATTTATTATGCACTTGGTAAAGTATTTAATGATTGTAAAAACTATCAGAAAGCTTGGTATTATTATGTAAAAGCTAATCATTACAATAAAAAGTATTTACCAGCCTATGATCGCCAATCTGCTGAGAAGATTACTGACTACACCTTAGCTCGTAATATTGCTTTGCAAGAAGCGAATAGTTCAATAACACCAATTATAATTTGCGGTATGTTTCGTTCTGGCTCAACATTAATTGAACAAATCATCAGCTCTAACGAGCAAATAGCGGCAGGTGGTGAAATTGCCTATTTACATTCATCGTTATTCAATTTGATTGGCGATGAAAAGGCACTTGTTAATAAGGCTAAAGAGCCTGAATTTATTGATGGTTATAAAGAACAATTAACTTTAAGAGCTGAAGGTGCGCTTTATGTAACAGATAAACGCCCTGAAAATTACCTTTACTTAGACATTATCAAGCAGCTCTATCCAAAAGCTAAGATTATCTGGACGGAACGAGATATTAAAGACAATAGCTTGTCAGCTTTTTTCCAGCATTTGGGTCCGAGCTTAAACTATGCTGTATCCCTTAGTGATATTCTACATCACTATGAGCAGCAGCAACGTATTAAGTCACATTGGCAGTCGTGTTTCAGTAAAGATATTTTTACTCTGAATTACGATCAGCTCGTTTGCTCACCCGAGCAGATTTTAGAACAGCTGTTTAGCTTTCTAGGGCTTGAATATACTGATGAGGCCCAGCGATTTCACAATAAATCTGGCACTGTAAGTACAGCGAGTGTATGGCAGGTTAGAAAGCCACTTTATAAGTCATCTTCAGGACGATTTGCAAATTACCTTGAACACATACAGGCCGATGAAAAATCCTACCAAGATGCCAAAGCGTTGTTAAATAAGTAATTGGTAATAAAAAAGACCATCATTTAGATGGTCTTTTTTATTATTTTAAGGGCATGATATCACATGGAATAGTTAGCCGAGGGCTAGTGCTTTCTAGTTGGTATGTACCATGCCAAATATAGCTTGGAAATATAATAATTTGACCTTCCTCAGGGCATATTTCACGAGCTATAGACTCACGCTCACCTAAGTTAAGACTGGTTTCTCCTAGCTTAAGCCAGCCATTTTTAGTTTCATCATCTTTACTCATCTCATTAGGAATAGAAATATAGCTCGGCGCTGATAACCAACCTTGAGGGTGGATATGATTAGCATGAAAACCGCCTTCTTCTAGTTTCACCGACCAACTACCTCTGGCAACAAAGCGTTTATGATTACGCGCTAATAGAGGGTGGTTAGCATCCTCTGGTAGCTGCATCAGGTATTGATTAATGCATTCATTCATAGATGACTTAAATAAATCAATAAGTTGGTTTGAACGGTGTAACAAGTGACCTTGTGTTTGGCTGCCACTGCGCACACTTTGATCTAATGGTTGTAGTTTATTTGTGTGAAGGCTGAACATTAATTCCTGCAACTGCTTATTAAAATCAGCAAAGGTCTTAAAACTAGGCGGAGCAGGTAGCTCCATCACTTTAACGAATTTATCTAGGTTAGTTAACCAGTGATATTTATCATTATTTGATAGTCGCCAAGCAATACTTAAATATGCCCAAAGCTCTTGGTTATTAGGATTAAATTTTACTGCGGTTTCTAAATGAGATATCGCTGAGCTGTAATCGCCTTGTTGTATGTAAAAGTTTGCTAAATCAATACAGTAACGAGCATTTTGAGGGGCTGCTTTAACGAGTTGCTGAAGGAGTGAAAATGCTTTTTCTTCGTCACCTGTTCTATCTAGAATTATACTGTGTGCATGATGTAAATCTAAATTTTGTGGATGGTTTCGTGTTGCATCACTGCTTACTAATAATGCTTCTTCCAGCTTATCTAGTTGCAGTAGTTGGCCAATTTGAGAGTGGATCAGAACAGGGTTTGCATCATAATTTTTGAAAGTTTGAGCATATGAACTCATTAATTGACTCTGCGAGTGTTCCCAGTAGAGCTTGTTAAGGCTTTCATGCGCTGGTACATAGTTAGGAGCAAGTTCTAAGCATGCCTTAAGGTGAGCTTGTGCTTGTTCATATTGCTGTAAATCATAGTATGTACAACCAACTATGTAATGCAACTCGGCGCTTGGTTGCTGTTTTAAAAGCATTTGCAAAAGCGCTAAGGCCTCGGCAAATTGACCTAAATTTCGATAATTACAAGCATGTTTATAAACGAAATGAAATTGCCCCTTTAATTGAGCTGGCAATTTTGTTTGAAAATACTCTTCGATACGTTGTAAGTCACCAAAGCGCTCGAAAAGCTCTAAAGTGAGCCAATGGTAACGAACGAATGTGTTCTGCGAGGGCGATGTTTTGCTCAATAAATGTTCGGCTTTTAATAATTCATCTTGATTAATTAGGCTTTCAATGTAATTAAGTCGTGGCTTTTCGAGTGATAAAGAAGCTGTGTTGTATTCACAAAACTGAATACACTCTGCATACTTTTTTTGTTTACAAAGTAGATTTGTGTAGTTGTCTAAAAGGCCAACATGATTGCTAAATTGGCTAAGGCCTTGTAAATAACACTGCTCTGCTTCAATAGTTTTGTTTACAGCTGATAAACATAAGCTATTTAATGTATACCAATCAGCGGTTTTATTTGTATGTAAAGAAAGGAGTTGTAATGCCTGCACATATTGTTGTTGATTGAATGCGTGCAAAGCTCTTTGCAATGAATTATTCACTCGTACACCCTGTTTTTGCTTTATGTTAACAGGGCGTACAGTAAAGTAAAATATTACTCTTGATTTACATCAAGGTCTTTGATTTCTACAGTACCTTTAATGCGTTCTCTTTGTTTATAAAGCTTGCGAATTTTCTTCCAAACTTGTGGTGGGTATCGACCAAATTGAGCTAGCCGCTTCGTTAAGGGATCGGTGATATAGCTTCCGTCTGCTGCACGATATCCATATGTCATTCCTCCTATACCCTCTAGCGCGGCCCTGTTAATAGCAGAAGAGGCGCCATAGGCTCTATGCGTGCGATATAAATCCACAATATGCCAATCATCTATTGTAAGCTTAAACCCTTTAGAAGACTCTACAGCATCTTTTAAAGAGCCATTAGTATAGTGTTCAATATGAGACTTTAAATCTTGCTCAAAGTCGTCAAACAAGGCTTCTGTTTGCTGGTAGTAAACGGATAGGTAAAGTCTATCTTTCCCTTTAATTTGCATACCTCGGTTAGAATTAACAAATTCCTCACCATTGTCTGCTAGTTGGTAATACACTTTGCTTCCTACATAGGCCTCTGGGCGAAGATTTGGGCTGCCTATATTTCCTTGGTGAAATCCATACATAACAATCGGTTTATTTTTACCAAACTTTTTAAAGACAATGTTGTGTTGAATATCATTTAAAGACAGGCTATGCCCCATAACAGTAATAAATTCCTCATCAAGTAATGAATTATCACCAAATAATAAATCTTCAGTACTGAAGATAGGGTAGTGCTCAATGAGTTTCTCTAATAATGCTGTGGTATATAAATTTAGCCAATAAGTCAGTTGCTCAGATAAAACGAGCTCATTAAGTGGGATTTGTTCAGGAACTTGTTCAAGGCTCAGACGTATTTTTTTAAAACCAGTTTTCAGGTCTGCCTTTACAACTTCTTCATAATAAAAACGATTTGCTTCTAGAGCTGTATCGTTATTTTTGTGTGCTCGGGTGCGTGTGCCAATGCCTGATTGGCCTTTTCGAAAACCTCGGTCTGAGCGGCCTAAGTCAATAACCGTGATTTTAAGTAACTGATCTAAATCACCATAAGATATTGTTAAATCACTATCTAAGCCGAAATCGGCAAATTCTTCAGGTAGAGTGTCTAGTTTTGCTGACGAGTGTGCAGTAAAGAAAATTGCGGTTATTAATAAGAGTGGTTTAAGCATAGCGAACTCCCTGTTCAGAAAAAGCCACCCGTCACATTCTTTTGACGAGTGGCCTTCTTATTTTAATTGTTAGAATCAAGATCCTTAATCTCAACAGATCCACTGTTGTCTTGGCGCTTTAAGTTAAGTTTTTTGATTTTCTCTAACATTTCAGGAGAAAAACGACCAAAATCCATGGTGCGCATCATAATTGAATCCGTAATATGACTCACATTAACCGCTCCAATACCTGAGCCACTACCTTCAGGACCGATTGGTACAGCTGAGTTGCTTACAACAGCATTAAGCATTGCTGCAGGGTTAGTTGATGCAGAACCGCCATAGTCACGGTCGGTACCATATAAATCAGTAATACTCCAATCTTCGATATCAACTTTGAAGCGTTTGGCGTATTTAACATCGCTTTTCATTTGACCTTCAGCGTAGTCTTCTAAGTGCTCACGTAAGTCACTTTCGAAATCTGAAAATAAAGACTCAGCTTGCTCATAATACTTAGATACATAAAGGCGGTTTTTACGTTTAATTTGCATGCCTCTATTTGAGTTTACAAATTCCTCTCCATTTTCAACAAGTTGATGGTAAACCTTGCTACCTTTATACGCTTCATCTCGAAGGTTTGGGCTACCAATGTTACCTTGATAAAAGCCATACATAACTATCGGCTTTTTTTTACCAAATTTTTCAAAAACAATTTTATGTTGAATATCATTGAGTGAAAGTTTGTAACCGGCAACGGTTAAAAACTCATCTTCTAAAATCGAATCATCACCAAATAGAAGGTCTTCTGTATCGCGAATAGGGTAGTGTTCAATTAATTTTTCGACCATGGCTGTATTATATAGGTTAAGCCAGTAAGCTAACTGCTCGTCTAGGCTTAAATCATTCAGCGATACTTCGCTAGGTACCTTCTCTAAGCTAACTCTAATCTTGTGAAAGCCATCCTTTATCTCTGATTTAGAAACACCTTCGAAGAAAAAACGATTGGCTTCAAGCGCAGTATCGTTGTTTCTGTGCGATTTCATGCGGGTGCCAATGGAGGATTGAGATTTGCGAGAGCTTCGGTCTGACATCCCCATGTCGATAACAGTCATTTCAAGTAAGTTATCAAGGTCCTCATACGAAATTTTAATATCTCGATTAAGGCTAAAGTCTGAAAATTCTTCTGGTAGTTCATTTATTTTTGCATACGAAGAAAGTGAGCAAAACGTAAATGCAATTAGTAATAATTGTTTAAACATGATTTTTCCTTGTTGTTTTAACAATCTTACTATCAGTGATTGTTACAGTTTTTTCAAGTTTATATGTACCGAATTTGTTCTAGTTTTACTTATTTATCTTCAGAAAATATAAGGGGTTAAATGTTTTTCTGCACTTTCCGTTAGTTATTGCTAGTTAATAGAATGTTCATTCTATTAACTTTTGCATCATTTTGTCCTTTTTCTACATGTATTAATCGTTTTGACCATGTTTGTTGTGGTTTCACCTTAATTGTAAGGTCTTAAAATTTTATTTTTTTATTTTTAAAGATAAAAAATGCCATTTATTGGTGTTAAGTTTTGTTGCGGAAACTGCAATTAATGGTGGGTTTTGCTTTAGTACCCATATTAATACTAAAAAATTAAATTCTTTTTGACCTTTGTAACTTGTTGTAAATGTTGCTGTGCCTATTGTATTTAAAGGGGTTTGAAGGTGTTAATTATGTTTTATTATTTTGGTTAGTGTTTTATTTATTGTTAAAAATTGAACTTTTGAGTTAGCGAAGTGTTGACCTTTAAGAGTGGCGAGTATTATTATCAAAGCTCAAAATTAATGCCTAATATGCATTTTTTTTGAATAACTATAAATATTCCATGAATAACATGGTCCAGGGAGAATCAAATGTTAAATAATAAAGTTTCAAAAGCTGTTCGCTTAGCGGTCGCTTTTGGCGCAGCTTCTACAGCTGCATTTTCTGCAAGCACATTTGCTGCAGATGAAGAAAACGCAGAAAAAGTTGAGCGTATCCAAGTTACTGGTTCACGTATCAAGCAGGTAGATCTTGAGAACAGCTCTCCAGTTACCGTTTTATCAGCGGCAGAAATCAGCCTTTCAGGTGAGCCTACAGTTGCTGACGTTTTAAATAACCTTGCTTCTAACTCTTTCGGTTCTTGGAAAGGTGTATCTGGTTACGGTGCTGGTGGTGCAGCTTCTTCTAACATTAACTTACGTGGCCTTGGTTCTGACGCGACACTTGTATTATTAGATGGTCGTCGTATGCCTGGTACAAGTTCATCTTCTGGTTCATCGGCTGATACATCAATCATTCCAATGGCAGTTGTTGAGCGTGTTGAAATCCTTCGCGATGGCGCATCAGCTGTTTATGGTTCATCTGCTGTTGCTGGTGTAATCAATATCATTACTAAAAAAGACTTTGATGGTGTTAGCGTAAAATACGATTACGAAGTACCTAAAGTTGAAGGTGGCGAAAGCAAAACTTTCTCAATTACTTCAGGTTACACATCTGAAAAAGGTAACATCATCTTCACGTATGAAAACTCACGTGACAATGCAATCTTCGACAAAGAAATTTGGGCGATGGACGATCCGACTTACGGTGCTTACAGCGGTTATAGCCATGTTCCAAACTACCGAATCGGTGGTGCGGGTAGCTATATCTCTAACCCTGAGCTTTGTGACCAAACAGCTGACGTCGTAAATTCTATGGATGAGAACGGCGTTGGTGGTTGTTTATACAACTACGGTAACGTTACAAAGTTCTACCCAGACGTAGAAAACAACTCATTCTTAACTAACTTTAACTATGAATTGACTGACAACATTCGCTTTGTTGGTCGTGCAATGGCAAGTTTCAACGAAACAAACTCTCGTTACGCAGGTACGCCAGTATCTACCGGTGCAGTTTGGATGGATGCTGACAACCAATATAACCCAGAAGATGAAGATATCCGTCTTTACATGCGTTCTGTGCCAATTGGTAACCGTGATACAAAAACAGAAGTTGTAACTACAGACATCGTATTAGGTCTTGAAGGCTTCACTGATATTGGTAATGGTTTTGATTGGGAAATCAACTATCAAAACAGCATCTCTAAAACAAATGTTTTTGGTAGCAACCTAGTTAATGACGTAATGTTACAAAGCGCAATTGACTCTGGTGAATATGATATTCTTAACACTACTGGCATGAGCTACGAAGAGTGGAATACTCAACTTACAGACTTATACCAATATGCAGCGCATACAGGTACTTATGAAGGTCGTTACGAAAGCCAACAAATTGATGGTTTAGTGTCTACTACATTCGTTGATAACGGTGATTTCGTTATTGCTGGTGTTGTTGGTGCAGAATTTGAAGAAATTGATTTCACTCAAGTATCTGACCCTGAGTCTGCAAATGGTTTCATCTCAGGCGGTTCAGGCGGCGATGACGTATATGCAACTCGTGACCGTACTGCTGCATACATGGAAATTCAAGCAAGCTTACCTTACGAAATTGATGTAACTGTTGCTGGTCGTTATGAGAAATACGAACAGTCAGGTATGACTAACCTTGGTGAAAAGAGCACTACATTTGATAAGGTTGTTCCAAAAGTAGGTGTTACTTGGCGCCCAACTGACACATTATTAATCCGTGGTTCTTGGGGTGAGTCTTTCCGTGCTCCTAACATGGGCGAAATGTTCCAGTCTTATGCATTAAGCTTCCCAACTGTTCGTGATACAGCATGGTGTGATGCTAACCCTGGTCAATCATTAGAAGGTTATTGTTCTGACGCTGGTGAGCAAGTAGCGACATGGTTCGGTGGTAATGCAAACCTTACTGAAGAAACGGGTGACTCTACGACGCTTGGTTTCGTATGGGATATCGTTGATGGCTTAGCAGTAGAATTAACTTACTACGATATCAGCTACGAAAACCGTATCGATGACGTAAGCACAACTGAACTTCTACGTATTGAACAAGAAGAAGGTGGTTTAGGTTCTACACCAGATGCTATCGACCGTGCTAATGGTACTGGCCAAATTGATTACATCTACACAGGTTATATCAATAAAGCATCACTACAAACGTCTGGTTTCGATTTCTCAACTCGCTATAAGCATGAAACTAGCTTCGGTGACTTTGGCGTAATGCTAAACGTTTCAAAAGTTATGGAGTTTGAAGAAAAAGCTGATAAAGATGCAGAACCGTTTGATTATGCTGGTCTTCAAGACTACCCAGATTGGAAAGCTGATTTAGGTGTTAGCTATTCTTATGAAGATTACAGTGCTTCTTGGACTATGTTCTACGTAGGCGCTCAAGAGTCAGGTAACGAAGAGTGGGGTGTTGATTACCTTGCTGACGTTCCTTCATACTTCAAGCATAATGCTCAGTTCACATACACTGCACCAACAAATACTAAAATTTCTGTAGGTGTTAACAACGTATTTGATAAGAAAGCACCTTCTTGGTATGACGGCTTCCGTGATTACCGTGATTCAAGCTGGTCATTATACGATCAAACAGGTCGTTCAATGTACCTTCGTTTAGAACAAAAATTCTAAGCTAAAATAATTAGTATAAGCTCTTAAAACCCTGCTGTAGCAGGGTTTTTTTATGCAAAGTACTAAGTTATAAATAACCCAAACATTTATCGTCATAATTAAAGGGAATATTAAAATGAAAATAATATGGTTTTTACTTTTGAGTAGTTTGCTCAGTTTATCTATGAGTGTCGGCTCCAAAACGCAAGACATCCCAATTGAGGACTTCTTTAAAACACCTAAATTTTCTAATTTGCAACTTTCTCCAAATGGTAAGTACCTTGCGGTTTTATCGCCAATTAACGAGCGTAGAAATATTGTTGTAATGGAAGTTGATGGCTTTAAAAATGCGAGGCCAATAACAAAGTTTGATGAGCAAGATATCAATAGTTTCTCTTGGGCGAATAATGATGACATTATTTTTACACTAGACAGTAATGGTAATGAAGCATTCAGTATTTATACAATTGATGCCCATAAGAAACGTGCGAAGGTCGTGCAGTTAGTCGGATCAAAAGTTGGCGCATCAGGTATCCGCTCTGCATCAGTTGTGCATTTATTACCAGATGATCCAAAGCATATTCTGGTGCAATATAACGGCCGAAACATTGTTGCTCCAGATTTATATAAACTGCCAATCGACAGCCGTTGGGATCGTAAACACGAACGTAATTACAAGATGGACTTACTTGCAAAGAACCCTGGTAACGTTCAGGGGTGGATGCTTGATCATGATGGTGAGGTACGTGGCGCTTTAACGATTGAAGGTTTAAAAGGTACTTTACTATATAAAGGAAAAGGCGAAGAAAAATTCAGAGTATTACGAGAGTACAATGCCGAAGAAGCAAATATTGAACCATTGGCATTTGATTTCGATAATAAAAGGTTGTTCGTCGCTTCTGATTTAGGTCGTGATACCAAAGCTGTTTTTTATTTCGATCCAGAAACGAATAAGTTAGGCGAACAAATTTTTGCCCATGATAACGTTGATGTTACATCGCTTAGCTTTTCGAGAAAGCGTAAAAAGCTTACTTCAATTAGTTTTTATGACAAATACCCTGAGGAAGTATACTTCGATGAACAGACTGCAAAAATGATGACCTCATTAAAGCAGGCATTTCCCGATAAAGTTGTGACAATTACCAGTCGCTCTGATGATGAAGTGCTCAATATTGTCTATGCAGCGAGTGACACTGATCCCGGCCAATATTATTTATTCAATAAAAATGACAATAGCTTAAAAGCATTATTAAGCCCAATGTCATGGATAGATCCTAAAGCGATGTCGCCGATGCAGCCTATCGAATTCAAAAGTAGAGATGGTTTAACATTAAATGGTTATATCACAATTCCTAAAAACTCATCGGGTAAACAGCTACCTCTTATCGTAAATCCACATGGTGGTCCCTTTGGAATTCGAGATTATTGGGGATTCAATCCTGAAGCGCAGTTTTTTGCAAGTAGAGGCTATGCCACAGTCCAAGTTAACTTTAGGGGGTCTGGCGGTTATGGTCGCAAATTCCAGCAAGCGGGCTATGGTGGTAAATGGGGCGCTGAAATGCAAAATGATATTACAGATACCGTTAAATATTTGGTTTCAGAAGGTATCGCAGATGCGAATAAGGTCTGTATTTATGGCGCGAGTTACGGTGGCTATGCCACAGTAGCAGGCCTTGCGTTTACACCTGAACTTTATAAATGCGGAATAGATTACGTTGGCGTAACAGATGTGTCTTTATTATTTGATACATTACCAAAGCATTGGGAGTCACAACGTGAAGTGCTTGAAATGCAGATTGGTGATCCATCTGATGAAGCACTAATGAAACGAATGTCACCGTTGCAACATGTTGATAAAATTAAAGCGCCACTAATGATAGTGCAAGGTGCGAAAGACCCGCGTGTAGTTAAGCAACACGCAACTGATTTACGCGATGCTTTGGCAAAAAAAGGAGTAATTTTGTCAGATGATGAATGGATAATGAAAGAAAATGAAGGTCATGGCTTTCAGAAGCAAGAAAATAAAGTTGAGCTTTACACAAAAATGGAAAAGTTTTTGGCTAGATATTTGAAATAATAAATTATCAAAAAAATACAAAAAACCCAGAAATTAAGACTCAAACCTTATTCTGGGTTTTTTATTGTTTCGAATATATAAACTAATGTGAAATATATGTAATCAAATTTTTCTTTAATCTTATATACACCTGAAACTTAAAATTTACATTGAAAAACAATGGTTAAAAAACTGTTGACCAAAAGTTGTCCCTAATATTAGTATTTAATTCCCTTATGAGGTACTAGTACCTCTTTAAGGGGTAAAATAAATTAATAAAGTCATAACATGGATATGACCAGGGAGAATCAAATGTTAAATAATCAAGTTTCAAAAGCAGTTCGCTTAGCGATTGCTTTTGGTGCAGCGTCAACTGCTGCATTTTCAGCTTCGTCTTTTGCTGCTGAAGAAGAAGGTGTAGAAAAAGTTGAGCGAATCGAAGTTACAGGTTCACGTATTAAACGAACTGACATTGAGGGTGCAAACCCTGTTGTTGTAATCGACCGTGCATCTTTAGATAATTCAGGTCAATTAAGTGTTGCAGACGTATTAAACCGTTCAACATTTAACTCATTTGGTTCGATTCAACCATCATCAGGTAGTACTGCGCAAAGTCAGGCAACAGTAAACTTACGTGGTTTAGGTTCTTCAAGAACACTTGTTTTAATTAACGGTAAGAAAATGCCAGGTTCACCTGTTATGGGTGGTGGTGCAGCTGACTTAAATACCATTCCTTTTGCTGCTGTAGAGCGCATTGAAGTTATGGGTGATGGCGCATCTGCGGTATATGGTTCTGATGCGATCGCCGGTGTAGTTAACATTATTTTAAGAAAAGATTTTGAAGGTGTTCAAGTTCAGGGTCGTATGGGTACTCCGAGCCGTGATGGCGGTGGTGATGAGTCATCATTCTCAATTATCACAGGTCTTAAATCAGAAAACTCTAATCTAGTATTCAGCTATGAGCATGATGAGCGTGATATTATTTTTGCTCGTGATCGTTGGTTCTCACGTGCAACAGACGATGGCTCAGGTACATTCGCTGGTACAACAGGTCAAAGCTGGTATGGCCGTAACATTCTAGATATGCAAACATTTGAGTTTAACCCAATGATCACTGGTCAAGACTGTTCGCAGTACGGTGATTCATTTGCTTATCATAATGATGCACCAGATTTCCCTGCTGACGACGGCTGTCACTATGATTATACTGCTGTTGCTGCTGACGCTGCTTCAACAAAGCGTGACTCAGTATTTGTTAACTTTGATTATGACATCAATGATGATTTAATCTTTAACTTCCGTTCATTACATTCGCGTAATGAAAGCTTTGGTCGTTTCGCACCAGCAGCAGGTTGGTTTACATTCCCTATTGCGCTTGCTGAAGACACAGAAAAAGGCTTAATGGCTGTTAATGAAGGCGACCGTGGTTATTACCGCTTTAATAACGTAGGTACTTCACGTGATACTTGGCAAGTTAGCAACATGGCTGATTGGAGTGCATCTTTAAATGGTATGGGTGATATGCTTGATTGGCATGTAGATGCACACTATAACCGTTATGAAATGAACGAGTGGGGTCAAGGCTATGTTCATCGTCCAAGCGTTGAAAATGCGATCATTGATGGTTGGGATCCACGTGACCCAGATCAATCTGCGTATGCTACTCAATTAGCAAATATTGCTGCAAATAGTAACCGTCGTTCTGGTAGTACATTACGTGAAGTAACTGCAGGCGTAAGCTTCAATGAGTTAGCTACTTTACCTGCAGGTGAACTAGGCCTATATGTTGGTGCAAGCTACCGTGAAACTGATTACTTTGACCAAGCGGAAGCTCAAAACGAAGCGAAAAACATCATTGGTACTGCTGGTGGTTCAGCGTCAGGTGACCGTACAGAATCAGCTGTATTTGCTGAAATGTTAATCCCCGTAGTAGACACATTAGAGTTAAACTTAGCTGCTCGATATGATGATTACAGCGATGTAGGTTCGTCATTTGTTCCTAAAGTTTCACTTAAATACCAGCCATTTGATGAGTTAGTTTTACGTGCTGCTTGGGGTGAAGGTTTCCGTGCTCCAACGCTGGAAGATCTGTATAAAGCACCACAAGAGTCAGCTTCATCAGCTAAAGATGTTGTGGTATGTACATCAGCAGGTACATCACGTTCTGATTGTCGTACTCAACAACATACAACTTACTTCATCGGTACTGATTCATTAAAACCTGAAGAATCAGAAAGTGTAAGTTTCGGTATGGTTTATAACATCACTGATAATATTGATATGTCAGTTGATTACTATGATATCGAAATCACTAACCAAGTTAGCTCGTTATCTACACAAGACGTATTTGACCTTGAGTTAGCTGGTCTTTTAGGTGACCCTGAAGATCCAAATGATAACGCTGCTGGTTATGACCAAGTATCTGTAGACCGTGGTGGTAACCCAACTGGTCGTTCGTTACTTGTTACTGCACCAATGGCTAACATCCCTGGTTTCTCTACAGATGGCTTAGATTTCAAACTTAACGCAGTATTTGACTTAGGTGGCGCAGGTTTACTTCGCTCTAAGTTTGCTTGGTCAGAAGTACTTAGCTATGAAGAGCCAGATATCATCGGTTACCCTAACGTTGATAAAATTGGCCGTGCTGGTTTACCAGAAAGAAGAATCAGCTGGGGCTTAACATGGGATATCGAAGCTCACATGTTAAACGTAAATTGGAACCACATTGCTTCTACAGCTGAAGAAACTGAAGATGCAAATGATGAAGGTACTAAGTTCAAAGCAGTTGGTGAGTTATCTTCGTATAACATTATCGATATTAACTATACTTACGCAACGCCTTGGAATCTTGATCTAACACTAGGTGTTAATAACTTAGCTGATAAAGATCCAGTATTGAACTCTGAATTAGACTACGACGATACTCTTTATAGCCAAGTTGGTCGTCTGTACTATGCAGGTTTCAAATTTAAGTTCTAAACGAACGATTTAAGTACATGTATATTAAAACCCTGCACTTGCAGGGTTTTTTCTTTTATAAACAGATTCACTATAAGCTTTACAGTTATAAAATAATTTATTTTTAAGGTTTAATTATTTACTTAAGCTCTTGCTCAGATTTATGTGCAGTTGTTTAAATCAATTTATGCTCTTATACTTAAAAAACCTTAATAAAAGCGATGTTTCAGTTGAGTTATTTCCATAAAATCATAGTGTTGTTTTTGACGCTGTGTCTTTCATTCGATGTCTTAGCCACACAACTCAAAGCGGGTATCGTTAACTATAATTTTTTTCCTTACCATACCCGTGATGCTGATGGGCAGTTTTCGGGGGTTATTGTTGGTTATAGTAATGAAATCGCTCGCTTAGCTGAAGCCGACCTTGAATACCGTGTTTACGACAGTTTAGATGAGTTGTTAGATGCGCTTAAAGTTGGTGAGATCGATTTTGCTGTAGGTCTAAACAAAACCGCACAACGCAAAAAGCATTTTTTATTTTCAACACCCTTCATGGAAGCGCCAAGAGGCATTGTCGCAAATCAGTCTATCGCAAATGATGCTTTGAAAAACTTAGCGAGCTTGCGTTGGGTGTGCATTACGGGGAGTTCACATTGTGAATATTTAGTTGAAAATGGCGCGCTATTTATCAATCGTTTTATAAAACCCGAAGACGCCTTTAAAAAAGTAGCAGATGGCTCGTTTGATGCCTTTATGGGTGATTACTCAGTATTATCTCATCAACTAAAAAATCGCTCTCAAGAAAACCTAAAAGTTGTGAGCCCAGTTTGGTTATCGAGCGAAACCTTGCATGTAATGTTTAATAAAAACAAAACAGCATTACGCAATCAGGTTAATTCGGTATTAGCCTCTATTTCACCAACCACGAAACAACTATGGGAAAGTTCTGCTAGTGAAGAATATTTAGCCGCTAAAGCGTATAGTCAATTTAAGCGTGATTTTAACCGTATTGATAAAAAAGAAGAAAACAATTACTTACTGACATTTTCTTTTGTCGATGGTTTGTATCCAATTCATGCGACAAGTAATTTAGGAGAAGCAGACGGCTATTTAAACGATACTCTTGAGCTTTTAGCGCAGCGCAGTGGCTTTCAGTTTAAGTATATACCTGCGGCTAATTCGAAAGAGTTGGAACGACTATTTTTAGCCAATAAAATTGATTTAATTCCGACCATGAACCCCACGAAAATTGATGAGGGGGTGTTGATAGCACTGCCAGCTCATTACAGTTTAGAGATGGTGTTAATCTCTAAACGAGCAAGCCAAACTAAACGAATTGGTTATTTAGAAGCGTTTGCTGACCCTAAGCAAAAGCTTGTAACGAATGAACTCGTTGAAACGGTATCATTTGACTCAATTAAAACGCTATTTTATGCACTGAGAAATGACAACATTGATGCTGTGATATTGCCGCAAAGTATTGCGGCATACCAATTAAACCAATTCTATATTGGCGAGTTTTATATTAATCCAAAATACCGTTATACCCAGCCTATTTATTTTTTAGTCAATAAGCACTTTTCAGAGTTTGCGACTTTGCTAGACAGCTTATTTAAAACATTGACCAGCAACGATTTTAGCCATGTTGTGAACCGGCATGGCATTTTTAGTATTGAACGTGGCTACGACCGTAAAACAGTGAATACCACGGCAATTCTTATTTTAATTTTAATTGCTGTGTCGGTGATTTATTTTATTAGCTGGCGGTTAACTATTAATCGTGAAATTGCAAAGCGTAAAGAAGCTGAAGAAGTGGCATTGATTAAGCTTAACTTTACCCAAAAACTCATTGACGACTTACCCACTATGGTGGTGATACAAGATCAGCATCAAAAACGCGTTATGTGGAATCGTGCCTACAAAGAAAATTTTGCTCATTTATGGGATGAAAATAACCAATATCTGCGCGGTGATATTAAAGTCGTAAAAAAACTAATTTCACAAAATGAACAAAGTTTAAATTCAGGCAAAGTCATTAATCAGCATATTAATTACACTAACAAAGCTGGCAAAGAACTGGAGCTGCTTTACACTAAAAAGCCGTATTTGGGGTTAGATGGTGAACTAGCAGGCATCATGACAGTACTTACTGATGTTACCGAGCACCGCCATTTACAGCGTGAGAATCAGTCAGTTCAACTGCTTCTGCAAACTATTACTGATACCATACCCGGCGGCGTATTCCAGTATGAGTATTATGACAATGGTGAGGGGTGTTATACCTATATAAGTAAGGGCGCGCAGAGCTTGTTAGGTGTCACTTCACGAATGATTAATCAGCGGGGTATGACGGGATGTATCTCGCCATTTATTGTTGATGAAGACCGCGTGCAAATCGCCAAAAGTTTTAAAGCAGCGACAAAGTTTAACAAACTGATTGATATTGAGTTTCGGATAAATAATCTCGGCCAGCAAATTTGGTGTCGATATATTGCTAATGCTGAAATTAATAAACGAGACGATAAGCAAGGCGTGCGTTGGAACGGGATCTTGCTGGACATCAGCTTACTTAAACGTCAACAAGCAGACTTAAGTAAAGCTACTCAGCTTGCACATCAAGCTGATCTAGCAAAAAGCCGCTTTATTGCCACTATGAGTCATGAATTAAGAACGCCAATGTCTGGGGTAAATGGCTTTATAGAGTTGTTAAAATCATCCCCCCTTGATGAAGAGCAGCATTACCTCGTTGACCACATTGACAGCTCTGTAACCAAGCTTCGCACATTAGTGGATGATATTTTATATTTTGCTAACACCACGACAGGCAATATTGAAGTTGAATTACGTGAGGTCGACCTAGAAGCACATTTATGTCGTGTTTTGCGTGCCCATGAATACCTAGCTAAGCAAAAAGGGCTTAAGTTTAACGTGATATGGCGCACAGCTGCTTATACCTTAGCTTCTGTTGACATAAGCCACTTGATGCAGGTTCTCTCTAATGTTTTAAATAATGCTGTGAAGTTTACTGAAAATGGTTCAATAAGCTGTGATGTGTTATTTGAGAAGCAGTCTTTAAAAATTGAAATATCAGATACAGGTAAAGGTATGACGGCTGAGCAGTTGGCGAATACATTTACCCCTTTTGAGCAAGCTGACAACTCAATTCAACGTCGCCATGGAGGTACAGGCTTAGGCTTGAGCTTGGCAAAGCAACTTGTTGAAGCAATGCAAGGTGAAATATCCATTTCAAGTACTTTTGGTAAAGGTACCAATGTTTACATTGCTGTGCCACTTAAAAGCGTCAGCAAACAAAAACTGCAGGCTGTATCAGTGAATTGGGCTGTGTGTTCTCAAGACCATCAGTTATTAAATAATCTAGCTAATATGGGGGTAAAGCATCATCAATTAAGTTGGCCAATAGATATAGAGGCATTTACACAGGAAGATAATATTCTTATTGATGAAAGCTATATTAAAACGTTGTGGGGCGCTAACTGGCTGCAATCAATCAGTACTGCAACCAACAACTACATTTTAGTCGCAAGTGCAAAAAAAGAGCATAGGCCGGCTAATTGTAGCTGTCATATTT
Organism: Pseudoalteromonas sp. XI10; assembly: GCF_001469895.1. GTDB lineage: Bacteria > Pseudomonadota > Gammaproteobacteria > Enterobacterales > Alteromonadaceae > Pseudoalteromonas. The sequence continues at coordinate 35,150 of NZ_LOPY01000008.1, read as the reverse complement.
TACCTATAGAGCCATTATATCCAGATACTCTAAGAGAGCTTTTAGATAATGTACATACCAGCAATGATGAGGGGTTGGCTGCGCAAAATGCTCAGTTACATGGGCAAATATTAATTGCTGAAGATAATAAAACAAATCAATTATTACTCGAAAAACAATGCCAGAAGCTCGGTATCAAAGCAGTGATGGTTGATGATGGTATTGCTGCACTCAGAGCACTTGAAACAGGACAGTTTGATTTATTACTAACCGACTGTCATATGCCTGACTTAGATGGGTTTAAATTAACGGAGCAATTACGCAATCAAGAAAAGTTTAAACATTTGCCAATTATTGGCTTTACCGCTGATGATTCAAAAGAATGTTTTAACAAAGCATTAAAGTCAGGAATGAATAGTGTTTTATTTAAGCCTTATAAACTTAATGAATTATATAATCGTCTAGCTGAGTTTATAGATTTAAGCTCTAATGATTTGCCTAATAGCAGTGAAGGCGTTGATATCAGTTTACAAGGTATAAAAGATAAGCAGCATTGGTTAACTGTTTTTGGTAATGAGAGTGATGCGAAAATGCTTGCCGACGTATTTATTAACAGTTTGCAAAGTGATTTAAATACTCTGCAAGAGCACTTGGAAGCTCAAAATTTAGAAAAGGTTTCTGCTGCAATACATAAACTTAAAGGCGCTATTGTTATGCTGCAATACCCACCTTTATCTGAGCTAATAGTGACAACAGAAAATACCTTTAATCAACAGCAAGATACATTAATAGTGGAACAGTTAATTACTGAGTTAAGGGATGTAATAGATAAAATAAAGCTATGGCTATAATAAAAAGATAGGATAAAAAATAAACATGGAATAGATTATTTCATTAAATCCACATATACTAGCTACTGTTGAACATTTAACTTAACTTTTAATACTTAAGAGAGCTCTCAATGAAAGAAATCCGATCTTTTGTGAAATCTGCGTCATTATCTGAATTAGAAAAAGCAAAACAGCTAATTGACACAGCAATCGAGAAATATACTCAACAGCAAGAAGCTAAAAAAGAAGTACTCGATCTACTAAAAGAAAAAGGACTTACATTAGAAGATTTACAAGATGTTGCTTCAACAGATAAGCGTACTAAGGTTAAACCAAAGTACCGCATCGAATTTAATGGCGAAATTGTTGAATGGACAGGCCGTGGCAAACGTCCTAAAGCATTCCAAGGTGTCGATTTAACAAAACACCTCGCTTAATTTTTGCTTTAAAGAATATCAAGGGAAGCGTATGCTTCCCTTTTTTATGTCGTTTATAGTCCGATAACATGAAGTACGTACTCAGACCCTACCAACAAGAGGCCGTAGCACGCACGGTTGCTCACTTTCGACAAACAGATGACGCCGCACTGATTGTTTTACCAACAGGGGCTGGAAAAAGCCTTGTTATTGCTGAACTTGCGCGCATTGCTAAACAAAAGATTATGGTGCTCGCGCATGTTAAAGAGTTAGTAGAGCAAAACGCCGAGAAATATATTAGCTTTGGTTTTAAGGCGAGTATTTTTTCTGCGGGGTTAAAGCAAAAGTCTTTAACAGAGCAAGTCACCTTTGCGAGTGTGCAATCACTGGCACGCAATACAGAAAAGCTCACTGATGCATACTCTTTGTTGATCATTGATGAATGCCACCGTGTAAGCGGTGATGAACAAAGCCAGTACGGGCTGGTGATAGCGAGTCTAAAAAAACAAAATCCCAATCTTAAAGTACTTGGCTTAACCGCAACACCATTTCGTATGGGGATGGGTTGGGTTTACCATCATCACTATCATGGTTTTGTTAGAGGTGATAAAGATGCACCGTTTAAAAAGTGTATTTTTGAGTTACCACTGCGCTATATGATCAAGAACGGCTATTTAACGCCGCCCCATGAAGTCGATGCAGCCATTAGCCATTATGACTTTTCATCATTACCGAGTGATTCATTTGGTCGGTATAGTATTGAGAATATGAATGCGTTATTGAAAGATAATACACGCGCAACAAAAGCGATTATCAAGCAAGTTATAGAATACAGTGAACAGCGTCATGGCGTGATGATCTTCGCAGCAACCGTAATGCATGCCAAAGAAATTACCAGTTACTTACCTGAGGATAGTACGGCACTTATCACGGGTGATACTGATAATAACGAGCGTGATCGAATTATTAATCAATTTAAAGCAAAAAAAATAAAGTATTTAGTAAATGTATCTGTACTCACGACGGGTTTTGATGCGCCTCATGTCGATTATATTGCGATTTTACGTCCCACCGAGTCGGTCAGTTTATACCAACAGATTGTTGGTCGAGGCCTTCGTTTAAGCGAAGGAAAAAAAGACTGCTTAGTTATTGATTATGCAGGTAACGGCTTTGATTTATTTTACCCTGAAGTAGGGAGTAAAAAAGCGCAAAGTGATAATGAGCCTGTTCAAGTGCTGTGTCCAGGCTGTGGATTTGCGAATATTTTTTGGGGTAAAACAGACAGCGAAGGCAAAGTGGTTGAGCATTTTGGTAGGCGTTGCCAAGGCTTGCTGGACGATGGTGAAGAACAAGTACAGTGCGATTATCGTTTTCGGTTTAAAGAATGTGAACAGTGTGGTGAACAAAATGATATTGCTGCAAGGCAGTGTCAGTCCTGTGGTGCCATGATGGCAGACCCTGATGATAAACTACGAGAAGCACTAAATTTAAAAGATGCCTTGGTATTAAGGTGTAGTGGTTTGTCAGCTCAAGTGCTCGCAAAAGGTTTACTTAAAATTAGCTATTATGATGAAGATGGAGCCAGTTGTGATGAGGTATTTAACTTAGCAAATGACACCGGACGATTTATTTTTAATAAGCAGTTTGGTAAGCGAGCAGCACCTGGTTTTACCCCAATGGATTGGCAAAGCGCGGAGCAGGTTGTCAATTTACAACAGCAACTACTTGCACCCGATTTTGTGATTGCGCGTAAAAATAAAAAATACGGTTGGAAAGTGGCTGAAAAGCTATTTGATTATCAGGGCAATTTTCGTAAGGCGAATCAATTAAATTGATCCCCTTACGAGATTGTGGGAATGGCTTATTCTTCTTCGGCCATCAACCCCCAACCATCGCCATAACCATTATGGCTATTAGCAATGCTTTCTAAGTATTGTTCTGTTTGGCTAAGTAAGGTGTGATCTGGCACCATCTTCACACGAGTAATTACTTCCCACACCCCTGTATCTGGGCATTTGGCTAACTCTGTTGAAGGGGCAAGTTCATCACTTGTAATGGCTTCAGCAAATTTTTCTGCTTCAGGCTTTTGTTCAAAAAGAATATAGAAATCGATAGTTTGCATACTGGTTAAATCGACACCAGCGTCAGCAATTTCAGCTAATAATTGACCGTTTTCGTCATCAGGGAAGTGCATTTAGTCGCTCATTCATTATAAATCTAGGTATTATCCGCTATTGTAGCGAAAATAATTGTTTAACGCGTACTAATTTTAACATTTCAATTATGTCAGTGGCTATGGCACTGTGCTAGTATCATTTTGTACTCATTTTAGATTATGATTCTTCCAAAAAAGTAAGGATATTTTTTGTATACTCGGCATTTCTTTTTTGTCTTTGTGTTTATCTGCTTTTCATACAGCCAGCACGCAATTAGTGCCTCAACTGTTATTAAAGATTATAAAATTCAGGGGATCAGTGATGAGCTCGAAAAAAACGTTGAGCTTTACATCAAGCAACTGGTCGATGAAAAAACTTCCAAGGCGTTAAGGCGTCATGCAAAAAGCCAAGTTGAAATGAGTTTAAAGGCGCTTGGTTATTATAAGCCGATAATCAAAATTAGTTTCGATGATGCTCAGCAGCTTTTAATTGTTGATGTTCAACGTGGTCCTGCTACCCGTATTGCAGATATTAACGTGACTATCACGGGTACCGGTAAAGATGACGCTGAATTCATGTCTGCCGTCAACAGTATCAAAATCAAACAAGGTGACTTTTTAAATCACGGTAAATATGAGGCCGCAAGAAAACGCATTGAAAGCCAACTATTAGACTTAGGTTATTTTGATGCAAAATGGCATGAGCATAAATTGGCAGTTTCGCTAAAAAATAATAGCGCAAAAGTCATTTTCAATGTCGATACTGGGCCCCGTTATCAGTTTGGTGACATCACAATTGGTAGTGAAACCCCAGCCGAAAAATACATTCGTTCGCTGGCTGAATTTAAACAAGGTCAACCTTATAAAGCGACCGAGATTTCTGATTACAACCTAGCACTGTCGAGTACCCCTTACTTTGCGAGTGTTCGTGTGTATGCAGACATCGCAAAACGTAAAAATAACCAAGTACCTGTGAATGTTGATGTATTACATAAACCTGCCAATAGTTATGAAGTAGGTGGCGGTTATAGCACTGACCTTGGACCAAAAGTCCGTTTCAAATGGACCAAGCCTTGGATCACTGAAGATGGCCACTATTTAGAAAGTAACCTCAATGTATCTGAGCGCCAGCAAGATATTTCACTTGGCTATACGGTGCCAGTTGACGACCCTAATGATGATCTTTGGCGCTTTTCTGTGGGTTACAAGCTCGAAGATGAATTAACCAATGATTTATACAGTCGTATATTCACGGGACAGCTTCAGCGGCAGTGGCTCACTGATGACGATTGGGTACGTACTGCTTTTTTAAGACGCGATTACGAGACCTATCGAATAGGGGATGAAGAGCAAAGCGCAAAAATGCTGATGCCTGGTATTAGTTATGCAAAAAAAGACACCGAGGGGGGCACAACGCCTTATGAAGGCTATCAATGGATGATGTCAGTAGAGTTTGGTTTAAAAGATATGATGTCTTCAACCAATATTTTGCGCTTACAACTGCAAAATGCCTGGTTAACTACTTTTGCAGATCGCCATATGCTGTTTTTAAGAGCCAACCTAGGTGCCATGCTGGTCGATAATATAAATGATGTGCCGTTATCACTGCGTTTTTATGCCGGTGGTGATCAGAGTGTACGTGGTTTTGCCTATGAATCTATCTCCCCTGAAAATGAGGAAGGGCGCTTAATTGGTGGTAAATATTTAATGAGCGGCACTGTTGAATATAACTATCAATTTGCTGAGCATTGGCGCGCAGCCTTATTTGTCGATAGTGGTACTGCGACAAATGATTTTAGTGACCGCGTTGAAGTCGGTGCCGGTTTTGGTGTTCGGTATTTAACGCCGGTTGGCCCTGTGCGTATCGACCATGCTTGGGGTTTAACAAAAGAAAGTAAAAGTACCCGATTAAGTATTACCATAGGGCCTGAAATCTAATGAAGATGTTAAAAAAGATAACCAAGGTTCTATCAATCACGTTGGCAAGTTTGCTAGTTATTGTGTTTTGTTTATTATTCACCGCACCCGGTAATCACTTTATTGCATATACAGCGAATAAGTTAGTTGATGGCTTAAAAATCAACCTGCCATCTGGGCGTTTTTTATATAACGATGCGTTTGATGTTCACTTTGAAAATCAAGGTATCAAGCTTGATGCAAAGCAGCTAAAAATTGATTTATTCTGGTGGCGTTGTGATGGTATCTGCCTAGATAATTTAAGTGCCCAGTCGATTGATCTAAGCATTAAAAGCCAAGCTGTATCAACTGAGCAGAGCACTGAAGCAGAGCCTGAAGCTGAGCAAGTTGGTCAAATCAACTTACCAATGAAAGTTGCTGTTAAGCGAGTTGCAATTAATCGCTTTAATCTTGCGCATCCGAGTGCCGATGTAACAGTCAACAAATTAAACTTAAGTGGTCGCGGCGAAGCATCGGATATTACAGTGGATACACTGACCATTGCTGATGTTGCTGTGATGCTACACGAAGCAAAAGAGCAGCCTAAATCAGCCCCATTAACTGAGCTGCCAGCATTACAAGCAATTGATATTACGCTACCGATTAATATTGAATTAAAGCAATTTCAAATCAGTAAAGTTGCTGTTACCCCTTATGGTGCTGAAGAGGCTCAGCTAGTCGAAAATATCGAATTAGTTGCGTCTGCTAAGGGGAGCGATATTAATCTTGAAAAGCTTGCTGCAAGTTATCAGCAATGGCAATTGCACTCTAATTTAATGGCAGAGCTTTCTGGTGAAAATACAATTGAGGGAGCAGTGTCTGTAAAAAGCACTGAGCATCAAGCGAAGTTATCGCTTTCAGGCCCGCTTGAGGATTTAACGTTAGATTTAGTAACGCAAGGAACGTACCCAGCAGAGTTGAAAGGGGCTGTGAACCTAAAACAAACAAATTACCCATTTGATTTAACAGGCCAGATAGCAAAGTGGCAAATTACGACAGATACACAACAGTTGCAATTATCAGACTTTGATTTAAAAGCGAAAGGCCATGCCGATGCTTATGCTGTCGATTTGAGCTTAGTCACGCAGTTAGGTGCATTACCTGCGATGACCGTGAAATCGCAATTACAGGGTAGTTTAACAAACGCAAAACTTGAGCAGTTAAGCCTCAATGCGAATGACAGTAAAGCAGACATTAACGCATCAGTTGATTGGTCGAACGGGGTAAAAAGCGAGTTTAAAGGGGTTTTAAGCCACTTAAAAGCCCAGTACTTAACGGATGCACTAAGCAGTGATTTATCTGGTGAATTTAATGGTTCATTTAATTTACAGGCAGGTGAGTGGCAGCTTGCCTTAGATAACACGCAATTAAATGGTTCAGTTAATGAAGTGCCAGTGACCTTGTTGTCGGATTTTGAACTTGATAGCAGCCTGCATGCGAGTTTTAAAAAACTTGAAGTGAAAAGCGGCAAAAATGAAATTGCGCTATCGGGACAGGTTGATGACGTATGGCGTGTAGACGGTAAATTGCGTCTAGATGCCAGTGGTCAAGATATCTTGCCTATGCAAGGCAAGGGCTTTGCAGATTTGAGCTTACGTGGTGAGCGCCTTGCGCCAACGGTTGATTTAAATCTAGTTCTTAATACATTGAGCTATCAAGATATTCAGGTTGATGGTTTAACATTAAAAGGGCAATTTGATTACGCTGCAGACTGGCAAACGGATGTGTCACTGGTGCTTGATTCTGCATCTATTAGCGAACACAAAATTAATCAAATTGAGTTAGATGCCAGTGGCGATAGAACAGATCACCATTTAACGTTTTTACTCGATGCAGATCAAGGCAAGGCATCATTTGATGTAGACGGTAAATTTAATAAAGAAACCTGGCAAGGTGCGCTGAGCCAGATTCTTGTCACCGATAATCAGGTGCGCTTTGGCACTGATAAACCGTTTAATATTCAAGTAAATACCAAAACCTTTGACTTTAATGTAGGCGCGCATTGCTGGCAAAGTGATAACTCAAAACTATGCTTTGAGACCTTGCAGCAAACTGAGCAATTAGGCCAGTTAAATGCACAGCTTGCAGCGCTATCTATTGCTGAATTTAAACACTTCTTACCGGATAACTTGAAAGTAACAGGCGATGCAAATGGGGAGTTTGTTGCTAATTGGAATAATGGTGCATTGAAAACGATTCGTGCCAATATCAAAACTCAGCAGCTGGAAGCATCTTTAATTGATGACGCAAATGTTTATAAATTACCGATAGAGGTTTTAGATATCTCGGCAATGAGCGATGCGCAAACGGGTAAACTTAATGCCACAGTTGATTCATCTGTATTAGGTAAAGTGACGTCAGAGCTCAATATTGATGATATTCAAAATCAACAGACCTTAGCGGGCGACTTGGTTATTGAGAAAGTTGAGTTAACAAATCTACGTCCTTTTATTGCTTCACTTGAGCAACTAACAGGCGACATAAAAGGCCGGTTAGCAATCGCAGGTACTTTAAAAGAGCCATTACTCAATGGCGATTTTGATGTCGAAAAAATCAATCTAGAAGGGGCAACCTTACCGGTGTCGCTGCAAAACTCTTATGTGAACATTGCCTTTAATAACCAAAGTGCGAAGCTCACGGGAGAGCTTAAAGACACGGAAGGGGGCGCGCTTAATTTATCTGGCGGTGTTGATTGGCAGCAAGACTTACCGGACGTTGACGTGAGATTAAACGGTAAAGAGTTTTTTGTGCGTGCTCAGCAAGATGTCACCTTTAAAGTGTCTCCAGATTTAACTATGTCGTTAAAAAATAATGCGTTTAATCTTGATGGCCAAGTCGTCGTGCCATGGGGACGTATTGCGATTGAAGAGCTACCAGAAGGTGCTGTGCAAGTCAGCGATGATGAAGTCATTGTTGATATTGAGCAGCAACAGTCAGAAAAAGTTCCCTTTGATTATGCTATTAACTTAAAGGTGTTGGTTGAGAATGATGTGCGCGTTGACTCGTTTGGCTTACAGTCGAAAGTTGAAGGTGACATAAACATCAGCATGGACCAAGTTACGCCGATGATAGCAACGGGTGAGTTGAACCTAGTTCAAGGTACCTATCGTGCTTTTGGTCAAGACTTGCAAATTCGTACCGGTCAGGTGGGCTTTAGCGGCTCAATTGATAAACCGTACTTGAACATTAAGGCAATTCGTAATCCAGACAACACCTCGAATGGCGTGATTGCGGGTATTACCTTAACTGGTAATGTTGAACAGCCTTCATTAAAAGTATTTTCAGAGCCAGCGATGGACCAAGCCCAAGCATTGGCTTATTTATTAAATGGTCAACCTCTTGATGAAGGAGATAGTTCAACCGATGCGATGCTCACCCAATTACTGCTTGCCCAAGGTGTAAACCGTAGTGAAGGTGTGGTATCTAAAATTGGTGAAAGCTTTGGTTTGTCTGATGTCAGCTTAAGTTCAAGCGGCAGCGGGGATGACACCAAAGTCGAAATATCTGGTTACGTTACTCCGGGTATTCAAGTGAAATACAGTGTTGGCATCTTTGATTCACTAAGTGAAGTGGCAGTTCGTTATCAATTGTTGTCGCAATTGTATATCGAGGTCACTAGTGGCCTTTATCAAAATGTTGATATTCTTTATAAATTTGATTGGGACTAATACCTCTACTTGTGATCAAACATCGCTTTTACTTGCTTATTAGGGCATAAGTTAATAGGCTGAATTGTCAATTACTTAAAAGATAATAACAATGAAATTAAGTCTATTAACTCTGTGCCTTAGCGTAGTTTTAGCTGCACCAATTGCTGCAAAAGAAACAAGTCAAAAACGTTCTGCTGGCGAAATCATTACAACCGCAAATAGTAGTGAGTGGCGAAAAGTCAGTGCCGAAAACGTCATTAAATTAACCTTACCTACGGGGGCTGCTTATATCGAACTCAACGATACACTAGCGCCCATTCATGCAAATAACATGCGACAGCTTGCCAAAGAAGGGTTCTATCAAGGCCTAAGTGTGTACCGATTTGTTGAAGGTTTTGTCGCGCAGGGCGGGGATGTAAGTGAAAATAAACCTGTTAAAAATGCCAAAAAAGGGTTACCCGCTGAGTTTTATCTACGCACTGAGACTCCCTTAGTGATTACAGAGCTGAAAGGGCCTGATGGCTATGCCGCTAAAACGGGCTTTTTAAATGGCTTTGCTGTGGCACAAAACCAAAGCCAAACCGAAACATGGCAAGTACATTGCCCAGGAATTTTTGCTATGGCCCGCGGTAATGATATTAATTCCGGTGGTACCGAGTTTTATGTCACTATCGGCAATAGCCAGCGCTATTTAGACCGTAATATCACCGTGTTTGGTCGTGTTTTAGAAGGCATGGAGCATTTTAATCTATTGCAGCGTAAAGCTATTGAAGGTCAGGCATTTAATCCCATCACAGATATGCAAGTTTTAGCAGATATCAAAGACACAGATAACAGTGAATTTCGGGTGATGAAAACAGACTCAAATGCGTTTAAGGACCTCATCGAAGCGCGTAAAAATCGAGTAGAAGCGTGGTTTGTTGAAAGCCCTGATTTTATCGACGTTTGTGCAATGCCAATCCCAACCGAGAGGACTATGCCAACTCGCAATAATACTTAATCATTTTGAGGGATTAAATCTGTCGCTAACTGCGTTAAAAATCTCTCATTTAGAACAACTAAATAACGAAATTTTTGCCTTGTTATCAACGAGATTTTATTGCCTCAAAACTGTTCACTTAATTAAGCGAATTGGCATAAATAAAGCCATGACCACCTGATAGATTATTTGATACAATATCAGTCTATTGGTTAAGAAATATAAGGGTATCGGGTGGTTAACCTAGGTCCGCTGTTCGGCGAATTAAAAACGTGTTTACGCAAAGATCAATTCATCTTCAAAAAACGCCTTCATGGCATTAAAAAAATCAACGATGAAACTAAGCAAGCAAACATAGCGCAAAAAATCGCAGAAGATATTAGTCGTTCGCAGCAATTGCGCGAGCAACGTTTGGCTGCATTGCCTAAAGTGACCTACCCAGAGCAACTTCCTGTTAGCCAAAAGAAAGATGACATTAAACAGGCGATTGCCAATAACCAAGTAGTGATTATCGCCGGTGAAACAGGATCTGGTAAAACGACGCAGATCCCAAAAATGTGTTTAGAGCTTGGCCGCGGTGTTGATGGATACATTGGCCACACCCAGCCTCGCCGACTCGCGGCTCGAAGTGTCGCGAATCGTATTGCAGAAGAAATGCAATGCGAGCTAGGTCAACAAGTGGGTTTTAAAATTCGTTTTAGTGACCAAGTTTCTGACAATAGCTATATTAAATTGATGACAGACGGTATTCTGCTGGCTGAAATTCAACAAGACAGATACCTAAATCAGTACGATACTATCATCATCGATGAAGCCCACGAACGTAGCCTGAATATCGATTTCATCTTAGGCTATTTAAAAAATTTACTGCCAAAACGTCCTGACTTAAAAGTTATTATTACCTCAGCGACGATTGACCCAGAGCGTTTTTCTAAACATTTTGATGATGCACCCATCATCGAAGTATCCGGTCGAACTTTCCCTGTAGAGGTTCGTTATAGACCAACCACTGAAATCAACAAAGACGAGATGGAAGCGGATGGTGACCAATTACAGGGGATTTTTGATGCCGTTGATGAGCTGTGCGATGAAGGCCCTGGCGATATTCTGATTTTTATGAACGGTGAACGAGAAATTCGCGATACCGCCGATGCGTTATCAAAGCGAAACCTCAAAGGAACTGATGTTTTACCGCTTTACTCGCGTTTATCAAATGCTGAACAAAACCGAATTTTTGCGCCGCATAGCCGCCGTCATATTATTTTAGCTACCAACGTGGCTGAAACATCACTAACGGTGCCGGGTATTCGCTATGTTATCGATCCAGGTACCGCGCGCATCAGCCGTTATAGCTATCGTACTAAGGTACAACGATTACCGATTGAGCCTATTTCACAAGCCAGTGCCAATCAGCGAAAAGGCCGCTGTGGTCGTATAGAAGCGGGTATCTGTATTCGTTTATATAGCGAAGAAGACTTTAATTTGCGTCCAGAATTTACTGATCCTGAAATTTTACGCACCAACTTAGCCTCTGTTATTTTGCAAATGCTTGGTTTAGGGCTTGGCGACATGCAACAGTTCCCGTTCGTGCAAGCGCCAGATAGTCGAAATATCAACGATGGTTTAACGCTACTTGAAGAACTCGAAGCAATTAAACCAGCTAAACGTCATAAAAAGACTGAGCTTACGAAATCAGGCAGAAGCTTAAGCCGTTTACCGGTTGATCCACGTTTAGCGAAAATGGTGCTGACTGCCGATGGCTTAGGTGCACTGCGTGAAGTGATTATTATAGTTGCGGCATTGTCTATTCAAGACCCAAGAGAGCGACCACAAGAAAAACGCGGTGCAGCGGATGAAAAGCATGGCCGTTTTGACGACCCTGATTCAGATTTTATCGCCTTTTTAAATCTCTGGAATTACCTTGAAGAGCAGCAATCTGAATTGAGCAATAGCCAATTTAGAAAGTTATGCCAAAAGGACTTTTTAGCCTATATGCGTATTCGCGAATGGCAAGATATTGTTTATCAGCTATCAACGGTATGTAATGAAATGGGCATGAAGGCCACTACCAATGTTGCTGACAGCGAGCGAATTCATCAATCTTTATTAAGCGGTATGTTAAGCCATATTGGTTTTAAAGATGAAAAACAAATTTATAAAGGCGCCCGCAACAGTCAATTCCATATTTTCCCAGGCTCTGGGTTATTTAAAAAGAGCCCAAAATGGATTATGTCGGCAGAGCTTGTTGAGACCAGTAAGCTTTATGCTCGCATCAACGCGCGCATAGACTTGAAATGGGTTGAAGGCTTTGCACAGCATTTAGTAAAGCGCAGCTACAGTGAACCGCATTGGGAGAAAAAGCCGGGTGCAGTTATCGCGTTTGAGCAGCAAACCTTGTATGGCCTATTAATTGTTAATAAGCGCCGCTGTGTATACAGCAATATTGATCCAAAAGTAAGTCGCGAGTTGTTTATTCGCACCGCTTTAGTAGAGCAAGAACTGGGTCAAACTGAAGGCTTTTTACAATTTAACCAAGAGTTAATTGAAGATATTCAGGTTCTTGAAAATAAATCTCGCCGCCGTGATATTTTAGTTGATGAACAAACCCTATTTGAATTCTACGACAAGAAAATTCCACAAGATGTAAATAATCGTGCCGCGTTTAATAAGTGGTGGAAAGGGCAAAAACAAAAAGATAAACGCTTTTTGCATATGTCTCGAGAAGAGCTAATGCAGCATGGTGCCGATCATGTCACTGAGTTTGATTACCCAGATACTTGGCAGCAAGAGAACTTGTTATTACCACTGGCATATCACTTTGATCCAGGCCAAGCCGTTGATGGTGTTGCGGTACAAATTCCGGTAGCGCTGTTAAACCAAGTTCAAGAAACCGGTTTTGATTGGCACATTCCTGCATTTAGGCATGAGTTAATTTGTGCGCTTATCAAGTCGCTACCAAAAACAATTCGTCGCAACTTTGTGCCTGCGCCAAACTACGCCGATGCGGTACTCGCTGCAATTGAGCCGATGCAAGGTAACCTAATTGATGCAATTAGCACGCGTTTATTGCGCATGACAGGAGTGCGTGTTGAGCCTGATGCATGGGATTTATCAACCCTTGCTCCGCATTTACGCCTGCAGTTTGAAGTGCGCGATGAACACGACAAGTTACTCGCTCGCGGGTTAAATTTATCTAAACTAAAAGAACAGTTACAAGGTAAGGTAACGGATACCTTATCGAAAGTAGCCGACAAAGGCATAGAAAAAGCTGATTTGACCGAGTGGAGTTTTGGTGAACTACCAAGCTCTTACGTGAAAAAGCAAGGTCAATACGAGATTAAGGCGTTTCCAGCGCTGGTGGATAAAAAAGACACAGCAGCGGTTGAGCTATTTGATAATGAACACAAAGCACAGCAGGCGCACCAACAAGGTTTACGCCGCTTAGTGTTATTAAATGTGCCATCACCGATTAAGTATTTACAACAAAACTTACCAAACAAATCTAAATTAGGTTTGTACTTTAATCCGTTTGGTAAGGTCAATGACTTAATTGATGACTGTATCGCTGCAGCCGTCGATAGCCTATTAACTAAATACGGCAACATTCGCACAGCAGATGCATTTGAAAAAGCGAAAGAGCAAATTCGCGGTGAGCTTGGTGATACGGTTGTTGAGATCGCTACCCAAGTAGAGCAAGTGCTAAGTATTGCTCATGGCTTAAATAAACGTATGAAAGGACGCGTTGATTTAACCATGATCACGGCGCACGGTGATATTAAATCACAGTTACAAAGCTTAGTTTTCAAAGGCTTTGTTAGCCAGCACGGCGCAGCAAAAATGACGGATTTAATTCGTTACTTAAAAGCCATTGAACGCCGCCTAGAAAAGCTCCCTGTTGATCCTAATCGTGATAGGTTGTGTGTGCTTGAGCTTGAAAAAGTAGCTGAGCAATATCAAAAATTGGCTAATAAAATTCCTAAGGGTATGCCAATTCCTGAAGAGATCAGTGCGATATTTTGGATGCAACAGGAGTTACGTGTTTCTTTATTTGCACAAACACTAGGGACACCTTATCCTGTATCTGCTAAACGTGTTTTAAACGCAATTAAAGAATGTGAGTTATAATACTAAGGAATGAGCAATGAGGTTAGTGCCTCCTTGCTGTAAGTTACAAACACTGGTGCTAAAAGGAGATTATGTGGGTATTGAAAAGGAAAGACCTATCTCAGTTTCTGAGCGTGCGGTAAATCGACCGCGACCAACTATTTTGGTCGTTGATGATGAATACTTTAATTTTGAAATGCTCAAAGCAAGCCTTGGGGATGAGTTTTCATTAAGTTATGCTAACTCAGGCACATCGTGTTTAACTTCTGCCATTGCGGAGCCACCAGATGCTATACTGCTAGATGTTTGTATGCCAGGCTTAGATGGTTATGATACTTGCCGCTTACTAAAAAACACCCCAGAAACAGAGCAAATTCCTGTTGTCATGGTGTCTGGCCTTGAAACCGAGCTTGAACAAAAAGCGGGGTTTGATGCCGGGTGTGACGCCTATGTAGTGAAGCCTTTTTCTGTTAAAACATTAATAGAGAAAATAAAAACACTGGTATAGGAGGCCATATGTTTCATGAGGAGAAACGCGACTTTCGCCGCATGCAAATTCATACCCCTGCAAAACTAATCCCATTAGATGTTGTTAATGGCGAAGAAATTCAGGCTATGTGCACTGATTTAAGTGCAACAGGGCTGGCAATTCACCTTGATGAAGTTTTAGAAATAGGCAGTCTGTATCGGGTGTTAATTGCTTCGACTAGCACGGCTATTACCTCATTTGATGCAACAGCCCGTGTGATACGAGCAACCAAGGAGCAAGATGGCTCCTTGAGTGCCGGTTTAGAAATTGTAAGCTTTAACTAGTAAACCTTACAGATCAAGCCTTTAAGATAAAAGCCTTCTGGGTAGCTGCCAGCAATCGGGTGGTCGGCAGCTTGGTTTAGTCGCTCCATGATCAATAAGTCTTTACCTGCATCAAGGGCAGCATCTGCAACCACTTTTTGAAATAAATTTTGCTCCATTAATCCAGAACACGAGAAGGTGAGTAAGGTTCCACCTGGTTTTAAGATTTGCATCGCAATCATATTAATATCTTTATAACCACGGCAAGCACCGGTTAACTGCGCTTTGTTGTCAGCAAATTTTGGTGGATCCATAACGATAGTATCAAATTGCACACCTTCATCACGGTATTGGCGCAATAACTTAAAAACATCTTGTTTCACAAAATCAACTTTAGATAAGTCAAGGTTGTTATGCTCAACGTTACGCTTAGCCGTATCGAGCGCTGGCTGTGACACATCGACGTTAGTAACGTGTTTACAACCGCCACGCAAAGCATAGAGCGAGAAAGTACCTGTGTAGCTAAAGCAGTTTAATACTGTTTTGTCTTTAACAAAGCGCTCAAGAGCTGCACGACTATCACGTTGATCTAAGTAAAAGCCTGTTTTGTGGCCTTCAAGAATGTCTACTTCGAGTTTTAAGCCATTTTCTTCAATGACGACTGGCTCTGTTGGTTCTTTACCCCAAAGTAGGCCCTTGATTGGCTCAAGACCTTCTTTGGTACGGACATCAACGTCTGATCGCTCATAAATATCGCAGCCTGGGAAAATGGCCATAAGTGCAGCAACAATTTCACCTTTATGGCGTTCTGCACCGGCACTAAGTAGTTGACACACCAGTACATTATCAAATTTATCGATAGTGATGCCTGGCAAGTAGTCAGATTCTGCAGCGCTTAAACGAAAACCTGTTAAGCCTCCTTCGCTGATCACCTGTTCGCGCGCAGCATAGGCACGGCGCAAACGTTTTTCAAAAAATGCTTGGTCAATAACTTCGTTTTGATCGAAGCTCCATACGCGAGCGCGAATTTGCGATTGCGGGCTGTAAGCTGCAATCGCTAAAAACTTACCGTCATTGTCATAGATAGTGACAGTGTCACCTAGTCCTGGCTTACCTTTTACTTTTTTAATGGCTTTAGAGAACACCCATGGGTGTTTTCTTTTTAATGATTTTTCTCGTCCAGCTTGCAGGTAAATAGCAGATGACATAGGGATTCTCGCGTCAAACAAAAGGGGGGCATAGTTTAATGAAGCACTGGCAAACATACAATGAATGTTTTGAACAAATCCAGTAAGCACGCTAAAGTAAGCATAATTTCAATCAGTTAATGGTGATAGCCAGTATATGCAGCCAGAAATAGACTTTGCAGCTTTAGAAACTCAGTGTCGAGACTTTATTTTGTCTTTACTCCATGCCGATGTCGCACACGATATTAGTCATATTGAGCGAGTCGTGAGGGTTGCAAAACAATTATGTATTGCCGAGCAGGCAGAAATGGCTGTGGTGTTACCCGCAGCTTGGTTACATGATTGTGTTGCGGTTGCTAAAAACCACCCAGACAGGGCAAAAGCATCGACCATGGCTGCAGATAAGGCGTTAAGTTTTTTAGCCTCAATTAATTATCCTGAGCAGTATTTTAGTGCTATTCATCATGCTATTGCGGCACATAGCTTTAGTGCCAATATCAAAGTCCAAAGTGTCGAAGCGCAAATTGTGCAAGACGCGGATCGAATGGATGCTTTAGGTGCAATTGGTGTGAGTCGCTGCATGAAAGTAGGGGGCTCAATTGGTCGTTATCTGTATCATAAAGACGACCCATTTTGTTTAAACCGCGAACCTGACGATACAAAATATACCCTCGATCATTTTTTCATTAAGCTGTTGCACATTAGCGAGAGTATGAACACGCCATCAGCAAAAGATGAAGCTAAACGACGCACAGATTATATGCTCGAATTTTTAGAGCAGTTAAAAACAGAAATTGGTGAGTAACATGGCTATTCCATCTTTACGTGGTGTTGATCATTGCCACTTAAATGTTGATGATTTATCGGCTGCGCTTAAGTGGTATCAGCAAGTACTTGGTTTTAATGTTGTACCAGAGCTTGCTTTTTGGGATGAAGGAAAAGGGCCTTTAACCTTAGAGGACCAAGCAAAGACAATTCGTTTAGCACTCTTTGAAGCAGACGGTAGAAGCAAAGGTATTGCTTTTGGCGCAAATGCAGCACAGTTTTTAGCATGGCTTGAGCATCTCGCTCAGTTTGATGTTAAAACATTTGTTGCTGACCACGGTGTTACTTATTCAATGTATTTTAAAGATTGTGCTGGTAATAGCCATGAAATTACTTCGCATGATTACGATGCAATTAAAAAAGGCCTCAAATGAGGCCCTAAGATATTAGCTCGTATAAGTATTTTTGATTTCTATGATGCTATCTATTTGACCGATAAATAAATCAACTAGTTGCGGGTCAAAATGCTTACCGGCTTCGTCTTTCAATAAGTCGAGGGCTTCTTCAACCGACCAAGCTTTTTTATAAGGGCGTTTTGAGGTTAAAGCATCAAACACATCTGCAATTGTGACAATACGCCCTTCTATACTGATCTCTTCGCCTTTCAGACCATACGGATAGCCCGTACCATCCCATTTTTCATGGTGTTCAAGGGCAAGCTTATGAGCAAGCTGTAATAGCGGCGAAGTTGAGTTCTCTAAAATCTTCGCGCCGATTAAGGCATGTTGTTTCATGTGCTCGTATTCGTTTTCGTTTAAGCGCCCAGGTTTTAAAAGTACTGAATCAGGAATACCTATCTTACCTACATCATGCATAGGGGCAGCTTGCTTAAGTTGCTCAGCTTCGTACTCACTCATACCATAGGCAAGGGCGAGTATTTTACTGTAACGGCTCATTCTTGCAATGTGCTCACCAGTGTCGGTGTCTTTATATTCGGCGGCACGGCCTAAACGTTGAATCAAATCAATATGGGCTAATTGCAGTTGTTCAGCTTGCACTAAAGATAAATGATTTTTAACCCGTGCTCTGACAATCGCAGGGCTAATTGGTTTGGTAATATAATCGACTGCACCTAGAGCAAAGCCTTCAGACTCATCCTGCTCATGGGAAAGTGCGGTAACAAAGATAACAGGAATATGAGCGGTTTTAGGGTTTGCTTTTAACACTTTACAGACTTCGAAACCGCTCATATCTGGCATCATAATATCGAGCAAAATCAACTTAGGAGGTTCATTCTCAATAAGCTGAAGAGCAAGCTCGCCAGATTTTGCAAACGATAAGCGATAATCGTTAGCGAGTACTTCACGGATCACTTTTAAATTGGCTGGTTCATCATCGACGACCAAAATTCTTTCACGTTCTGAGATTTGCGTCATAGGTGTTCCTTAGCAGCTTGGAGAGTGTGCTTTAAAGCTGATAAAGCAGTGCTTGCTGCATCAAAGTCAAAGTTTTCAAAATGCGCACAAATTTCAACAACCTGATCTTGGTAGGTTGCAGGTGCTTGGGATTGCACTTGGCTTAATAAATCATCGTCTATCTCTGCATGCTCAGCTTGAGCTTGCAGTGCCTCAATTTGGCTAATAAACGCGCCCAGCGACGTTTCGTGTATGGGTTGCTGTTGTGAACTAGACTGCGGCTGTTCTTCAAGTAATGCAATCAGCGTTTGCCATTCTTGTTCGCACTCGGCAACGAGTGTAGGGAAGCTTTCCTTTTCACGTTCTTTCTCAGCGTTTGATAACAAGTATAATAATTTGGCTAGTGCTAAATTACCCGCGACTCCTTTAAGAGTATGCAAAATTGCTTTTTGTTCGTCTTCACTGAGTTTCTGATCCTTCAGTCGTAGAATACTCTGTTGATGATTACTAAGGAATAAGCCAATTTCCGTATTTAATTTCTCTTTGCTTCCCCACATCAAAACACCTTTGTCGTAGTTGATGTGCTTTTTTTCATCACCGACTTTATTGCTAGTAATTTTATTTACTTCTAAACCAAGCACTTTCGCAATTTCATGGTTCAGCTGGTTAATGTCAACGGGTTTATTTGCAAAGCCATTCATACCGGCTTGTTTAGTGGTAATTTTATCTTGCTGTAAAACACTTGCCGTCAATGCGATGATAGGTGTAATTTTTAAGCATCTTACTTTCTCTATTTCGCGAATTTCTTTACAGGCCATAATGCCGTCACATTCCGGCATATGAATATCCATTAAAATTACATCAAAGTTTTGCTGCTCGAATGCTGAAATGGCTTCAAGGCCATTTTGAGCCGTACTAATGGTGTGCCCAGCTTGCGATAATAAAATGTTCAGTAGCTCAACATTCTGCTCAATGTCATCAACCACTAATATGCGAAGTTTCGGTAAGTTTAATTGATTGCCAGGTAAGGTATCGACTTGGCTGATATCACCTTCTTGTAATGGTAGGGTAAAGTAAAAGCAGCTGCCTTTGCCTTCTTCACTGATAGCACCAATTGAACCACCCATTAACTCAACAAGCTGCTTACTAATAGTTGTGCCAAGACCTGTGCCACCAAATCGGCGTGTCATGGTGCCGTCGGCTTGTTCAAATGGCTGGAAAATAGCTTCTAAGCGGTGCTTGGCTATGCCAATACCGCTGTCTTGTACTTCGAAAAACAATTGTTTATTTTGAGTTTGACTCACAGTAATTGTTACAGACCCTTGCTCTGTAAATTTAATGGCATTACCGATGAGATTATTCATCACTTGGCGAATACGAGACTCATCGCCAATATAAATAGGCGCAACATTTTCAGCTATAATCAAATCAAGCAGGATATCTTTTCGCTTAGCCTCGAGCCAAAAGGTCGATACTATGTTGTCGAGTAGCGCTTGTAAGTTAAAGTGCTCAGCCTGAATATCGAGTTTGCCTTTTTCTAACTTTGCAGAATCTAGTACTTCATTGAGCAAATGCAGCAGTGAACGAGCTGACTTATTCACAGTAATGATATGCTTTTGTTGCTCTTTACTGAGCGGGCTATCCATTAATATGTCGCTAAAGCCGATTATGGCATTCATTGGCGTGCGTATTTCATGGCTCATATTTGCCATAAATGATTGTTTTGCTTGTGCTGCAGCTTCAGCTTCTTGTTTTGCTTTTTTGAGTGATTCTTCATATTCGTGACGAGCGGTGATATCGATAAGTACGCCATCGATCCACTTTTGTTCAGAATCACTACTTTCATTAATTGTTCCTTGGTCTAAAACCCACACAACGTTTCCATTTCGATGGCGAATACGGTACTCAACCGCATATTGGTTTTTTTCAGCTATGGCTTTTTCCATAACTTCATCAATATGCGCTACATCATCGTTATTAATGATTTGAGCAAATGTAACTGTGCCATCGGTAAACTCTTCAGGGCTGTAACCAGTTAAGTCAGCAACACTGGGGCTTATAAATTTCATTGTCCAGTGCTCATCTAACAAACAACGAAATACAGCGCCGGGAGTATTGTTCATTAAAGTACGATATTGCTTTTCTTTTTCTTCGAGACTTTGCTGCAGTGCACGTTGCTCAGTTAAATCGGTTATAAAGCCTACAAACAATGTTTCTGCGTTAGGTTGCTTCACTTCACCAAGACCTAACCGAATCGGGAATAAATGACCATCTTTATGTTTTGCAAATACATTGCGGTTAACGCCAATCACTTTTTTAACTTCATGCTTGCTACTGTCAGCTAAGTAACCATCATGTTGAGCGGCTATATCGTCGTTCATTAATAGTTTTACGTTTTTACCTAACACTTCATCTTGTCGCCAACCAAAAATAGTTTCTGCGGATTTATTAAAGCTTAAAATAATGCCATGAATATTAATTGTTACGATGCCATCTATTGCAGTGCCTAAAATGGCATCCAAGCGCGACTCTTCTGCTGATTTTTCTGCCAGTAATAAGCGAAAACGTACCATGCCGTTAATAATACCAACCAGAGCGGTTAATAATACGGTGGCAAATGAAACGCTAATGGCGATAAAAGTGAGTTGTGAGGTTTGAACGTTTTCAGATAACAAAGGTGAGGTTGCAACAAAGCGAGTGGCGGCCATTCCCATATAGTGCATACCAGCCACAGCAAAGCCAAAGATAATGGCGCAAATGACGCGGGTTTGTAACACAGTGAGTTTTTTAAAATACTCACCTAGGTGAAAGCGCGCATATAAGCCGACAAAAGATAATGCAACAGCCACCACAATTGATGCTGCAAACCAAGCTGGGTCGTAGCGAAGCAGCGGACTCATTTGCATGGCTGCCATCCCCGAGTAGTGCATCGCACCTATGCCAGAGCCAAGTAATACAGAGCCAATGAGTAGCTTTATTGTTGTTGGTATTTGCTTTAAATCTTTGCGTTTCAAAAATGAAAATGCGGTATAGCAGGCTAAAAATGCAGGAATAAATGAAAAAAATGTCAGTGTAGGGTCGTACTCCACGGTGGTGCATAATGAAAAAGCTAGCATGCCGATAAAGTGCATACTCCAAATCCCACCTGACATCACCAAGGCACTTGTTGCACTGCCTAATTTACGGTACGAATCAAATTGAGTTCTATTTGCTAGATCAATGATATGGAGTGAAAAATAAGCAGCAAAAATAGCCGTAGCAATAGAAAGAGCAACTAAGCTTGGATCATAGACACCACTTACTATTAAGCTGGGGTCTTGATCGGTGATAAAAAATTTCGCGAGCATAATATTTTTTTGAAACGGCTTATTATAGCAGTCTAATACAAATTGTTCTGAATTTAGAGAAAAACCTATCACTTAAGTACGTAGGATTCAAAACCTTGGCTATATTTAATTAAAAAGGAGTAGTTCGAGGTGGGTAGATGAGAAGAACCGAGCAAACATTAGTTGAGCAAATGCAGATTAATGATGTAGAAATCCAACACAGAATGAGCTTATTAGGGCTGACTTCAAATAGTCTGTCATCTCTTTTGAACTATAAACCTATAATCGAATCAGCCATCGAAAATGTAGTGAATGAGTTTTATAAAAAACAAACTGAAGTTGATGAAATTTCGTTATTAATTGGCGATGCAGATACTTTAACCCGGCTAAGAGATGCACAACGGCAGTATATAATCGATTTATTTTGTGGTCGTTACGAACATGAGTATGTTAACAACCGCTTACGGATTGGTATGGTGCATAAGCGTATTGGTGTTGAGCCTAAGCTTTACTTATCGGCAGTGTGCACTTTAAAAGAACTAATTTTTAATGTGCTTAAAGAGACTATAAACGATCAGACTGAACTACATCAAACACTTAATATCATAGATAAGCTAATTTACTTTGATACGACATTGGTCTTTGATACCTATATCGACAGTTTGGTGGGCGAAATTGAAAATGCGAAGCGCCGCACCGAAGTCTACGCGAAGGGCCTTGAAGAAAAAGTCGCTCAGCGTACTCAAGAACTTGAGAAGCTCGCTAAACTCGACCCTCTCACTAACTTATATAATCGCCGTGTAATGCAAGAGTTACTACAACGTGACCTTGCCAGAGCCAGACGTCACAAATCGCCACTAACTGTTGTTTATTTTGATTTAGATGACTTTAAGTCAGTGAATGACACACAAGGTCACTTAAAAGGCGACGAAGTCCTTAAATATATAGGGCAATACTTACTTGAAAATATTCGCGAGATTGATATACCGTGCCGTTATGGCGGCGATGAATTTTGCATCATCTTACCCGATTGCGAGTTAGATAGCGCCTTTACTATTTGTGAAAAACTTATAGCCGCATTTGAACAACAATACCCTGAGCTTCATCTAAGTTTTGGTCTTATTGCAGCGCCACTTGATAGCACGGTAGATGCTGAAGAGTTAATTAATCGAGCCGACAAAAAAATGTATCAGGCAAAAGAGCATAAGGGTTCATACATTATGCGTTAGCGAGTCATACGCTTTACAAAAACAACGACGAATAAAGCAAGCGAAAAGCTACCACAAAATGCTTCTATGGCTGCGATTAACCTCGAAAAACCTATTGGCGTAATGTCACCATAGCCAAGGGTTGTAAAAGTCACCACGCTGAAATAAAAACTATTCAGTAAGGCCGACAAATTGCTTTGAAATGAGTTTTCAAAACTTAGTTGCATCACAGAATCTTGATAACTTACCCCAAATAAGAAATAACAAAATGCACAGCAAATAATGAGTGACAGACTAAAGCGAATGACGTTTTCGGGCTTTTCACCATAACCACATAACATATCTATAAAGCTGGAAGTAATTTGCTTGGTTGAGCCTTTTCGGTATTGCGCATGACGCATTCTTAATTCTTTGTAGGTGAAGTTGCCGGCGAGCTCAAATAGCCCTTGATGTTCAGAGGCTTTTCTTAAATTGCGATATATTTCTTCAGATTGCTCAAATAAGTCTCGTGCTTCATCATGCTGCTTATTTTTACGTGCTTTAAATGCAGCCGCTTCTTGTAATAATTGGTCACCCAATTCGATATTATCAATTCGGCTGTCGTTGAGCTTAATACCTAGTAAGTTGGTATTTTTTAAATCACAGTAATGCAAACTCGCGCTATGTAAGTTAGCTTTCATTAATGAAGCATTGGCGATTTTATTATTAAATAGGTGAGCGCCAGTTAAATTCGCACGATAAAAATTACAATAGGAGAGATCATAACCTTCTTCGTCATCCTGCTTTATTAAGTTAAGTCCTGAAAGGTTTGCTCTTTGCAATTGCAGGCCTTCTAATAAGCCACCTTTTTTTGCATAGCGCTCTAATTTTTGGGTTAGATCTAGCCCTGATTTATCAAATTTACTATCATGCCAAAAGCAAAATCCAGAGCCCATATCTGTTTCTTGGCACTTGTTACCTGTTGGTGAGGTATAACTACAACATGGTTTTTCAGGCATAAAGGTGAAAACTTATTTGTGAGTCATCTTTATAGATTAGCAGCTATTTAGCAGGGTAAAATGGAATCTCTCATTTTTTATTAATCGAATTGGCTGACCTTTGTTGGATTACACCCTAAAGCGTAGTAAGCGCAGAACAACCGTCGCAATTAAAGTTGCCGAGCAGAAATTGACCGTTTATGCGCCTTTTTATGTTCCACAAACTGAAATAGATGCTTGGCTAAAGACCAAACAAGATTGGGTGGCTGAACAAATAGCCAAACAATCCATTCATGCTGAGCGCCGTCAACTACCATTAGTAAACGCCACTATTAAGTTGTTTGGGCAAAACGTGCCGATAGTATTCGCTAAAGGCCCGAAAAGCATGTGGCAACAAGATGCTCAGTCTGAGCTTACCTTATCAATATCATCACGTGTCAAACATCAAGAAGCTAATTACCTAGCTTTGCTGGAGCAGTTTTTACATGAAAAGCTTGAGAGCTATATCGAAATGCGTGTTCATGATTATTGTTTACAGATGTCTGAATCGCTCCCTACAAAGCTTAAAATTCAACATTATAAACGTCGTTGGGGCAGTTGTAATAAACGCCGCGAGCTGACTTTTAACTTACATTTAGCAAGTGCGCCAACCTGGGTGATTGATTATGTGGTTGTACATGAGCTTGCGCATCTTTTACATATGAACCATAGCGCTAAGTTCTGGCAACGTGTGAACCAGTTTTATCCAAATTATAAAAAAGCCGAGCAATGGTTAAAAGCAAATGGTAGTAGTTTGAGTTGGTAGCTTAAGTTAGCGAGAGTAAAGCTAGAAAGAGTAAAGCTAGAAAGAGTAAAGCTAGAAAGAGTAAAGCTAGAAAGAGTAAAGCTAGAAAGAGTAAAGCTAGAAAGAGTAAAGCTAGAAAGAGTAAAGAGTGGTGGAGGGAGCTGGATTCGAACCAGCGAAGGCTGAGCCGTCAGATTTACAGTCTGATCCCTTTGGCCGCTCGGGAACCCCTCCAATGCAACGGCGCTGATAATAGCAAACTTATTATTTAAGTAAAGAAAAAAACTAAAGAAAAATGCATAAATGCCGATAACTGGTTAATCAAGAAACTATTTGGCTAAAGACTATGCAAGTTGATGGTTTGTTGCTCACAGAGAGCCAACTCGATAATCGTCTAAATAAAAGTGTTCACGAGCACCGCTCTGGAGAATTTGCTTTATTACTAGCAATGCTTTCTCATGATGCGCTCGATTTTAGCCAGTTTCACCTGCCAAAAACTGAATTAAGCAATCCTGAAGTATCTGAATCTGCTTTGCGCACCGAGTTAGGTGCAGGCCCCACACAACCATTAGCTCCCGAACAGTTTGATATCCTGATTGGGCAAGAAAATGCACTTAGACTATTGCAAGGTGGTTTATCAGACATCAGATTACGTCATTGTTTAAACCCAGAGCCACTGAATGTTCGTGATGATAAGCAACATGTGCCGCTAGAAGTGATTGATAACTGTGAGCCTGCAGTTAGAAAACGCTTTTATGAAAAAAATAAACCCGTTGAGCGCCCACAAATCGATGCAGCTGCATTTTATGATAGCCTTACTGACGAGGCGATACATCAACCTCTTCATTTAGCTACAGCTTAGGTATAAGTGGCTTAATCGAAATGTCATAGACTTCGAATACACTAAGAATAGACTTATATTTAAGTAAAACTGCAAAAAGTACAGCTAAATTAAGATGTGCTTGTTATAATAGCAGTCTATGGCTTAATGCCATTGTCATTGAACCAAGTTACTAGGACTATAATGAAGAAAACATTCACGCTAAACCACGAGAAAATTAAATATCCTCGTATGGTTGATGCAGCCAAGCACGAAGTAAAAAAATACTTAAAACGTGAGCGTAATAAAACACTCCCAGCAGGCGCCGACTATTGGGCGTTTGACTGTAAGTTTGGTGAATCAGCGGATGAGGCCAATGTCGTTCACGTGGCAGAGATTAATAAATGTATTAGCGATATCGAAGCAAAACAGCTTACATCGTTTTACGTTGAAATCTTAGCGCGTCCTGCACAGCGTCAACATCAAGAGTTTGACGAAGAGTAATATCCATACTGTTCTGCAGTAATACTCTTTCAAAAAAAGGGCCCTTCAGGCCCTTTTTTAGTTTTCGTAATTAATTATCGCGCAAATGGATCTGCATTAATTTTTTCAATGTACCACTTGCCTTTTTTACGCATCATTTTCACACTGCGCATATCATCAATTTTCTTACCATTAAAATAACCCGTAAAAATTAAATTGATGTTAGCTTTATCGCCATATTGTTCACGTAGACTCATGTTAGTCATATCGACTTCAATCACCACTTCATCGTATTGCATATTAACCAAGTTACGAGCGAACTGCCCAGCGGTGCCATAAGATTTCATAATTCGCGCCATTTTCGGCGTGGCATATTCCATCGCAAGATTTAAATCGTTTTGGTTGTATAAAGCATCAAAATAGAGAGTCGCTACATTACCTGGGGTGTTTTTTTCGCCCTTTGGTGCGTCTTCAGAACCGCAACCGAAAAGAATGCTGCTACTTAGAAGGATAAAAGTTAAAAGTATATTTTTCATTGTTGTAGTTTTTCGAGTGAACTTAAAATTAAGTGTGTGACTAAATGAGCATGATGTAAAGTTAACTCGGTAAAATTATTGGTTTTATTTATTTTAGGTAATAAAAAAGGACGCATGTATGCATCCTTTTTTTAAAACTAAGAGGTTCTTAGTGATTACTGAACTAGCTCTTTATCGCTGAACTCTTCAGCAAATAATGGGCTAGATAAGTAACGCTCAGTCGCACTTGGTAAAATTACCACAATGTTCTTGTCTGCGTTCTCAGGTTTTTCAGCAAGGCGTTTTGCCGCAACTACTGCTGCACCAGAAGAAATACCCACTAAAATACCTTCGTTTTTCATTAGTTCATGAGCCATAGCAATCGCATCTTCATTTGATACTTGCTCTGCAGCGTCTACTACTTCTAAATCAAGGTTGCCAGGGATGAAGCCTGCACCGATACCTTGGATTTTATGAGGGCCCGGTTTAACTTCTTCACCAGCTAATGTTTGGCTAATAACTGGAGAGTTAGTTGGTTCAACAGCAACCGATTGTACATTTAAACCTTTTTCTAGTTTAAGGTAACGGCTAACACCCGTAATAGTACCACCAGTACCAACACCCGCTACGAAGATGTCGATTTTACCGTCCATTGCTTCATAGATTTCAGGGCCCGTTGTTTCAAAGTGAATTTTCGGGTTAGCTGGGTTTTCGAACTGTTGTAAAAGAATATATTTTTCAGGCTCACTCGCTTGAATTTCTTTTGCTTTTTCAATCGCGCCATTCATACCCTTAGCGCCATCAGTCAATACTAGGTTAGCACCTAAGGCTTTTAATAATTTACGACGCTCTAAGCTCATTGTGTTAGGCATAGTCAGGGTTAACTTATAGCCACGAGAAGCCGCTACGAACGCAAGTGCGATACCTGTGTTTCCTGAAGTCGGCTCGATTAACTCTTTTTCTTTGGTTAATACACCTGACTTTTCTGCTTCCCAGATCATTGAAGCGCCAATACGGCATTTAACACTGAAGCTTGGGTTACGTGATTCAACTTTAGCAAAAACATTACCTGAGGTTACGCGGTTAAGCTTTACAATTGGTGTATTACCAATCGTTAATGAATTATCTTCAAAAATGTTAGACATAGTGTTCCCTTGGAAGCAATTTATTCAATCGTTGATCAACTAGCTTAGGCTAGCGATCTGTAATAGTCACACTTTACTGTGGTGAAATAAAAACGAAAGTAAAGTTTGGCTATAACATATAGCGAATAGGCTTATAGCATTTAGTAATAAGGTGGGAAAAGAAGGGCGCGCACCAAAAGGTGCGCTAGTAGGGTCTTAAAGTAACCAAGCGTAGCTAAATTTAGCAAATAACGTACGCTGCTCTTTAGTAATTGATGATAGCTCATCATCTTGATAGCCATTATCTGAGTAACCAGCAAAGAATACCGTTTGCGGGTTCAGCTTGTAAGAATACAACAGCTGAGTGGCTAACTTTTTATATTGGCTATCTACATCATCAATGTAATTAGCCTGATTGCGTTCTAAATCGGTATAAATTACTGCAAGGCGTAAAAAGCTATTCACGTTGAATTGGTAAGTAAAACGTACATCACTTAAGTTGGCGGTAAATACTTCACTGCCATCGGCTTCAAGCTGCTCATAAGTATGACGTAAACGCACTTCAAAATGCTTACCAAGGTTCATATTCAGCACAGGGCGTATATGGAACTTATCACCAACGCGGTTATTCGCTAAATCAACGGCATTACCTGTGTACATATATAAAGAAGCAAATACCCCAGCTTTTGGTTTAAAGTCACTGTAAAAACCAACGCCATTTTCGCTAAACAAGTCTGTGTTGCCGTCGATATCTAAACGTGATTTATCGTGGCGAAGGCCAGTGCGGTTACGGTGCTCAACAGAAACCTCAAAAAAGCTCTGTAACGGGCCGCTGACTGAAAAACTAGTTTGTGCTTCTTTTTCAAGAAGTTCGTTATTTTCGTTGTGGGTAATATCCCAATCGGCGAAAAGGTTAGCGCGATTCCACCAATTGCCTTTATCCCCATACCAGCGGTATTCGCCACCAGTTGTAAACTTTTTAAAATCAACTTGCGAGATAAAACCCAAGTCAGCTCTTAAATCAGCATCACGGTAATTATAATCAGCGAAGGCACGCCAGTACTTCTCGTCGTGTTGATACTTTAGGTAGTAGCCAGTACCTGATTGCTGTTCTCTACTTAAAACACGAAGTACGCCTTCGTTATAGTCGCAGTCACTATGTAATTCACAGATTACTTGCTCGGGCTGTAAGCAGTTATCACCATCACATAACTCATCGATAAAATCTTGGCTGTATTGCGTTTGTGACTTTAATACTTGTACTAAGAAAACATCGTTCACTGTTGGTTTGTATTTACTATCAATACTGTAAACCGTGTTTTTATAATCATCACTTTGTCTGTGTGTTGCCGTTGAACCGAGTGATAACCCAGATTCAAAATCGTATCGATAACGCAGGGCACCGTTTTCACTTTTCTCGTCAAGGGCGACAAGCGATGAGCCTAAATTGCCCGGGATCAACACATTGGTTTGTGTATCATTGGCAATGAAGCCGGCAAATGTATGGCCATTTTTACTTCCGGTGATTTTCGTGCCGTAATCTGGCTGGGCAATATTACGGGTATGAATAAGGTTAAGTGTTGAGGCAAAGTAGTCAGCGTTATCTAAAAAGAAGGCACGCTTTTCTGGGAAGAATAAACTGAAATTATTGTTCACACTCAATTGTGCTACATCCGCTTCAACCTGAGAAAAATCAGGATTAATCGTCGCATTTAAGGTGATATCTGGGGTGATCCCCCATTTAACATCGAGGCTGGCTTCAGTGTTGTTCTCTGACTCCCAGTCATCAACTTGTGCGCCATCAATATCACGTGTCTCATTTTTGCCAAGCACCACAGATGGAATAATCGCCACGTTATTGCCTTGCTTTGCTTGTTCAAAACCTTGGTAAGTTGGCATTTGGCAAATCCAACAATTGTTACCGTGGTCAATTTGCATATTTGAGATACGTAACCGTTCACTGCGCGGTAAAAAGCGTAAAAACTCCATCGCCATAGTTTTACTTGCTACGCTGTCGTCAAAATTCAATACGCGTAGCGGAATGGCAACTTCAACTGTATAGCCTTTATCATGAATAACACCGACGCTATCCCAAATACCGTCCCATGATGAGCTTTCATGTTTGGTCAGTTCGTTTTCTATTGAATCTTGTTGTACGCCAAGTGGGTTAATAAAAAATTGATAAGCTAATTGAGAATTATTGTATGAATCAATTTTTAGCCCGACTAGGTCATCATCCCAGGCTGCGTCACGGTCACGGTAAAAAGCACGAATGAGTTCTGGGTTTGGATCATTCGCTTCAAAGCCAATAAAAAGTGTTTCGCCATCTTCATAAACATAAGCGTGGGTGGTAACTGGGCTTTTACTGTTTTCGTAAGGCCAAGTAACGTTGTCTATGGTAATTTTTTTGGCACGTTGCCAACTTGGCTCATTGAGCTGGCCGTCAATTGTTGCCTGCTCAGCAATAAAAGGAAGGGTGACAGGTTGGCTGGTGGCCAAGCTGGTGAAAGGCACGCTTAATAGAGCGGCACTTAACATTGATTTATACATAAGCACTATACGGGTATTCAAAACTGCGAGCATGTTA
The DNA here is from genome assembly GCF_001469895.1 of Pseudoalteromonas sp. XI10. Classification (GTDB taxonomy): domain Bacteria; phylum Pseudomonadota; class Gammaproteobacteria; order Enterobacterales; family Alteromonadaceae; genus Pseudoalteromonas. The sequence goes on along the minus strand of NZ_LOPY01000008.1, from coordinate 5,098 downwards.
TTAATTTGCAACTTTGTTAACAAATGCAACGCGACAGGGCGCATATATTTACGTTCAAATTAGATTCTAACAAGCTGTGGTGGTAATTTGCGCAGTTAAACGTTAATTTGGCTGTTTTATAACAAAAGTAAACTAAAACGTGGTAAAAGATTACCACCTAAAAATTGAAGTGATCGTTATGAATTTAATTCTAAAATTAATTGCTGGTATTGTTGCCGGTATTTTAGTGGGCTTATATGTGCCACTAACAGGTGTTGAACTCCTTTACACAGTAAAAGAAATAATAGGTCAGTTGATCACCTTTACCATCCCGTTAATTATTTTATTTTTTATCGCATCAGGTATTGCTGGTTTACCAAAAGGGTCAGGCCATTTGTTAGGAAAAACAGTTGGCTTTGCATATGGTTCAACCGTTATTGCTGGAACCTTAGCTTTTTTACTTGTCAGCGCTATGATCCCATTATTTGACGGCGGTCTAACGTTTGAAGCAGAAGTTGCTACCGAAGTGGGCAGCTTTATTGATTTAGAAATTCCACCACTTATGAGTGTAATGACAGCACTTGCTGCGGCATTCATTTTTGGTATTGGTATGAGCCAATTACAGCTTGATACTTTAAAGAAAGTATCTGATCAGGGCCGTGATGTGATTGATGGCTTATTAGCAAAAGTAATTATTCCTGCGTTACCTTTTTACATTGCCGGTGTTTTCGCGGAAATGACAGTTGCTGGCACCGTGGTTGATACGCTGCAAACATTTGGTATTGTTTTGCTAGCTGCATTAATTATGCACTGGCTATGGCTAACTGTTTTATATGTATCTACAGGTCTTTTACTAAAGCGTAATCCTTTAGAGCTTGTAAAAAATATGCTACCCGCTTATTTTACTGCTTTAGGTACAATGTCGAGTGCAGCAACCATTCCAGTTTCACTTCGCTCAAGCAAAGCAAATAAAGTAAAAGAAGATGTTGCTAACTTTACAGTGCCTTTATGTGCAACCATCCATTTATCGGGCTCAACAATTACGATTGTGACATGTGCAATGGCTGTTATGTTCTTATCACCAAATATGGATGTACCATCGTTATTTGGTATGTTGCCATTTATTATGATGCTAGGCGTTGTAATGATTGCTGCGCCCGGCGCACCAGGTGGGGCAGTTATGTCGGCATTGGGTCTTTTAACAAGTATGCTTGGTTTTAATGAAGGTGCGGTTGCATTAATGATTGCACTTTATTTAGCACAAGATAGCTTTGGTACTGCCTGTAATGTAACAGGTGATGGTATCATTGCCCTATGGGTTGATCGTTTCAGCGAGAAAGCATCAGCTTAAAATTAATTAGTGAAACGATATTTTGATTTATCGTTTCACTTTTTCTGTGCTAATGTGGCACATTAAATTGTGCGAAAGCAGCTATTTGGGTTATTTGAGGGTGTTCCATTGATTAATGTACTTTTAGTTGATGACCATGAACTTGTACGGACAGGGATCAGACGTATACTTGATGATGTTCGTGGTTTTAAAGTGGTGGGTGAAGCTAAAACCGGTGAAGAAGCGGTGCAATTTTGCCGTCAACATTCACCTGATATCGTGTTGATGGACATGAATATGCCAGGTATTGGCGGTTTAGAAGCGACAAAGAAAATCTGTCGTTATTGCCCAGATGTGAAAATTATTGTGCTTACCGTGCATTGTGAAGATCCATTCCCAAGCAAAGTAATGCAAATCGGTGCTCATGGTTATCTGACAAAAGGTGCCGGCTCTGATGAAATGGTTAACGCCATTCGTGCGGTTAATGCAGGGCAACGTTATATTGCACCTGAAATTGCACAGCAAATTGCCCTTGCTCAGGTAAGCGGCCGCACAGATGAAAACCCATTCCAGAGTTTGTCTGAGCGTGAGCTGCAAATCATGCTGATGATTACTAAAGGTGAGAAAGCGCAAGATATTGCGGATCGCTTGAACCTGAGTTCAAAAACAGTGAATAGCTATCGCTATCGCATGTTTGAAAAGCTAAATGTAGGGGGTGATGTTGAACTTACCCATTTAGCAATTCGTCATAAAATGATCGACATTGATAGCTCGCATTAATTTGCTCAATGTCTGATTTCGAACCAGCCCGTTTTCTAAAAACACTATCAAGTGAGCCCGGTGTCTACCGAATGCTTGATAGTGAAGGGCAAGTTATCTATGTTGGTAAGGCTAAAAATCTAAAAAAGCGCGTAAGTAGTTACTTCCGTAGTAATGTAACTGATAGCAAAACGCGTGTATTAGTAAGTAATATTTGCGGTATTGAAGTCACCCTGACCAACACTGAAACCGAAGCCTTATTACTCGAAAACAACCTAATTAAAAAATATCAGCCTCGTTACAATATTTTGCTGCGAGATGATAAGTCATATCCGTATATTCTTTTAACTGATCATAAGCACCCGCGACTTGCTTTTCATCGTGGTAGCCGAAAAATTAAAGGCGAATATTTTGGCCCATTCCCAAGTGCGGGAGCGGTATCTGAAAGTTTGCGTTTAATGCAAAAAATCTTTCCGGTTCGCCAATGTGAAGATGCGTATTACCGAGCTAGAAGCCGTCCATGTTTACAATATCAGTTAAAACGCTGCTCAGCGCCGTGTGTGAATAAAATCTCCGATGAAGAATATCAACAAGAAGTTGATTTTGTTCGCAAGTTTTTGTTGGGCAAATCTCATGAAGTCATTGCCGATTTAGTTACTAAAATGGAGCAAGCAAGTAAAGAACTTAAATTTGAGCTTGCGGCCAAAGTGCGTGACCAAATCATGTTGCTTCGAAAAATGCAGGAGCAGCAATCTATTTCAGGTAACCATGCGGAGATGGATGTAGTGGGTTTTGCGCATTTAAATGGTTTAAATGCGGTTCACTTATTAATGATCCGCGACCACAAAGTGCTAGGCAGTAAAACTTATTTTCCTAAAGTGCCAAAAGACTCAGGTGAAGAAGAAATTCTAACTTCTTTTTTAGGCCAATATTATCTAGCCCCGGGTGCAACAGGGCGTATTGCTAAAGAAATTATATTACCGTTTAGTATTGAAGAAAGTGAGCCATTAAGCGAAGCGCTTACGGCAATCTCTGAACGTAAAGTGAGTCTAAAAGTTGCTAATCGCGGTGAGCGGGCACAGTATTTAAAACTTGCTAATAAAAATGCACTTAACAGCATTAGTGTTAAGCAAAGCACGCAGGATTCAATCAACAAACGTTACGCACAATTAAAAGAAACATTACGCCTAGATGATATTAATCGCATGGAATGTTTTGATATCAGCCATACAATGGGTGAAAACACGGTAGCAAGTTGTGTGGTGTTTGATTCGCAAGGGCCTAATAATAAAGAATATCGTCGATTTAATGTTACTGGCATCACCGGCGGTGATGATTATGCTGCGATGGAATTTGCACTTAATAAACGCTACAACAAAGTAGTCGATGAAGAAAAAATTCCAGATGTCATCTTTATCGATGGTGGTAAAGGTCAATTATCTCGTGCTGAGCAATATTTTGAAAACTGGCCGCATAATAAAATGCCATTGCTGGTGGGTGTTGCAAAAGGTACTAGTCGGAAACCAGGTTTAGAAACGCTATTAATTGATGGTGGACGTAAAACAATACCACTTGATTCAGATGCACCAGCGCTGCATTTAATTCAGCATATTCGTGATGAGTCGCACCGTTTTGCCATTGCAGGGCATCGTAATAAACGACAAAAACAACGTACACAATCATTGTTAGAAGAAATTACCGGTGTAGGACAAAAACGCCGACAAGCATTATTAAAATATTTAGGGGGCATGCAAGGGGTAAAAGCTGCTAATATAGACCAATTAAAACAAGTTCCTGGGATCAGCCCTGAAATGGCTGAAAAGATATTTAATCATTTGCATGACAAGGCGTAGCCTTCGTGCGAATATAGTAAAAAAAGACATCTCCAAGTAGTTATGTGGAATATTCCAAACACACTCACAACCTTTAGACTTTTTCTTATCCCCATTTTTTTGGTGATATTTTATTTGCCTTTCTCATGGGCGTTTTTCGCAGCTGCGTTTGTTTTCTGGCTTGCGTCAATCACAGATATCCTTGATGGCTATCTAGCGCGTCGTTTAAATCAGTCAACGCCTTTCGGTGCATTCTTAGATCCGGTTGCCGACAAAGTAATGGTGTGTGCAGCACTGGTTGCTTTATCAAGCCACTACCAAAGTTTGTATATGACTATTCCAGCATTAGTTATTATTAGCCGTGAAATTGTTATCTCTGCATTACGCGAATGGATGGCAGAGCAAGGTAAACGTGACAACGTAGCTGTATCAAACATGGGTAAGTTTAAAACTGCAGCACAGATGCTAGCCATAATTGGTTTGATCTGGCAGTTTGATACATGGATGATCTACTTAAGTTATGGCCTTTTATACATCGCAACATTCTTAACGCTTAGTTCTATGTTGCAGTATTTAATAGCGGCATGGTCAGAATTGACCAAAAATTGATCCTAAACGTTTAATTACACACCGTTTTAGATAAAAAATAAGCAAACAGTTCAAAACTAGCATTTTTTATATTGACGCGTTTAATAATCTCTGTAGAATGCGTCCGTGTTGAGAGGGCATAGCCCCCAAGATAAAGAAAGCGGCACTAGCTCAGTTGGTAGAGCGCAACCTTGCCAAGGTTGAGGTCACGAGTTCGAGCCTCGTGTGCCGCTCCAATTATCTATCTTGGCGGAATGGCAGAGTGGCCATGCAGCGGATTGCAAATCCGTCTACCTCGGTTCGACTCCGGGTTCCGCCTCCATTCAACACTCCACGCGCTCTATGAGCAACCCGATGCCCGGGTGGTGGAATTGGTAGACACAAGGGATTTAAAATCCCTCGCTGGTAACAGCGTGCCGGTTCAAGTCCGGCCCCGGGCACCATTTTGTGGTTAACTACAATACCAAATGTAGTTATAAAAATGATATTAGAGTTAATATGATGCGGCACTAGCTCAGTTGGTAGAGCGCAACCTTGCCAAGGTTGAGGTCACGAGTTCGAGCCTCGTGTGCCGCTCCATATTAGCTTTATCCACTTGCTTTAAATAGCA
>NZ_LOPY01000007.1 GCF_001469895.1 Pseudoalteromonas sp. XI10 | reverse complement strand
GGGTGGTGGAATTGGTAGACACAAGGGATTTAAAATCCCTCGCTGGTAACAGCGTGCCGGTTCAAGTCCGGCCCCGGGCACCATTTTGATAAAGAAAAATTTGCGGCACTAGCTCAGTTGCCAGAACGTTATCATCGCAACCTCAAGGTTGTGCGCCAACGGACAAAATACTGACAGAAAAAAATTTGCGGCACTAGCTCAGTTGGTAGAGCGCAACCTTGCCAAGGTTGAGGTCACGAGTTCGAGCCTCGTGTGCCGCTCCAATTATTTGGAAGCGATAAGGCGGAATGGCAGAGTGGCCATGCAGCGGATTGCAAATCCGTCTACCTCGGTTCGACTCCGGGTTCCGCCTCCATTTAATACTCCACATGCTCTTACGAGCGACCCGATGCCCGGGTGGTGGAATTGGTAGACACAAGGGATTTAAAATCCCTCGCTGGTAACAGCGTGCCGGTTCAAGTCCGGCCCCGGGCACCATTTACATAAAATACCCTTTCTCTATTTCATTTATATTTCTTTTTATAATCCCATCAAATTATTTTTTTATTGCCAAAATAGCTTTATAGTTTCCTTAGTCTTTTTAAAACAGCTAACGCGTTTCAAGTTTTAATCAATAAATAGGATCAAGGAAAGATAATGGAACAATTTAAACGTGGCTTAAATCAGTTTTGGGTAGGCGCCGTATTTGGGCTTTGTCTAGCGATCTCATTAGTACTCATTCCTGTTGCGATTATTATGTCGAACATTAACGATGTACTGAAAATTCATGAGGTGAGCGTGCTTGTTGATAAAGTATCGACTGTCTTTGATAAATCAGAACAAGCCATTAGTAATGCCAAAGCAGCGCTAACCGATTTTGATAATGACGTGGTAATGGATATGCTTACTGCTGTGCAATCTTATCAGCAACAATCGCAGCCATTATTAACCGCAGAACAAAAACAAGCATTAAAAGCGCAAATTAAAGATCAGCTTGTTACTCAGCTTGAGTCCAAACTTAACGAGCAACAAATTACATTCATATTGTCTGTTTTTGAAAAGTTAGCAAATACAAAAAAGGGAGCACAAACGCTCCCTAAATAAGAATTTACTTAACTAGATTATTTACGCCATGCGCCTTTAGGAATGGTTTGATCTAGCTTTTTGTTTTGCGAAGGATCAAAAGTAGGTAATTTACCTGCCTTACGTTGTGTGTTGTAATCCTTCGCGAGCCAAATAACTACGCCCGATAACATAAATAAAGCGATGACGTTAACAATAGCCATTAAACCCATCGAAACATCGGCAAGGGTCCATACTAGTGGCAATTCACCAAGAGCACCAAACATCACCATACCAAGTACCAGTAATCGGAAGATCAACATACCCGAAGCATGGTTATGCTCTAAGAACAATAAATTGGTTTCGGCATAAGAATAATTAGCAACAATAGAGGTAAATGCAAAAAACAAAATTGCAATCGCAACAAATATTGCACCCCAACTACCAACGTGTTCTTCAAGGGCTGCTTGTGTTAACGCAATGCCAGTCACACCTGAATCAGGTATAAGCTGTTGTGATAATAAAATAAGGGCAGCAGTTGCAGTACATATAATAATTGTATCTACAAATACGCCGAGCATTTGTACATAACCTTGTGAGGCTGGGTGCGGTGGGTTAGGTGTTGCCGTTGCAGCAGCATTTGCAGCGCTACCCATACCAGCTTCATTAGAGAATAGACCACGTTTAATACCCTGGATCATGGCCTGCATTACACCATAACCTATTGCACCCGCACCCGCTTGCTCGATACCAAAGGCACTATTAATAACATGCATAAATACGTCTGGTAATAAATCGTAGTTTATGGCACACACATAAAGTGCAACTAACAAATAAGCCAGCGCCATAAATGGCACGACCATTTCTGCAAAACGTGAAATAGTTTTTAAGCCACCAAAAATAATAATACCTGACCCTAATACTAAGCCGATACCTACAACATAGTTTGGAATACCAAACGCAACATCAAATGCAGCAGCAATAGAGTTTGATTGAACAGCATTAAATACCAATCCAAAAGCAAGAATAAGGCAAAGAGAAAAGATCACACCCATCCAACGTTTGCCCAAACCATATTCCATATAATAAGCAGGGCCACCACGAAAGTTGCCATCTTCATCGACGGTTTTATATGCTTGAGCAAGGGTACTCTCGGCAAAACTTGTCGCCATACCTATTAAAGCAATAAGCCACATCCAGAAAATTGCACCGGCACCGCCTAAATAAAGTGCAACGGCAACACCTGCCATATTACCCGTACCAACTCGCGCAGCTAAAGAAGTACAAAAAGCTTGGAATGAAGAAATGCCATCGCCAGAACCTTGGCGGCTCTGAAACATCACTTTGATCATATGTGGGAATTGAGTGAATTGAATAAAACCGAGTCGAAGAGTGAAAAATAGCCCCGCAGCTATTAAAAGGTAAACCAGAATGTGACCCCAAAGGAGACCACTTATACTATTTATAATGTCTGTCATTTTTCTTGCCTTGTGAGCGAGTGGAAAATCTGCGGCGCAAGTTACCATAACAAGCGAGGAGAGTTTAGTTTTTCTGCTAAAAAACGTCAGTTATCCACAGGTGTTTGTGGGTAACATGTTTGCGCTTGGTGGGTATCTGATTAATTTGAAATTATTCAAAAAAACCTTCAAAAAGTGCTTGCGTTAATTCTTCGCATCCCTATAATGCGCATCCACTGACACGGCGGGCAGCAATGAAAAGCGCTGAACAAAGTGACACAGAGTTAAGTAAAACTTCGGTTTAAAACGGTCTAAAAAGAAAGTTTAAAATTAAGTGTTGACTCGAGAAATTAAGGATGTATTATACGCATCCCTAGCGACAACGTCGCAACGTTCTTTAACAATATAAAGCAATCATCTGTGTGGGCACTCGTACAGATTGAGTTCTAACAGCGAAGCTTGGTTTACTAAGTAACGCAAACAAATTTAGAGTCTCAAATGTAACTGAGTGACTATATAGTCAATTCGTTTTGATTTTACTTTTTTTAAAAGTAGAAACAAACAATCAGAATTCATTGAGCATGGTTTGAAGTTTTCTTCAAACAAAAAACTTTTAATTGAAGAGTTTGATCATGGCTCAGATTGAACGCTGGCGGCAGGCCTAACACATGCAAGTCGAGCGGA
>NZ_LOPY01000006.1 GCF_001469895.1 Pseudoalteromonas sp. XI10 | reverse complement strand
CTGTTAGAGTTGTTTTACCGTGGTCAACGTGGCCGATTGTACCAACGTTTACGTGCGGTTTTACGCGTTCAAACTTTTCTTTTGCCATGACGGAACCTATCAGTTTTGTGTATCTAGATTACATATGAAAATAATCCACCGAGGGTAGATTAATTTAATTTTTTCAAATTTCAAATAGTTTTTTCTGACAGATAAAGGAAGAAATTAAGATGAGTTCTCGATACTGGTGCTGATAGGCAGATTTGAACTGCCGACCTCACCCTTACCAAGGGTGCGCTCTACCAACTGAGCTATATCAGCAACACCAGAAGTCTGGAGCGGGCAGCGGGAATCGAACCCGCATCATCAGCTTGGAAGGCTGAGGTAATAGCCATTATACGATGCCCGCATAGGAACCTGTTCTTAAACTACCTCTAACCGTCAAGAATAAAGTGGTGGAGGGAGCTGGATTCGAACCAGCGAAGGCTGAGCCGTCAGATTTACAGTCTGATCCCTTTGGCCGCTCGGGAACCCCTCCACGAAAATTCTTTACTAAGTCACTTCCGGTAAAAGGAAAGTGGTGCCGACTATCCGAGTTGAACGGATGACCTACTGATTACAAGTCAGTTGCTCTACCAACTGAGCTAAGTCGGCACTGCTTTAGTACGGGGCGAGATTCTAAGGTAAGGTTTATTGTGATGCAACCATAAAATTAAAAAAAATGTGAATTTATGTGTTAAACGCTCACTATTCAGGCAAAAACCCGTATTTTTACTGCTTTATAGCTAATTCACGCCAATAATTCAGTCCCTTAAACACGAGCAAGCTGTCAAACTTAGCATCTATATATGTATCTGCTAACAATTTGCCATAACCACCAGCAAATAATAACTGACAACCCTGTTGGTTAAGATGTTGTTTTGCTTGCTCGATTGCACCGAGAGTAGCAACCATAGCGCCATTTTTTAGGCCATTTGGAGTATTACGCCCTAACTCAGTAGTAAATGGGGTTTGCTCATCATCAAACACGCGTTGCGTATTTTGGGTAAGTGATGAGGTCATTAAATCAAGGCCAGGTAATATCCAGCCTCCTAGATGCGCGCCCTCTTTATTAAGCATATCAATTGTCGTTGCTGTACCGGCATCGATAATAATGCAGTTTTGATCGGGATATTCTACATACGCAGCGATCACCGCGAGCCAGCGATCAATTCCTAGGTTTTTAAACTGCTGATAGGCACAAGTTAACGTAGCGAGTTTAGCAGTCACCTCTGCTTCAAAGTAAGGAACAGCATGTTGCTGCGCCTGTGCTAATAACGGTTTAAGTAGCTCTGTGCTACCTACGCAGGCATAGACCAGCTCTTTTATTTGTGACCAAGGTAAATTGCTGAATTCACAGGTTTGGTAATCCTTGCCATCAAACAAAACGGCTTTAATTGCGGTATTGCCAACATCCACTAATAGTTTCATAGCTCAGCCTTACGTAATGAAATTTCACCACCATAATAACTTTTCACTTCGCCATCTTGGCGAATACGCACGCCACCTTGGTTATCAATTCCTTCGCAAATACCACGCCAGCTACGATGACCCGTATTGAGCTCAACACACTCGCCAGCAAATGCATTTAATTGATTCCACTGTAGATACATATCGTTTAAACCTGACTGCTGATACTGAGCTAAACGCTTTTCTAAATAAAAGCATAAATAGGCCACCAGCTTGTTTTTATCTAACCCCTGCACATGCTGACTTAAGTCAGTCCATGCTTGATCTATGTGTTGGCTAACACTTTCTGGCATATGTAAATTGATACCTATACCTATTACAAGCTGACAAGGCCCTTGTGGTTGGCCGTCAAGTTCAACTAATACGCCCGCTAATTTTTCACGGTTTAAGTAGATATCGTTTGGCCACTTAAGCTCTACATCCAATTGATATAAAGCTTTAAGCGTATCATAAACAGCAAGCCCAACAGCAATAGAGACACCCATAGCAGCTTGCAAACCATCATCCAAACGCCAAAAGTAACTAAAGTATAAGTTTGCGCCAAATGGAGATTGCCAAACGCGCCCACGGCGCCCTCTTCCCGCTTGCTGCATTTCTGCAACTAATACGCTTCCTGATGGCAGTGATACTTCTGTTTGCAAACGGCGCATTAACTCACTGTTGGTTGAGTCAATAATAGGCTGCACTTCAACATTAGCGGTGCTGCCACCTAACTCATTATAATGCAGACCGATCTTATCTTTGTTCAGTAAGCCTGCACTATTATTTAGGCAATACCCTTTACCCGTAACCTTAAATATATCGAGCCCCATTTCCTGCAAAGAGTGAATATGTTTACCCACTGCTGCACGGCTAATACCGAGCTGCTCACCCAATTGCTGACCAGAAATAAAACCACCGGTATTTAGAGCTTGTAAAATAGCGAGCTTATTTCCATCTGGCGCTTTCATGATGAAGCTCCCAATTCAATGTGGCATTCATGTTCGGCATTGATCAGGCGTACTTCGTGCTGTAAAGCAATCTGATATTTATGCCAAACCTGTTGCTGTACATGCTTTACCATGGCAATTAAGTCATCACCATTACTATTACCGTGGTTCACTAGCACTAAAGCTTGCTGCTGATGCACTTCAATACCTGCGACCTTAAAGCCTTTTAACCCAGCTTGCTCAATCAACCACCCCGCCGCAACTTTATGATGCTCAGCATCCACATAGTAGTGAGGTAGCTCTGGGTACTGCTTTAAAAGTAACGCAAGTTGCTCATTCCTGATCACTGGGTTTTTGAAAAAACTGCCCGCATTAGCAAGTTCACTGGGGTTTGGTAGTTTGCTATTTCTGGTTGTGATGATTTGCTCAAATACCTGTTGTGGAGAGGGTTCTGAAAGCTGTTGCAATGGTCCATAGCTCAGAACTGGCTGCCATTTTTTAGGTAACAGCAACCCTACTTGGGTGATTACAGCCTTGTTCTTCAGTGCATGCTTGAAGATAGAGTCACGATAGCCAAATTGGCATTCGCCTTTAGTTAAGCGCTTTATCGTTTTGGTGGCAATATCAAAGTATTCGACATATCTCACAAACTTTTCAAGCTCTACACCGTAAGCTCCTATATTTTGCACTGGTGCAGCACCAACAGTCCCAGGTATTAAAGCAAGGTTTTCAAGCCCAGGCATGTCATTAGCAATAGTCATAGTAACTAATTGGTGCCAGTTTTCTCCGGCTGCAATGTGCAATAAAAAGCCATCACTTTGCTGCTCTGTATCTATGCCCTTCGTATTCATGTGGATCACAGAACCTTGGTAGTCAGATAAAAACACCGTATTACTGCCTTCACCTAAAATACAAAATGGCCCAGAAAAGTCTGTGCTTAAAAGCTGATTCACTTCATCAATTTGATAAAAATGCTGGCATTGGCTTGGCAAAGAAAAGGTATGAAAAGATTGCAGGGACTGGGCCACAAAACGCCTCAAAGGTTACCGGTAACTAATCGCATTAGTGTAACCTATCGTCGCAAAATACGCATTAGATTGTAAAAATCACTCAACCCACTGCACTAATCATGTTATAAAACAGGCTCTTTTTCATTTCCGTTCCAGGGTTATTATGAAGTTTAAACCATTACTTTTAAGTCTTGCTATGGCCGGTGCTTGCTCTCAAGCAACTGCAGATGCAATCAGCCAGCACACTTACGCAAACTTAGATGACGTAACAACCACTCACCTACTACTAGATTTAGATGTTGATTTTGATGACAAACAACTAGAAGGTTTCGTTGAGCACACGCTAGATTGGCACAGTGCAACAAGCAAAACACTGGTACTTGATACACGCGATTTAGATATCGACAAAGTAATGTATCAAGATCAAAAAGGCAGCTGGCACAAAGCTGACTTCACCCTTGCTGCACGTGACGACGTGAAGGGCTCAAAATTAACAATTAAATTTAAAAGCCAAGCGGTAAAAGCACGTATTTACTACAACAGCCGCCCAGAAGCTTCAGGTTTACAGTGGTTAACGCCAGAGCAAACAGCCAGTAAGTCACACCCATTTATGTACAGCCAATCACAAGCAATTCATGCTCGTAGTTGGATCCCAGTACAAGATACGCCAGCAATGCGTGTAACCTACTCGGCACGTATCCACACGCCTAAAGACATTCGTGCGGTAATGAGTGCTGATAACAAAGATGCACTCTATAAAGACGGCGATTATCTATTTAATATGCCGCAACCAATTTCGCCATACTTAATCGCAATTGGTGCAGGTAATTTAGAATTTAAAGCCATGTCTAAGCAAACGGGTATCTTTGCTGAGCCAACAATTTTAGATGCATCAGTTGCTGAGTTTAACGACACGCAAGCGATGATCGATAAAACTAACGCGATGTATGGCGAATACGCATGGGGTCGTTATGACTTATTAATGCTACCGCCAAGCTTCCCATTTGGTGGCATGGAAAACCCACGTTTATCATTCATCACACCAACGGTTGTTGCTGGCGATAAAAGCTTAGTAAACCTAATTGCTCACGAGCTTGCTCACTCTTGGTCTGGTAACTTAGTGACTAATGCGACGTGGGAAGATTTATGGCTAAACGAAGGTTTCACGTCTTACGTTGAAAACCGCATTATGGAAGAAGTGTTTGGCCGTGACCGTGCAGTTATGGAACAAGCGCTTGATGCAGCCGGCTTACGTGCATTACTTAAAACTCTACCAGCACCAGATACGCGTCTTAACTTAAAACTTAATGGCCGCGATCCTGATGATGCATTTAGCTCAGTGCCTTACACTAAAGGTCAGCTTTTCTTAATTTATTTAGAAAACAAATTTGGCCGTGATAAGTTTGACCCATTCGTAAAGGGTTACTTTGACCAATTTGCGTTTAAGTCTCTAACAACAGCGCAATTTGTTACTTACTTAAAAGCTAACTTGATCGAAAAATATCCAGGCGTTGTGAGCATGGATAAAGTTAATGAGTGGATCTTTGAGCCTGGTTTACCAAGCGATGCTCCTAACCCAACGTCTGATGCCTTCGATAAAGTTGATGCTGTAACCAAAACATGGTTAAACGGTGAGATCAGTGCAGCCCAGTTACCAACAGCAGATTGGTCAGTTCACGAGTGGCTACACTTTTTGAATAACCTACCTCGCGATTTAAGCATCGAAAAAATGACTGAGCTTGATAATCAATTCAACCTAACACAGTCAACTAATGCAGAGCGTGCTTTCGCATGGTTTATGCTAGCGGTAGGTAATGGTTATCAACCAATTTATTCAGCGCTTGATGAACACCTATCAGGCATCGGTCGTCGTAAATTAATTGTGCCACTCTATAAAGCACTTATTAAAAACGGTAAAAAAGACTGGGCGCATGATGTGTACTTAAAAGCACGTCCGGGTTACCACCCACTTGCACAAGGTACTGTTGACGACTTATTTGCACAAGGTACTGTTGACGACTTATTTGCAAAGTAAGTCATCAAACACAAAAAGGCGCTGCAATCAGCGCCTTTTTTAATTATTTTATTAGTTGCTTACTTTTTGTAAGAACGCACGGCGCTCTTCAGGGCTTGCTTGTTGCCACCAAAACTCAAGCATCGCAGCCGCACTTGGCATATTTTTCAAACCCGCTTGTCCGCCAGGTACTTTTGCAGGCAATGTGACAGGGACTGCAGTCGCAGGCTTGTTGCTTGTAGCAGCAACCGGGGCACTGGCTACAGCTTGTGCAGACGCGCTAGCTGCACGATAGCTAACTATCGATAGCGGCACAGCAAGTTCACTGCCCTTGGCTTTTAAGCTTACTTGCGGTGATTCAGCAAACACTTCTGCAGCAACAGCATTACTGGCACGATTAAACACTAGGTCATAGTCTTTGCCACTCTCTACCGTAAGCTCAACCCAAAATGGCTCTGACTCAACAACTTGATGGTCATCATAACCTTGCTCGTAAAGATCGGTATATTTCATCTTCACTTGGTAGGTACCAGGGGCAAGCTCAACATCGTCAACACGACTGAAAAACGACTGTTCAATTAGGCGCTCTCCAACTTGTAAGGGTACAAACTCTTCGGGAAAGTGAATAGTCTCAGCTACACTGCTGAAACTATTAAATAGCATTAACGCACTACTCAGTAATACTAACTTACGCATGTTCACTCCTTGGTTGTTCAACTTGCGGCAGTTTCAGTTTGACACTGCAAATAAAGTTTGTCATTAGTGGGCGGTCATTTAACCACATTTATAAGAGAGCTAAGTATGAGCCAAGAGACTATTTTTACAAAGATTATTAACCGAGAGATCCCTGCTGATATTGTTTATGAGGACGATCTATCTTTAGCTTTTAAAGATATTAACCCACAAGCCCCTTTTCATGTGCTGATCATCCCAAAAACGCCAATAGCGACGATTAATGATGTTACGGAAGAAAACTCAGGTTTAGTCGGTCACTTATATGTAGTTGCTGCAAAACTCGCTAAACAATTTGGCTTTAGTGAAGACGGATTTCGCGTCGTAATGAACTGTAATGACCACGGCGGACAAACTGTGTACCATATACACCTACACATGTTAGCAGGTAAAGAAATGGGCTGGCCTCCATATCAGGACAAGAAAAAAACAGCAATCTAATACTTTGATATGTAAACAAGTGTAAAAAGTAGCACAAACATATTATTTTTGGCTATAATAAATATATATCAGTTAGTTAACATATTGCGATTAGTTAACTAACTGTAATTTTTGACACAAAACAGACACAAACTGTACTTTTCCTGCACAACTCTCAGAAATTTCTAATACGAAAGGGGTGGATTGCGTGATAGGATTTAACTGTCAACTTTATTCAAGAGTGTATATATATGAGTAGTTCAGCCTTTTTATTATTAGATCCAGAGCCAATTAACACTATTGGCATTAACGTATTAGAGCCATTGTTAAAAACACAAGGACTAGCAGTGACATCTGGTACTGATATCTCTGAAGTACCAGAAGGAACACGCTTGTTATTTATTGAAACGTCAAGCACAGATCCGTGGGGCAAGTTAAAAGAGCAGCTAGTTAATTTACGATTAAAATGCGATATCGTGCTGTTTAACCTAGATGAAAATCCTGAACTTGCAAACCGTGCTCTATTAAGTGGTATTCGTGGTGTGTTTTACACAACAGATAATGCTGATGTGTTAATGAAAGGCATTCGTTTATTACTTGAAGATCAACTATGGTATCGCCGCGACATCATGTGTAATGCACTAAATCGTATGTTGCAGTTCAATAAAGACGCACTCCACAAATTGACAGATGGTGACATCGAACCGGTTAAACTTACTAAACGTGAAAAAGCAATTATCTCACTAATGAGTAAAGGTTCGAAGAATAAAGAAATTGCTGAAGACTTAAGCATCAGCCCACATACAGTTAAAACTCACTTATATAGTGCATTTAGAAAAACTAAATGTCGTAACCGTATCGAGCTATTGTCTTGGGCACAGCAGAATATTCCAGACGAAATTCGCTAAACTAAACAAAACATCCTACAAGTTAAAACAGACGCAGCCGCGTCTGTTTTTGTTTCTGGTTGCTAAACACTGTAATTGACTTTATGCTCAAACTGATTGCAAAACACCGGAAATACAATGCTCGACTCAGCCACTTTATATTACGCCAGTGCTGCCATGATGGCAGTGATGACTCTTCTTAATTACCTTACATGGCGAACCAATAATAATACTCCGGGCACCTTACTCTATATTTTCTACCCTCTAGTGATGTTTGCATCGGTAATGAGTTTTGCACTGCATGGTCATATCAATAATATTGCCAGTGTTGCTATCGCAAACACCCTACTCTTTAGTGCTTCCATTATTCATGTACTTGCGATTTGCCAATTTTTAAATGCCAAATGCGTTGGCTTTAAAACCTTTGTTGCGATAACGGTGGCGCTCGCGATTACCATGATTTACCTTGCCACTGATAGCGCAGAGTTACGTAGTCGAATTTTGGTTTCTGATCTTCAGCATATAGTTGAAGCCTTGTTTTTACTGGCATTATTTATTCGAAATGGCCGTAAAAGTTACCCTAATGGCAGCATTGTCTACATTTTAATTCTCAGCATTATTCTGGCTATATTTACAGGCCGAACCTTAATGATGGGAGATGTCACAACAGCAAGCTTATTGTCAGCGGATTGGTTTAGTATCACTTTATTTATTAATGGTGTTATTGCGCCGATGTTTTATGCAACTGGTATGGCACTATTATGTAATGAACGCCGCGAACAAAACCTCAATCAGTTAGCAGAAAAAGCTCATAAAGACTTAGAAATTCGTGGTTTATTCCTATCAACTATTAGCCATGAAATACGTACACCGTTAAATGGCATTTTGGGTAGTGCACAGCTAATCATGAACCAGTCGAGTGACCCACGTGACAAACCTTATTGCGAAGCAATAATTAACTCAGCTGAGTCGCTAAACTTACTGGTAGATAAAGTACTCGATTACGCTAGCCTTGATCAGCGTGATGAAGCGCTCTACGAAGAAGACGTCGAGTTTAAAACCTGGCTCAATAACCTGTGCCTTTTACTCAGCCCTTTAGCAGAGCAAAAACATTTAAAGTTTGAACTTATATACAACTTGCCCGATCAAGCATGTTATTACTGCGACCAACAAAAACTCAGACAAGTTATTATTAACTTAGTAGGTAATGCGATTAAGTTTACCGACCAAGGAGCCGTAAAAATCCAAGTAAAATTGCTCAATGAAGGGCAATTAGATCACCTTGTTCGCATTAGTGTTATTGACTCAGGACCTGGTATTGAAGATGAAGAAATTGCATATCTAACAGAACCTTATGTACAAAGCAGCGCAGGTAAAGAAAAAGGTGGTACAGGCCTTGGCTTAGCAATCACCAGCCGCTTACTGGAAAAGTTAGGCAGCAAGCTCAATATTGAGAGTGAACTTAATAAAGGAAGTACTTTCAGCTTTGATATTCCACTTGCCATTGGTGAGCTTAGCCTTGTTGAACAGCGCCACCAATCAAAAGATTATGTTACTGGCCTAGACGTGTTATTAGTTGAAGATCTCGATTTAAATCAGAAAATTGCCATTGAATTTATGGCCGATGACGAGCACAAAATTAAGCTGGCAAAAGATGGTACTAGTGCCATTGAACTAATGCAAAAACATCACTTTGATGTGGTATTACTCGATATGAATTTGCCTGATTTAACAGGCCAAGAAGTGCTGAAAAAGCTAAAAAATATCGACCATTTAAACCAGCGAACCCCGGTGTTAGCGTTCACCGCGAGCCTTAGCCCTGATGAAATAAAAGAATACTTAGCACTTGGCATCAAAGACATTGTTGGCAAACCAATTAAGCAACAAAAACTACGCCAAGCACTTAGTGATTCACAAAGTAATCAAGCAGCAAGCATTGCTGTTGAGCTGCGCGATACACTCTATGATGAAACAGCCGCAGCGACTCTTGTCAGCTCATTCAGTGAAGATGAAGTGTCATCGATTTACAACGAATTTGTATTGTCAGCCAGAAACAAACTGATCCGCTGCCAACAGCTCGTCGAGGATGATAAAGAGCAGTGCATCAAGCTACTGCACCGCCAAGCCAGCACTGCTTTACAACTAGGCTTTAACCGCTATGGTTTAGAGCTTAAGAAAATCGAGCGCAAACTGCTCGACAACAAGCCTTTAAAGGAATCACTTACCGACGCATTAGTCCTATGGCAAGAAAGCCTACAAGCCTACTTAAAGCATGTTCGAAGTGAATTAGCATAGGAGCTCCTAGCGAGACTAATCCTAATTAGCCTCAAGCAAGCGACATTTTTCATATGCGTAGAAATTCCCCCTCTTCCATATCTGAAAGCTCCGAACTCCCCAAATAAACTTGATCCAAATCAACTATTAAATCGCCTTATTTAGCATCAGGAAAATAGCTTGATCTGGATCATATCAGCCGCCCTCAAGCCAGCCTATGATTAACTCATAGACATTAGGAGGCACAACCATGAACGTATTCTTCAGAGATTTTTTTAGCGACCCAGTTTTATTTATGTCATTCGGCATTTTGGCAGTTGTTATCGTTTTATGCCTTTTCTATGTTGGTTTCTTTATTAAGAAAATACACGACGCAGAAGTTCCTAAGTAAGAATTAAGCACGACGCACAAAGCCCCTATCCAATTTATTGTTTAGGGGCTTTTTATTTGCAGCTAGCTAAAATCTTGTAGCGGTTCTCAAAAAGCAAAAACTTGCTACAATAGGCGCTTATTTTGTTTCGAAAGTGTCAGCTATGTTACCTGAGTTTAAGCCTGCGTGGTGGATGCGCAATCGCCATTTACAAACCATAATGCCGCGCTTTTTTCGCCCTTTTCATAATACCCGCTACGACTTATCGACAATCGATACTCCAGATGGCGACTTTTTAGAACTAGCTTGGGCAACACCTCATAACGAACAAGCACCCCTCGCTATTGTATTGCATGGTTTAGAAGGCAACATAAATAGCTTTTACGCTAAAGGCATGATGAAAAAACTTAAGCAGCAAGGCTTTGCTGTGGTGTTAATGCATTTTCGAAACTGCTCGCGCGAAGTTAACCGTTTAGCACGTGCTTATCACAGCGGTGAAACAGAAGACCTGCGCTTTTTCATCAACCACCTTAAGAGTAAATTTCCAAAACGTCCGTTATTTGCCGTGGGCTTTTCGTTAGGTGGTAATGTACTGGCAAAGTATTTAGGTGAGCAAGGTACTAAATCGAACTTAACTGGCGCAGCCGTTGTGTCTGCACCATTTGACTTGTCATCATCTTGTGAAGTAATTCGCAAAAGCTTAGGCAAGATTTATCAAAAGTATTTGCTCGACCGTATGAAAAAGTCGATGCAAAGAAAGCTGCCACAAATCGAACAGCAAATTAGCCTAACGCCAGAAAAACTTATGGCGATTGATGACTTATGGCAATTCGATAATATGCTCACGGCACCATTACATGGCTTTGAGGGTGCTGAAGATTACTATCAGCAAGCGAGTGCAAAACCGTTTTTAAAAAGCATTGTAACGCCTACGCTGATTGTGCACGCTAAAGATGACCCTATGTTATCAATAAAAGCCGTGCCAGATAGCTTAGATGTGAGTGAACATGTTACGCTGCGCATCTCAGAACAAGGGGGCCATGTCGGATTTATTAGCGGTAAAAACCCTCTTAAGCCCGAATATTGGCTTGAACGAATTGTTCCTGAGTATTTTCAACAATTAGTTAAAAAAGAGCAGTTATGATCATTCCCCACGAACGCCTCGATAAAGAGACTCTGTATAATTTAATCGAAAGTTATGTTTTACGTGAAGGCACTGATTACGGCGAACAGGAATTTAGCATTGAAAGCAAAGTAGCGCAGGTTCATCAACAGCTTAAAAATGGTGAAGCCATGGTATTTTTTTCTGAGTTACATGAGTCAGTTACGATTATATCTAAATCAGAATTCATTGCTCTACAAGCTGACCCAGAGTACCAAGCGTCGTTTAACGACTAAACTTGTAAGTTACACTGTAACCCTTCACAATGGCTTTTTAACTTAAAGAGCCATTAAAAAATGAAAAAACTAAGCTCACTGGTTGCCGCAGTTTCTTTGGCCTTAATTGGTCAAGCAAATGCAGATCAGGTTACTGCATCAGATAAAGCCATTAAACTTGCAAAAGACACTATTTTAATCGATACCCATATCGATGTGCCTTACCGTATTCATAACAAGTGGGCTGACGTAACCAAAGCTACAAGCGACGGTGATTTTGATTATCCGCGTGCTGTGCAAGGTGGTTTGAACGCTCCTTTCATGTCAATTTACATTCCTGCAAACCTAGAATTTGAAGGCAAAGGTAAAAGCTATCAATTAGCAAATCAGCTAATCGACTCTATGGAAGCCATTGTGCAACGCGCACCAAGTAAATTCGCTATTGCAGACTCAACTGCCGATATTAAAGAGCAGTTTAAACAAGGCAAAATGTCGATTGCTATGGGCATGGAAAACGGTTCACCTATCGAAGGCGACATTAAAAACCTTAAGCACTTTTATGAGCGTGGCGTACGTTACATAACGCTAGCTCACTCACAGAGCAACCACATTTCTGATTCATCTTATGATATTCGTCGTAAGTGGAAAGGCCTGAGCCCATTTGGTAAAGAGCTGGTAAAAGAAATGAACAACATTGGTATGCTGGTAGATGTATCGCATATTTCTGATGATGCGTTTTACCAAGTGATGGAAATTTCAAAGGTACCCGTGATTGCTTCACACTCATCACTGCGTAAATACACCCCAGGCTTTGAGCGTAATATGAATGACGACATGCTGTTAGCACTTAAAAAGAATGGTGGTGTTATTCAAATTAACTTCGGCTCAAGCTTTGTTACAGCAAAGGCTGGCTCTTGGTACGATCAACTTAAATCAGCAAAGGCTGAAAAGAAAAAAGAAGGTACTAAGCTAAGCAAAGATTTTGATGCTGCTTATCGCGCTAAAAACCCGTTTCCATTTGCAAGCTTAGAACAAGTACTTGATCACATTGACCATGTAGTTGAGCTAATTGGTATCGATTATGTGGGTATTGGCTCAGATTACGATGGTGTAGGCGACTCTCTACCTACTGGTTTAAAAGATGTTTCTAGCTATCCTAACCTTGTGCAAGGTCTAATGGACCGTGGTTATAGTGATAAAGACATCAAAAAGATTTTAAGTGGCAATATGCTACGTGTATGGCAACAAGCTGAAGCATACGCAAAAGCTCATTAATCGACATAAACTCTATTTAAAAGCGCAGCTAACTAGCTGCGCTTTTTGCTTTTATCATCATAAGTAATTGATAATACAAATAGCTTGTTTTAATCTGCTGATATTACAAAGCAACTTGGATGATGTGATATGTCGACTTGGCAAGGGAATACTGCGCTGGCATTTGCAAGCATTGCACTTGGCTTATCTATTTATAGCTATACAAAAGAAAACTCGACTGACAAGCCTGTAGTTATTCAGCAAGCAAAACCTAACTTAAAAGAGTTAGCCATTCCAGAGCAAGACAGAGAAAATCTAGTCGCCTTACATGGCTATATTTTAGATCTCGAAACACGCATTCACGAGCTTGAAAATAAAGCGCCAACAATTGATCCTGAGCGACTTGCCTCATTAGTTAAACAAGCAATGGAACAGCAAGAAAAAGAGCGACGAGTCGAAATCGAAAAAAGAAATCCGGCACTTGGCTGGCTAAGTAATTTACCTGATGACTACCGCGAGCGCATCAAAGCAGACCCACAATATGCCGACAGCTCAATAAATGAAGCGCTTGCTACCTTACTCAATTTGAGTAAGTCCGAAAATGAGCGATTAGCAGCCTACGGGCAACTAAAAATGACCCTAAGCATGCTCAGACGCGACTTGGACGACAGCCAAGCAAATGCAGTAATCGATGCCATGATAAGCATTAGCGAGTACACTAATGACCCTAAGATTCGTGTCAGTACTTTAGAGAATTTATCTCGTCAAAATAACGTCTCGCCTAAGCTCGCTGAGCACTTTCAAAAACTGTTACAAACTGACGATAATGATTATGTTCGCAATATTTCTGCCACAGCCCTCATCGGCCAATTTTTCCGTGCAACAAGAGACGGCAACAATAGTTATGCCAGTGATTTAGCAGAACGCATTACCGCTCTTGAAAATAGTAGCAATACAAAAGTTGCCGAAATCATGGCTGAAAATCTAAAAGGCCCACGGTTAAGAGAAGAAATAGATAAAGCGCTGGGGAAATGATTGAAGGTGCTAGGACAAACTAAACCCAGTTTAACCTGAAGTAACTTTTCTTACACTGAAATGAAAGCCCCTTCTCGATCTAATCTGACGTCTGACAGCTGAAAGCTTCCAGCTACTTTTTATAACAAAAAGCCCCAGCAGATGCCGGGGCTTTTTAGTAAGGAAACTTAATTAAAAATTAAGCTTTCTTTGGACGCTCAACAACGTCTACTAAAGTCCAAGACTTAGTCTTAGAAATAGGAGCACACTCAGAAATAGTAACTACGTCACCAGTTTGAGCTGTGTTGTTTTCGTCATGTACGTGTAGTTTAGTCGTACGTTTGATGAATTTTCCATATACTGGATGCTTCACGTAACGTGCGATAGCAACAGTGAAAGATTTATCCATCTTGTCGCTGATTACACGGCCTTGAAGAGTACGGATTTTATCGCTCATTATTGACCTGCCTTCTGGTTAATAACTGTTTTTACACGCGCGATATCGCGACGTACTGTTCTTAGCGTGTGTGTCTGAGCTAACTGACCAGTGCTTGCTTGCATGCGCAGGTTGAACTGCTCACGAAGAAGTCCTAGAAGTTCAGCATTTAGCTCTTCTACGCTTTTGTCTTTTAGTTCGCTAGCTTTCATTACATCACCGTCCGAGTTACGAAAGTTGTTGTGAATGGTAATTTACGCGCTGCAAGGTTAAATGCTTCACGAGCAAGCTCTTCAGAAACACCTTCCATTTCGTAAAGTACTTTACCAGGTTGAATTTCAGCAACCCAATATTCAACAGAACCTTTACCTTTACCCATACGAACTTCTAATGGTTTGTTCGTAATTGGCTTATCTGGGAATACACGAATCCAGATTTTACCTTGACGCTTTACGTGACGTGTCATAGCACGACGAGCTGCTTCGATTTGACGAGCAGTCATACGGCCACGGCCAGTAGCTTTCAAACCGAAAGTACCGAAGCTTACTTTGTTACCGTTTTGCGCTAAACCGCGGTTGCGGCCTTTGTGCATTTTACGGAATTTTGTACGTTTTGGCTGTAACATTACTCGCTACCTCTACTTAGCACTTTTTTTGGCTTTCTTTGGCGCGCGTTTAGCTGGCTTCTCTTGCTCTTGTACTAGTGGTAAACCACCAATAACTTCGCCTTTGAAGATCCAAACTTTAACACCAATGATACCATAAGTGGTTAAGGCTTCAGAAGTTGCGTAGTCGATATCAGCACGAAGAGTATGTAGAGGTACACGACCTTCACGATACCATTCTGAACGTGCGATCTCAGCACCGCCAAGACGACCGCTAACTTCAACTTTGATACCCTTTGCACCAATGCGCATTGCATTTTGTACCGAACGCTTCATAGCGCGACGGAACATAACACGACGCTCTAGCTGTGACGCAATACCGTCAGCTACTAGTTGTGCATCAAGTTCAGGCTTACGAACTTCAGCGATATTAATCTGAGCCGGAACACCTGCAATCTTAGTTACTGCTTGACGTAGTTTTTCAACGTCTTCGCCTTTTTTACCGATAACAACACCAGGACGAGCTGTGTGAATTGTTACACGGATAGATTTAGCTGGACGCTCGATAACGATTTTAGACACAGAAGCCGCTTTTAATTCCTTAGTAAGGAAAGTACGTACTTTGTGATCGCCAAAAAGCTGATCAGAGAAATCTTTTGAATTCGCGTACCAGGTAGAAACCCAAGGTTTAGAGATACCTAGGCGAATACCAGTAGGATGAACTTTTTGTCCCATTACTTATACTCCTAGCTATCTGAAACCACAACAGTGATGTGGCTTGTACGCTTAAGGATGCGGTCTGCGCGTCCTTTAGCACGTGGCATAATACGCTTCATTGTTGGACCATCGTCCACAAAGATCGTAGCTACGCGAAGCTCATCAATGTCAGCACCTTCGTTATGCTCTGCGTTAGCAATAGCAGACTCAAGTACTTTTTTAACTAATACAGCCGCTTTTTTAGGGCTGTACGCCAGGATTTCTAGAGCGCGATCAACCGGAAGTCCGCGGATCTGATCTGCAACTAGACGTGCTTTTTGCGCCGAACCAGAGGCGAATTTATGTTTAGCTAATGCTTGCATTTATCATTCCCCTCTTAACGTTTCTTCGCTTTCTTATCCGCAGCGTGACCGCGGTAAGTACGAGTTGGTGCAAATTCACCTAGTTTGTGACCGATCATTTCGTCTGTGATGAACACAGGAACGTGCTGACGACCATTATGGACAGCGATGGTCAATCCGATCATGTTAGGTATGATCATTGAACGACGGCTCCAAGTTTTAATTGGCTTCTTGTCACCGCTTTCCAACGCTTTCTCTACCTTCTTCAGCAAGTGTAGGTCAATAAAAGGACCTTTCTTGAGAGAACGTGGCATGGCTATTCCTCAACTATTATTTAGTACGACGACGTACGATAAATTTATCAGTACGCTTGTTCTTACGTGTCTTAGCACCTTTAGTCGGCTTACCCCATGGAGACACAGGATGACGACCACCAGATGTACGACCTTCACCACCACCGTGCGGGTGATCTACCGGGTTCATGGCAACACCACGAACTGTCGGACGGATACCACGCCAGCGATTTGCACCAGCTTTACCTAGTGAACGAAGCATATGCTCAGAGTTGCCTACTTCACCAAGTGTTGCGCGACAGTCAGCTGGAACTTTACGTACTTCGCCAGAACGAAGACGTAGAGTTACGTATTGACCTTCACGAGCAAGGATTTGAACGTATGCACCAGCAGAACGTGCGATTTGCGCGCCTTTACCTGGTTTTAATTCTACGTTGTGAACAGTCGAACCTACAGGCATGTTACGCATTGGTAACGTGTTACCAGCTTTGATTGGTGCATCAATACCAGATTGGATTGAATCACCAGCTTTTAAGCCTTTAGGTGCAATAATGTAACGACGCTCACCGTCTGCATATAATACAAGAGCGATGTTTGCGCTACGGTTTGGATCATACTCTAGACGCTCAACAACAGCTGGAATGCCATCTTTAGTGCGTTTAAAGTCGATTACACGGTAATGATGCTTATGACCACCACCGATGTGACGAACCGTGATACGACCTTTGTTATTACGACCACCAGACTTAGAGTTTTTCTCTAGTAGTGGTGCGTAAGGTTTACCCTTATGTAGATCTGGGTTAACCACTTTAACCAGGTGACGACGACCCGCAGAAGTTGGTTTACACTTTTGAAGTGCCATAATTCTAACTCCCCTTATTACTCGGCGCCGCCGACAAAGTCTAGCTCGCTACCTTCTTTAAGAGTAACGTAAGCTTTCTTCCAGTCTGAACGACGACCGAAACGCATGCCAGTACGTTTTGTTTTACCCTTAACGTTTAGTGTGCGAACACCAGTTACTTCTACTTCAAAAAGCTTTTCTGCTGCAGCTTTGATTTCAGCTTTAGTTGCATCAGAAGCTACTTTGAAAACAATCGTGTTGTTCTCTTCAGCAGCGATCGTGCTTTTTTCAGAGATGTGTGGAGCAAGGATCACTTTTAAAAGACGTTCTTCACGGATCATGCTAGCGCCTCCTCAAGTTGCTTAACAGCAGCAGCTGTAATAAGTACCTTATCGAAAGCGATTAGGCTTACAGGATCGATACCAGCTACATCACGCGTGTCAACCTTGTATAGGTTACGTGCCGATAAGAAAAGATTCTCATCTACTTCTTCAGTCACGATTAGAACATCTTTAAGCTCAAGTTCTTTAAGCTTAGAAACTAGTTCTTTAGTTTTTGGTGCTTCAAGACCAAACTGCTCAACAACGATTAAACGCTCTTGACGAACTAATTCAGATAAGATGCTTTTGATCGCACCGCGGTACATTTTACGGTTTACTTTTTGGCTGTGATCTTGTGGTTTAGCTGCGAAGCTAACGCCACCTGAACGCCAAATTGGGCTACGAATTGTACCAGCACGTGCACGGCCAGTACCTTTTTGAGACCATGGTTTTTTACCACCACCGCTAACTTCAGAACGTGTCTTCTGAGCACGAGTACCTTGACGAGCACCTGCTGCGTAAGCAACAACTACTTGGTGTACTAATGCTTCGTTAAACTCACGTCCAAAAGTAGCTTCAGAAACTTCAAGAGCGCCAGAAGCGTCTTTAATTGCTAATTCCATCACTAAATCTCCAGGACTTATGCTTTAACAGCTGGTTTAACGATAACGTCACCGCCGATAGCGCCAGGTACTGCACCTTTAACTAAAAGCAGATTACGCTCAGCGTCAACGCGAACTAGTTCTAAGTTTTGAGTCGTTACACGCTCAGCACCCATGTGACCGGCCATTTTCTTACCTTTAAACACCTTACCAGGTGATTGGTTTTGACCGATTGAACCAGGAGCACGGTGAGATAGAGAGTTACCGTGAGTAGCGTCTTGCATGCTGAAGTTCCAGCGCTTAACACCACCTTGGAAACCTTTACCTTTAGAAGTACCGGTTACGTCAACTTTGTTGATTTCGTTGAATAATTCAACAGTAAGCTCAGCGCCTACTTCAAAATCGCCTTCACCACCATTTAGGCGGAATTCCCACAGACCGCGACCCGCTTCAACACCAGCTTTAGCGAAGTGACCCGCTGCTGCTTTGTTTACACGGCTTGCTTTTTTAGTGCCTGCGGTTACTTGAAGCGCGTTATAACCGTCAGTTGCTTCAGATTTGATCTGAGCAATGCGGTTAGGTGTCGCTTCGATAACTGTCACAGGGATAGATACACCATCTTCAGTGAAGATACGTGTCATACCCACTTTACGACCGACTAGACCTAATGCCATTTTCCTAAAACCTCTCTAATCTTCCGATTAACCCAGGCTGATTTGAACATCAACACCAGCAGCAAGATCTAAACGCATTAGAGCGTCAACAGTCTTGTCAGTTGGTTCTACGATGTCGATCAGACGTTTATGGGTGCGGATTTCGTACTGATCACGCGCGTCTTTGTTAACGTGCGGTGAAGTTAGTACAGTAAAACGTTCAAAGCGTGTAGGTAGTGGGATTGGACCACGTACTTGTGCGCCAGTGCGTTTCGCAGTTTCCACGATTTCCGCCGTTGATTGGTCAATCAAACGGTGGTCAAAAGCTTTTAGGCGAATACGAATGCGTTGATTTGACATTCTTAAACCTCAATATAAAGAGCATTTAAAAAGAGCATAAAAAAACGACCGAAACAATCTTAATAACTAAGATGTCGGCTGCTTTCTTATATCTACGATGAATTCCAAATCGGAATTCCTGTTTATTAGCTTGAAATCCAAGCTTAATCTTTCCTTCCAAGTTCCCGAGGGAATTTTGAAAGCCTGCGTATTATAGATAGATTGGTGATAAATGCAACAACTATTTTGAAAATCTCAAAGGCCTAAATTAAATTTTGTTTAATTTTCGAACTTTATCAATAACATTAGCGTCTTTAAATTATACTTGTGCGAGTAAAGAGGCTAGAAAATCGCTTTTAAATGGTCAGTCCAGTTAATAATTGTTATTCTATGCCGCTTATTTTTGACCAGACTCGGTCTATTTAATATCTACTAATAACTTTGGTGAGTTGATGCGTATCATTAATCGTTGTTTAAATTTCATTTCTGCCGGTATGAACCGCTTGTTTGTAAAAAGTAAGGTGCTGCCAGAAAATCCGATTGAACAATACAACCTAAACCCAGCCAACCCTACTTTTTATATTGTTAGGCTAAATGCACGCTCTGATTTAGCGGCACTGGCAAGGGTATGTAAAAAATACGGCTTACCTAACCCGACCGAAGAGCAGTTATTAGGTAATGCAGAACTTGATCGCTTTATCGGTATTCAAAACCCACCACCGCTATTTGGTAACAAAAGCAAACCAAGCAATGCCTTGCAGCAAGGCAAACAAATTATTGACCACCTGATGCAATCAGGTGAGAAAAACGTCCAAGTGATCCCGGTGACGATTTTATGGGGTCGTAATCCGGGTAAAGAAAAGCCAGGTTTAGGTACTTTGGTGTCTCATTCATTAACACCTAGCTGGTTTCGTAAATTCTTTGTGTTGCTATTTTCTGGGCGCGATAATTTTATCCGCTTTAGTCAGCCGCTCGATTTATCGTTATTGGTCAATGAAAAAGCTGAAGTTGATGAGCTACCGCATAAACTATTACGTGTAGCCCGCGTGCACTTTCGTCGTCAAAAATTGGCAGCGACAGGCCCGAAAATGCCATCACGTGAACAGCTATTTAATTCGCTACTTGCCTCACCAACAATAAAAAAAGCAATTCAAATAGAAGCGAAAGAAAAAAACATCAGTCAAGAGCAAGCTCGCCAAAATGCGCTGAAGCTACTTGATGAGATTGCCGCCAATTATAGCGATGCCACCATTCGTGTTGCAGATCGTATTTTAACTTGGCTGTGGAATAAGCTTTATAACGGTATTGATATTAAGTTTTCTGAGCAGGTGCATGAGCTTACAGATAAAGGCCACGAGATTATCTATATGCCATGTCACCGATCGCATATGGATTACTTATTGCTGACCTATTCTATTTACCATTTAGGCCTAGTTCCGCCACATATCGCTGCGGGTATTAACTTAAACTTCTTCCCGGCAGGGGGGATTTTCCGTCGCAGTGGTGCTTTCTTTATTCGCCGCTCATTCGCGGGCAATAAATTGTATTCGTCAGTATTTAAAGAGTACCTGAGCCAGTTATTTATCAAAGGCTATTCAGTAAAGTTTTACACTGAAGGTGGTCGTAGCCGTACTGGTCGCTTGTTACCGCCAAAAACAGGTATGCTCGCTATGACATTACAAGCTATGTTACGCGGCATTGATCGCCCTATTTCGATTGTGCCTGTATACATTGGTTATGAGCACGTAATGGAAATTAATACTTACTTAAAAGAGCTTGCCGGTAACGATAAAAAAGGTGAGTCTGTATTAGGTATCTTTAAGGCAATTAAAAACCTGAAAAACTATGGTCGTGGTTATTTAAACTTTGGCGACCCTATATCGATAAACCAATACCTCAATGATCAACAACCTGATTGGCGAGAATCGATTCACCCAACCGACGTGCAAAAGCCACAGTGGCTTGGACCACAAGTCGCTAACCTTGCTGATAAAGTAATGGTTAATATTAATAGCGCTGCAGCACTTAATGCGGTGAATCTACTTGCGATGATTTTACTGGTTAATGATAAGCACGCGTTAAGTAAACCTAAGCTGATTGCTCAGCTAGAGTTTTATCTTCATTTACAGCGCAGCGCAAGCTACAGCGAAAAGGTTACCACACCAGACGAAAGCGCCGAGCAGCTATTAGAACATGCACTTAAACTTAATAAGTTTGATGTTATCAGTGACGAGTTTGGTGAAATTATCGCGATTAACGATAAAGAAAAAACACTGTTCAACTACTACCGTAATAACGTGTTGCACTTATTTGCAGTACCGAGCTTATTAGCGCTGCATTTATTCAAAGCACATCAAACGACCATGGCTGATTGCCAAGCCTTGATTGCACGTTTTTACCCGTTGTTTGCCAAAGAGTGGTTCTTACACGAGCTAGATGAAAACTACATTACTCGCGTACTCGCAAGCTTCGTTGATCAAGACCTGATTGAAATTGATGGCGATAATATCAAGATCACTAACAGCAACGATTGCTTAGCGAAACTCGAAATGCTCGGTCGCGCCCTAAGCTTAACACTGCAACGCTACGCTATCGTGGTTGGCTTTATTCAAACTAGCAGTGGTATTGAGCGTGAAGAACTTGAACACGAAAGCCAAGTGTTAGCTGAGCGCTTAGGTACCTTGCACGGCATTAAAACCCCTGAGTTCTTCGACAAAAAAGTACTGATTGGTTTTATTTCAAGCTTGCGAGAGCAAAAGCTAATTACCGAAACAGAGCAAGGCTTAACGGGCAGCAATGAGCTGTGTGAAGTGTATTTATATCTTAAAGCATTGCTGCCAGCACGGGTCTGGCAGTCAATTGACGATATAGTGCAAAGCCAAGCTCAGCACACAAAAGATTAACGCTGACGCATGACCCCTTCTTGGATCGTTGAGGCAACTAAATTGCCTTGACGGTCAAAGAACTGACCTCGCACCAAACCACGACCAGAGCTCGCACTTGGGCTATCAATCGAATATAAAATCCAATCGTCTAGTCTAAACGGGCGGTGAAACCACATCGCATGGTCAATCGTCGCAACCTGCATATTCGGCTGCATAAACGATACGCCGTGCGGCTGTAATGCAGTTGGTAAAAATTCAAAGTCAGATGCGTACGCAAGTAAGTAATTATGAATGCGCTGATCGTCAGGCATCTCGCCATTAGCTTTAAACCAAATATGCTTAACTGGCTCCATCACTTGTGGTTTAAATGGGTTATGAAAAGTCACAGGGCGCATTTCAATTGGCACTTCACGAATGAACTTATTTCGAATTGGTTCAGGAATAAGCTCTGCATTTGCTTGGTAAAATTCAAGCGATGACTTTAATTCTTCAGGCTGAGGTACATCAGGCATCTGCGCTTGGTGTGATAAGCCCTCTTCTTCACCTTGGAAAGAAGCGGTCATGTAAAAAATCGGCTTGCCATATTGAATTGCTTTTACACGGCGAGTACTAAAACTTTTACCATCACGGATATTCTCTACATCATAGACAATCGGCTTTGCAGCATCACCTGGGCGCAAAAAGTAAGAGTGTAAAGAGTGAACAATACGCCCTTGTGGTAATGTTTCTTTTGCGGCAGATAGAGCTTGGCCCATTACTTGGCCACCGAATACAGCTCTAAATCCTAAATCTTGGCTTTGCCCGCGATACAAGCCTTGCTCAATCTCTTCTAACGACATTAATGACAGTAGGTCATCTAATACTTGGCTCATTTATTTATCCTCAATCCCGACAAGCGTTTAATGATACTATAGACTAATTGGAAGTAAATCTTTGTAAGAGCACCTTATTATGGCTTATTGGCTTTTTAAAACCGAACCCGATGCATTTTCAATTGATGATCTAAAAAACGCACCTGAGCAAACCTCTATGTGGGATGGCGTGCGTAATTATCAAGCTCGCAACTTTCTTCGCGATGGTATCAAGCACGGTGACTTGGTGATGATTTATCATTCAAGTTGTAAACAGGTGGGTGTTGCAGGTATCGCTTTGGTGACTCGCGAAGCCTATGCCGACCCAACACAGTTTGATTTAAATAGCGATTACTACGACGCCAAAGCAACCGCTGATAACCCGCGCTGGTTTGTGGTCGATGTGCAATACCAATCACACCTTAAAAAGCTAGTTAGTCTGCAAGCGATTAAAGCCAATCACTCAATTACCGAAATCGCCCTTAAAAAAGGTGGCCGATTGTCAGTAATGCCAGTCACCGAACATGACTGGCAACAGATCATAGCAATGAGCGAAAGCTAAGATTCTAAAATGGAAGCCATTTTTAATTAGCTGCTATTTTTGCTATAATTTTGCCCCTTTATTTTAGAGGTAACGTGGGGGATGTATGAAATTATTGTATTGGTTAGAGGAATGGACCAACCTCCCACGCGATGAGCAACAAAGCCTTGTCCCTATGACTGGCGGTGATTTGCTCGGTGATGTTTATGTGAAATACCATATCATTGATGCCAATAAGCCCCTGCTAATTACCTTCTCTCCTGCTGGAACCAATTATCAAGAACATGATATCACTGATGATTTTTCGCCTTGGGCTTATAAGCTCGCGAAAAAGCAAGATGTGAATATTATCGCCTTTCAACATTTAGGCATTAGCAACTGGTTTAGGCACCGTAATCTGTTGTTTTTCATTGAGCAGCTAGCACCACTGATTGGCGGGTTCAAAGAGCGATTAGGTTATGGTTTGAGTCGAGGAGGCTTTGCCGTTGGTGCCTTTGCCAATCTATTAAAGCTTGATAAAGTCTTGCTCTTTCACCCTGTTAGCACAAAAAATAAAGAAAAAGCGCCATGGGATGATCGTTCAAGTACCGACATCGCGCAAAAATTTGATTGGAACGGTGACTACCACGATTTAGATTTAGGCCATGCAAAGGGTTATATTATTTACGACCCAACGAATCGCATCGACCGAGCTCATGCTAAACGTTACCCACAACTAACCCACTTACGCGTGTTTGGTATGGGCCATAGTGTTCATGCAACATATTTAAATAAGTTTGGCTTTTATAAAGATGTTGCTGTTGATTTTATTAGCCACCAGCAAGTTGATATAGCCCAATTCCGCCAGCAAACCAAAACGCTGCGCTTTAAAGAAGACTATTATCGTCGCCTAAATAAGGCAAATAAGAGTTCGCCACATCGTTTAGCCTTACTAAGCACCGCGCATACAATTTTAGCTGAAGAAAAAGCCGAGCACATTCAAGAGCAAAAAGATGCGATTGATGTGCAGCCGCTGATTGATGTTGCAATCAAACATCAAGATGAGCACCCAAACGATGCAATTAAGGTCTTAGAAGTGGCGCAGCAACTCTCACCTGATGATCCTGTGATAGATCATAAACTAAAACAGTTGAAGTGATACACCTGCTGTCAGCTTTAGGTAAGTTAACCCTTAGGCTTTACTTTACGGTGTTTTTTGACCCGCCCATGTTTAGGGATGATTGTTAAATACATTACTAAAGCTAACCACGAAAAGAAGATGATACCGATTAACCAAGCATTCTTTTCGTGGCCTTGAGTGCGTTTACTATTGAGCACAATGACCACAGGTAAAATGTAGGCACTGAGTACAATAATTAAAAACACAACTTCGTTCATAAATACCAATTCGCTTAATTAAGTGGTCCATTTTGAGGCAATGAAACCTTGTTGATAGCAAGGCAAAAATTTTGTTATTTAGTTGTTCTAAATGAGGAATTTTTAACGCAGTTAGCAACAGGTTTAATCCCTCAAAATGATTAAGTATTATTGCGGATTGGTACTATACCAACGCTGACCAATCAACTTCGTCATTCAAAACACGCTCCGCAGCTATATAATGCAAAATATCTCCTTCACTTACCACGTAATCAAGTGGCGGGTTTAAGTCCATATTTTTTGCACTCAAATTATGTGCGACACCCAGCAGTATAGCATCATGACTATATTTAAAGTGATGAAACAGCTTGCCAAATTCCATTGCTTGCACGCCTTTTGGAATAGGTAAACTAAATTGAGTATCCCCATGTAGTGTCGATAACAGCTCTTCTTGCACACGACTTGAACCTGGGTCTTGCATTGAGCGCACTAAGATCTCGGCTGACTTAGCACTGCTACATTCTACATTGTGGCAATGCTCATGTAGCATTTCGATTTTAGTTTCATCAGTAAAGTGCGCGCTAATGTGGCACTGTTCATTGACCAACTTGCTAATGCGCAGGGCTGTTGTAAACGTTTGGTCATCATCTTGGCCATCAATGATAATTTTGTCGGCGCGATCAATGGCAATTCTTTTCAACTCATCTAAGTCAGTAAAGCTACTTAGACGAGCAAAATCAACCATAGGATTTGCTAAAAACGGATGTTCCATTTGCTCAGTAACCGCCAATAAAATACGACGATCTAAGCGTTTATGATCGGCCAATATATAGTCAACCATCTTTTTAGTACGTGTATCGTGCCAACCAAAGATAATAATGTGATTGTTTATATGTGCGAAGCTTTTATCACCCGTCATAGCGCGCCTAATTAAATAAGTTACTGTTTGCCCTGTTTTTCCTAACAGAACGCCAAATAATGCTAAACCAAAAGGTATTTGCAGCAATGCGACAATCCAACGGCCAAGCTCGGTGCTCGCGCTAAAATCGCCATAGCCAACTGTAGATGTAGTTACTACATAATAATAAAAATAAGTACTAAGTGGTGTGAGCGCTTGCTCTCCTGCAAGCATAAGCAGCCACCAAATAAGTAGCATATGCAAAAGCGTAGTAAATACCACAGCCTGCCAACTTACTTGATCAATGTGGCTGCGAATAAGTACCACTAAACGATTAAATATATGATGCATAATCCTTGCGATTTATAGTGGAAGAAATTATCGATACGGTACTGTAATGCTTGCTCTTTGGCAACTGATGGAAAATTACTAATGCATGTCGATGAAAAATGATAGTAGACTATACTATCTCTGTATTAGGTGTTTAGGGTGAAATATGTCAGGTGTTCTTGCTTCCGTCGATAAGCGTACGCAACTGGTCGGTGAAAACCGCTTAGAGCTTTTACTATTTTACCTACACAGTCGCCACTTATTCGCTCTCAATGTGTTTAAAGTTAAAGAAGTGGTGAAGTTACCGCAAATTAGCAAAATTCCCCACGCCCACCCTAAAGTTTCTGGGGTTGTAAATATTCGTGGCGAATCAATTCCAGTGATTGATTTGCGCAGAGCGATAAACATGCCTGAAGCTAAACACATCGAAGATACAAACCTCGTTATCACCGAGTACAATCGTACCGTGCAAGGCTTTTTAATTGGTAAAGTTGATCAAATCATCAATATGACGTGGTCAGATATCATGCCACCACCAACTGCAATTGGTAAAAATCATTACCTAACAGCCTTAACTAAAGTAAAACGCGATGGCCAAGAGCAGCTGGTTGAAATTATCGACGTAGAAAAAGTGCTCGCCGAAATCGTTGAGTACGAAGTACAAATATCTGAAGACATTCTAGATAAAAGCATCGTGAACGAATTTGCAGGCCGCAAAATTCTTCACGCCGATGACTCGCCAACTGCTCGTAAGCAAGTAAGCGATACCTTGTCGCAACTTGGCATCGAAATCATACCTGCTCGTAACGGACTTGAAGCACTCGAAATGCTAAAAGAATGGGCAGATCAAGGTAAAGATGTAGAGAAAGAGTTACTCATGGTGATCACCGATGCTGAAATGCCAGCAATGGATGGCTACCGTTTAACACACGAAATTCGTAACGACAGCCGCATGAAAAACCTACATATTGTGCTTAATACATCTTTGAGTGGTAGCTTTAACCAAGCTTTAGTTGAGAAGGTTGGTTGTAATGCGTTCTTATCAAAATTCCAGCCAATACTGTTAGTAGAAGAAGTTCAAGCCCGCTTAAAAGCCGTGCTAGAGCAAGATTCACAGTAAACGCATTTAGCATCAGTTTTTAAAGGCATAAGCTAAAGCAACGACGTCGCAATTTGCCAATCATCGTTATTCATGATTTATTGGCATTATCGATTCGACGACAACAATAAAAACTATGCTAAATCGCGTTGCTAAACCATTCACTAAACTAGTAGAGCGTTATCTACCCGACCCGTTTGTATTTGTTATATTACTCACCTTGCTGAGCTTTATCGTTGCGAGCCTCTTTACGCCGTCAACGCCCACGCAAGTGCTCGCGGCTTGGGGTGGTGGATTTTGGAACCTATTACAATTTGCCATGCAAATGCTGCTAGTACTGCTAACAGGCTACATGCTAGCGAGTACCCCGGTGATGCGCAGTATACTCAACAAACTCGCGACTCTTGCCAACAGCCCTGCTAAAGCGATCATACTCGTTACGCTCGTGTCTTTATTGGCAAGCTGGCTAAATTGGGGCTTTGGTTTAGTGATTGGCGCTTTGTTCGCCAAAGCAATTGCGAAACAAACCCGCGTTGATTACCGTTTATTAGTTGCCAGTGCCTATTCAGGTTTTATTGTTTGGCATGGCGGCTTAGCCGGTTCAGTGCCGCTAACAATCGCAACCGATGGCCACTTTGCAGAGCAAAGTATTGGGGTAATAGGCACCGAAAACACGATTTTTTCGGCATTTAATATCGCTATTGTTGTGGGCTTATTTATTATCATGCCGCTGGTAAATCGCTACATGTTGCCAAGCGAAAAAGACAGCGTTTATGTTGAACCTGTAAAGCTTGAAGATGAATCAAAGCAAGCAGATAAACCTACCCGCCCTGCCGAAGTAATTGAACATAGCCGTTTGTTAGGCATGGGTATAGGTGCCGTTGGACTTGCCTATTTATTCTATTATTTTGTGCTAAACGAAGGCGGCTTAAACTTAAATAGCGTGATCGCTATTTTCTTATTTAGCGCGATTTTACTGCATCAAACGCCGCATAATTTACTTAGCAGCTTACAGCAAGCAATCCCTAGTGGCGCTGGTATTGTGATTCAATTTCCCTTTTATGCGGGGATCATGGCCATTATGGTAAATACAGGACTTGCTCAACAAATCTCTGAAGGATTTATTGCCATTGCAACAGCCGAAACTCTGCCATTTTGGAGCTTTTTAAGCGCAGGGTTTGTAAATATATTTGTGCCGTCAGGTGGCGGCCAATGGGCAGTGCAAGCGCCGATTGTCATTCCTGCAGCACAAACACTTGGCGCGGATATGCCACGGGTTGCTATGGCTGTCGCATGGGGCGATGCCTGGACTAACCTTATTCAGCCGTTCTGGGCACTCCCCGTACTTGCTATTGCCGGCTTAAAAGCCAAAGACATCATGGGCTTTTGCCTTGTGCAGCTGATCATCACCGGCGTGTTTATATCGTTAATGCTGAGTTTTTACCCTTAAGAAAGCTTTATAAACATCACCTATTAGAGAGGGGTAAAAGCTCATAGCGAGAGTCCCTCTTCAAAACGGTTTGTTTATCAAAGGTAACCAAAACTCAAATTCGGTCTGCAATCACCGCCGAAACAGGGCTTCATTCTACGAAAACAACAGTCTATCACTTACAATTAGAATCACTGCTATCGCTTCTTTTATCTCTTTTTAATACAAAGCAAACGATCTTAGAAACAACGAAGTACACTAAAATGAACGCAGATATATCGATAAAATAATCTACCAAGCTACTACTTTTTGAAATAGAAAAATCAAAAAAAAGCAACTCTGGTTATGATATAAGTGATAAAGAAAATTAATAAAAATTGTTTCATAAACAGAACTTTCAATAGCTAATAGTAGAGCAAACTCATCTAGTCATTTCAGCATAAAAATAAGCGCGTAATAAAAGCTACTCACTTAAGCATGTAATAGTTACTAACCAGGTTACTATTCTTTAAATGATATTTAGATAAGGAGAACATTACTCCTTATCTAAAAAATAACTCAATCATCAGTTTCTGTTGGTACAGGCAAGTGTGGCATGCCAAACCCAGGCCTATCTTTCCTTTCAAAGTCTCCTTCATTAACTGTTGTATTCGATAGCACTCCACCAATAACCAGTTCAATTTCAATTGTGGTTAATTCACGCATAATATACTCTCCATGTATTCGCATTTTTTGCCGGATTGTTAATAGGTTAGGCCGTTTTCCTACAAAATTTAACGTGCCTAGCCTTTGCTTTAGTAGCTTGTAAAATACAAGCTACTAAAATCACATTCGATTACGCAGTTTCATTTTGAGCTACTGTACTTGTTAAAGCTCCACCTTGTAACTCAAACACTTTATCCGCCATATTGATAGTCTCTTGCCTGTGAGCAATCATTATTCGCGTCATCTCTAGGTGCTTAATTTGCTCACTGATTTTTGCTTCGTTCTCTTGATCTAAATGACTAGTTGCTTCATCCAAAAATAAGACGCTGGGAGATTGGTACAGCGCTCTAGCAAGTAATAACCGTTGAAGTTGTCCGCCGGATAAATTAGAACCCATATCGCCCACTAATGAGTTATAACCCATAGTCATTTTAGTAATATCACTATGAATTGCTGCATGACGAGCGCACTGTTCTATTTTTAAGTAATTAGGTTGTGGATCAAAGAAGCTAATATTATCGGCGATTGAGCCAGCTAATAGCGTGTCATCTTGCATTACTGCGGCTATTTGTTTGCGGTAATTTTTAAGGCCAAGTTGGGTAATATCCATGCCATCAAGTAGCACTTTGCCTGATGTGGGTTGTAATAAACCCAACATAATTTTCATTAACGTCGTTTTACCCGCGCCAGACGGCCCAGTAATAGCAATAGACTCGCCTGAATTTAGCGTTAAATTTATATCTTTTAAAATAGGTGCTTGATCATCGCTATAACTAAAACTGATATTTTTAAGGCTAAGCTGACCTTTCACTTTATTGTCGTTACTCCCTCTGTAGGCCAAGTCACCATCGCGATTCGCTTCTTGCTTAGTAAGCGCAATATCAGCGATACGGTCAAGGTGTAAGCGCATCATTTTAAATTGAATAATTTGCTCGATGAAATTTGCAAAGCGACTTGTTAGCTGATTTTTATAGGCTATAAATGCCAACACCATACCGACAGATAAGCTATTACTCATAACCAAAAGTGCAGCAAGGTAAATAACCACTACATTCTCAAGACCAAACAGTAGTTTATTAAAAGACTCAAAACTAATATTTAATCGCCCTAAACGTATTTCACTATTTATTACTTCAGCATAACGGTTTTGCCAAATACCTTGGCGCTGCGCTTCATTACCAAACAATTTAATTGTTTGCATACCACGAATGTTTTCTAAAAAGTTTGATTGCTCTTTAGCGGAGTTTTGAATCATTTCTTCTGTGGCTTGATGCAGTGGTCGATACAGCACTAAGCGTACAACCGTATAAAGGGTAATTGCGCCTACAACAACAGCTGTCAACTTAAGTGAATAAATCAACATCATAATCAATACGGTGATAGCCATAACGCCATCAACAAATGTTTCTACAAACCCTATGGTAATACGCTCACGTATTTGTGCTAGTGAGCCAAAACGCGAAACAATATCGCCAATGTGGCGGGATTCAAAGTAGTTCATAGGAAGACGCAGTAAATGACGTAATAGATTAACCCCCATTTGCATGTTTAGCAGACTCGAAAGCCTTAAAATCAACCAACTCCGCACTGCATTAGTAATAACTGAAATGATCGCAATGAATGCAAAGCCTAGCGCAAGCACTGTGAGCAAAGACTCATCAAAGCTCACCAACACTTCATCCACGACCCACTGCATATAATAGGGTGTCATCAGTGCAAATAGCTGTAAAACTAACGACAGCGCAACTAATTTAATTAAGCCAGTTTTTAGACCAGTAACAGCACTCCAAAGCTGACTAAACCTCATTCGTGCCTGTTCTTGTTTAGCTTCAAACTTACTGGTTGGCGTGAGCTCCAAACAAATACCGGTAAAGTGCTTACTAAATTCCTCGCTATTTAGATTCCGCTCCCCAAGGGCTGGATCATTAATCGCTAATTTAGCTGATTTTCCCTTCCCAGAAACTTTGGTCAAAACTACAAAGTGATTCATATCCCAATGCAATATACAAGGAGTCTGAAGTTTATGTACCTCTTCAAATGGACACTGTAACGCACGACTCGCTAATCCTAAGCTATCCCCAAGCTCAATTAGCTGCTGTAAATTCATCCCCTTTAGGTTCGCCGAAAAGCGCTTTCGCATGGCAGGCATATCTAGTTGATGGCCGTGATAACTTGCCACCATGGCCATAGAGGCGAGACCACATTCAGCTATTTCGGATTGGATAATTACAGGTACTCTTTTTGAGAGAGAAAACGTTATAAATCCATTTACAGAGTTCATAGTAACCTCAGTCAAAATACTGTTTATTAATCAAGCTCATTTTTTGAGAAGATAACCTCTGAGTCTAACCCCTGCACAACTCGCATTACTATCCCAGACACACCTAAAGTACAAATAACAATCCAAAAATCAATTAATTCCAAACTTCCATTAAGATTTATTCTTAACATAATAAAATTCCCTCCCATGAAAAAAACTAATGAGATAAAAACATATAATGCCCATTTTTTATTTTTGTATATCCCCGTTAGAATAGCTAAAGAAAAACCGAGAACTACAGTAAAGAAAGCTAATTCACCGTAAGAAATTACAGCATCACGAAGCAATAAATTAACGTCTCTTATAATTACATATGTAGACCCCAAAACTATTAGAAAACACATTGCAAAAATTGATACTATTGCAGACAATTTCATTTTCAAAAAAGAAGGGAATTACTTCCCTTCTATCCCTTTCGTTTTATTTCTCAGAAGCATTATGGTAAATGGCTGCTATACCGCCCACTATTGCACCAAAGCCAGCCCCAATTCCAAGAGCAGTAGCTAAACCACCAGTAGTGATAGACGAGCTAGCATATAAGCCAGCAATGATCACTGGTAAGGGACCACCATTTACTTCTTGTATTTCATTATTGGTTAATTCTCTCATTTTATTTTCCTTACTTTCTAAGTGCATTATAGGTTCCTATACCACTTATAATTGCAGCAAAACACGCTACTTCCCCGTATACCGCTATAGCAACAAATAGAGGTAATGGTCCCCCACTAACTTCTTTAATTTCATTTACATTTAATTCGCGCATATCTATGCTCCAAATTTGTATAGCTGATTATTTATATCTATACTCAGCAAATGTTGATTATTTATTTTGCAATATAAAAATATAGGCAAAATAGGTTGTTAATAGGCTAGCTTTAGCTGCTCGCTAAAGTTAACTAAAGCTGGCCGCTTTTTTAGTAATTTGCATTTAGCAAACCACCAAAACTTTCAAATTTAATTGACTTAACTCACACGCCCTTTGAGGCTGTACAGTGGCTCTAGTAACCACTCAATTAATGTGCGCTGTTCTAACATTATGTCTGCCTCAAACAACATGCCGCTTTTTAACTCAAAGGCCTTTCCATACGCAGACATTTGCTGCTGACTTAAGGTAGCCCTAAGTCGATATACTGGCTCTTGCAATGTAATAGGTAACCGCACTTCGTTTGGTGTAATAAGTGCCTTATCAATACGGCTAATTGTGCTATTGATAAAACCAAAGCGTTGATATGGAAAGGCATCAAAACGTAACCTAGTTTCGTTGCCTATTTCTACAAACCCTGCGGAGCGCGTTGGTAATAGTAATTCAGCAACTAACTCAGAACCCTCAGGTATAATATGCAGTAAAAGCTTTGCTTGGCTTAACACCTCTCCTTCGACTACTTGGATGCCTGTAACAACACCATTATTGCTAGCCGTAATTGTGTAGCTATAGTTGCTTTTTAACTGCGATAGTTGGTTTTGTGTATCTGAGATTTCTCGTTTTAAGTTACTGATGCGAAGTGCATATTGTTGTGGAACGTTAGCAAGATTAAAGCGTAATTGACTCAGTTGGTTATTTTGCTGCATCAGTATTCGAGCTAAGTTTTGCTTTTCTTGCTTAACATCGAGTAAAGCTTGTTGTTGCTGCTCACGTTCTATATTCGATAAAAAGCCACTCTTATTAAGCTGGTTGAAATTAGCTTGTTGACTTTGCAATAGATCAAGCTTTTCATCTGCGAGTGTTAATTGACTTTGTAGTGCAAGCTTTTCTTCATTTAAAAGCGTTTGCTGTGCTTCAAGGTTTAGTATTTCTTGTTTTTGCAACACTTTCGTTTGCATAACCTCATGATTCAAAAGTTTAATTTGCTCTGTTAATTGTTCAACTAACTGTGAACTGAGATCTAAACCTTGACTATCATTTTGCTGAACAACAATTGAAGCAAGTGCTTGTCCTTTAATGACAGAGTCACCTTCTTTTACATGAAGTTTTTCAATTGTTCCGCCTTGATTAGCAAAACTTTGAATGACGCCTTTACTAGGCATGAGAAAACCACGTACGGTTTCTTTGCGGGAATATTCTGCTGTAAAAAGAAATACTATAACCGCAGCTGCAACAGAGCTTAGGGTTACAACAGTTAATTTAATCGATAATGGTTGCGCTAAAGTGATTACGCCAGTTAAACGTTCACTTTGTTGTGCAATCGCTTCCTTTCTAAACAAGCTCATAACAAAATCCTTTTGCTATATCTCTTGAATTTAAAATTAGCGGGACATTCTAATTTTTGTAAATCAGAATTTTCCTAAAAATAAAACAAAGCAAAAATTAAAGGTTTAATTACTAAAATAAAGTGGAAAATTAATTAAAATACATTAATTAAATTTAAGCACCAAGCTGAATATAACTTAGTGCTTAAATATTAATTAACTTGCTAAAATCTTCATTGGTAAGCTGAGGATTGGGCTTTCTGAATCAGCAAAGTGCATCATTACTGCAACGTGACCTGCAACAACCAGTGCGTACATTACCGCTGAAAAACCTTGTCCATAAGTATCGAGAGGGATGAGGTGTGAGTAGTGACGTCCGCGCCACTCAAAGATAATCTCAAGCGCCCCTACAAATAAGAAAAACACCAGTAGCATCAAGCCGAAGGTATAGCTTAACCACAGGCCAAATAACACGCCTAACAAACACACGCTTAGACCAATCCATGAACGCATTGAAAAGCTAATACTTTTAAGTACATGGCCGCCATCCAAGGGCAGAATAGGTAACAAGTTAAATAGGT
This sequence comes from Pseudoalteromonas sp. XI10, assembly GCF_001469895.1. Lineage (GTDB taxonomy): Bacteria > Pseudomonadota > Gammaproteobacteria > Enterobacterales > Alteromonadaceae > Pseudoalteromonas. The sequence goes on along the minus strand of NZ_LOPY01000006.1, from coordinate 29,618 downwards.
TTAACAGTGCACTAAGTACCGCCACACCGGCGAATATTTCCATTTCGGTGGCGTAGTAAAGCACCACTCCCAGCACTGAGGTAATTAATCCAAAAGCGGGCCCCATGAGTGAGATCACCACGTCTTGCCATCTGGTGGTAATTTTATCATCAGAAACAGCCAAACCACCGACAAAGGGAATAAGGTAAATACCTTTAGTTTTAATGCCAAAATATTTCATCGCGCGCACATGACCATATTCATGCACCACCAAGCAAGCAATTAACATCAAGGCAAATTCAATGGAAAATAACCACGCATAGCCTGCCACCGAAGCACCCGCTAAAGCCGCTTTCACGACTTTTGCACTTTTGAATAATTTAAAGCCCAGTGCCAGCAAACCAATAATGCCGCGTTTTGGTTCTGCTTCTTGTAACTCAGGTAAAGCAAGTTGGCTCACCTGCTGCTGGTTAACAAAGATTGCTAAGCTTTTTTCGTGCACTTTACTAGTATCAAGACCAATACGCTGCCCCTGAAAATCAAACTCATAAAGTTCTGACTCTGGATTATCGAAGGCAATTGCTTGTTGTTGATGAAAAAGCTGAATTAACTGTGAGCCGTTTAAATGCAAAATAAAGGTTTCGTCTGCGAGGCTCAGCTGAAGTCTGACCATAGTTCTTATAAATACGAATAAAAAGTGCGGCTATTATACTGAGGCCTTACAAAATTACGAATTTCCTTTAGGTACAAAGAGGTATATTTTTCGCACCACAAAACAAGCAAAAAACATGACGAAACACCGTTTATCTACTACTTTTAACTATAGCGTTCTTGTTCATGGAGTGAATATGGTGAAGTCAAATAGACACATTCTCGTAGTGGATGACTCAAAAGCCATCCTGATTGTTATGCATGCCATTTTGAATGAGCTTGAGGTTCCGCACATCACAACCTGCCTAAGTGCAGAAGAAGCTTTAGAAAAAATTAAAAAAGCACCTCGATTCTTTGATGCAATTTTTACCGACCTCAATATGCCTGACATGGATGGTATGGAGCTTATTCGCCACTTAGGCGCTATGAAGTATCAAGGTGCAATTGCCATTATTTCTGAGATGGATCCTAAAGTTATAGACCTTGCCGCAGACCTTGCTCGTAAGCATAACGCTCACTTAATTGGTAACGTCACTAAACCAGTGCAACTTAATCAAGTGTATTTACTACTGCAAAAGCTTGAGCACTTTGCCATTCATGTTGAGCGTACAAAAACCCCTATTTCTGAGTCACTGCTACTACATGCCATCAGTCATAATGAGATTATTCCGTTTTACCAACCTAAGATAAATCGCCACGATAATCGGGTTGAAAGTATTGAGGTACTTGCCCGTATCAACACAAGCCAAGCAGATGAAATTATCTTACCAGAGCGCTTCATTTGTATCGCTGAAGACCTGGATTTAATAAACCTTATTACTTTTCAATTATTTGAAAAAGCCACTAACGATTTTGCAGAAATCAAAGAGCAGTTTGATCCTAATTTAAAACTGGCGTTTAACTTATCTCCTTCGCAGCTCGAGGATTTAAGCTGCCCAGATAAACTGGCTTTAATACTGCACCTTAACAACCTAACACCCAATGAAGTGATTTTAGAAATTACCGAACAGTATGCTCTTCGCAGCACTGCACAACTCGAAACACTCAACCGCTTACGAATGCGTGGTTTTGGTATTTCACTTGATGACTTTGGCACTGGCTTTACCAATGTTCAGCAGCTAAAAACATTACCATTTACCGAAATTAAGATAGATCGCACCTTGATTAGCAATATTGAAACCGATCAGTTTTCCCAAGTGATTGTCAGTAGCTTGGTGAATATAGCGATACAAGAAGATCTCGCTATTGTGGCCGAAGGCATTGAACGCGTTGAAGAGCTTGAATACCTCGACCGCTACAAAGAGTTTATTTTAATGCAGGGCTTTTTGCTGTGCCGCCCGAAAGCCAAAGAAGACTTTTTAAACTGGTCGCTCTCATGGCGGCAAATGGTAAAAACTGCAGCAGGACATCGCCGCTAAGGTTTACGCTTATCGTCACTGACGATGGTATTACTGGATTCTAAACGTTGTCGCCAACGCTGTTTGGCGACTTTTTGCATATTGGCTGATTGATCATGCTCATCAACAATTTCGAGCCCCATTAATGCTTCAATTAAATCTTCAAGAGTGACAATACCTTGCACATCACCGTATTCATCCACGACTAAACAAATATGCGTGCGTCCAGACAGTAAGGTTTCGAGTAAAGTAGGTACATGCAAGGTTTCTGGTACGGTGTAAATAGGCTTAACGAGTTTACTTATCTTATAGTCTTCACCTAAACGATGATAAGCCAGCATAATGTCATTTTTATGTGCAAAACCAATAATGTCATCACCATTTTTGTCATAAACCAATACCCTAGAGAACGAAGAAGAACCATGCTCCGCCAAGTATTGGTTTACGGTTAAATCTTTATGCACTTTAAAAAGCACCGTACGTGGTGTCATTAAGGTATCGAGTTTGGCATGACGAAAATGCAGCAGGCTGCGTATGATTTCAGATTCATCTTGCCCAAGCGCTCCAGACTCAGTACCAATATCAGCCATAGCTTCAATCTCTTGGCGAATATAGTAGGCTTCATCGTAATTACGCCCTAAAAAGCGCGTTAGAATATCTGCAAACCATACGAAAGGTTTTAGAATAAACACCAACCAAATTAGGCTCACACTAACAATGGGTGTTAATCCTCGCCAATAATTAGCCCCTAATGTTTTAGGGATAATTTCAGAAAGCACCAGTACCAATAACGTCATAATTGCAGAAGCAACACCAACCGCAGCATCAGAGAACACCACCGCAGCTTGTGCGCCAACGCCAGCGGCACCTGCCGTGTGCGCTATGGTATTTAACGTGAGTATTGCTGCTAAAGGTTGGTCTATATTATCTTTAAGCTTACCAACACGTTTTGCCAATTGTGGTTGTTGCTTTCTGAGCATCGCAACATAACTTGGTGTAATACTTAACAGTACCGCCTCCATCACTGAGCACAAAAACGAAACCGCAATGGCAACAAACATATAAACAAGTAACAATGTCACTGTAAGCCCTCTTAAAAAGTTAACCTGCTCACCATAGCAATTGAAAACCACAAGCTCAAACCCGACTGCAATCTAACGCAGAGCACTTTTTGGGTAATTTGCAGCGTGCTATATTGGTTTAAATTACCTTCAACAGGCGAAACTATGACACTTTCAACTACTTGGCTAAGCCAATCAGCCAAGCTAAAGACAACATTCAGTGCATTAGCGCTATGTGCGTTAAGCAATACAGCAATGGCCGCTGCCATTGATAAATCAGCGGTGCAATTTATTGGCCCTCTTGGCGAAGATATGCAACTTAAGCCATATCAAACGGATCATCGCGATGCCATTATTGCTAACCTATTACCTAGCTTGCAAAAAAGCAGCGATAGCATACGCGTTTTTGGTAATGAGCTTGACTGGCAATCATTCGACAAAGTGAGCGCGCTAACACTCGGTGGTTTGCAAGCACTAAAATTTACCGCCTCGACAGAACGTTTTAGCCAAGGCTCATTAACACTTAAAGGCATTGAAAACGCGCAGCTATTTATTGATGGTGAAAAGCAAACAGAAAAAAATAAAAGCTATGAGCTAGCTTTAAGCCAAGGCGATCATCAGTTTGTTATCATCACTGAGCAAGTAGCCAACTGGAATGAGGTTGAGCTTGATTTTACGGCTAAGTCAGAACTAGATACTGTGCAATTTAGCGCTAAACAACAACACGGTTTGTCTGCTAAGCAATTATTTGATGCGCCAACAGTCAGTTATATTTCAATGGCACCAAAGGGTGATTATTTCATTACTAGCCAACGTCATTACGAAGATGCAAGCGCTAATCAAGCGCAATATGTTACTGAACTTAAAGACGCAAAAAACAATACACTTTATCGCTTTGAGTCTGCCCAACCGAGTAACATTACTTGGAGTCCAGATAGCAAAAGTTTAGTGTATTTATTAAATGGCGAGCTTAAGCGTTTGAACCTAAAAACCATGCAACTTAGCGTCATTGCTAAAAACCTTTCTGGTGCAAGTGGCTTTCAGTTTTTTGATAACAACAGCTTAATTTTTAGTTGGTCAAAGTCTCCAACAGACAATGGCAAGCTCACTAAACATTATCAAGGCCTGCAAGACCGTTGGTCTTATGCTCGTACCACATCGCAAGTATATTTACTCGATATCGCAACAGGTCTTAGCAAAATCTTAAGCCAAGGACCACTTAGCCATTCACTTGAAGATTTTGACGCTAAAAGCGGTCGCGTCTTAATGAGCCGCTCAGCACAAGCAATGCAGCTATCACCACAGCCAGCAACAGAACTTGTTGAGCTAAACCTAGCTACATCGGCTCTTACGGTACTTGGTCAATACAATACATTTAATCAGGCCAAATATACTGACGACGGAATTTATGTCACTGCCGGACCAGATTTTAATAATGGCTTAGGTCGTGATCTTCCTGAAGGAATGCTTGCTAATAACTATGACGGTCAACTTTATTTACTCAGCCGTGACGGTAAAAAGGCAACCGCTTTAAGTAAAGAGTTTAACCCGGCTATCGGCCAGTTAAACGTACTTAAAAACGGTGATGCACTGATTAAAGTTACCGAGCAAGATACTGTACAACTTTATCAATTCGACTTAAGCAAAAAGCGTTTTAATAAAGTAAATACGGGTTTTGATGTTGTTGAGCAAGTTAGCTACTCACACGAACGCATCCCGAGCATTTTGGTTACCGGCACCACAGCGTCAACACCTCAGCAGTTAAAACAACTAAGCTTAGGTAAGAGCCGCGCTAAAGTAATGTGGGACTCTAAGCCAATTGGCTATGAAAATACGCAAGTAGCCTCACTAGAAGAGTTTAACTTTACTAATAAAGACGGCATTGAAATAAAGGGGCGTGTTTATTTACCGCATGATTTAGATAGCAATAAACAATATCCTGCGCTGGTTTATTATTATGGCGGTACATCACCAGTAACTCGTGGTTTTACCGGTCGCTACCCATTTAACCTATGGGCTGAGCATGGCTATGTTGTTTACGTTGTACAACCTACTGGCGCAACCGGCTTTGGCCAAGAATTTTCGGCTAAACACGTCAACGCATGGGGTGAATACACCGCCAACGACATCATCGACGGCACAAAAGCCTTTTTAGATAAATATAGCTTTGTAGATAGTAAACGTGTGGGTAATTTAGGAGCCTCTTACGGTGGCTTTATGACCATGCTACTCGCAACTAAAACAGATATGTTCAGTGCATCAATTGCCCATGCTGGAATCTCAAATATTACCTCGTACTGGGGCCAAGGTTGGTGGGGTTACTTATACTCAGCAGAGGCATCTAAAAATAGCTACCCGTGGAACAATCCTACACTTTATAGCCAACACAGCCCGGTGTTTCATGCTGACAAAGTAACAACGCCGCTATTACTCCTTCATGGTGATTCGGATACCAACGTACCGGTTGGTGAAAGCCACAATATGTACACGGCATTAAAGTTATTAGGTAAAGATGTTGACCTGATTGAGTACAAAGGTGCAGATCACCAAATTTTTGCTCGAGATAAACGTTTCGACTGGTGGAATACCATGTTGGCTTATTTCGATAAAAACTTAAAAGATCAGCCACAATGGTGGCAATATCTTTATCCTGAAAAATAGTTTAATCACTTGGCTGGGCACTGTTTAAGTGCTCAGCTTTCACCCTTTTCAACTATAGCTAAGCCATTAAATTGTAAGAAATAGTTACAAACCTCGCCAATACACTTCTCAGCCTTTGCCATACAGTGCTAACATAACAACAAATCAAGTGTGAAATTAAAGCGAATGACTATTCAGGTTTTATTGGTTGAAGACGACGAACTACTCGTTAAACGCATTCTTAATCATTTCAAAGAAACTGAGTTTAATATTGAGGTAGATTCAACGGGGGCCGATGCATTAAGCATTGTGCAATCGCGTGCTTCATCAAAAGAAGCAATTTCTCTAGCCGTTATCGACATTGTGTTACCAAAACGCGATGGGCTTTTGCTTGCCAAAGAACTTAATGCACTAACAGATATTGGTGTTATTGTGCTGTCTAGTCGTGACTCGCAAGCTGATCGTATTGCAGGCCTTGCACAAGGTGCCGATGACTATATTTGCAAGCCGGTTGACTTACTTGAACTTGAACTTCGAATGCGCGCTCTTTTTAAGCGCATAAAAGGCTCTCAGCAAGATGATGAGAGTGAAGAGTTTATTGAATATGCCGACTTTAAACTGCACCCAGATAACCGCACATTAGTGACCCCTAATGGTGAAGAGTCTCGTCTTACAGAAGCAGAGCACAAGGTACTTATTTGCCTTATTGCAAATGCAGGTAAAGCGACATCACGTGAAAAAATTTCCGAAGAAATAGGTCAACCAGACTGGAGCCCAAGCGATCGAACCGTTGATGTGCTTATTGGCCGCTTACGTAAAAAACTAAGCGATGAAAAAGATCAAAAGCGTATCGTTACCGTTCGCGGCAAAGGCTACATGCTGTCTATTTAGCAAGCTTACTAATACTGCGTTAATTGGCTAATTAACCGTTCAAAGGCGCGATAATTCAACGCCTCTTTTAATTCATTTAAGGTAATCGCTGGCTGTGCTTTCAAGTCGCTAATTGTGCGTGCAACTTTAATAACACGATGATACGAGCGTGGTGACAAAGCCAGTTTTTCGCTGGCTTTTGCTAAAAACTGCAGCTCAGCAGCTGCCAGCTCACAATGAATGCTCATTTCTTTATTATTCAAGCGCGCATTCACTTTGCCTTGCCGGTTAAGTTGAATTGCATAAGCTCTTTCAACTCTGGCTCTTACTTGTTCACTGCTTTCTTCTACTTGCGTGCTCTGTAATTGGCTACTGGTGAGTCTCGGCAGCTCAATTTGTAAATCAATCCTATCGATAAATGGTCCAGATACTCGAGATAAATACCGCAAGACTTGATCTGGCGTAGCACGCTTATCAGTATGACTTCCTGTAGGGCTTGGGTTTAATGCGGCGATCAGCTGGAATTGCGATGGAAATTCCATTTGTCGTGCCGCTCGCGATATAGTCACCACGCCCGTTTCCATTGGTTCACGCAGTGAATCGAGCACCTTTCTCTCAAATTCGGGCAGCTCGTCTAAAAACAATACGCCATTATGAGCAAGAGAAATTTCCCCCGGTTTAGGATTCGAAGAGCCACCAACAAGGGCAACAGCAGAGCAAGTATGATGTGGATTTCTGAAGGGGCGTTCACGCCAATTCGATAAATCAACCGATTGACCAATTATCGAATATAACGCGGCAGTGCTAATTGCTTCATCATCCGACATGGTTGGCATAATCGTAGGCATACGCTGGGCAAGCATTGACTTGCCAGTACCTGGAGGGCCAAGAAACAGTAAATTATGGCCACCAGCGGCTGCTATTTCGAGTACCCTTTTCGCGCCAGGTTGGCCTTTCACATCACTTAAATCGAGTAGCGAGTCACGCTGCGACTGCTGCTCTGGATAACAAATATTAAGTGGCAGGGGTTGCTGATTTAATAAGTCATTCCAAACATCTTGTAAGGAGTAAACGGCTTTTCGAGCGACGCCCGAAACAAGGCTTGCGAGATTATCGTTTTCAGCGGGTAAGAAACAACAGCGACCCTGCTCTTTCGCTCCTAACACCGAAGGTAAAATAGCATTTACCCCTCTTACTTCACCATTTAAAGCCAACTCTCCGTAAAACTCATAGCGATGAATATCAGGGCAGTTTATTTGCCCAGAGGCGACTAAAATCCCCACAGCAATAGCCAGATCAAAACGACCACCTTCTTTAGGTAAATCAGCAGGCGCAAGGTTGACGGTTATTCGTTGATCTGGAAAACCAAACTGAGAGTTTTCGAGTGCGCTACGCACTCTATCTTTTGACTCTTTGACTGACGCTTCAGGTAAGCCAACGATATGAAAAGCTGGCAAGCCATTTCCTAAGTGTACTTCTACAATCACTTCAGGAGCTTGCACACCCACTTGTGCACGTGAAAATATTCTAGCTAAAGACACGATCCATGATGTCCCTATCATTTATCCTTAAATTAAGTTTAGTCGGGATATTTAAAAACGTGTAATGTCAGTTGCCATTTCATTGCAGCTAAACGCAGTGATAAGGTCATAAGCATGGCTAATATCATAGCTACCTCGGTCACTAAACCCAACGAGATACTTAATGTATAAACAATGCCACCAGCGATACAAGCAATGGCATAGAGCTCGCCCTTTAATAGCATCGGCATATTTCCAGCGAGCACATCGCGGATAACACCGCCAAAACAGGCTGTTATTACACCCATGATAATCGCGGTGGTATCTGGCATACCTGCGAGCATGGCTTTTTGTGTGCCCATCACCGCAAAAAATGCCAAACCGAAAGCATCAGCAACTTGCAGCGCATTAAGTGAAATCGATCGCTGTTTATTGATTAATCGAGTGGTGACAAATACAGACAATAAAATAGCCCAGAAATAGCTTTGATCATGTAGCCAAAATACAGGAACATCTAAAATAACGTCGCGTACAGTCCCACCGCCAATAGCTGTGACTGTGGCTAACACAACAACCCCAAAGCCATCCATTTTTTTGTTGTACGCCAGTAGCGTTCCAGAAACTGCAAACACGGCTACGCCGAATAAATCAAACCAATGGTAAAGTTCAGTCATGTTTGTAACTAAAAAGTAATGTTAGTGCCGTTGTAACATAAACTTTTCAATCTTTTAAGCGAAGTTTCTATTACTCGCCTTTTTCGACCAGCTCAATAAACTTTAAACTTTGCATCATAACGTTATCTGCAAGCGTAGAGTCTGAAAAGTAAGACTCCTTCTCAGTTGCTTTGCTGGGAGCTGCCAACAAGATGTTATAATCATCCTCTAACTCGACCCACAAGCTTCGCTCTTGGGCATTTAATTTCGCATGCTTCTTACGAACATTGTCAGCCTCATAAAACGCCTCTTGTGCTTTTAAGAATGCATCTTGTGATTCTTCGCTCATATCCTCACTTGAAAACAAGCTATTACTTAGATCACTAATGTCTTCTTGCATTGCATCCATTGTTTGGCACCCACCAAGGGTAAGAAGTAATACTGAGAAATATAACGCTTTCATAAACTAACTCCTCAAAAAAGCCCAGTAGCATTGCTGCCACTGGGCTCAGAAAATTACTGCTTAATTAAACTGCCCGATACAAAAGTGTGTAACTCGGGATCATCATTATCATCGTAGGTTTCAGGTACTTCGAAACCTAGCGTTGCTACACTAAAACCACCTTCAATGGTTATCATGGGTGTCATAGTCACACCATAGCCATAATTTTGCGTAGCTGTTGGTTCGCTATACATCATCAACGACCCAAGATCTAATGCCCACTCTGCTGAGCGTACTTCACCATCTAACTCAAATGTTGCAGTACCATTGTTATTTATAATGACATTAGAGGTTTCTAAACCACTGCCATCATCAGCCATAAAGGTAAACACATGTGAGCCAATAAGATCTGCTTCAGTGAAAGCTGCTTGATCAATAACTCGTGTAACGCGTTCGAAGAGGCCAAAATCATCGCCGTCTTTGAACTGTATAAAGTTACCTTGTGGCTTCACAATAAAATAAGGGTCAGCAAATTCAATTGGGTCACCATAGGTTTTTACATAGAAATCAACCACTACCTTTTGAGTTTCTGCATCATAGCTGTAGTAACCACCTGATATACCTAACTCATCAAACTCAGTATCATGAGCAAGCTCTAAGAAAGTGCCATCCTCTTTAAATACAGCAATGAAGAAATCTCCATCGTAAGAGCCATATGTATAACCCCCTATTAGCGGGTTTGATTCACTGTAGATTCTACTTAGCGTAATAATACCCTCACCTTCGATATCGAATGTCAGCGTATCTCCATCAACACTGGCAACAATACTGCCAGCATCATCTATACCGAAACTACCATTGGTATCTTCCGTAATAGTGACATCAAAAGCGCCTGTTGCTTCATCCCAAGTAAAGTCACCAATTTCAAAACCAGGGAATGCGGTATCATCATCAGGGTCGTCCATTCCTTGAATTTGTAACCATTTTCCATCACGAATAATTACCGCGACATCAGGCTCATCAGCAAGCTGCCAAGCCCCATCTAATGGATGATCCGTTGCTGGACGCTCTACAACAACTTGCTCTTCAGCCATTGCCTTATCAAAGTACCACGCTTGTTTAGCATCTTCAGTACAACTACCTGCTTGCTCATACACGCAAATAGTTAAGAAGTTTCGATCAAAGTCACTCACTTCAGCCTTCATGCTATCAAATAGTAATTTCCCTGACGCTAAACTGTAGTCGTATTGATTGACCACTCCAAGGTAAGTGAAGGTGATTTGATGGCTATACTCAGCCGTCATCTCATCATAAATAGTCGCTATTTTAATAGTTTCTACACCTAGCTCTCTAGGTGAATAAAGTTCAATGTAGTTAGTTGTAATTGGGTAGCCATTATTATCAAAACTTGCGTTTTCTTCTAACCAATATGGTGCGAATTTAGTTACCCCATACTCATCTGACACAGAGAAGTTACGTAGATGAGATGAATAATCTTCGACACGCTCCGAACCATCATAGTTAAAAAAGCGATATTTACGATAGGTAAAGTTTTGACCATTGTTAGTCGCTAATAATCGCTGTGAGAACTCACTGTATACTTGGCAAACCTCCCCTTCAGGACAAATTGGCTGAACACCATTGCTCGTAAAATAGTTATATCTTAAGAACACTCCCTCACTGCTTACTTGCCAAGAACGGAAGTTTTGATTCAAGTTAAAGTTCATTAAACCATCATCATACACATCATAGTGGAGGTCTGTTTGAGGTGAGTTATAGCCTTGGTAAACAGTCCATTTACCCAATAGGTCTGGCTTAGTAAATGAAAGCTGATTATCTCTCACCATTAAACCAGTTACCGTACGTGAGCTATCGTCCGCTTTAGCTTCGAGTGATGCCGCAAATTGATAGCCCACTTGTACATTTTTAACGAGCCAAATAGCGATGTCATAACTAATAGTTTCTGTACTATTGCTTATAAGCAGTCGATTCCTATCAACTTGCCAAGTCACACTAACAGGCGCGTTATCGTTATCAATGAGCGTTCCTGTTCCACCAGAAAGTAACTCAACACTTACTGCACTACTATATCCACCAAACTCGCTTAGGTTATCAATAACCCAATTACCAATAAGTTCATCAGCTGTCACAGCAAGTGTTTGCTGTTGTTCAATAAGGGTGGCGTTATAGTTTGATTCTGTAGTTCTATATACAACATCTGAACTGGTTATGCGTGTTTCGCTTTTACGGAAAAACTCAACCGTTCTGTTTGCATCGTTTTCAAGAAGAATAGTTAGGTCTAACTCAACTAAGTACTCACAAACATCTAGCTGTTCATCGTTTCCATCAGTAACCACAAAGCAACTCATTAATGCAGGCTCAGCCAAAGTAATTGTGATGTCTTGCTCTTGTTGCGACCAACTAAAGTCAGTATCAACATCCAGTAAACTGACATACCCGGTACCATCATTATTAAACTCAAACTGGCCAACTGAAGTTCGATAATATTGTGGCTGCATTAATAAATAGTTGCCGGTCAGATTATTGATTGTTTGATCAACTAGTTCATCATCATCTTTAATCTCTTCTTTTGTAGAGTCGATTAATCCTGGGTCTTGGCTTTCAACTGTATTTATAAAGTCATCAATTTGTTCAGCGCTAGATATTAAATCAAGGGTCGAATCGACACCCTCAGGTAGTTCGTAGTCATCATTATCTACAATGATCTTAATTAACGCTGCAAGTAGCAGTTTTTCGTCAGCATCAACAGCGAGTAAAGCTTCATCTAATGCTTGTTCAGAATCGATGTTTGTACCGTCGCGGCTTAAAAGTGCAAACTCTGCAGTACTGACATTAGTAATGTTTACGCCAAAGTTTTCATCTTTGCTTAATGTGCCATCGGCTCCTGCTTGTGAAACAAGCGTTGCGATAGACTTCAGTTGGGATACAAATTCAACACCAGGATCAATGGAGTTATTACCCAGCGCCACCAGCTTAACCAGTTCATCAGCATCTGAGTCATCAACCTCAATGTTTATGCTATAGCGGCCTTGTGCATCAGCGGTAATCTCAAATTGTTCATCACCAATCTGCACCACAATACTTGAGTTGATAATCGGCTCATCGGTTACAATACCGGTGATCGTTACGCTGAGCACTTTACGTTTAAGCTCAATCGTTACTGTTGCTGTGGCGGTTGCACCATCATCATCGGTGACTGTCAGTGAAACAACGACATCTGCATCATCTTCGATCTCAGGCGCGGTGATCGTAAGTGTACTTGTATCGCTGCCGGTAAGTGTTAGATCTGGACCTGATGTTTGCTGCCATGCGTAACTTGCAATTGTGCCGTCACTGTCTGTTGCCGTCGCTTGTAGGACTAAATCGCCACCTTCTGTTACGCTGCTATCACTACTAATAGATACCGTGGGATTTTTGTTTGTAACGACAGGAGGGGTATCATCATCATCACCACCTCCACCGCCTCCACCACAAGCGGTTAAAGCGACAAGACTTGTCGCTAGTAATAATTGCTTTAGATACTTTATGGAATGAAAATTAGGGGGGCTCATCATGCTAATCCTTACATTGTGTGTTGTATTCCCCTAAAAAGAGGCAACTGCATGCACAGTTGCCATAACTCAAGGGAAGCAAAACCTATTTTGAACATGAATAAAGGCGGGATCTCAGTGTCGTCCTTAACCATAATCTGAATTCAGTCATGTTTGCCCGTCAAATATGAACACCCGAGATCCCATCAAAGCGATTCATTTTACGTTAAGGTTCAAGGGTAGATTAGATACAAGAAATAAGTATGCTGAATGCCGACAAAAATGTACTCAAATACGACATTTCCTATATAAACAAAATGTTATATGTAATGACATTGGTACTCTTTCGCTGTCATGCCATATTTTGCTTTAAAAAATTTAGAAAAATACGAGCGTGACGAAAAGCCCACATCATCTATTACTAAGCTTATTTGTCGCCCTTGTCTTAGTAATTCAGCTGCTCTACTCAGTCGATAATTACGCAAATACTCACTGGGAGTAATGTTTAATAGAACTTTTAACTTACGTTGTAATTGACGCTCACTAAGCGCTAATTCTTTCGCACAATTCACCATAGAGAAACCTTGTTGCTGGTAATGCTCAGTAACATACAACTCAAGCTTTTCAAGCAGCTGTTTGTCACGAGGATCAACCACAACCGGTTGCTTTGTCTCAACATGAGCAGGTGCATCCATAGTTTGCTGTTGAGAATATAAATTGACCCAATGTATCCAATTCTCAACCTTTAAAAAGAGCTCTTCTCTATCAAATGGTTTAGTGATCACATCTAGCGCATGCTGTTGCAAACTACTTACTCGGGTTTCATAGTCTCCCTTGGCGGTCAAAATAATCACCGGAATATGACAAGTAACGGGCGAATTATGTAATGAATCTAAAACAGTAAAGCCATCGACTTTTGGCATCATTAGATCAGTAATAATTAAATCTGGTACTTGGCTCAGCGCTATTTGCAAACCGATCTGACCATCTTCAGCTAATAATACTTGATAGCAGTGCTGTAACTCTGTTTTTAGGTAATGACGCAACTCGTCATTATCTTCAATAATTAGTACACTCGCTTTGTCATGACTCACTTTTGATTTTAGGCTTGTACTATCAACAGGAACTTGCTCTGCAAATTGTGCTGTTTTAAATGCGAGCTTAAAGTTGGTTCCTTCTCCTAAACGACTTGCCAACACAATATTGCCTTTGTATTTATCGACCAGACGTTTAACGATAGCTAAACCTACGCCACTGCCTTCTACATTTGCATGACTACTTACTCTGTAGAAAGTATCAAACACCTTGTCTTTTTCAGCGTCTGCGATGCCTTTACCTGTGTCTGTTACTTCTATGTAGGCAAGCTCACCTGATGCGCTTACGATTAAGCTGACTTGGCCTTGCTGAGTATATTTAAAAGCATTGCTTAATAGATTAGTAAGAATCGTGATCACCCCTTCTCGGGTGCTTTCAATAAATACAGCCTCTTCAATATCAACCTTAAAGTCGATGGACTTTTCACCTAACACAGCAAACTGCCCCGCGACCTCTCTGGCTATTGCCGATAATGATACAACTTTAATAATCTCTTCATGGCGCTCATCATAGCGAGTCAAGGTTAGTAGCTTATCGACCAAGTTTTCTAAACGCCTACTATTACGCAATACCAAATTCAGTTGCTCACGCTTTTCAGTATTTCGCTCATCTGCTATGAGCTTTTGCAACGGCGCAATTAACAAACTCAAAGGAGTACGTAATTCATGGGATGCATGTGTGAAAAAACGCACTTTATTTTCGAGTGAGTCACTCAGAGCGTCAGCTTGCTGTTCGATTAGCATTTTTTGCTCTGCGATTTCGTCAGTGCGTTCGCTAACAATTTGCTCCAGATAATATTTTTGTTTGCGTATACGGCGAGTCCAAAGCACTGTAAATAACCACACCATCGCCAAAATTAGCATGACTGCTAGCAGATAAAACTCACTTGTTTGCCACCAAGGCGCAAGAACCGTTATGTTTAACAGTAATGGGGTGAGCGCATTTGCCCCATTTTCACTACTAGCATTAACTTTCAACTGATATTTACCAGCAGGAAGATTAGTGTAGTCAACAAATAAAAACGACCCTGTAGCTTTTCGCCATTGCTGTTCAAAGCCCGCTAACTGATAGGAGTACTGGTTAGTCTGTGGCTCAGAGTAGTGTAGGTAACTAACCTGAAAATGAACCCGTTTAATTCCCGCAGGAATAGTCACTGAACGGCTTTTTTCTATTTGGTATAAGCTGCCTAAACGGCTGACTCCCTGATTTACCACATCCTCATCATCAAACTGCAAACTAGTGAGTGCTAATTGCCCGCCAATAGTATTAACTTCAAGGTCAGCAGGATTAATGACACTAACCCCTTGAGTGCCACCAAACATCAAACGGCCATCACGGGTTTTTAAATAAGCACCGGCATTAAATTCATTACCTTGTAAGCCATGTCGAGCTTTATAATTTTTTATGCTCATGGTTGCAGGGTCTATTTTAGCGAGGCCGTTGTTAGTACTTAGCCAGACCCTATCTTCATTGTCTTTTAGCAACGCATATACGACTTGATTAGGAAGGCCTTGAGCAACATTAAGCTGATGAACTTGCTGGTTGCTCAAATCAATAATATTTAAGCCGTTCGATGTTGCGAGCCACATTTGCTGATCAATTTTTAAAAACGCTCGCACTGTATTATCAGATAAAGCCAAGTTGCCTTTGCGATAATTAGTGAGAGTATCGGTTGCTGCGTTGTAGTGATAAGCCCCATCACCATCTGTGCCTACCCATAAATCTACTTGCGAGCTTTTGTATAAACTCGTCACCCGCGCCGTTGGAATTACAAGTTGTGTATTCGCTACAGGCTGTGCAAAACTAATAAATTTGCCGCGCTGCCTATCAAAGCAAAACAACCCCCCTCCATTAGTGCCGACCCAAACATTATTTTTCTCATCAACTAAAAGGGCATATATACTGTTTTCAGTTAAGCCATGCCCGCCTTCATCTGCCCGAAAGTGACTGATGCTGCCATCGGTATGCAAAACATCAATCCCTTGCTGCCAGCTGCCAATCCATATATCGCCATTACGATCTTCGGCGATGGCTTTAATTGCATTGCTACTGATTGAATACGGTGAACTTTCGGTGGTTATGCGATCTAAACGATTTAATTGCTGATCAAGAATATCGATACCGCCACCCCAGCTGCCATACCAAATACGTTGCTTTGAGTCTTCAAATAACGCCCACGCATCGTTACTTGAAAGTGGCGTTGGCTTTTTTAACTTACTAAATTGCAATGATGCTGGGTCGAGCTTACTGATCCCATGTGCAGTACCAAACCACATAATGTCGCTACTGTCTCGGTAGATACTATATACCCGGTCATGAGCAAGACTATATTTATCAAACGGGTCATGCGCTAAAACGGTGAAGCTTGCATCAATAGGGTCGTAAACATTAATTCCGCCGCCTCGCGTTGCCAGCCAAACTCGGCCTTGGCTATCAAACTCAATATCACGAATTTCATTACTACTAAGCCCAGAATTATCATCATTAGAAGTCAACCACTGCGTTATTGTTTGGGTGCTTAACGCAATTTTATATAAGCCGCCGCCCTGACTTGCCAACCAAATACTGCCATCAGGAGACTGTTTGATAGCAAAGATACTAGCATGAATATCTACAGGCTCAGCAAAGCCAGAAAAAACCGAATTGATTTGTTGATTATTAATAAGGTCATAATGAAGTAACCCAGCTCCATGCGTTCCTATCCAAAGTATGTCAGCGATTTTTGATAGCGCATAAATAGGTTTTTTTAATCCTGTTATTAAGGTTTCAAGCTGCTCTGCTCGCTTATCGTAACGAAACAGGCTGCCGTCGTAAGTGCCAATATAAACTTGCTGCTGCGCTACTAATAAGCTGGTTATTCGGCGCTCTTTTAAAAGCGGCTCAGAAAATTGATAATTATGTAATGCGAGTTGGTTTACACCACTATTTCGAGTGCCTATAAACAACGTTGACTCGTTGTCGATTGCCAATGGGTAAATATAGTTATTCGCTAGACTATTCGTCTCATCAGAGGCTGTGAATACAGTAAATTCATTACCATCAAAACGGTTTAAACCTGCCTGTGTTGAGATCCAGATAAAACCTTGCTGATCTTGTACAATATCAAACACAACACTTTGCGATAGACCATCATCAATATCGTAGTTTTGAAATGCACACAAAGCTGAAGGTAAAAACAGAAGTGCTAACAGCGCTATTAAAAAACGGATCATCCCTAAATCTACACATTTATTATTAGTTATTAATCAAGCGTAGTTCAGTTCAGCTAACATTCATAATCATTTCCCAATTTAGGGATTAATAACTAGGATAGATATCAAGGGGTTGGATTTAGGTGTGAGTTAGCGAGTTAGCGAGTTAGCGAGGGTAAAGGTGCTAGGTGCTAGGTGCTAGGTGCTAGGTCAAGCCTAATCGTGGGAGTGCTTTATGGTGGTTTGGGTTTACTAAAGAAAAGGTTTACATGGATTGTGTTGGGTTTCGCTACGCTCAAACCAACCTACCCGTAGAATGAACGGGTGAATTTTGAGAGCGAACCGACGACCTTCGGGCTCTGAACCTGAATTTCAGGCATAAAAAAACACGCTTTAGCGTGTCTAGTATTACATATTAATTTTTAATTTCAGTTGGTTGCGGGAGCCGGATTTGAACCGACGACCTTCGGGTTATGAGCCCGACGAGCTACCAGGCTGCTCCATCCCGCGCCTGAAATTATTAAGTTTATTTTACTTCTCACTTAATTTAAGAAGTTGGTTGCGGGAGCCGGATTTGAACCGACGACCTTCGGGTTATGAGCCCGACGAGCTACCAGGCTGCTCCATCCCGCGCCTGAATATTAAGTTTATTTTACTTCTCACTTAATTTAAGAAGTTGGTTGCGGGAGCCGGATTTGAACCGACGACCTTCGGGTTATGAGCCCGACGAGCTACCAGGCTGCTCCATCCCGCGCCTGTATGTTTAGAGTCCCAGAAGCCGAATTTAAACCGACGACCTTCGACTTCAGGTATTAGCGAGTCCGACGAATGATTTATCATTCTGCTCTATCCCGCACCTGTAATCTCTGAGTAACATAAGCATGTTATTGCTGCCCTGTTTCAGAGAGAGCGCTATCATATAGCAATAAGATTAGAAATCAAGGGTTATAGTGACAAATTTAACTCAAACGAACAAAAAGCACACAAAACAAAGCTAAAAAGCACGCTGATGAGGACTAATCATTTTTTGCCACTCCCAATCAGGGTGACCCATCACAATAAAGTCAGGGTTTTCTGTGCTTTCTCGTTGATTGTAAGTTAACGGGTTGAATTCAGCATCGGTTATACAGCCACCAGCTTCTTCTACAATCACTTGTGACGCCCCAGTATCCCACTCACCCGTTGGCCCGATACGTAAAAAACAATCAGCTTTACCCTCTGCGATGATACAAGCCTTTAATGAACATGAGCCTAATGCCACCGTCGCAAACTGAGTATTTAAATACTGGCTGACCGCTTCAATTTTTTGTCTGCGGCTTACAGCTAAGGTTAAATTATCAGGTGTTGCTACCGAAATTTGCTGATCTTGGCCATTTTCACGTTTAAATGCGCCATTTTGATAACTAGCAAAATAAGTCACTTGTTTCGCTGGCCAATGGATAACACCCAGTACTGGGCGATTATTTTCAACTAAAGCGATATTAACTGCAAAATCACCGCTTTCTAGAATAAATTCCCCTGTACCATCCATAGGATCAAGCAGCCAATAACGGTGCCAATCTTTTCTGTCTGCCAGCGCCGGAATGGGTGTTTCTTCTGACATAATTGGAATATCAGGGGCTATGGCTTTCAAACCAGCCATTAATACATCGTTCGATGCTAAGTCAGCCTTGGTGACCGGAGTATGATCTGACTTTTGCTCAGCACCAATATCATCCTGCTGATAAATGGCCATAATGGCATCGCCTGCTTGCTCAGCTAACCGAATACACGGTTCTAAAAAATCATTCATTGCCCGCTCCCGACTCTAAGTACTTTGTTAATAATAGCAAAGCTGCGACACTTCGTGCTTCAGTAAAGTCTTCTTGTTGCAATAATGATTGCCAATCACTTATTGGCCATTTTACAACGACAAGCGGTTCAGGCTCATCACCAGGTAAGGTTTCAGGGTAGAGATCTTCAGCATATAAAATATGCATAGTGGCATTAAAGTAACTCGGCGCCATGCTGACTTTTTTAAGTTCAGCGAAATGCTTAGCACCAAAACCAACTTCTTCTTTCAGCTCACGGTCTGCAGCTTGCTGTGGTGTTTCGCCTGGGTCAATTAAGCCCTTTGGAAAACCCAACTGATAATCATTGGTGCCTGCACAATATTCTCGCACTAATAACAGTTCGTTATCGGCCGTTACTGGCACAATCATAACTGCCCCTCTGCCACCGCCACGAATTCTTTCGTATTGCCTTTGCTCATCATTTGAGAACTTCAATTCGAGAGATTCAACAGTAAATAGTCGACTTTTAGCGACAACTTCATTAGACAAAATTTGCGGTGGTGTAGGATGCTTTTTCTGTGTCATTGGCATTAATTTGCTATCATGGCAGTTATGCTCATCATAAATCTTTTAAAGTGAATTGCCTATGTTAAATTGGTCAAAAATCGATACTGTGTTGTTAGATATGGATGGCACCCTACTCGATTTGCATTACGATAATTACTTTTGGCTAACCGTTATTCCCGAGCAATATGCACGTAAACATAAAATCAGCTTAGATGCAGCAAAAGCTGATATTTTACATCGTTATCAACAAGTTCACGGACAAATTAATTGGTACTGCTTAGATTATTGGCAACAACAACTTGATTTACCAATTATGGCGCTGAAACGTGACATTCAACATTTAATCAGAATTCGTGAAGATGTTCCGCCATTCTTAACTGAACTGAGAAAAGCAGGCAAACAATTGATCATGCTTACTAACGCGCACCCAGATTGTGCTATGTTAAAGTTTGAACATACTGCTATCGATAATTACTTAGATGGTGTGATCTCAACTCATCAATATGGCGTGAGTAAAGAGCATCAACCATTATGGCAACAAGTACATCAAGAATGGCAGTTTGATAAAGAAAGGACTTTATTTGTGGATGACAGCCCTGCCGTGCTAGATGCGGCAAAAGAGTTTGGTATCGGCCATATTCTTGCGGTTGCCAACCCAGACAGTCAGCAACCACATAAGCAGTTCGATGGCTTTTTATCAACCATCGATTTTCGCGAGCTTATACCCGTTGAATGATTACTTCGGGTAACGCTGCTCTAAGCCTTGATATACTAGTTTTGCAAAATCTGCATGCTCTGTATCTAGGCTTTTTACCACTTCAACTAAGTGCTCGTTATCTTCTTGGCCATTCCACACTTTGATATAACTACCGTCTTTGTAGCCATGATCTTGGCGGAAAAAGTTCAAGGTATTTTTACCAACGTAGCCACGGTATAAATCATCGATATCCATACCGATTTGCGCCATACAACCTGCAAATGCAGCGGCATTAAAACTCTTTTCAGCAACAGCTGATGCGGCTAATAATTCGAGTGTTTGTTTAAAGTCATCGGCTTGAACTGGCGCACTTAACTCAGCTTCAAGTTTCGCAGCTAACTGCTCATAGCTAGTTTCACCATCAATGCGTAAAGATAAACCAAAATGGAAAATATCAACTAACTCTAAAATAACTTGTTCTGTATCTGGGGTTTGTTTCTTCCACCACTTCCAACCGTAGTGATCCAGCATTTCAGCACACTCAACCCAAATTGCACGATACCATTCAAAACCTTGGCTAAACCATTGCTCATGAACTTTGGTATTCATCGCATTTTGCATCTCGAGCATAACAACGAGTTTTTTTAAATTAGCAGACATTCTTTATCCCAACTTGCATTTTTTATTTGCCTATATACTACAGTTAAATTTGAGTTTGATGTAGGTAAAGATGAAATAAATCCCGCAACAATCAGGTCATCTTTGCAGTTGATAAAAATAACCGAGGAAGCCCATGTTTAAATCTCTACTCATTAGTGCACTGTTTGTACTATCAAGCCACGTTATCGCTGCAACTGCAACCAATATTGCCGAATCAGCAGAGCAAGTTAGTCCGTTATTACCGGGCTTAACGGTGCCAAATGTTGAATTGAAAGACCAATACGGTAAAACCGTCTCGCTAGCTGAGCGCTTTAAAGAAAAAACTACCGTGCTGATTGTTTATCGTGGTGGCTGGTGCCCATATTGTTCAAAACAATTGGCCAGCGTGCAAAAAATAGAGAAAGAATTAGCAAGCTTAGACGCGCAACTAATTGCCGTTTCACCAGATAGCCCTGAAAAACTCGCTGAAACAAAAATTACAGCTCCTAGTTATCAATTGCTTTCTGACGACAGCCTTACTTTGGCGCAAACGTTAGGTTTAGCATTTTATTTAGATGACAAAACAGCAAAGATTTACCGCAATAAGCTTGGGGTTAACTTTGTCTCGTTAGAAGGTGAGCCGAAAGTAGCACTGCCAGTACCAGCAGTATTCGTGATAGATACAAATGGGTTAGTTCATTTTCAATACGCCAACCCAAATTACAAAGTACGCTTAACAGAAGATTTATTACTAGCCGCTGTTAAATCAGTGAGTGAGCAATAAATTAGCAACCGATAAGCAGAATATGCTTCTGCTTATCGGCCTTGTGTAAATTCTTGCCAAGATTCAATTAAATCAACAAAATCTTCAAAGCCACAGCCACTGCATAAGCCTTCTTCTTCAAGCATTAAGTCATCATCTTGGTAGGCAACTAAGTCTTCGTTGTCTTGATGTAATGCATGTGCTTCGAACAGCGCTTCGTCTTTACTTAAGATCAAATCAATTTCTTGACCTTGTAAGGTTAAAGGCTCATGACTACTCTTAACAGCAGAGATCAACGCTTGCACCATCGCGATTTTTTCTTTTCCGACTTCTTCGTTTAGCCAACGGCCTATGATGGCGTGTTCAGAGGAAATTTTAATGCGTAAACCGCTAATAGGGTCGCGGATAAATTGATATTCCATGGAGGGTACTCTTAATACGTTATCTGCTAATTATACCGTTTGCAGCTAAACGTGGCGAGTTTAGTCGTCTTAAAACAACTCGAGCGCCAACATGGCGCTCGTGTTTATGCTATTTAAAATAGCTAGAGTCGCGATTTGAAGCGTGCAGCATCAATAATCGCCCATAGGTATACGATTGGCAGTAGAATAAAACCAACTGCCACATAAATTAGTGCACCACTAATAACCCATGCTAAAAAGAATGCAATAGCCGCCATTAAACGACCTTGTACCAATTGCCCTAAACCGGGAAAAAAGATATTACATATTGCTGCGATTACATTACCGCCAGAACCTTGCTCTGCCATACTAACCTCTGTAGTTTTTAATGATTATACTTTTTATAATCACACTTTATGCCAACTTATTATGACTTACAAATCAAAGTGTTAAAAAGTAGCGTTATTTTAATTTTAGTTCTTTTTGCTAAAAATCGGTCAAATTCACAATTTTTATACTGCAATTTTAATGACTTGCCAAAATAGCTGTTTATAAAAACAGTATTTTATTTAGCCTTGCATAAACACCTGTTATACTCCACCCATTATAGATTGAAAAGGCGTAACGATGGACGTTTCTGAATTACTCGATGGCTTAAATGACAAACAACGGGATGCAGTCGCAGCCCCATTGCAAAATATGCTGGTACTTGCAGGTGCAGGTTCTGGTAAAACTCGAGTACTTGTTCATCGCATCGCATGGCTCATGCAAGTTGAGCAAGCTTCTGCATACAGCATCTTTGCGGTAACCTTCACTAACAAAGCCGCGAAAGAAATGCGTACCCGTGTAGAAGAAACGTTAAAAGCACCGGTTGGTGGTATGTGGATTGGTACCTTCCACGGCTTATCTCATCGTATTTTACGCGCCCATCACCGTGAAGCGAACTTGCCTGAAAGCTTTCAAATCTTAGATTCTGACGATCAACAACGCATGATCAAACGCTTACTTAAAGCGATGAACATCGATGATAAAAAGTGGCCAGCAAAACAATTTGGTTGGTATATCAGCGCGAAAAAAGATGAAGGTCTGCGCCCTAAAGACATTCAAGCCTACGATATTAATGAGCAAATGATGCTAAAAGTCTATGCTGCATATCAAGAGGCTTGTGACCGTGCAGGTTTAGTCGACTTTGCAGAAATACTACTGCGCTGCTACGAAGTACTTAAGAATCACCCTACTCTTTTACGTCACTATCAACAGCGTTTTGCCCACATGCTGGTAGACGAGTTCCAGGATACCAATACTATTCAGTATGCTTGGTTAAAACTGCTCGCAGGTAACACCAACAGTATTATGATCGTAGGTGATGATGACCAAAGTATCTATGGCTGGCGTGGCGCAAAAATTGAGAATATCAAACGCTTTTTAACTGACTTCGAAGCCGAAACCATTCGCCTTGAACAAAATTACCGTTCAACGGCAACAATCTTAAAAGCATCAAATGCGCTGATCAAGAACAATGCTGAACGCATGGGTAAAAGCCTTTGGACAGACGGCAATGATGGTGAGCCTATTTCTGTTTACGCTGCGTTTAATGAATTAGACGAAGCGCGCTTTGTTAGCAGTAAACTACGTAGCTGGCTAAATGCGGGTAATGCATTACAAGACGCCGCCATTTTATACCGTAACAATGCGCAATCTCGTGTACTCGAGGAAGCAATGCTACAAGAAGGCTTAAAATACCGTATTTACGGCGGTATGCGCTTCTTCGAACGTCAAGAGATCAAAGATGCACTGTCGTATTTACGTTTAGTGGGTAACCGTCAAGATGATGCTGCTTTCGAGCGCGTTATTAACACTCCTGCCCGCGGCATTGGTGATAAAACGCTAAGCCATATCCGTGATTGCGCGCGAAATGAGTCATTGCCACTTTGGTATGCCGCAAAAGCGATTATCGAGCAGCAGCACCTATCTGGCCGTGCAGCAAGTGCCGTCACTAAATTTTTAGAACTTGTTGAGCATATCGAAGATAAAATCAGCGATCTCACCTTAGAAGAGCAAGCGAAATATGCCATTCAAACCTCAGGGTTAATGGCAATGTATCAAGCTGAAAAAGGTGAAAAAGGCCGTGCCCGCGTAGAAAACTTAGAAGAGCTTATTAGTGCTTGTGGTCAATACGAACTCCCTGAAGATGAAGAGTTCAGCTCACCACTACAGGGATTTTTGGCTTATACCTCACTAGAATCTGGCGAAGGCCAAGCTGATGAGCACGAAGACGCAGTGCAAATGATGACATTACACTCAGCAAAAGGCCTAGAATTCCCATTGGTATTTATGGTTGGTGTTGAAGAGGGCATGTTCCCATCACAACAAAGTAATGAAGAGTCTGGTCGTTTAGAAGAAGAACGCCGCCTCTGCTATGTTGGTATGACTCGCGCGATGGAAAAACTATATATTAGCCATGCAGAAAGTCGCCGTTTATACGGACAAGAAAAATACCATAGCCCATCACGCTTTTTACGTGAAATGCCTGAAGACTGTATCGAAGAAATCCGAATTAAAACACAGGTTTCAAGACCGCCTGCGGCAGGTCGATTTAGTCCATCAGTAACACATGCCGCATTTGAAGATAGCGGCTTTAACTTAGGGCAACGCGTATTACACGCCAAGTTCGGCGCAGGAACCGTACTCAATTACGAAGGGAGCGGCGCACAGTCACGTATTCAAGTGAACTTTGATGACCTAGGCAGCAAATGGCTTGTAACACAGTATGCAAGACTTCAAGCCTTATAATGAGTACTTAACAGCACTGTGTAATGAGCTGGTGATTGCAAAGCATCGCCAGCTTGTCATTGTGCAAGGCAGCGAAACTTGGTGCTATAAGTTTGCAAACCAATTAGCGCTTAATAATAGCTATGTTTTCAGTAGCAGCTCATTATTAGCAAATAGTAAGTTTCCAAAACATGCTCACCAAATTCTTGGCCAAGAGTTTCAACACGCAATTTTTGATGGTTTTAGCGGCTTATATGCCGATAAACTCGCAGCGCTTGCCGGTACCGTAAAAGCAGGTGGTGTACTGATACTGTTGCTGCCCGATGACCGCAAGTGGCAAGACCCTGCACTCACAAGTATTACCTCTTATGGCCAAGTGATTAAACACAGCTTTTTTAATCAGCGTTTATTCGCCAAGCTAAAGTTGCAGCCACATTATTTTACTGAGCACTCGCTCCCTGCTTACCAATCAGTATCGCCAGCAACTGCTGAGATAAATTATCAGCAACAACAAGCATGTGTTGAGCAAATTATTAAAACCGCAACAGGGCGCGCTAATCGTCCTTTTGTGATCAGTGCAGACCGAGGTCGTGGTAAGTCAGCTGCTTTAGGGATTGCAGCAGCAAGTCTTCAAGATAAAAGAATCCTCATTTGTGCCACCCAAGCCAAATCCGTACAAACAAGTTTTAAGCATTTAGCCACTGAGCTTGGTGTTAGCAAAGAACTAAACTGTAAGGAACTAGCTAACCTTAGCTATATTGCGCCAGATATACTGCTACATGAAAAACCTGATTGCGATCTGTTATTTGTCGATGAAGCAGCGGCGATTCCGGTTCCTATGCTATTAGAGATACTAAAAAGTTATCCACGAATCGTATTTGCTAGCACTATGGTTGGTTATGAAGGAAATGGGCGTGGTTACACGTTACGTTTTTTACATTACTTACGTAGCCAATATAAATCGCTAAAGACTATTACTTTGGATGAGCCAATTCGTTTTGCTAAACATGACTCTCTCGAAAATAGCCTACGCGAACTATTACTTCTCGATGCAAAGTACCTAGATACGCAGAGTAGTAAGTCTTACCAATTTGAAAACATAAGCAAAGAGCAACTTGTTGATGATGAGCAGCTGCTTAGCCAAATTATGGCGCTACTGGCGCTGGCTCACTACCAAACCACAGTAAATGACTTACGCCAATTGCTTGATGCCCCAGAGTTACAGCTATCGATCTGCAAACAAGAAAATGCCTTAAAAGCCGTTTGCTTAATCGCTATTGAGGGTGGCTTAGCACCAGAAATCGCAGAGCAAGTAATAAAAGGAAAGCGCAGGCCTCATGGTCATTTAATGGCGCAAACTCTGACTCAATTGAGCCGAAATACAGAAGACTTATGTAAACGCTCAGCGAGAGTAGTGAGAATAGCAGTTGCACCTGAACGTCATCAACAAGGTATTGGCTCAGCCCTGTTAAACTACTGCGAAAGCCAATTAAATAATTGCAGTTATTTTGGTGCCAGCTTTGGCGCAAATGCAGCGTTAGTTAACTTTTGGCAAAGTAATGGCTTTAGTATTGTTAAGCTTGGATTTAGTCATGACAAAGCAACGGCTGAACATGCTGCTTTAGTGATTAAAGCGTTAGAAAAGCAGACGACTGATAGCGTAGCACTCTTAATAGAAGAGTTTAAACAAGACCTGTCTTTGCAACTCCTTGGTCACTTTAGCTCACTTCCTTGGCAGCTTATTGCAGAACTATTCAAAGGCTTACCAAAAACTGACTTACCTTCTGCCTTAAATACAAGAGCTGAGCGACTGTTAAACGGTGATATTAACCTCTTCCAAGTACAGCCATTGCTATGGCAAATGATTTGGAGCACACCAATTAGTCTAAATTTATTAGATGAACATACAAAATTCATCCTTATTCGACTAGTATTACAGCAAACCTCTGTAAATAGCTTGATCGAAGAAGCCGGTTTTACAGGTAAAAAAGACTTAGACTCACAGTTCAAAACCGCAGTGCAAGGTTGGTATGCTCACTATAAATCACTTCAAAATAACAGCCATTAAGTGTTTATGTTTTTATGCCTTGCTACTATCTCAGTTAGCTTTAGCTGAACACGAACAACCTACCATTAAACTCGGGATGTCGACGGCACTGACTGGACCTGCTAAGCAAATAGGTGAACAGCTAGCGCTTGGCAGTAATATTTACTTTAACAAAATCAACAAAGAAGACGGTATTAATGGCCAAAGTATCGATCTGATCTTAGCTGATGATGGCTATGAGCCAAAAAATACCGTAGTGAATACCCGCGAGTTTCTATTTGACCAAAAGATCCATGCGATTTTTGGCTCTATGGGCACGCCAACAGCTCATGCAATTAAGCCCCTACTAGATAGACACCGAATTCCATTTCTCATGCCATTTACAGGCGCTGACTTTTTACATAACAGCTCAATGCCGAATGTATTTAATCTTCGTGCGAGCTACCAAGATGAAGCCATAGAGCAAATTAACTACCTAGTTAAAGAGCGTAAGCATGAAAAAATTGGCTTAATGATCCAAGCCGATGAGTTTGGTTACATGGTAGAGAGCAATCTCGTTAACGCCCTAAAAACACATGGTATTAAACCTGTAGAAGTCGCACGGTTTAAGCGCAATAGTGATGATATTTCAAAAGCTTTAGCGCTTCTAAAAGAAAGTAAGGCAACCGCAATTTGTTTAGTCGGCACCTACGAGCCTCTCGCTGAATTTATTAATGCTGCAAACAAACAAAGCTTCAACCCAGACTATACTTCGGTGTCTTTCGTATCGAGTCATGATTTATATCAGCGAATTAAGCAGCCCGCCAACATAATGGTCACTGAAGTGGTACCTGACCCAAATAATTGTAAAAACCCTTGGTGTAAGCAATTTATTGAAGATATAGAGCCTTATCACACTAGTGCAAATAGAATTATTTTTGAAGGTTATTTGAATGCTGTTGCATTGGTTAGCGCTGCCCAAAAATGCCCAACACCACTAAACAATCAATGCCTACTGACCGAGCTAAATCGACTCTTTACTGATACATCAGATTTCGCTGATCTATTTAACACTCACACATCTGGAAATAACAAAAAAATCTACCGCTCATATTTTAAAAGTAATTAGGTTAAACTACGACTAAATTACAATAATGTTCTATGCTATAGAGACTTAACAAGGCTTTGAGGGAAATATGGATCTGATTAATTTTCGAGTTGGCCAAAAGACCATTTCACTAAAAATTCTCGATATTCTTCTAACCGAGCGTTACGAAGGAAACTTAACGTCGTTGCCAAATGAAAATAAAAGCTTCATTGGAGTTAAAGATTATATGGAAACTCCAACGCCTATCTTTGATTTAGGAATTGTATTAAACAATCACTCAACCAAAGAAACCAATGCCGAATTATCCGACCTTTTAGTCGAAAGAGAGAAAGACCATTTAGATTGGCTAGATGCCTTAGAAAATAGCTTAGTAACAGGTGCGCCTTTTACAAAAGCCACAGATCCAGACAAATGTGCCTTTGGTCGTTGGTATAACAACTTCGAAACCGATAACGAAGACTTACAAAGCATCTTAGCCAAGTTTGATAAGCCACACCGAGAATTACATGCCATGGCTGGTGAGTTATTAGAATTGCAAAAAAGCCAACCTCACGATAAGGTAATTAGCTTGTTTGCAGAGAAAAAACGCCAAACATTCAACCAACTTATTAGGCTGTTTGAATCGGCACGTGAGCAGATCATTCTTGATTACAAGCCAATCATCATCTTCACTACTAAAGACGGCGTAACACCTCATATAGGCCTTCTAGTCGACAAAGTAGAAGACAACATCAACGTAAAAAAAGAAGACATCAAACCGTTAGACCAACTTACCTCGGTTGGTTTTGATGTTGATCCGCAAACTAAAAACATGATGCGCGGACTAATTAAAATGAAGCATAAACACAGCTTATTATTAGACCCAAGTGCCATCTTCCGTCCAGAGCACCTCATGCGCCACGAAGCAGAAGAAACCGAAGAGTATGGGCTTTTTTAGTCGCTAGTTAGCGAGTTTGAAAGAGTAAAGTTAGTGAGGGGAAAGTTGAAAGGTCTGGCGTAGGTTGGGTAGAGCGGAGCGAAACCCAACACATCACAGAAGAGCTATCAGCTTTCAGCCGTCAGCGATCAGCGATCAGCCGCGCGGTGGAAGTGTTTGGTGCTGCGTCTACCTCTGCTGGAGGTTCTAGGTTCTAGGTTCTAGGTTCTAGGTTCTAGGTTCTAGGTTCTAGGTTCTAGGTTCTAGGCAAAGTGTACTTGTAGGAATGGCTTTAGCCATGAATGTGTTTTTATGGTCTAGATTCGGCACTGAAGTGCCTCCTACGGGTATTCTTGCTGAGGGTGACTCTGTACTAAACAACCACACAGCTCAACTGACATCTGAGATATGCATCACGTAGGAATGGCTTTAGCCATGAATGTGGTTGTTATAGTCTAGATTCGGCACTGAAGTGCCTCCTACAGGATTTTGTTGCTGAGGGTGACTCTTTACAGGACAACCCCACAGTTCAGCTGACGTCTGACGGCTGAAAGCTGACAGCTAAAACGCAAAAAAGCCCGACTCTTTCGAATCGGGCTTTCTCTTATTTGGAGCCTGGCGATGACCTACTTTCACATAGCAGCTGCTACACTATCATCGGCGCTGTTTCGTTTCACTACTGAGTTCGGCATGGGGTCAGGTGGGTCCAAAACGCTATTGTCACCAAGCAAATTTGGTTCGTTAATCGCCTTGGCAATTAACTAAAATTCGGAATGCTGATATCAAGTAAATGTCTACTTTAGTGTCTTAACTTCTGTTTGTTACGCTGTCATAAAACGCGTTTGGCGTTGTATGGTTAAGCCTCACGGGTAATTAGTACAGGTTAGCTTAATGGCTCGCACCACTT
>NZ_LOPY01000005.1 GCF_001469895.1 Pseudoalteromonas sp. XI10 | reverse complement strand
TAGATAAAAGCTACTTACCATTATTCTTTATTTTTAAAGCTTAAATCATTATGACAAAAAGCATCTATTAAACCATCACTATCCGCTTTATTTATTTTTGCTTCTTTAGGGAGCACTATATACAAATAATCATAGTTATATTTACCTTCATCAGTCATTCGATTAAGTTTATATCCAATCATGAATTTATCACCTCCACTGTAATCTAAAACTGATATGTTACAATGAGTTGTGTAGTTAATCGAAAATACTAATGAAGCTTTAGCATCTTCGAATTCATCATAGCTC
>NZ_LOPY01000004.1 GCF_001469895.1 Pseudoalteromonas sp. XI10 | reverse complement strand
AGTGTGCCGACTTAGCTCAGTTGGTAGAGCAACTGACTTGTAATCAGTAGGTCATCCGTTCAACTCGGATAGTCGGCACCATTTATTTTGCCCAGATAGCTCAGTCGGTAGAGCAGAGGATTGAAAATCCTCGTGTCGGTGGTTCGATTCCGCCTCTGGGCACCATTATTTGATAATCTCTTTTAAAGTGATTATAGTGCACAACGCACACGATTTTAGTGTGCCGACTTAGCTCAGTTGGTAGAGCAACTGACTTGTAATCAGTAGGTCATCCGTTCAACTCGGATAGTCGGCACCATTTATTT
>NZ_LOPY01000003.1 GCF_001469895.1 Pseudoalteromonas sp. XI10 | reverse complement strand
TATCGATAATCCTAAATTTTGTATTAATTTATATAGCTTATGGTTATAACCATGATGAGAATGGGGTTTTTATTCTAGCTAATCCTTATGAAAGAAAGTGTCTAATGGACTGGAAATCTAAAGACCCAAACGTTTCTTATATCAAAGAACATAAAGTGAGCGGTCCTGAGCCTTTTAAGGAAAGTGTCATATTGGAGTTTGGAGGCTACCCTT
>NZ_LOPY01000002.1 GCF_001469895.1 Pseudoalteromonas sp. XI10 | reverse complement strand
CAAATAGACAAAGGCGTCATCAAATAGTGCTAAATACCCCGTATCTCGCGATTTGCTTAACTCTACACGATAAACTAAGCTCACTGTTCCCGCAGGAATAATTGCGCTTGTCTCTCGTCTTTGCCATGCGTAATTAGGCGTACCTGATTGATTTAACTCAATTGGTAACCCTATTACCTCTCCTTCACTATCCTTAAAGGTCAATAAGATACGACTATACTGCTCTTCAGTGCCTGCCGTAGCATGCCAACCACCAAACACAACTTTCATTTCATTCGCCGCTAAGGCTGCCTGCGTGGCATCGTTATTTGCGAACCCAAGTTCTGATAATGCTAATGTTTGCTCTGCATAACCTGACTGTGCACTATAAGAGTATGATGTCGCCAGCATCTGCTCTGTAATA
>NZ_LOPY01000001.1 GCF_001469895.1 Pseudoalteromonas sp. XI10 | reverse complement strand
GCGACGTTGTCGCTAGGGATGCGTATAATACATCCTTAATTTTTCGAGTCAACACTTAATTTCAAACTTTCTTTCGATTATTTGAAACCGAAGTTTCACTTAACTCTCTGTTACGTTGTTCAGCGCCTTTCGTTGCTGCCCGCCGTGTCAGTGGGGTCGCATTATAGGGAGATGGATTTTTTACGCAAGCACTTTTTTCAATAAAATTTAAAAAAACCTACTGTTCGCTCAGCTTTTGAACTAAACACCCTAAAACTGGGTGTTTTGCAGTCAATTTAGGCCTGTTTTGGTGTATTTATTTGCTTCGCTGTTACACTAGACTGAGCGCATTTTAAAATTAAAAGGTGAATTTATGACTATCCGTTCTTATAAAGGGATCACTCCGACATACGATAATAGTGTTTATATTGATGAGTCATCGGTTTTAGTAGGTGATATATCGCTTGGTAAAGATTCAAGTGTATGGCCTCTTGTTGCTGCGCGAGGTGATGTTAACTATATACGTATTGGTGAACGTACGAACATTCAAGATGGCAGTGTTTTACATTTAACTCGTGCCTCTAAGTCAAACCCCGATGGCTACCCTCTTATTATT
Source organism: Pseudoalteromonas sp. XI10 (assembly GCF_001469895.1). Taxonomy (GTDB): domain Bacteria; phylum Pseudomonadota; class Gammaproteobacteria; order Enterobacterales; family Alteromonadaceae; genus Pseudoalteromonas. The sequence goes on along the minus strand of NZ_LOPY01000001.1, from coordinate 61,558 downwards.
GGTGATGATGTCACTGTTGGTCATAAGGTTATGCTACACGGTTGCCAACTTGGTAATCGTATACTTGTTGGTATGGGCGCAATAGTAATGGATAACGCAGTTGTTGAAGATGATGTGATCATTGGTGGTGGTTCACTGGTACCACCTAACAAACGTTTAGAGTCTGGTTACCTTTATGTAGGTAGCCCTGTTAAACAGGCTCGCCCTTTAACAGAGCAAGAGCGCGCCTTTTTAAAAATCTCTGCTGATAATTATGTTCAGCTTAAAGATGAATACTTAGCTGAGGGCTAAAACACCTCGGTTAATTCGATTTGTCCTGCCGAGTTATACTGCTCATCTTCAATCAGTTGCTCGGCGAGCTCTTCGTAATCGAAACGATAAGATTCAAAGTAATTAACCGCACTGCTTTGATCTGCAAAATCATACTTGCTGGTATCAATAACACACTCCACCATCAAGCCACTTACTTGGGCAAAAAATACCAACTGCTTTTCTACTGGCTTAAATTCGAGTCTGTCTATAAATTGAATAGCTTGATTCACGCAATTTCTCCTGCTTTAAGCGCGGTAACAACGGGAATAATTTCTGGCATTTTATTGCGCCATACAAAATAAGCTTGTGCTGCTTGGCCAACTAGCATGCCACAACCATCGAGTGTTAAACATGTTGGGTTATTCGACTTAACCCAACTAATAAATGCGGTATCGTCATTAGCGTAAAACATATCATAAGCGCACTGACACTTAGCAACATGGTCTTCAGCTATACCCGGCAGGTCTCCAGTTACACTACTTGAGGTTGAATTAATCACCACATCATAGTTGTTTGCTGGAATATCATTTAAAGCAAAGCCCTGCACATTTATTTCACCATTAAAATGACTCGCTAGCGCCTTTGCTTTTTCGGCGGTACGGTTGGCTATTGTTAAGCTTTCTATATGCTCATTCAATAATGGCTGAATGACACCTCGCGCTGCACCACCGGCGCCAATAAGAAGAACTCGCTGCCCTTTTAAGGTGACATTATTAGCTAAAAGATCTTTAACAAGTCCTACACCATCGGTGTTATCACCCAGTAGGCTGCCATCTTCAAGCTGTTTAATAGTATTAACGGCTCCGGCAATTTTCGCTTGCTCTGTTAGTTCATCGACCATAGCAAACGCTTGCTCTTTAAACGGCAAAGTGACATTAGCCCCTTTACCACCCGCAGCGAAAAACTCAGCGACAGTTTTTTCAAATGCATCTGTTGGTGCTAAAATGGCGCTGTATTGTATTTGCTCGTTTAATGATGCAGCAAATTGTGCGTGTATTGCGGGTGATTTCGAATGTTTTATTGGATTTCCAAAAACCGCGTATTTGTCCATAGTGAAGCAACCTCTTCGCCCTGTAGAGCTTTATTAATATTATGATTAAACGACTTTTTTCTAAATCGAAACCAGCGCCTGAAACACCTACCCCAGAAAAAACACCTTACGAAATTATTGGCGGTGAAGCAGGAGCTCGAGCAATTGCAAATCGATTTTACGACATAATGGCCACAGATGAATACGCCAAACCATTATATGATATGCATCCGCAGCCTTTAGATAGAATTCGCCAAGTCTTCTTTGAGTTTTTATCTGGCTGGCTGGGCGGTCCTGACCTATTCGTTGAAAAATATGGTCACCCAATGCTAAGAAAGCGTCACATGCCTTTCCCTATTGATCAAGACCTACGTGACCAATGGATGCATTGTATGAATAAAACGCTTGATATCGAGATTGATAACCCACTACTTCGCGAAGGGTTAAGACAGTCGTTATCGCAACTCGCCAGCCATATGATCAATCAAAACTAACTAAGCTTTGCGCTATATCAATGTACGCTTTTTCTAAATAAAGATAATAAATTTTCCTTAATTTAGAAAAAGCGTCGTCGAATGAAGTCTATCCAATTTAAAATTTATGCCTTGTTAGCGCTAACAGGCGTATTGGTATTATTTGCCAGTATATTTAGTAGTGCCCAGCAACAACATGAATTAGCAAGAGATACCGTTGAAAGTAACATAAAACTGCTTGCCGATAATTACTTTGATTCTATTAATACCATGATGCTGACAGGCACTATGGCTAATCGTGAAATTCTAAGTACTAAATTAAGAAGTCATCCTAATATTGAAGATGCTCATATCATACGTAGTCCAATCGTTAATAAAATTTATGGGCCAGGAAATGCCAACCAAGTTGCGACTAACGATGCTGAGCGAAAAGCACTAACAGGCACTGAAGCACTATTTATTGATAATCAAAAAAGTACGATGACTTATCTAAAGCCTATGTTTGCTCGCAGTGATTATAAAGGAACAAACTGCTTAGGCTGCCATCAAGCACAAGAAGGCGATGTGTTAGGTGTAGTAAAAATTAGTTATTCGTTGGCTGATATTGAGCAAGAAGTATCGCAAAACACCTTAATGAACACGCTACTATTAGCGGCTATTTTCATTTCGGCTTTCTCACTACTAGCAGTGATGTTTAGAAAAATTTTCATCAAACGCTTAAAAGTCATTAGCCATACCATGCATTTGGCAACCACCAATAAAGATTTAAGCCTCACGGTAGATGACAGTAATAATGACGAGCTTAGTTCTCTTGCCACCAGCTTTAATCACATGATTGGTGCGTTTAAAGATAATATTGCCCAAGTTTCCCATTCTTCTAAGGTATTGATCCACTCTGCCGAAAGCATTTATGCCTCAGCGGATGCTACTGAGCAAGCGATCTTAAAGCAAAAGCAAGGGACAGACTCGGTCGCTGCCGCCATCAATGAACTAGAAAGCTCATCAAGCGAAGTTAAAAACACCACCCATTTTGCATCTGAAAAGTCAGAGCACAGTAATCAACTTGCGCAGCAAAGCTTACATGTTGCTGAGCACACTGAGCAAAGTATTAATCAACTTGCGGCAGATGTTAGAGCAGCTGCCGAGCAAGTAAGTCAACTGCAAACCCAAACGTTAGATGTTGGTAAAGTACTCGAGGTGATCAGTAGCATTGCCGAACAAACAAACTTACTTGCACTTAATGCTGCCATTGAGGCGGCTCGTGCTGGTGAAGCTGGCCGAGGCTTTGCTGTGGTAGCCGATGAAGTACGTACTTTAGCGACCCGCACTCATGACTCAACCGACGAAATTCGCCGCACTATCGACAAGCTACAAAGTGAAGCGGCACAAACCGTTAATACCATGAATAACTCTTGCGAAGAAGCAGACGAAAGAGCTGTGCAAGTTAAGCAAGTAGCTAAAGCATTACGTGATATTTCTTCACAAATGAGTGAGATAAACCAACTTAACGTGCAAATTGCTGATGCCACTGAACAGCAAAACCTCGCGGCTGAAGAAATTAACCAGAGCGTTATTGCAATTAGTGACAATGCCGAGCACTCATTAGTCGATGCCCATGAAAACCAAAAAGTAAGCGAAGAGCTGTTGTCGTTAGCTCGTTCACTTGATGAGCAAGTAAGACGCTTTAAATTAAGCTAAATTGCGCGCTTTTCGTGCAACTGCTAGAGTTGTTATATGCATTTCATAGTAAATAAGGATGTTTAAGTGAAATTTATAACAACTCTTTTAGTCTGTATTGGAATTATTGCGGCGTTACTATTTACCTATCAACACAGCGTGAATGAATCTGCTGATCAAATAAGCACTGTTAATGAATATATACATCGTGATGATATCCAACAAATTGCTCAATCTCTTCTCAGCCAAGATAAAACCTCACAAAGCGATAAGTATGAACAAAGTATTGTTGGTGGTTTTGATAAGCTGATTCAGCACCCTGAATATTTTGAGGTGAAACTTGATTTCTATGCCTGTGATATCAGTCAATGCTTAACACAGGTTAGCGCCCCCATTGATACAACACCTGATAAGCTAAAGATATTAAAAGCAGAAGTGCTATTTAGTGTCTTGGCAGAGCTGCCTAGCAGTGACAGTGTTGCCACCCTCGTAGAGGGTGACAACGCAATGTTGGTTCGAGTAGTTTCAATACTTGATTAAAGCTGCCATTGGCGTGCAACTAAATCAGACTCTTTGCTATTTAACCAATCTTGTGGGCGTAAATAGTACTGATACAGCTTAGCCTCAGGGCTATCTGCAGCAGGTACATAGTTATACTCCCAACGTGCCAATGGTGGCATCGACATCAAAATTGATTCAGTACGTCCACCTGTTTGTAAGCCAAATAATGTGCCGCGGTCCCAAACAAGATTAAACTCAACATAACGACCACGACGATACAGTTGGAAATCGCGTTGCTGATCGATTGTTGGCGTGTCTTTGCGGCGCTCAATTATAGGAAGGTAAGCATCTAAATAGCCATTTCCTACCGCCTGCATAAAGGCAAAGCTTTGTTCAAAGCCAAGCTCATTTAAATCATCAAAGAATAAGCCACCAACACCACGTGTTTCACTGCGGTGTTTTAGATAAAAGTAATCATCACACCAGTTTTTATATTTATTGTAAACCTCAGCACCGAATGGCTGACATAAATCGCTAGCCACCTGATGCCAATGTTGTACATCTTCAAAAACAGGGTAATAAGGGGTTAAATCAAAACCACCGCCAAACCACCAAATTGGCTCTTCGCCTTCTTTTTCGGCAATAAAGAAACGGACATTGGCATGGCTAGTTGGAATATGTGGATTATTAGGGTGGATCACTAATGACACACCACATGCATGAAAGCTACGACCCGCGAGCTCTGGACGATGTGCTGTTGCTGATGCTGGCATTGAAGCACCAAATACATGCGAGTAGTTTACCCCACCCTGTTCGATGACATTACCACCTTGGATAACACGCGTACGGCCACCACCGCCTTCTGCACGTTGCCAATTGTCTTCAACAAATTTTGCTTTGCCGTCAGCATTTTCAAGGCCCTGACAAATTGTATCTTGTAAGGCCATTAAATAGGTTTTAACTTGTTCGAGTAGCTCGCTTTGCATGTTTATCCTCTAAATACTTTACCGGTCGCTGCGTCTTTGATCACACTTGGTTGGCTGTTGCCACCTAACGGCTCATCAACATAAAAATCTACTGTGTCTGCAAATTCGCTTTTCGCTTGTGCGATAGTCATTACCGTTTCTTGACCGGTTAAGTTTGCACTTGTTGAAACCAACGGCTTACCAAATTGCTGACACAGGGCTTTTACCGTAGGATGATCAGTAACACGTACCGCAATAGTATCAAACTGGCCTGTTAGCCACTTTGGCGTTTCTTTTGCTGCTGGCATCACCCAAGTGATAGCACCTGGCCATTGTGAAAAGATATCAGCACGTTTATCCATTGGGATTTTGGCATCATCTACATACTTTAATAACTGGCCATAATTGTCAGCAATTAAAATTAACCCTTTTTCTACAGGGCGTTGTTTGATGGCTAAAAGCTTTTCAACCGCAGCTTGGTTATCAGGATCGCAACCAAGACCAAAAACAGCTTCGGTTGGGTAAACAATTACACCGCCTTGCTGCAAAGCGTCAATTGCATTGGCTGGTTGTGTAACAGGATCAGACAAAGAAACTCTCCTAAATAAACAAATTACAAGTGCATTAAGATTCGACTAACTTATGCATACACGACTTCTGCGGGCATTGTAACACAACACCTGAGGCAGTTTTCTTTTCGGTCATAATTGGCCACTGACAGGCCGGGCACTCGGTCGCCACAGGTTTGTGGTTAAGGGTATATTTACAGCGCGGATAGCCATCACAAGAATAAAAGGTTTTGCCAAACTTATTATTACGCGCAACCAGCTGGCCTTTTTTGCATTTAGGACAAGCAGGTAATTGAGGGGCATCGTCAGGCTCTTCATCATGGGCAATATAGTGGCACTCAGGATAGCCAGTACACCCAATAAACATACCGTAGCGGCCATTTTTAATTACTAATGGCTTACCACACTCTGGGCAGGCACTGTCTTCGAGTACTTTTATTTGTTGGCTATCGTGATGAGCTAATGGGCGGATAAAGTCACACTTTGGGTAACTGGCACAGCCTAAGAACGGCCCTGACTTTGAGTTGCGCATAACCAATTCAGAACCGCATTTAGGGCAAACCTCATACTCTTTTTCGAGTGCATGCTTATCTGCAGAAAAAAGAGAATGGTCGATTTTACTCATAAGATTCCTGTGGGGTTGGCTAATTTTCGCCTAATATACCCAAACTCAACAAAGATACAAGCAAAGTCTACTTAGTGTAATACATCAGCTGGCTCGTCAAATATTAAGTCTTCCATTTGTGCGTAAGCTTGCTCTGACCCTGGTACATTAAATAACACCATAAGCACCACCCACTTTAGATCTTCCAAAGAAATAAATGGTTTATCTAGAGCACAAAGTCTATCTATAACCATTTCGCGGGTTACAGTGTTAATCACGCCAATTTGCTCGATAAACATTAAAAAACCGCGACACTCAACACTTAACATTTGGCATTCACTGTCAGTGTAAATACGCATAGCATGTTGTGGTTGGGCATTAAGGTACGGGTAGATATCACTTTGTTGTAAGTCAGCAAGTTGCTCTAGCCAATCAAGGGCTTTGTAGATTTCAGGTTTATTGAAGCCAGCACGAACCAACTCATCGGTAAGTTCGTTCTCTTCAGTAAAGATTTCAGCTTCACTATGGATATAGTTTTCAAAAAGATACATGAGGATGTCAAACATGTTTATGTCCTCCTAGTCTTATATAACCATCTAGTACTCGTTCGATTTTATCTGCGAGCTCTAGGTCGAGTAACCGAGCTTGTACTTCGTCTACAGGTAATTGGCTGCGCTGTGTTATTTGATCAACACTTGTTACCTCATACCCTATACTTTTGAACACTGGGCAGTCGGGTTCATCTGCTATAGGCTGTTCTATACTATATAGACTGTTTTCACAGAAAAAGCTCACTTCATCAAGAATATCAGTGATATTTTCTGTCAATTTAGCGCCTTGCTTAATTAAAAAATGGCTTGCCTCTGATAGTGGGCTTTTTATCGAACCCGGCACGGCAAATACTTCTTTATTTTGCTCAAGTGCATAGCGTACGGTAACCAATGAGCCACTTTTAATTTGCGCTTCGACAATCAATACACCTAATGACAATCCAGAGATAATGCGGTTTCGGCGCGGAAAATTAGCGGCATTAGCAGCGGTGCCTGGCAAGAACTCAGAAACCAATAAGCCCCGCTCTGCAACTTGTTTTATGAGTAAGCGATGGCGTTTTGGATAAGCGATATCGATACCCGTACCCAGTACGGCAATGGTATTGCCTGACCCGGCTAATGCGCCTTTATGGGCTGCACCATCAATTCCCATAGCCATACCTGATGTCACCGTCATGCCAACAGCAGAAAGTTGATGGGCAAACTCAGCAGCGACTTCAAGCCCTGTCGGTGTGGCATTACGACTACCGACAATTGCTATTTGCGGTGACAGTAATAGATCCGTATTACCTAAACAAAATAATAAGATAGGTGCACTGGCTATTTGCTTGAGTAAGGGCGGATAGCTGCTATCAAAATAGCTTATGACTTTGATTTTAAGTCTTGCTATTAATTCTTGGTAGTGGGCTACTAACTGCCAGTCAGTATTAACTAAGTTATCGGCTTGGCTTTGTGATAAACCCAGCCGCTGAAGCTCTAAACTAGATAGCTTAAATAGCTCATCCAGTGGCTGTTTTTGACTTAATGCAACAAGGCTTTTTATTCCAAGCCCTTTACATAAATAAAAGGCAAGCCAATGGGATAGCTTGCCTGAAACCTGTGCCATGCTCCCTCCTTAGAGCGCCCAAATTGTGAGTTAGTTTATAACTGCATAATCTCCAACTCGGATCGGGTGCTGATTCTTAACAATCAATGCGTAGCTAACGTTGTCATATACCTTAAACACCATTAACTCACCGACTTTTTCCTTTGGCATGTGCCATACATTGCTGTCTTCATCGCTTTCAATTCCTAACACATCATTTGCATCAGTCATGAATTTCTCAAGGCTATTAGAATCTTCGCGGTAACGCGGACCATTGCGGCCGTCATACACTTCAGGTGATTGACGCTGAATATCAAGTACAAAACCTGGTTTCACTTGGTCTGAACCTAAGTTTAGTACAACAATGTCCATGGTACTAAATTCACGCATTTCATTAGCTGCGGCGATAATAGTGCCATCTAAAGTAGCTTCAGGGCGTTTCATAGTGAAATAGGCTGGCAACATTTGCCCTTCCATCGCCGGCATTAAGAAATCATGCGGCTTAATTTCTTGTTTTACCAGTTCAACTTTAACTGATGCAGGTACACCGCTTTCTACGTCACCGCTTCTAAATGCGCGAACAATCGCAACTAATTCCGCTTTATTTGCTAGTACTTCATTGGTATTTGGATCAACAAGATCATTGCCTTTACGGTATACGCCATAAGCTTCGTTAAGTGTTAAGTCACCTTTAACGTAAAGGGTATGACCCATGGTATTCATTTTGGTATTAACACTGGCACCCAAAATATATGGTTTTTGTGCAATAACATCGGCGCTAATCGCTTGCTCATAACTCAAATATGGGCGCAGCAACTCCAAAGGCAACGTCGGCACTGCTTGCTTGCCTTTTGGTGTAATTCGCCCTTCTGGAGAAAGTTTTTTATAACGCGCATTTTTAACTAAACGAGGATTTCCGTCTTTATCGTAAATTAAAGTGAGCGCATCACCCGGGTATATTAAATGTGGATTCGCTATTTGCGGGTTCATTTGCCATAAATCAGGCCATTGCCAAGGTTCATCAAGATACACGCCCGAGATATCCCAAAGCGTATCGCCTTTTTTCACAACATATTGTTTTGGTGCATCTTTTTTAATTGTTAAAACATCAGCAGCTACCGGAAAAGCACAGCTAATGGCTAACAAAGCCGCAACTAGTGGGTATCTCATTTGGCTTCCTTGAGTTGTTTTTAGATTATTATCGACCAAAACCTGTTAAAGGTGAACACGAATGGCTAAAATAAGAGCATACAATACCCTAAATGAATCACAAGTGTAAAAGGTAACTATGGCTAGGTTAGAAGTTTTGAGATTTCCGGATGAGCGTTTACGTACAATCGCGAAAGAAGTACCAGAAGTAAACGATGAAGTTCGTCAAATCGTCAAAGACATGCTTGAAACTATGTATGACGAAAACGGTATCGGCTTAGCAGCGACGCAAGTAGATATCCACCAGCGAATTGTGGTGATCGACGTATCTGAAGAGCGCGACCAACCGTTAGTGTTAATCAACCCAGAAATCACCAAAAAAGATGGTTCAACTGTGAGTGAAGAAGGCTGTTTATCAGTTCCTTACTCATACGCAAAAGTTGACCGCGCAGAAACAGTTACTGTTAAAGCGCTTAATGAAAACGGTGAAGAATTCAGCCTTGACGCTGACGAGCTATTAGCGATTTGTATTCAGCATGAGCTTGATCACCTTAAAGGCACCCTATTTATTGATTATCTATCGCCCTTAAAGCGCCAACGTATCCGTAAAAAGCTTGAGAAAGAAGCTAAGCTGGCTGCTAAATCATAAGTTAATCAATAGGAATATCTGTGACACAACCATTACGCATTATTTTTGCTGGTACGCCGGATTTCGCTGCGCGCCATTTACAAGCACTGATTGACTCAGAGCATGACGTTGTTGGTGTATATAGCCAACCGGATCGACCAGCGGGCCGAGGTAAAAAGCTAAAAGCCAGTGAAGTTAAAGAACTGGCACTTGCTCATGATTTACCTGTATTTCAACCGCAATCACTAAAATCAGATGAAGCACTTGCAGAGCTTACCAGCCTGAACGCCGATATTATGATTGTGGTGGCGTACGGCTTACTGTTACCAAAAGCGATTTTAGATGCACCGCGCTTAGGCTGCTTAAACGTGCATGGCTCTATTTTACCGCGCTGGCGTGGTGCTGCACCGATCCAACGTGCTATTTGGGCTGGTGACAATGAAACCGGTGTAACAATAATGCAAATGGATGAAGGCTTAGATACCGGCGATATGCTGCATATCAGCCGTTGCCCGATTGATAGCACAGAAACCAGTAGCTCTTTATACGATAAATTAGCTGCACTTGGTCCTGATGCACTGATCAGTACTATCAATCGTCTTGCTGCAGGTGAAATCACCCCAGAAAAGCAAGATGACGCACAAGCAAATTACGCCAAGAAGCTATCAAAAGACGAAGCCAATATTGATTGGTCAATGGATGCTGCGCAAATTGAGCGTAATATCCGTGCCTTTAATCCATGGCCTGTTTGCTTTACTGAAATGGCAGGACAAACGGTAAAAATTTGGCAAGCCGAAGTTGTATCGCAAACTGCACAAGCCGGTAAAATCATTGCTGCTGATAAGCAAGGTATTACCGTTGGTTGTGGGCAAGATGCACTTAAAATCACCCTTCTTCAACCACAAGGTAAAAAACCAATGGCTGTTACTGACTTTTTAAATGGTCGCAGTGATTGGGTTGAACCTGGCTCAGTATTAGGTCAAAGCAATGAGTAATGTAAGAGCACTTGCTGCTGAAACCCTCTATAACGTGGTCGATAAAGGTGCATCGCTAAATCAAGAACTACCTTTTGCAAGCCAAGGATTATCGCCGAAAGATAAAGCCCTACTACAACAAATTTGCTACGGTGTGCTGCGCTATTTACCTAGCCTAGAAAATTATTGTCAGCAACTTTTAGATCAACCACTAAAAGGTAAGCGCCGTATTTTCCAGTTCTTGTTGTATGTGGGTATTTACCAACTTCAACACATGCGTGTACCGCCTCATGCAGCCATCAGCGAAACGGTTAATGCGCTTCAGCAAATGCGCGCACTGGGTTTAAAAGGCCTGATTAACGCTATTTTACGCAGTTTCCAACGTGAACAAGTTGAGCTTGAAGAAAAAGCAAAGCAAATTCCTGTTTGCAAATTTAACCACCCAGGTTGGTTTATCAAACAAGTTACTGCAGCTTACCCTGATAACTGGCAAGAAATTCTTGAAGCGAATCAGCTGCAAGCACCTATGTGGTTACGTGTAAACCAAGCGCAATATAGCACCCAAGAATACAGCGAAATGCTTAAAGCAAATGATATTGAGCATACCCTTAATGCTGATTTTCCTGATGGTATTAAACTAGCTAAACCGTGTGATGTATACGCATTACCAGAATTTGATACCGGTGCCTGCTCAGTTCAAGATGCTGCGGCACAATTAGCAGCACGCTTTTTAGATCCACAAAATGATGATGTCATTTTAGATGCGTGTGCAGCGCCAGGTGGTAAAACGTGTCATATCTTAGAGCTTGCTGATGCCGACGTATTAGCACTTGATAGTGACAGCGAGCGCCTAGAACGTGTTAAACAAAACTTAGTGCGTATTGGTTTAGCTGCCGATTTACAATGTGCCGATGCTTCACAGCCTCATATCTGGTGGGATGAGCAGCAATTCGACCGTATCTTGCTTGATGTGCCTTGTTCAGCAACTGGCGTGATCCGTCGTCACCCTGATATTAAATGGTTACGTCGTGCATCTGATATTGAAGATCTGGCTAATTTACAAGGCGATATCTTAAATAGCATCTGGCCTCTACTTAAGCCCGGTGGTACGTTAGTTTACGCGACCTGCTCAGTATTACCGCAAGAGAACCAACAACAAGTTGCTAAGTTCCTTGCCAATAATCCAAGTGCTGAACACATACCTTTGCATGAAAACGACACGCCTACGTTACCTGGTCTGCAATTATTGCCTGGTGAAAGTGACGGTTTCTATTATGCGAAGCTAGTTAAAAAACACTAATAAGAACAAGCTATGAAAATAATCATACTCGGTGCCGGACAAGTTGGTGGCACACTGGCAGAAAACCTCGTTGGTGAGCAAAATGAGATCACCGTTGTCGATATCGACGGTAACCGTTTGCGAGAGCTACAAGATAAGTACGACTTACAAGGTGTTACTGGCCACAGTGCGCATCCCGATGTATTGCGTCGCGCAGGCGCAGAAGACGCCGATATGATTATTGCCGTAACCAGTTCAGATGAAGTGAACATGGTTGCTTGCCAAGTTGCTTATAGTATTTTTAACACGCCAACCAAAATTGCCCGTATTCGCTCAGAGCAATACTTAAAGTACCGTGAAAAGCTATTTCATAACGACGATTTACCTGTTGACCACTACATTGCTCCAGAAGCGCTGGTAACTAAGTATATTCGTCGCTTAATCGACTATCCGGGTGCTTTGCAGGTATTACAATTTGCCGATGGCATGTTATCGCTGGTTGCGGTGAAAGCCTATTACGGTGGTTTGCTGGTGGGTTATGCACTTTCAGCCTTGAAAGAGCACATCCCGAATGTCGAAACCCGTGTCGCGGCTATTTATCGTCAAGGTAAAGCGATTAAACCGCTTGGCACAACGGTTATCGAAGCGGACGATGAAGTGTTCTTTATCGCTGCAACAAAGCATATTCGAGCAGTCATGAATGAGCTGCAAAAACTCGAACGTTCATACAAAAAGATCATGATTGCTGGTGGTGGTAATATCGGTGCGGGCCTTGCGCGTTCACTTGAGAAAAACCACAGTGTGAAGCTGCTTGAGCGCAATAAAGAGCGCGCAGCACAGCTCTCTGAAATGCTTGATAACACTGTAGTGTTCTGTGGCGATGCTTCTGATCAAGAACTGTTATCTGAAGAACATATTGAACAAGTGGATGTGTTCATCGCAGTAACTAACGACGATGAAGCAAACATTATGTCTGCGATGCTGGCAAAGCGTATGGGCGCACAAAAAACCATGGTGCTTATTCAGCGTGGCGCTTATGTAGACCTAGTTCAAGGTGGTGAGATTGATATTGCTATTTCACCTCAGCAAGCCACTATCTCGGCGCTGTTAACACACGTTCGCCGTGGTGACATCGTTAATGTTTATTCGTTACGTAAAGGCGCAGCAGAAGCCATTGAGGCTGTCGCTCATGGTGATGAGCATACTTCTAAAGTTGTTGGCCGAGCAATTGCTGATATCAAACTACCAGCCGGAACAACCATTGGTGCAATTGTGCGTAACGATGATGTACTGATTGCCCATGACGATACAGTTATTCAGTCGGGTGACCATGTAATCATGTTCTTGATTGATAAAAAGCATATTACGGTTGTTGAAAAGCTGTTCCAAGTAAGCGCTATCTTCTTGTAAAAAGCTTATAAACGAAAAAAGCAGCCATGACAGCTGCTTTACGACTCTTGAAGTGAAAGTACCTAACTTTTCTAAAAGATTCTATTGAATTTGAGCGAACTCTTCTTTTGAAAGTTCGCCATTACCATCACTATCTAGCTCTGGAAATAACTTTTCAAGCTGCATATTTGCAGACGCTTCTTCTTTGCTGATCACACCATCACCGTCGGTATCGAATGTTGAAAAGCTTACGCCTTGTGCAAAGGCTGCTGATGACGTTGCTAGTGCTAAAATTGCGATTGTTGTGCTTAACTGTTTCATAATAACTACCTTAAATTTGAAAAGAGTGAAATCCGTTTCTGAGATCCCTGTTTAGTGGAAATTGGTATAACTACGTATTAATTCAGTTATTCGGCTTCAGAGAACTCAGCTTCTGTAAGAACGCCGTCGCCATTCACGTCTAATGTTTTAAACTGCGACATAATTTTTGCGTCAACGGCTGCTTCACTTTTGCTAACCACGCCGTTACCGTCTACGTCTAGAGTGTCAAAATCAGTTGCTGCAAAAGCTGCTGAAGAAGATGCAAGTGCGATTAAAGCTAATGTTTTGTTTACTGTTTTCATAATCATTATTCCTTCAATTTTAAGAGTGTTAGCTGATCACACTTCCAGTGTTGTCCTTTGTCATGGATTCCCTTATCCATTTAGGCTGTCTTTGGCAGCTCAGAACTAATCAGCTAAATAAACTGGTTTTGCTTAATCACATTAAGCTTTTGAAAATTCTTGTTTCGATAACTCACCGTTACCGTCAGTGTCTAATTCACTGAATTTGCTCATTAACTCTGCATCTACCGATGCTTCGCTTTGGCTGATAACACCATTGCCATCAACATCTAGAGTATCGAAATCACTCATCGCAAATGCTGCTGATGAAGATACAAGTGCCATAAGTGCTAGTGTTTTATTTACTGTGTTCATAATGTCATTCCTTCAAAATGTGTTGTCTTGAGTTAGAAGTCCCTTTCAGTGTGTCCTTACAATGAAATTAAGCTTTTGAGTACTCTTGTTTAGACAGCTCACCGTTGCCGTCTGTATCAAGCTCTTTAAATTGGCTCATTAACGTTTCGCTTACTGATGCTTCGCTTTTGCTGATAGCGCCATCACCATTAACATCCAGTGTGTCAAAGTCAGCGGCAAACGCTGCTGATGAAGTTGCAAGAGCTACAAGTGCTAAAGTTTTGTGTAACGTTTTCATAATCACTATTCCTTCAATGTTGTCTCAACTGTGATAAAGGATATGTTCCTGAATCAGTTTTTCTCTGTGTTCGCTAAGACTATTTCAACTTCGATGCCAAAGTTAAAAAGAATAATAAAATCAGTGTATTAAATTTAAATATCGAGAATTAGGGGGAAATAACGCGATTTATTTGTTGCTGTTTTGCAACAAGCTCGGTAGTTGCTTTTACGCTTCTTTTAAAATCAATAAGTTACAAAGATTAATATGGAGACAATAGCGATTAACTCAGATTAAAAAACCGAAAAATTAGAAATTTGAAAATAAACCCTATCTGAACAACAAAACTTGAAGAAAAAAATCGAAATTAATTTAATTAATAAAATATTGATTTAATTGGTTATTTAAATTTATTTATAAATTAATTTTGATATTTATAGGGTTAAATCGGGGGAAATAGCCATTTTGTTGCAAAATGGCGAATTGGTATTAGTTATCCAACACAGAAAGGTCAATTAAGTGCTCTTTCATAAACGCTTTCATTTCATCTTCACTCGTATCAAGCTGTACACCGAACATAAAACCGCCTGCTCTTTTGCGCACGCTACATACTGTGCCATTAAACTCACGTTTACTAAGAGTGATTTGGCAGCTTTGCCCTTTAAAAGCACTTAAGTCCTCCTTGCTATTAAGATCAAACTGCACACCGGTGAGTGAAATATCTTTAATAAGCCCTGCCAGTTTTTGCTCTGCAATGACTAAGTTTGCAGGGAATAACGTAGGAATACGTGCTTCACTACGCAAACTATAAAGCTGCACTTGCTTAGGAAACTCGAGAAAAATTAAACGGTGAGGATGCGATGCCAAGGCGTTTATTTGCTGACGAAAAGCAATTACTTGCCCACCGCCCGCTTCAAGTACCGCGCGTATAACGACCATCACACCATCTTTGATGAAATCACTACCATTTGCTAAACGCTTTGCTGATGGGTAATTGATAATGATGTACTGATCATTCATCAAACCAATAAACTCTGTTTTTACGCGTTTACTGTCGGTTGGTGTGGTAATTTCAACATCCACTAAGCTACCCGCAGGGATACAGGTTAGCTTTTCAAGATTACGTTGTTTTTGAGTTTTTGGCACAGTAATGCCTCCACTTCTAGATAATCACCTTACTATGGTTAGCCTCGCCAGAAGGTTGGCGTAAACAACACTAACAGGGTGAATATTTCTAAACGACCAAATACCATCGCAATAGTAAGTAGCCATTTTGCCGTATCAGAAATCGCTCCGTAATGAGCAGCGACTTCACCTAAACCTGGGCCTAAGTTATTTAAGCAAGCAGCTGTTGCTGAGAATGCACTGATGTTATCCATGCCGGTGCCCATCAGCGCCAACATGATAATGACAAACACCAAAGCATACGCAGAGAAGAAGCCCCAAACAGCTTCTACAACTTTATCTGGAAGTGCTTTTCGGCCTAATTTAATTGAATAAATAGCCCTTGGATGCACAAGACGATTGAGCTCACGAATACCTTGTAAGTAAAGTAAGAACACCCGCACGACCTTCATACCACCACCGGTAGAGCCGGCACAGCCGCCAATAAAACTTGAGAAAATAAGTAAAATAGGCAGGAACAGTGGCCATGCTGAGAAGTTGTCTGTCGCAAAGCCCGCGGTAGTACTCATTGATACCGCTTGGAACATAGCTTGATCGAGAGTCTCATCACCATCGGCATAAATATTATTTGATGACAGCACAGTAAAGCAGACAATGACCAATGCTAATTGAATCAATAAGAACACTTTAAATTCAGGGTCGCGTAAATAAACACGAATATTGCGTGAAGCTACCGCCGCATAATGCAGTGAGAAGTTAATGGCTGCGATCAGCAAAAACACGACGCAAATAAAGTTAATTAATGGGCTATCAAACTGCCCCATCGATGCATCGTAGGTAGAGAAGCCGCCTATCGCAATCGTAGAGAACGCATGACAGATTGCATCAAACCAATCCATTCCTGCAGCCCAATACGCAAGCGTACAGGCTATCGTCAGCGATACATAGATATACCAAAGATGCTTTGCAGTATCGGCAATACGCGGCGTCATTTTTGAATCTTTAACCGGACCAGGTGTTTCTGCACGGTATAGCTGCATACCACCGACTCCTAGCATAGGCAGTACCGCGACCGCGAGTACGATGATCCCCATACCACCTAGCCACTGCAGTTGCTGGCGATAAAAGAGAACTGATTTAGGTAGGTATTCTATGCCCGTAAGTACGGTAGCCCCTGTGGTTGTCAGCCCAGAAAAGGCCTCAAATACGGAGTCAGCTAAAGAAAGATTAGGCTCTTGTAAGAACACTAACGGCACCGCAGCGAAGGTACCTAGTACTAACCAGAACAAGACTACAATCAAGAAGCCTTCACGGGCTTTAAGGTCACCATGCTCATGACGGTTTGGGTAATAAGCTGCTAAACCAATTACAACACTAAAGATGAAAGCAAGAACGAATGGCACACCACCACCGTCTTTGTAGATCAAAGACACCAGTGCCGGTGGCACCATAGTGATACTGAATAACGCCACCAGCTGGCCGAGAATTTTTATTATGGTACGAAATTGCATCTAGGCGTATCGCTTTCTTATTAAATGTTTAGCTAATACAGTTTATTGTCTTACAGCCTTAATTGTAAGTAAACGGAATGTATTATTTTTACATTTCAAACTTTTCTGACTTTTAGGCTAACTCCGCCATGTGTCAATTCATGGATATCATCAATCGCTTGCTCTGCCTGACGGCTATCGATCTCAATGTGCCATGTGATGTTCTCTGCAAATTGTTTTTCGATATTAAGCACCTGATACTGATTTTTTAATAACTGCTCAATTGCACCTTGTACGCTGTAATCACTTTGACCAACCAGTTCAACACTCGGTACCTTGGTAATGGTTTTAAGCTCTCGCATGGCATTATTTAAACTACCGCCGTAAGCGCGAACTAGCCCACCTGTACCAAGCTTGATGCCCCCGAAATAACGGGTTACCACCGCTGTAATTTCACCAATACCAGAGCCTGTTAATACATTAAGCATTGGCTTACCTGCTGTGCCATTGGGCTCACCATCATCAGAAAAGCCATACACATGACTACCACCGGGGTTACCCGCAACATGTGCCCAGCAATTATGACGAGCATCGCTGTATTTATCTTGAATCTCTTTGATAAAGACTTTGGCTGCCGCAAGATCTGGGGTGTGGGCAATATGCACAATAAAGGTGCTTTTTTTGATTTCTTCTTGGTAAAAAACCGGCTCAGCCGGATATTGGTATTCAGACATAATTGCTTATCTAAAAAAATGGGGCCTATTGGCCCCGATATTCACTAACCTTTATCGTTAATCTAAGTGTAGATCACGAGTCATGTTTTCTAGGCTATCTTCATGAACGATAATATTATCTTCAATACGGATACCGCCAAATGGCTTAAACTCTTCAACTTTTTCCCAGTTAATAAACTGTTTGTTGTCAGTTTGCGCAAGGTCACCTAATAACGAGTCGATAAAGTATAAACCAGGTTCAATAGTAAATACTTGGTTCTTTTCGATTAAGCGAGTGCAACGTAGGAACGGATGACCTTCAGGTGGTGCTTGGTGCGCACCTGTATCATCAGCCATGAAGCCACCCATATCGTGAACTTGTAAACCAAGATGATGACCAAGACCATGCGGGAAGAACGTCGACGTAATACCACGCTCAACAATTTCAGCGGCTGGTAACTTCACAATATTAAAGTCGCTTAGTACTTGCGCTACACGCTGGTGACAATCTAAATGCAATTCACCGTATAACAAGCCCGGTTTTAATGCTTTACCTAAAGCGATTTGATGCTCAGTCATTACTTTAATTAAATCGCTAAACTCACCTGACTTTTTAAAGTCATAAGTACGTGTAATATCAGCAGCATAACCATTAAAGTTTGCACCTGCGTCAATAAGGAAAGAATGATGCGTTTGCGGCGCTTTAGGTTCAAAATGCGTGTAATGTAAAATTGCACAGTTCTCATTTAGTGCAACGATATTACCGTAAGGCATCTCGTTTTCACTCTGGCGGGTAGCCATAAGGTAAGCTTGTTGAATATCAAACTCTGAACCACCAGCAAAAAACGTATCACGTGCTGCTTTGTGGCCATCTACCGCGATACGGTTAGCTTGGCGTAAACACTCAAGCTCGTACTGTGTTTTATAAGCACGATGAAAATGAAGGTAGTTCATAACTGGCTCTGGGTTCATAATACTAAAGCCCAGCGCTTGCGCTACTTCTAGGTATTCACCGATATAGGCAAACTTTTCTTTATCGTAAGGAAGTAGCTTTTCTACCTGATCTGGCTGTACTAATAATTCAATATCAAAATACTCAGCCCAAAAATCACGTGGTTCGTCAGGCACTTTATGCCAAAAGTCCACAGGACGATAAAAAATCAGTTTCGGCTTAGATGCACCATCAACCACAATCCAACAATGTGGGTTGTCGATCACTGGTAACCAAGCTTTAAATTGCGGATTCACCTTAAACGGATAATACATGTCATCTAAAAACTGACGTTTAGCCTGACCTGAGTGAATTACTAACCCTTCTAAACCTTCACGCTCTGTAATTGTTCGAGTGCGTTGTTGCAAGGTTGCAATATGTTCGGCGTATAACACCGCTAATTTATCCATAGTAAACCCATCTTTAGTAAATTTAACTTGTTAGCAGTCTATCATAGCCAGCACTATCCCCCAACTGAGGGAGGATAGTGTGACAAATCGAGTTTAACCACCCATCGACATATCAAGAATTGGCGCTAGAACATTGCCATCGCGTCCTAATCGAGTGTGATAAACCTGTCTGTAAGCAAATACATTCTTAACGTAGTTTCGTGTTTCTGTATAAGGAATTAACTCAATCCACAGCTCAGCTGGCATAGCTTGCTCTGGGATCCAGCGTTTAATACGATGATAGCCTGCATTATAAGAGGCCGTTGCCAGGATTTCGTTGCCATGATTTTTCTTTTTCAAATACTGCAAATACTCACTACCAAGACGAATATTAGTACGAGGCTGGTATAACTGCTTACGCGACACTGAACTCTTATTCATATATTTAGCAGTGCTTGGCAACAGCTGCATTAAACCATGGGCATTGGCATGAGAACGCGCATCGGGCGCAAAAGAACTTTCACGGCGTGAAATTGCAATGCTCCAAGCAACATCAATATGGCTGCGGCTGCTATATGTTGCAAATACATCTTTGAACGCAAATGGGAAACGTAAGTCGACATAGTCCCACTCTTTTAACTGCGCCAAGGTGTAGATAGTACTGTCGTACCAATCAAGTTCAGCAGCAAGCAATGACGCAGCAAGCTTTTCTTCTTTGGTTGATGTACCCGTTAAATAATTCCACTCACGACGCGCAGATGTAAAGCGCTCAAGCTCATATAAAGCACGAGCTCGTTTAAAGCCTGGAGCATTAGCAACTTCAAGCTTTAGTTTATTACTAATATTTATCTCTTTATTATTTAAGCTAACCGGAATACCTAAGCGTGCAGATGCTAAAAAGCCGTAATAATCACGCTCTTTAGCCACGGTTTGCCAGATTTCACGAGCACGTTCGACTTCACCACGTTGGTTTAAGCTATATGCTAACCAATATTGTTGACCTAGGCTCAGGTTTTCTTTGCCTGTAAAAAACGCCACAATGCCAGACCAATCTTGTCTCTCTAACATATTGCCAAGTTGCCATTGCATTAACTTTCTAGTTTGACGGTCTTTAGGCACTTTATTTAACCAAAAGCGCGCTTGTTGGTGGCCACTTGAAGCAAGCGACAAGGCAAAGCTGTAGTAAACATCCGCTTTTTGCTCATCAGTATAATCGAACATGGTTTCGAGCTTTTCCCAAGCGCGTAGTGCAAGGTCTTTATCTCGCCATACTAGGCGCTTAACTCCATAAATCGCAATCTGCCCTTCTTTAGCAGATTTTTTCTTGTAGCGATAAAGGCCCGCTGAAGCACTCGGATCTTTGCGTACCTTTAAATATAAATCAGCTAAATATTGGTCAGCACGAGGCAGTAATGTTTTTAAGTATGGAATTAAACTTGATGAGCCGCCTTCGGCAGCCAAGCTAATGCGCTGCCAAACCCGCTCTTCGGTCTGGTAACCTTTTTTCTTCCAAAGAGAGAACAACTTATCGCACTCTTTTGGTTGTGATTTTCCTACCACCCATAAATCAGTCACTTGATTCATGATGGCTTTTTCAGGCGCACCTAAGTCCAATTGAAAACTTAAATAAGGACAGGTCAATTCGTTATTGCTTGTTTCGCGATAGTTACGAATATAAGCCGCTTTTTTGTTGTACTTTTTTAAGTAATTAAGCCATGCCTTACGTACAGGCCACTCTAGTGGCGTGTTTTGGTATACATTGAGGTAGTTTTCGATTTCTGTCTGGTGTTTAAGGCTCGGATTACGTTGCCAATAAGCCTTTTCGACATAAGGCTTCAAAGGGTGATCAAGCCCACTTGCCGCCTCTTTCATGTCTTGATAATCACCGTAACGCGCCTTTTTTTCTGCTTTTAAAAAAGCGTCATGTTTATCGTTGGCTTCAGCTGCAAAAAAAGGAAAAAGTAATGCGGCAGCTGTCCAACCAAGGAGTTGTTTTTTCATGATGACCTTTAACAAAAATTAAAGAATTAATAACAAAAAACTTCTCCTACACCTTAGCACCAAACCAGCTATATTTTAACCAATCGCGATAAAGCGCAGTAAATTTTTCGTTGCATTTTCATTTTAAAGCAAGCACACTGATTGAAATGCAAACTCATCGTACCAGTCTTAGTTAATAAACTAGGGAGAATAATAATGTTATATAAAAGCGATTCATTTGAAGTTGCTTTCATCAAGGACAACATCGCCGAGTTTAAGTTCTGTGCAGACGGCTCAGTAAATAAACTTTCGCAGCAAACCTTGCAAGATTGCGCTTTAGCATTAAAAGAATTGGCAACAAACTCAGATATCAAAGGCATGGTGTTCACCAGCGATAAAGATCATTTCATTATCGGTGCCGACATTTTCGAATTTTTACCTACCTTCACTAAACCTCAAGAAGAACTTGTTGCATGGATCAAAAATGCAACTGACGTTTTTGATGCAATTGAAGATTTACCTTTCCCAACGCTAAGTGCTGTAAACGGCATGGCGCTTGGCGGAGGATGTGAGTGGGCACTTGCTACCGATTACCGCGTTGCTAGCTCTAACGCTAAAATTGGCCTACCTGAAGTTAAACTAGGCATCATGCCTGGTTTTGGTGGTACAGTTCGCCTTCCACGCCTTATTGGCGCTGATAATGCGATGACATGGATCACTACAGGTAAAGAAAACCGCGCTGCTGATGCCCTAAAAGTAGGTGCTTTTGACGCGGTAGTTAGTGCTGACAAACTTTTAGAGTCAAGTATTGCAACACTTGAGCAAGCAATTGCTGGCAAGCTAGATTGGCAAGCAAAACGACAAGTAAAATTACAGCCACTGAAAATGAACCGTGTTGAGCAAGGTATGAGCTTTGCGATGGCTGAAGGCATGGTAATGGGTCAGACAAAAGGTCACTACCCAGCACCTGTTATGGCTGTAAAAACAATCAAAGCTGCAGCAAACTGTGAACGCGCTGAAGCAATGGCAATTGAAAACGCTAACTTTGCTAAATTAGCAGCAACAAGCGAAGCTGCTGCACAAACAGGTATTTTCTTAGCTGACCAATACATTAAAGGTAAAGCGAAGAAGCAAGCTAAACACAGTGAAATTGAGATCAAACAAGCAGCTGTATTAGGCGCAGGTATTATGGGCGGCGGTATTGCATACCAGTCTGCTTATAAAGGCACACCTATTATCATGAAAGACATCAACCAAGATGCACTTGATTTAGGTATGGGCGAAGCATCTAAGCTACTTGGCAAAAAAGTACAACGTGGCCATATGGCGATGGATAAGATGGTTGCTACCTTAGGCAAGATCAAGCCAACGCTAAACGATGCAGACTTACAAAGCGCAGACATCGTTGTTGAAGCCGTGGTTGAAAACCCTAAAGTGAAGCAAGCTGTTCTTGCTGGTCTTGAAAAAGACTTACCAGCGGGCACTATCCTAACTTCAAATACCTCAACAATTCGTATTGACGAGTTAGCATCGGCACTTGAAAAACCAGAAAACTTCTGTGGTATGCACTTCTTTAACCCAGTGCCAAAAATGCCATTAGTAGAAATCATTCGTGGTGAAAAAACATCAGAAGCGACAATTAATGCGGTTGTTGATTACGCATTAAAACTTGGTAAATCACCAATCGTTGTAAACGACTGCCCTGGTTTCTTTGTAAACCGCGTACTATTCCCTTACTTTGCAGGTTTCAGCAAACTTGTTGTTGAAGGTGCTGACTTCACTAAAGTTGATAAAGTGATGGAAAATGTATTTGGTTGGCCAATGGGTCCTGCATATCTTCTTGATGTTGTAGGTATCGATACGGCTTACCACTGTACTGGTGTAATGGCTGACGGTTTCCCTGAGCGTATGGCTCGCCAAGATAAAGACCCAGTTACTGTATTTGCAAACGAAAAACGCTTTGGTCAGAAAAATGGTGCAGGTTTCTACCAGTACGCACCAGACCGTCGTGGTCGCCTGAAAAAAGCAAAAGATGCAACAGCAACAGAGTTACTAAGTGCTATCACTGATGCACCTAAAGATTTCGACAAAAAAGAAATCATTGACCGTTGTATGATCCCGATGATCAACGAAGTACTACTTTGTTTACAAGAAGGTATCGTAGCGTCTCCACAAGAAGCTGACATGGCGCTAATTTACGGCATTGGTTTCCCTCCATTTAGAGGCGGTGCATTCCGTTACTTAGATCAAACTGGTTTAGCGAACTTTGTTGCGACAGCAGACAAGTACGCTCATTTAGGTGCGATTTACCAAGTATCAGATGAAACTCGCAAGTGGGCCGAAGAAGGCCGTGTATTCTATAAGGTGGAAGGATAAGAAACATGAATAATCCAGTAATCGTAGATTGTATCCGCACACCAATGGGTCGTTCAAAGAACGGCGTATTCAAAAACAAGCGTGCGGAAGATTTAAGTGCTCACTTAATGAAAGGTTTGTTAGACCGTAACCCAGCCGTTGATCCAGCATCAATTGATGATATTTACTGGGGCTGTGTACAACAAACTTTAGAGCAAGGTTTTAACATTGCTCGTAACGCATCACTACTAGCCGGTATCCCTCACTCAGTACCAGCTGTCACAGTTAACCGTTTATGTGGTTCATCAATGCAAGCATTACACGATGCAGCACGCGCTATTATGACTGGCGCTGGTGATACCTACATCATTGGTGGTGTTGAGCACATGGGTCACGTACCTATGACTCACGGTAATGATTTTCACCCGGGTCTATCGACGTCTGTAGCACAAGCTGCTGGCGTAATGGGTTTAACTGCAGAATACCTTGCTACGCTGCACGGCATTAGCCGCGAGCAACAAGACGAATTTGCTTATCGTTCACACCAACGTGCACACGCTGCAACTGTTGAAGGCCGTTTCCGTCGTGAAATCCTGCCAATGGAAGGTCACGATGCAGATGGTTCTTTAATCTTAGTTGAAGACGATGAAGTAATCCGTCCTGAGACAACTGTTGAAGGCTTATCGCAACTACGCCCTGTATTCAATCCAGCATCAGGTAGCGTAACGGCAGGTACTTCTTCTGCACTTTCTGACGGCGCGTCAGCAATGCTTGTAATGAGCGAAGAGAAAGCAAAAGAACTTGGTTTACCAATTCGTGCGCGTATTAAATCAATGGCTGTTGCAGGTTGCGATCCATCAATCATGGGTTACGGCCCAGTTCCAGCTTCGCAAAAAGCACTTCAACAAGCAGGTATCACTATTGACGATATCGATGTTGCAGAGCTTAACGAAGCGTTCGCAGCACAATCTCTACCAGTATTAAAAGACTTAGGTCTGATGGATGTGGTAGATGAAAAAGTTAACCTAAATGGTGGTGCAATTGCACTTGGTCACCCACTTGGTTGTTCTGGTTCACGTATTAGCACAACGCTTGTTCACCTAATGGAAGACAAGAACGCTAAATACGGTCTAGCAACTATGTGTATTGGTTTAGGCCAAGGTATTGCAACTGTATTTGAGCGCGTAGAATAACGAGCTCACACCAAACATCTTGGTGATAAAAAGGCGCACTGAATTGCTCAGTGCGCCTTTTTTATTTGCTTTGCTTTCGGTTATTGAAACTGGCGGCAATAGAAAGTTAAAATAGCCGCTTATTAATCGTCTCTTTCACCTAAAAGGTCAGCCATGAGTTTTGATAATCCCGATCACCAATTAGATGCACTTGGCCTTCGTTGTCCAGAACCTGTCATGATGGTGCGTGGTGCAGTACGAAAAATGAAAGATGGCGAAACCTTACTTATTATCGCCGACGACCCATCAACCACTCGTGATATCCCAAGCTTTTGTACTTTTATGGATCACACACTTGTGGCTAAAGATGTAGAACAAGCACCGTATCGATACTTAGTGAAGAAAGGGTTATAACGAGCTTGTAGGTTGGGTAGAGCGAAGCGAAACCCAACGTAACTGCAAGGTGATAGCAACAAATTAAAGTTCGTCAAATTCAACTTTTAATCGAAATTAAGCTATTCTTATCATTTAACATTCAAGGATGAATGTATGCGATACAGAAGAGTATTGATCCCCGGTGGCACATATTTCTTTACTCTAGCGATTGCGCAAAGAAACTCAGCACTTTTAACTTCAAACATCACTCTGCTACGTTCAGCTTATAAAAGTGTGGCTAAGTCACACCCTTTTAAAACGCTTGCCATTGTCATTCTTCCAGATCACTTACATGCTATTTGGCAACTACCCGTTGGGGATTGTGATTATGCAAAACGGTGGCGGTTAATTAAGTCTAATTTTTCTAGACAGCTAAATAATTACGAGCATAAATCGCCTAGCCGTATTCAGAAATGTGAACGAGGCATTTGGCAGCGACGGTATTGGGAGCATTATATAAAGGACAAGCAAGACCTAATGAACCATATTAATTATATTTACTTCAACCCTGTTAAACATAAATATGTGAATCAAGTCGAAGACTGGCCATTTTCGTCTTATAGGAAATTGAGTAAGTCATCTCCTTTTAATTTGTCAGGTGATGAGTTAGATATCGCACTTAATCTTTATGAAGATTGATGAGAGGTTGGTGCTTTGTTCTAACGCTAGCCTAACTAGTGTAGGTTGGGTTGAGAGCAACGAAACCCAACATGTTGTAGGTACTTTTCTTCTACGATATATCGAATACTCCTGATAGCAAATCCGTGAAGGGTTCGGTATCGTAGCTACTCTTCAAGGTGAGTGTATGCGTTGGGTTTCGCTCCGCTCTACCCAACCTACCAGCGCAGAGTTTTACTTTCGAGTTACTGTCACTTTTGGTTGATTACTATCGCGGTAATCAAAACTCACTACATACACACCTTTTGAAGCGGGTTTGAGTACGTAGGTTGGGTTGAGAGCAACGAAACCCACATGTTGTAGGAACTTTTCTTCTGCGATATATCGAACACTCCCGATAGCTAATCCGTTGCAGAGCTAGATACGATATCCCAGCTAAGCTTCAAGGTGAGTGTATGCGTTGGGTTTCGCTCCGCTCTACCCAACCTACCAGATTAAAGCTATTTCTTCGTTACTGTCACTTTTGGTTGATTACTATTGCGGTAATCAAAGCTCACGACATACACGCCTTTTGCAGCGGGTTTAAAGCTGAAATAATTGTAGATGGTATTACAGTCGGCATTGGCGGCTTGGCCTAGAACCAATGATTGCCCTGCTGGGTCCATATCACTGTAACCACAGTTATAGCCTTCGCTAAAATCTGCATCCGCTACTTTGAATTCATAAACCTTACCTGGTGTTGAAAACTTAACTTCGGTTTGGAATATGCCCGGTGCAACTTGCTCTAATTGATACTGCGGCTCGGCATCCCACAAGGTAAAATCACCACGTAAATACATAGTACGGTCAAGCTCTTTGCTTGGCAGAATATCGTCAATGCTTGGCATTTGCATTTGGCTAGAACAGGCAGTTAATAAGCCTGCTAATGCTAAAGTAATTACACGTTTCATTACTGTTCCTTTTGCTACAAAAAAGCCAGCACTGAGCTGGCTTTTAATAATTGGCTACTGCTTACTTCTGAAGTACAGAAATATCAGCAATATCTAAAAACAGACGGCTTAGTTGGCTTAATAATGCTAAGCGGTTTTGTTTAACTGCTTCGTCATCTGCCATTACCATGACGTTATCGAAGAAGTTATCAACACTCTCACGGATACCCGCAAGTTGTGACAATGCTTCTTGGTAATCGCCATTTGCATATAAAGGTGCAAGCTCAGTTGCAAACTTAGCAACGTGTGACGCTAATACTTTTTCTGCATCATCGCTTAATAGGCTCTCATTCACATCACCTTGTGTTGTGATGTCATTTTTAGCCAAGATATTGCTTACACGTTTATTTGCTGCTGCAAGCGCTTCTGCTGCGTCTAATGTACGGAAGTGACTTACCGCTTTAACACGGCGGTCGAAATCAACTGGTTTAGTTGGACGACGAGCTAATACGGCTTGAATGACATCAACTTCGATACCTTCATCTTGATACCATGCGCGGAAACGACCTAGCATAAACTCAAACACATCTGTTGATACGTTTAGGTTCGTTAGCTTTTCACCGAATAGCGTTTGCGACTTAGCAACAAGGTCTAAGATATCTAACGGTAATGATTTTTCAACCATGATGCGTAATGCACCAATTGCTGCACGGCGAAGTGCAAATGGGTCTTTGTCGCCTTTTGGCGCTTGACCAATACCAAAAATACCCACCAGCGTATCAAACTTATCAGCAATTGCTACCGCACAGCTGATCACATTTGTTGGTAAGTTATCACCCGCGAAGCGAGGCATATATTGTTCATTTTGCGCTAGTGCAACTTCTTCAGCTTCACCGTCGTGACGAGCATAATGCATACCCATTACACCTTGTACGTCGGTAAACTCCATAACCATTTCGGTCATTAAGTCTGTTTTACTTAATAAACCTGCTCGCTTAGCCAGCTCTGCATCGGCACCCAATTGCTCAGCAATGTAACCGGCAAGTTCACTGATACGCTCAGATTTATCTTTCAGCGTACCAAGTTGCTTTTGGAATAAAACAGTATCTAGCGACTCTAAGCGACTCTCTAGCGTTTTCTTCTTGTCTGTTTCGTAGAAGAACTGTGCATCAGCTAAACGAGGACGAACAACTTTTTCGTTACCAGCAATTACCACGCTTGGATCTTTACTTTCGATATTTGAAACAAATAGGAACTTGTTAAGTAGGTTGCCATCTTGGTCTAATAATGGGAAGTACTTTTGGTCGTCCTTCATGGTATAGATAAGCGCTTCTGAAGGAACATCTAAGAATGCTTCTTCGAATGTTGCTGTCAGCGTTACTGGCCATTCAACCAAGGATGTTACTTCTTCAAGTAAGTCTTCATCCATCGCTACTTTTGCATTTACAGCGCTAGCTGCTGCTTCAATTTGTTCGCGAATTTGTGCTTTACGCGCTTCGAAGTCAGCGACAACGTAAGCAGATTTCAGCACATCAAACACATCATCAGCATGGTTGATTGTTACTTTTTCTGGATGATGGAAACGGTGACCTTGTAATTGGTTGCCAACTTGCTTACCAAGGATTTCGCCTTCGATCAGCGTGCTACCAAATAAGATAGTCGCTGTGTGCACTGGGCGAATAAATTGTGTTTTATTTGCACCCCAACGCATTGGTTTAGGGATAGGTAATTTAGCAAGTGCTTTGTTTACAGCATCACTCATAAGCGATGTAGTTGCTTGACCTTCAACCTGTGCTTTATGTAATAACCAAGCGCCTTTATCTGTCTCAAGTGTTTGTGCATCGCTTACATCGATACCACAACCACGAGCCCAACCCATTGCTGCTTTTGTTGGATTACCATCGGCATCAAAAGCGGCTGCAACTGCAGGGCCACGCTTTTCTACAACCTTGTCATTTTGCTTAGCCTCAAGTGCAGTAACACGCAAACCTAAACGACGTGGTGATGCGTACCAGTTAACACCTTGGTGATTTAATTCTAAGCTTGCAAGCTCAGTTGCTAAGTTCTCAGCAAACGACTCAGCAAGTTTACGAAGTGCTTTCGGTGGCAACTCTTCAGTGCCAATTTCTACTAATAAATTTTCTGCTGACATGCTAATTCTTAATCCTTACAAAGCGGGAAACCAAGAGCTTCA
This sequence comes from Pseudoalteromonas sp. XI10, assembly GCF_001469895.1. Lineage (GTDB taxonomy): Bacteria > Pseudomonadota > Gammaproteobacteria > Enterobacterales > Alteromonadaceae > Pseudoalteromonas. The sequence continues at coordinate 32,749 of NZ_LOPY01000001.1, read as the reverse complement.
CGGGCATCATAGTAACTTTGCGCACATGCTTTAGATAAAGCACGAACACGTAAGATATAACGTTGACGTTCTGTTACTGAGATAGCGTGACGAGCGTCTAATAAGTTAAACGCATGTGATGCTTTCATTACTTGCTCATAAGCTGGTAATGGTAAGCCTGCTTCAATTAGCTTTTCGCTTTCTTTTTCACAGTGATCGAACTGTGCAAATAAGAACTCAACATCCGCTTGTTCGAAGTTATAAGCTGACTGCTCTACTTCATTTTGATGGAATACATCACCGTATGTCACACGACCCATAGGACCGTCTGCCCATACTAGGTCATAGATACTATCTACGCCCTGAATATACATTGCTAAACGCTCAAGACCATAAGTGATTTCACCGGTTACTGGTGAGCACTCTAAGCCACCTACTTGTTGGAAGTAAGTAAACTGAGTTACTTCCATGCCGTTTAACCAGATTTCCCAACCTAGACCCCATGCACCTAATGTAGGCGACTCCCAGTTGTCTTCTACGAAGCGAACTTCATCAGTTAGTGTATCAATACCAACAGCAGCTAAAGAGCCTAAATAAAGCTCCTGGATGTTTTCTGGAGATGGCTTTAATACTACTTGGAATTGGTAGTAATGCTGTAAACGGTTCGGGTTTTCACCATAGCGACCATCAGTTGGACGGCGGCATGGTTGAACATACGCGCTCGACATTGGCTCTGGGCCAATTGACTTTAAGAAAGTTAACGGATGAAATGTCCCTGCTCCCACTTCCATATCGAGTGGTTGAGCAATCACACAGCCTTGCTGTGCCCAATAGTCCTGTAAAGCCAGGATCAAACCTTGAAAGGTTTTAACGTCATATTTTTGCATATTTGGCTTATAGTATCTGGTGCGTTTAGTCTGAAAATTGCTCTCAGTATACCTTGTGTGCAGTAAGGTTTTAAGCAGTTTGTGCTTTTTCAGCAATAAAAAAGGAGCCTGTAGGCTCCTTTTTAATTCTTAATTTCGCGTTATACGTCTAGGTTAACTACACGTAGCGCATTCGTTTCGATGAAGTCACGACGCGGCTCAACTTGGTCACCCATTAGAGTCGCAAACAATTGGTCTGCTGCTACTGCATCTTCAATTGTTACTTTCAACATACGACGTGCATCTGGGTCCATAGTGGTTTCCCAAAGCTGATCAGGGTTCATCTCACCGAGTCCTTTATAGCGTTGAATATAAAGGCCGCGTTTCGATTCATTGATTAACCACTCTAATGCATCCACAAAGTTATCAACAGCAAGAGTTTTCTCACCGCGTTGAACATATGCCCCTTCTTCAAGTAAGTTAGCAATGTTTACACCTGTCGCTGCTATGCGTTTGTAGTCACGCGATGTAATGAAGTCATGGTTTAGTACATGTGCTTTATCCACACCATGCTGACGAATATTCACAACAGGATAATACATGTTGCGCTCAGTATCGTGCTCAGTGCCCGCATGGAAGATAGTTGCATCTTCATCACGTGCAATTAAGTCTTCAACTAGCGTGTTAGTCCACTCTTTAACTTTTGCATCATCTGCTAAATCAGCTTCGGTAATTTCGCTTTGATAAATTAAACGTTCCATAATTGAATTTGGATATTTACGTTTTAAGCGTTCAATCACTTTAACTGTATTTTGATAATCGTGAACGATTCTTTCTAGTTCTTCACCTTCAAGTGCAGATGCACCTTCGCTTGTATAAAGTGCAGCATTGTTTAATGCTAATGATGTTAAGTAATCAACAAGCGCTGGGTCATCTTTAATGTAGCGTTCTTGCTTACCTTTCTTCACTTTATAAAGTGGTGGTTGCGCAATATAGATAAAGCCTTTTTCTACAATTTCTGGCATTTGACGATAGAAGAAAGTAAGAAGTAAGGTACGAATGTGAGAACCATCCACGTCCGCATCGGTCATGATAATGATACGATGATAACGTAGTTTTTCTGGGTCATATTCATCACGCCCAATACCACAACCTAATGCAGTGATTAGAGTTGCGACTTCTTGAGAAGAAAGCATCTTATCAAAGCGTGCTTTTTCTACGTTAAGAATCTTACCTTTAAGTGGCAAAATTGCTTGGTTTTTACGGTTACGACCCTGCTTAGCTGAACCACCTGCAGAGTCACCCTCCACTATATATAGTTCAGAAAGTGCTGGATCTTTTTCTTGGCAGTCAGCCAATTTACCTGGTAAGCCAGCTAAATCCATTGCACCTTTACGGCGTGTCATTTCACGTGCTTTACGCGCTGCTTCACGAGCTCGTGCTGCATCAATAATTTTGCCAACAACTGTTTTAGCATCAACTGGGTTTTCTAATAAGAACTCAGTTAATTTTTCTGCCATTGCTTGTTCTACAGCAGACTTAACTTCACTTGATACTAGTTTGTCTTTCGTTTGTGATGAGAACTTAGGATCAGGAACTTTAACACTTACAACAGCAGTTAAGCCTTCACGAGCGTCATCACCCGTCGCATTGCTTGTTGTTTTCGCTTTTTTGTTAAAACCTTCTTTTTCCATATAGTTATTTAGCGTACGCGTTAATGCTGCTCTAAAACCAGCTAAGTGCGTACCACCATCACGTTGTGGAATGTTGTTAGTAAAGCAGAATATGCTTTCTTGGAAGCCATCGTTCCACTGCATTGAAACTTCTACACTAATACCGTCTTCTTCACGCTCATGGGTAAAGTGGAAAACACTTTTATGTACAGGTGTTTTATTACGGTTTAGATATTCTACGAACGCTTGGATACCGCCATCATATTTGAAGTGGTCTTTTTTAGCCTCTTCGCGCTCATCGGTAAGAATGATACTTACACCAGAGTTTAAGAACGAAAGCTCACGTAAGCGCTTTGCTAAAATATCGTAGTGGAAGTTAAGGTCAGTGAATGTTTCACCACTTGGCCAGAAACGTAACTCAGTACCTGAGTCTGTTGCGTCACCAATTACAGCTAATGGCGCATCAGGTACACCCATAGTATATGTTTGTTGGTGAATTTTACCTTCACGACGAATTGTCAGCTGTAGTTTTTCAGATAGTGCATTTACTACCGAAACACCTACACCGTGTAAGCCACCAGATACTTTATATGAGTTATCATCGAACTTACCACCAGCATGAAGTACCGTCATGATAACTTCAGCCGCTGAAACACCTTCTTCTTCATGAATAGATGTAGGAATACCACGACCGTTATCTCTTACAGAGACTGAACCGTCTAAGTGAATCGTTACAAAAATATCATCACAATGACCAGCTAAGGCTTCATCGATAGAGTTATCAACAACCTCAAACACCATATGGTGAAGGCCTGTACCGTCATCGGTGTCCCCTATATACATTCCTGGACGCTTTCTTACTGCGTCTAATCCTTTAAGTACTTTAATACTCGACGAATCGTAATTCTCAGACATGGTTAATCCCACTTATCTTGTTATTAGGTTGCCATGTTTCACGTGGAACATTTTTAGTTCTCGTTGCATGGGTTCCACCACAGCAGAAATACTTTCAGATAAAATTGATGAGATAAAAAGTTGCGAATCGCAATGAGTCAAAAGTTGACCCACTTTTTCTTTTGTATCTTCACCCAGTTCTGAAGGTAAGTCATCTATTAGCAATATAGATTGCTTATCTGTTTCTGACTCAATTAAGCTATTTTGCGTTACTTTTAACGCATAAAGCAAGAGCTTCAATTGACCGCGAGAAAAGGTATTTTCTACACTGTTACCAGAAACACTAAAACTAAAATCAGCTTTATGCGGACCTTTACTTGTGAAACCTTGTTTGGCATCACGTTCAAAGCTTTGCTCAAGCGCCTCTGAGAGCGTTTCACTCTCTTTCCAGCCCGCATGAAAGTTAATTTCTAAATCGCTTACAAGCGTTAATTCTGCACACATTTTATCAAAAAACTGCTGCTTAAACCTACTTATATACGCGATTCTTAGATTATTTATTTGTTCAGCTAGTCTAACAAATTCTTTATCCCAAAACTTGATCTGTTCGAAATAATCTCGAGGTTTACTTTTTAATAAAGCATTACGTTGCTTTAGTACTTTATTAAAAGATTGCCACATGTAAAAAAAGTCATGTTCCACGTGGAACAATCCTAGATCGAGAAATTTTCTACGTTCTTTTGGGCCGCCAAAAAACAATGAATAGCTTTCTGGAGTAATAACTTGTACCGGCACTAGCTGAGCTAATTCAGAGATTTTACGGCTCGTTTTTCCCTGAATCTTTAAAGACGTTTCACCCGCTTGGTTTTTACTTATACCAATCGGAATAGACAAATCATGCAGCGCTTTGCGACCATGAATCACAAACTTGTCTTGTTGATGCTGAATGATATTTTTATGTTTGGCGGTACGAAATGATTTACCGTGAGAAAGGAAATATATCGCCTCAAGGAGACTGGTTTTTCCGCTGCCATTTTCGCCATAGATAATGTTTATGCCATTAACCGGCTCAAGTGTCAGCGCCTCAATATTCCGAAAATTATTGAGGCTTAAATGACTTAAACTCATATAAGCTTATAGGCGCATCGGCATTACAACGTACATAGCTTCTTCGTCACCTGCACCTTCAATTAGCGCACTGCTATTAGAGTCTGCAAGTGTAAAGGTTACATCTTCTGTTTTTAATGTATTAAGCACATCAAGTACATAAGAAACGTTAAAGCCAATTTCAAGTTCGCCGCCTTGGTACATTACTTCAACCACCTCTTCAGCTTGTTCTTGCTCAGGGTTGTTTGCAGTAATTTTTAATAAACCTTCAGACAAGTTCAAACGTACACCACGGAACTTTTCATTCGATAAAATAGACACACGTTGGAAAGCACTGCGCAACCATTCACGGTTAGCAGTAATCACTTTATCACCACCACGTGGCAATACACGACGATAATCAGGGAAACGACCATCCACCAGCTTACTGGTAAACGTAAACTCAGTATCAATAATACGAATATGGTTAGCACCAAATTGAATGGTTACTAGCTCATCATCAGCCACCATTAGGCGCATAATTTCTTGCACACCTTTACGTGGAATAATTAACTGACGTTGTGTATTTAAAGACTGTGGTAATTGCTTTTGTGCAATCGCCAAACGGTGACCATCTGTAGCCACTGTTTTAATATCTGCGTTATCAACTTCAAATGACATACCGTTTAAATAATAACGTACGTCTTGATTCGCCATAGAAAAGTGCGTGCTTTCTAAAAGTTTACGTAATTCTAAACGCGTTAGTTGAAATTCAACTTCACCATCCCACTGCTCAAGATTCGGAAAATCTTCAGCGGCCAGCGTAGTTAAAGAAAAACGGCTTTTACCACTTGTTAATAGTAACTGATGATCTTGGCTACTTAACGTTAGGTCTGAGCCATCAGGTAAACTTTTACAAATATCGAGTAACTTTTTAGCTGGTAAAGTGAGTTGCGTATCTGTTGTATCTTCACCGACAAACACACTCGCCACTAACTCAATTTCAAGATCGGTACCCGTCATCGAAAGTTGTCCATTTTCAACAACTAACAGTACGTTCGATAAAATCGGTAAGGTGTGCTTACGCTCAATCGCACCAGACACTTGAACTAAAGGTTTTAAAAATTGCTCTCTTGATATTGTTATTTGCATAATAAAGTCGGCCTTAAGATGACAAGGTTCTTATTAAGTTTTGATAATCTTCTTTCACTTCGTGGCTTTCATCACGTAGTGATTTAACTTTACGACAAGCGTGTAATACAGTTGTGTGATCACGACCACCAAAGGCGTCGCCAATCTCAGGTAAACTGTGATTTGTAAGTTCTTTTGATAATGCCATGGCCACTTGACGTGGTCTTGCTACTGAACGGCTTCGACGTTTAGATAGTAAATCTGATACACGAATACGGTAATACTCAGCAACAGTGCGTTGAATATTATCTATCGTTACCAGTTTATCTTGCAGCGCAAGTAAGTCACGTAGTGCTTCTTTTACAAAGTCGATTGAAATCGGACGACCAGTAAAGTTTGCATTAGCAATAACGCGGTTTAACGCCCCTTCTAATTCCCGCACATTTGAACGCAACTTTTTAGCGATAAAAAAGGCAACTTCGTGAGGTAAATTGATTTTACTTTGCTGTGCTTTTTTCATCAAAATAGCAACGCGCGTCTCAAGTTCTGGCGGCTCAATAGCAATGGTTAAGCCCCAACCAAAACGTGATTTAAGGCGATCTTCAACCCCTTCTATCTCTTTTGGATAGCGGTCTGAAGTTAAGATAATTTGTTGATTTCCTTCAAGTAAAGCATTGAAGGTATGAAAAAACTCTTCTTGTGAGCGTTCTTTATTAGCGAAAAATTGAATGTCATCGATCATCAATGCATCAACACTTCGGTAATAACGTTTAAATTCTTCTATGGCATTATTTTGTAACGCTTTAACCATGTCTTGCACAAATCTCTCTGAGTGCATATAAACAATTTTCGCGTCTGGCTTATTAGCCATAATACCGTTACCAACAGCGTGTAATAAGTGAGTTTTACCTAAGCCAGTACCACCGTATATAAATACAGGGTTAAATGCTGAACCTGGGTTATCTGCAACTTGAGTCGCTGCAGCTTTTGCTAATTGGTTTGATTTACCTTCAACAAAGCTATCAAAGGTATAATTTTCTTTAATGTTTGATTTATAGCCTGATTTTGGTGCAGGTTCGACCGCTGCTTTTTCAGGTTTTGGCTGTTGCTTTTCAGCAGTTTGTTGTGGAACAGATGCGCTCGTTTCTGCTGCAGCCGGTGCAGATGCCACTTGGGCATTTAAAATAGGTTTACTACCAACATCAAAACGTAACTCAGGTGCTTCATCACCACAAATTTCAACGAGTAGTTCATTAATACGGTTTAAATACTTTTCTCTCACCCAATCCAAAACAAAACGGTTAGGTGCATATATAGTCAACGTATCTTCGGTACTTTCTGCTTGAAGTGGTCTTACCCACATACTGAATTGCTGTGAAGGCAATTCATCTTGCAATACATATAAACAACTTTGCCAAACCGACAGATACACAGTTAAACTCCCAGAGATTTAATTTTTATTCCCGTTCATCTTTAATGATGGAAAATCAAACATTTATTGCTAATCTTTGACCAACTTTCTTGGCCCAGACCGACTATTATGAAGGTACTTTATCCACAAGTACAAGATTGATTTTTATGAAAAATATGATCTCAGCAACATAAAAGAATAAAACACTGATTTTTAAGAAAATTATTTTTTAAGCTCGAACAGTGATCATAACAAATTTGCAGGCAGATCGCGATCAAATTCTACGATCGAATTGGCTTTTCCCAAGCTTTTATTCACTTTTTATACAGAGGCTGTGGAAAACTTCTTATTTATGATGATCCTATATGATCAGTTAAAAGGATCCTTTATAATTACGGCCTCTGCAGCGTTTTAATGATTGACTTTTGTTGTCTTCATCTATAATATCTCGCGCTCGCAATGGCACCTGTGCCAGGATCGCGACCTGCATAGGATGTTTTAACCTTAACCGATCGGATGGAATTGTTATGAAAAGAACTTTTCAACCTAGCGTTTTAAAACGCAAACGTACACACGGTTTCCGTGCTCGTATGGCATCAGCAAATGGCCGTAAAGTATTAGCTCGTCGTCGTGCTAAAGGCCGTAAAGTTCTTTCTGCTTAATATATAAGTGGAAGACTTTAGCTTCAGCAGGGAGTTACGTCTGTTAACTCCCTCGCATTACTCTCGAATCTTTAATGAACCAGCACGCGCTGCGACTCCTTTCTTTACCCTATTAGCTAAACGCAATGACCAAACTAATCCTCGATTAGGTCTTACGGTCGCCAAAAAACGCGTTAAAAAAGCCTGTCAACGTAATCGAATTAAACGACTTGCTCGCGAAAGTTTCCGTTTAAATCAACATAAACTCGATAACATTGATATTGTGCTTATGGTTAAAAGTGGTATTGATGAACAGTCCAACGAAGAGCTAACAAAGCAACTAAATAAATTGTGGCGAAAAATTAACGAACGCTGCAAGCCTGGTGCACCTAAACCACCACCATTTAAAAAACGCCCGAATAAATCAGCTAAATCTAATAAACAAGCCTGATAGCAATAGAATTACAGGCTTAATTAAGGTATCTTTAGCTCACCTTTTAATCATGCATTTAAAATTCTACGATGGGAATTTAAATTCATGGTATCCATTGACTAAATTAACGCAGGGGCAGACACATCATGAGGTTACTTAAACCACTTGTTGCTATTCCAAAGCGCTGTTTAGTCATGCTAATACGCGGCTATCAAAAATGGATAAGTCCACTATTAGGCCCGCATTGTCGTTTTAATCCAACCTGCTCTAGTTACGCTATTCAAGCAATTAATTTGCATGGAAGTGTAAAAGGCAGTTGGTTAGCTGTTAAACGCATATTAAAATGCCACCCTTTACATGCTGGTGGGGATGATCCCGTACCGGCAAAAAATCATATTAACCACCAACACGAGAAATAAGAGCTGTTATGGAATCGCAACGCACGTTTTTATTAATCGGCTTGATGCTTGTGTCGTTTTTATTATTTCAAGAATGGAATAACGACTACAACGCACCAAAGGCTGATCCAAGTGCCACAACACAAACACTAGGCGCAACAACACCAGAATCTGATGACTTTATTCCAGCATCATCTGACGGTGAAGTTCCAGCTGTAACGACAGCAAAGCGCTCAGTTATCGATGTAACAACTGATGTATTCACTGTTAAAATTGACACCCGTGGTGGTGACATCATTGAAACAGACTTACTTCAGTACGAAGAAGAAAAAGGCAGTAACACACCTTACATGCTATTAGGTGAGTTCGATGGTAAGCAATACTTCTCGCAAAGTGGCTTAATTGGTTTAAATGGTCCTGACGCAACTGTTGCTGGTCGCCCTGTTTATAAAACCACACAAAAAGCATTCACTTTAACGGGTGATGAGCTACGTGTACCACTTGAGTTTACTGACAGTAAAGGTGTGACGTTTACTAAAACTTATATCTTCAAAAAAGGCGACTACGCTGTAGATTTAGAGTACACAGTAAACAACGTAACAGCTGATCCAATTCAAGTTCAGTTATACACGCAAGTAAAACGCACAGTACAAGAAAAAGGTAGCTTAGTAGATCAAAACTACTTAGGTGGCGCTTATGGCTCAGATGAAGAGAAGTATGAAAAATACAGCTTCTCAGACATGGCTGATAAAAACCTTAATATCACCACATCTGGCGGCTACATTGCATTTATTCAACACTACTTTGTAAGTGCGTGGGTACCAAAGCAAGATCAGCAAAACACTCTTTACAGCAAACTTGTATCAGGTAATGCAGCAATTATTGGTGTTAAAGGTGAAGCAGTTAATGTACAAGCTGGTTCGCAAGCAACGCTTGGCTCAACTTACTATATGGGCCCGAAAGAGTCTGACGTACTAGAAGCAATTCACCCAGACTTAGACCTAACTGTAGACTATGGTTGGTTATTCTTTATCTCACAACCATTATTCGTATTACTTAAGTGGTTATACGGTATCTTAGGTAACTGGGGTCTAGCTATCATTGCAATCACGATTATCGTTAAAACGGCAATGTACCCGCTTACTAAAGCACAATACACGTCAATGGCGAAGATGCGTGCACTTCAGCCTAAAATGGCTGCACTAAAAGAGAAGTATGGTGATGACCGTCAAAAATTCGGTCAGGCTATGATGGAAATGTACCGCAAAGAAAAAGTGAACCCTATGGGTGGCTGTTTCCCACTGTTACTACAAATGCCAATCTTCTTAGCGTTATTCTACGTATTCTTAGAATCAACTGAGCTACGTCATGCTGAATTCGTTTTATGGTTAAATGACTTATCAGCAATGGACCCATACTACGTATTACCGGTTTTATTTGGTTTAAGTATGTTCATCACTCAAAAGCTGCAACCTATGACGGTTACTGACCCTATGCAGCAAAAAATGATGACCTTTATGCCAGTGGTATTCTCTATTTTCTTCTTATGGTTCCCATCTGGCCTAGTACTTTACTGGTTAGTATCGAACCTTATCTCAATCGCACAGATGCTAATCATCTACCGCGGTATGGAGAAAAAAGGTATTAAGGTAAGAGGCTAAACTCTTAACCCAATAAAAAAGGCGCTAACTGCGCCTTTTTTAATGCCTGAAAAAAGCTAACCGAGAATAGGAGAATAAACTTGATTAGGTACACTGCGTTCAGTAAAGCTCAAACTCGTTGTTAGTAACGAAGCAACTACCAAACCGATTGCAACCACTCCAGATAAACCAAGCCACTTTACAGCCGTTGTTTTACGCTTAACCCTAAGCCAACTCATATAGATGCCTGCAGCGCTTACAAAGCTCATTAATGCACCAAATACACCCCAAATAAGCTTAGTACCAATTCCTGCAAAGTTACCAAAGTGCAGCGGATCAGCGGTGTCTTTAATTCGTGGAAGCAGGTTTAGTTCTTCCCCTTTTTGTATGCCTAGAACTTCACCGGAACTTGGTTTTAAATAAACCCGGTTAGCACGCAGGCGCAATAAAATATCATCGTTATAACCACGCACTTCAATAGGCTGTTCTGCTTTATTAGGATAACGAATATAGCGAATATCAAGGCTAGGAAACGCCTGTTGCGCTGCTTTATAAGCTGTAGCTAAACTAATTGGCGATAGACCTTTGCGAGGGCTTTGTTTTTTAAACTCACTTACAGCATGTGGAATAGAGACATAGTGAGGTACCTTCGCAGTTTGCAGCCCATGTTCTACCAGATACCAAACCCCTGTGATGGCCATCACAGCAATAAACCATAAACTCCAAAGCCCTAACAGCTTATGCCAATCAGACCAACTACTACGTTTATCAAGGCTTAGCGCAGCAGGCTTTTTCATAAAGCCTTGCCACCAGCGCCGATACACATAAAAACTCGAAACCAATAAAATAACGAGTAAAATACTCAAACTGGTGACGATTAATTTACCTGTCCAGCCCATCGACAAGTTCATATGCCAGTTACGTAAAAACCGCGATATCCGCGCCCACTCTCCTTCACCGAGTAAGCGACCCGTTGCAGCATCTAAATAAACAAAGCGAAATGAATCACCGACTTTAAGAGCCGCTTCAATGGCAAGGTAATCTTGCTTATGACGTTGGATATAAAGTAACTGAGCTTGCGGATAATTCTCATTAAGGGTGTTTTCGAGAGCTGGGTAGTTAGTCGAAGCAGAAGAAGTTAAAGCACGGTACTTAGCGTCTGTTAAGTACTCGAGTTCATGACTTAACGTAGCGAGTGTTCCCGATACGCAGGTAACAAAAAGCAGGACTCCAACAAAGAGTCCTGCCCAAGAATGTAAGTTAAACCAACTTTTAGCGTTCACACGCCACCATTAAAAGCTGTATTTAGCACTTAAATAAACACGGCGTGGCTCACCAGGAAAGTGCCCTGTTCGCTCGATAAAGCCACTGCTTGCATATTCTTTATCAAATAGGTTCTTAACTGATAGCTGCCATTGCCAGTTATCAACGGTTGTTTGCCACGCCATGTTGTAAACAGTGTAAGGTTTAACACGTTGACCACCTAAACTAAGCTGTTCATCAACATAGTCTAAGCCAGCAGAAATAGATGACGATAAGCTAGGTAACTCATAGCGTGTCCATATACCTAGGGTATTTTGCGGCGCGTTAGCAAATTTATCGCTATCAGGAATTTGGTTACGAATGCTGTCGTTGGCTTTAGTAATACGGGTATCATTATAAGCGTAGCTTGCAGTAACTACCCAGCGCTCAGTGATGTCACCAACCACTTCAAGTTCAAAGCCCTTACTTTGTACTTCACCAACAGCAACTAAGTCATCAACGCCGTCACCTGCAACATCACCTAATAAGCTAGGCTGCAGGATGTTTTCGCGGACAATATCGTACACAGCCATATTAACAGCAAGTGTGTCTGCTAATAGCTTGGTTCTTAAACCTAACTCGTTAATACGGCTAGTCTCTGGCGAAAATGGGCCACCCTTTGCTGTTTCTTGATTACTTGCACTTTGCGGCACAAAGCCAGTGCCATGTAGTGCATAAGGGAAGAACATATCGTTAATGTTATAGCTGGTACCAATACGGTAAGTTAAGTCGCTATCAGAAAACTCGGTTTGATTTAACAGATCTTTATCTTCAAAACGATCATACCTTAAGCCAGCTGTCACACTCCAATTAGCGGTGATATCTAGCTGATCTTGCAAGTAGGCACCAAAGCGGGTGCTATTCGTTTTCCCAAGCCTTGGTGTAATACTATCAAGGTCATAATCATCAGCAGAGGTTAAACCATATTCAGGGTTGTTAAGAGCAAGTCCTGGTACTGGGCCACCTTTACTTTGTTGCTTAGCTGTACGGTAAACGCTTTCAAAATCATGTTCATACCAATCACTACCAAACAGCACTTGATGCTGCATATTAGCAAAAGCAAACTCCGCAATCGCATTAGCTGTTAAGCTAAAGCCTTCGTTCTCACGTACTTGATCACGAAACTCACGATGGCTCCAATCAACAATACCGTCCTCATCTGTATCTACTAGGCCTCTTGGTTCATGGTAGTTTTGCACTTCTTTGTTATCAAAATAACGTGCTGTGACATCTGTGCGCCAAACATCATTAAACTCATGTTTTAAAGTTGCCTGGTAGACATGGGCTTCAACATTTTGAAAGTCTGTCGCCTCGTTATGATTCCAGCTAATATCAGTAAGAAAATTGCCATTATCATCAGCAGGTACACCACGTAAACGTGCCCCACCCAACTCTTGCTCTATATAGGTATACTGAGTGGTCAATTCGGTTGCACTGTTTATAAGCCACGTATAACCAAGATCAACAATGGTATTATCGCTGCTAGTATTAGCACGGAATGGCTTTTCAGTATCACGGTAAAGACCAACACGGTAAGCATGATTATCAAGTGATTCACTCAAGGTTCCAGTGCTTTCTAATGCACCACTGAAGAAGTCATCATTACCTACTTCAACTTCAATACTATGTTCACTGGTGAATTTAGGCTTCTTAGTTACATAGTTAATAATACCACCCGGATTACCACTACCGTATATAGCGCCAGCAGGCCCTTTTAAAACCGCAACTTGTTCAATATTAAATAATTGCGGTACAGCAAAGCCATTGAAAGGATCGCCCTTTACGCCATCATATAAAATCTCATCTTGGCGAAAACCACGGAATGTCACGCCCGAATAACTAAAGGCATTAACGCCAGCAATATTGCTATAAAGGTCGGTAATTTGGCGAGCAGCCTGATCACTGATCAGCTCCTGCGGCAAAATTTGAATTGACTGAGGAATTTTCTCTAAAGGTGTATTGGTACGAGTAGCAAAGCTAGACTCGGTTGGGCGATATAAAGAAAACGCACGGCCAACAACTTCTATTTTTTCGAGTTCTTTAGAATCATTTTGATCCGAAGTAGTCACTTCATTTTGAGCATGGGCAACGCCCGAAAAACCAGCAGCAAGTGCAATAAAAACAGCAGAAAGACGCATAATAAAAAACGATAAGATTTAGAATGCGAAACATGGTAATGAATATAATTATCATTTGCAATGGTCGTTTATTATTAATTAAAGCTAAATAAAGTATTACTTACATCAGACTTTTGCTATCTCATTACTCAAACAGCTATTCGCATGAAATTAAGCCATAGGTTACAATAGAGCCAGCATTCATTCTTTTATTGGCATTATTTCATCGCATGATTAATCAAGACACAATTGCAGCACAAGCGACCGCACCAGGACGTGGTGGGGTTGGTATTATTCGCGTCTCTGGCAGCTTAGCTAAAACAGTGGCAGAACAGATTATTGGCCGTTGTCCTAAAACACGTTACGCAGACTATGTACCATTTAAAAGCTTGAACGGTGAACAACTTGACCAAGGTATTGCTATTTACTTCCAAGGGCCAAATTCATTTACCGGCGAAGACGTATTAGAACTACAAGGTCATGGCGGCCCTGTTGTACTTGATATGCTATTAAAAGAAATTAGCCAAATTGACGGTGTACGTTTAGCAAAACCAGGTGAGTTCTCTGAGCGCGCATTTATGAATGATAAGCTTGATTTAACTCAAGCAGAGGCAATTGCCGATTTAATTAATGCAACCAGTGAACAGGCAGCAAAAAGCGCCCTCCAATCACTGCAAGGTGAATTCTCTAAGCACATCGAAACGCTGGTGGAGAAAGTCATTCACCTACGTATGTATGTTGAAGCCGCTATTGATTTTCCAGATGAAGAAATCGACTTTTTATCAGACGGTAAAGTATCAACAGATCTCAATGCCATTATTGATCAGTTAGAGAATGTAACTCAGCAAGCTAAACAAGGTAGCATCATGCGTGAAGGTATGCGTGTTGTTATTGCTGGTCGCCCTAACGCTGGTAAATCAAGCCTACTTAATGCGTTAGCTGGCCGTGATGCTGCTATCGTTACCGAAATAGCTGGTACAACACGTGACGTATTACGCGAACATATCCACATTGATGGTATGCCACTACATATTATTGATACCGCAGGCCTGCGTGAAAGCCCAGATAAAGTAGAGCAAATTGGTATTGAACGCGCATGGGATGAAATTAACCAAGCCGATCGCGTATTATTTATGTTAGACGGCACTGATACATCAGCCACTGACCCTCATGATATTTGGCCAGAGTTTATGGCCAAGCTACCAGAGGGGATGGGTGTTACTGTGATCCGAAATAAAGCCGATATTTCCGGTGAAAATGTCGGTATGGATGAACATGATCAATATCCGGTGATCCGTTTAAGCGCTAAAAATGCAGAGGGTATAGAGTTAGTTCGTACTCACTTAAAAGCATGTATTGGTTTCCAAGGCGCCACAGAAGGTGGATTTATGGCACGTCGTCGTCACTTAGATGCACTTGATCATGCTGCCTATCATTTAAACACAGGCAAAGAGCAATTAGAGATGCATATTGCTGGTGAAATCTTGGCTGAAGAATTACGCCTAACTCAACAGTTCTTAAATGAGATAACGGGTGAATTTACCTCTGATGACCTACTTGGGAAAATCTTTAGTTCGTTCTGTATTGGTAAATAAATTCCGGTCATCAATATTATAAAAAAGAGTCGCAAGACTCTTTTTTTGTTTTTACTCCAACTAATCAATTATCGGTTCAGGGCCGAAACCAGCCAGTAATTAACCTCATATCAATTAGTCTAGCGATGTCATTAAACGGAGGACATCATGGACAAATATCAACTCTTTCACCAATTACACCACCAGCAAAGCGGCTTTATACTTGCTAATGCGTGGGATCTTAGTTCAGCACAATTCATCCAAGCAGCGGGAGCTAAAGCAGTAGCAACAACCAGCTGGGGAATTGCTGCCAGTTTAGGGTTAGCTGATGGTGAAAACATCTCTTTTAAAACTCAATTAGCGCTGGTTAAAAGCTTAACCGAACACCTTCATATTCCACTCTCTGTGGATATAGAGTCAGGCTACAGTAATGATCCGCTGCAAATTAGCGAAAACGTTTTAGCGTTAGCAAGATTAGGAGTTGTAGGCATCAACATAGAGGACTCAGATAAAGACACTAACGCACTGAGATCTATCGAACAGCAATGCACTATTATTAGTGAAATAAAGAAAGTACTTAACGAAAATGGCTTCGGTGGTTTATTTATAAACGCCAGAACCGATACCTACTTTGTTAGTGACTCCCCTTTTCAAGCAACATTAAAGCGAGCAAAAGCGTATCAAAATGCAGGTGCAGACGGTCTGTTTGTGCCCGGCTTAACTAACATAGAGCACATAACCAGCTTAGCTAACACAATAGATATGCCATTAAATGTGATGGCAATGAGCAATTTTAACTCAGCAAAAGCCGCTTTCGCTGGTGGTGCAAAACGGTTTTCATTGGGTAATTCACTCTATGATCTAGTCGGTAATACGATAAAAACCAGTTTAACTCAGATCGAAAACTAACTTAGCGAGCTAAAAATGTTATCCACATTTGGGGCTTTTTTAGATCTAAAGGCTGATTTGATCATAAAAAAACGCGGAAATTTGAATTTATTTTCATAAAACAGCCCTTTTTGATAACTAATTTTCTTAAAAACAGCCTTTATTAGCGCTTATTTAAGTTTTTTCGATCTATTTTATTGATCGCAAATTGCAAACCGATCGTTATCAACAAGCGATCTATCCACAAAACGATCATACTCACTATTTTTATTAGATCTGAAAAATTAAGCGCTCACACACAATTAAAGATCAACAACTTAGCAAAGTTATACAGTTTCCAATATTTAGCTTGATCAGAACTTTCCCCAAATTTATTAACAGCTTGATCAAAGGGTTTAATTTATGAATAAATATAAAAAGCCATTAAAAACAGTAGATTATAAAAAGCATTGAATTAAAGCTGTCATTTTAAGCAGAAAAACTTATTCAGATCGTAATTCAACGCTTTACTCACACCCTAACTTAGTTATCATGTGGCCAATTATTTCTATACATGATCAATCACATGCAATCAGTAAATATCATCGTAGGCAGCCAAATGGGATCTGCAGAATACGTGGCAGAGCAACTAGCAGAAGCCCTTGAACAACAAGGGATCCAAGTGCAGCTTCATGAACAGCCTGTATTTGATGATATTGATCAGCAAGATACTATTTGGTTGTTATGTACTTCTACATACGGCGCGGGAGACTACCCAGAGAACCTACTGCCATTTGTTGAATCTATTAACCAACAGGCTGATCTTAAAGGATTAAACTACAGTGTGATCGGATTAGGTGACACTAGTTACGACACCTATAACTATGCAGGCCGTAATCTAGATGAGTTATTAGCTAATAAAGGCGCAAACCGCGTGGCAGAACGCTTAGAGCTCAATATTCTTGATGAAGCATTGCCAGAAGACACGGCATTAGCCTGGTTACCAAGCTGGATCGAATCAGCAGGGCTCAATTAAGCCGATCGGTGTTGATCGTTGTTATAAAAGTTACCCACAATTTACTGATAATTTAGATCGGATTGTGGATAAACACTGATCTAACTGCGATTTTAACCTAGTTTATCCCTTGGATAAGATCCAATTGATATTGCCCTGTGTATAAATAGCCCTTTTGATCAAAGCTTTTACGCGGGAAGATCCGATCATATTAACACCTTTAGATCTGCGTTAAGATCATGTTTTAAATAGTAAAGCGAACATTATCAACAGATCTAGCCGTTACTAGTAGTAAGAGTAATAAAAGATCTCTTTAAAAGATCCTTTATATTATTAGAGATCACCCACTTAGATCTTGAGCACTGTTTAATCATTTATCTTCTCTAAATTTCTAGGTAGAATACGCTCCCTTTACAAAGTTTTGCTGGTCGATTAAGTAGGATCCCATAAATGATTTTTCACGAACGTTTTGATGTTATTGTTGTAGGTGGTGGACATGCAGGTACTGAAGCTGCATTAGCATCTGCTCGCATGGGCATGAATACCCTATTGCTGACTCATAATATGGATACCCTTGGTCAAATGTCTTGTAACCCGGCAATTGGCGGTATTGGTAAAGGCCATTTAGTTAAAGAGATCGATGCACTTGGTGGTGCAATGGCTCAGGCTATTGATAAAGGCGGTATTCAATTTCGTACTTTAAATTCATCTAAAGGCCCTGCTGTACGTGCTACACGTGCACAAGCTGACCGTGCTTTGTATAAAGCAGCTATTCAACATACTTTACAACATCAAGAAAACTTAAAGATCTTCCAACAATCATGTGACGATCTAATCGTTGAAGGTGATCGAGTAATTGGTGTTGTAACGCAAATGGGTCTTCGTTTTAGCGCGCCTTCTGTGGTTCTTACCGTAGGTACTTTCTTAGGTGGTCAGATCCATATTGGTTTAGAGAATTTCAAAGGTGGTCGTGCCGGTGATCCACCTTCAATTGCACTTGCAGAGCGTTTACGTGAATTACCTTTCCGTGTTGATCGCTTAAAAACAGGCACACCTCCTCGTATTGATGCGCGTACTGTTGATTTTAGCAAGATGCAAGAACAGCCTGGTGATACCCCTACGCCTGTATTCTCATTTATGGGTAAACAATCGGATCACCCACAGCAGATCCCGTGTTACATCACTTATACAAATGAAAAAACACATGATGTGATCCGCAATAACTTACATCGCTCACCTATGTATTCAGGTGTAATTGAAGGTATTGGTCCACGTTACTGCCCTTCAATCGAAGATAAGATCGTACGTTTTGCTGATAAAGACAAACATCAAATCTTTGTTGAGCCTGAAGGTTTAACATCATACGAATTATATCCAAATGGTATTTCAACGAGTTTACCGTTTGATGTACAGCTTGAAATTGTGCAATCAATCACTGGTTTTGAAAATGCACATATTTGTCGTCCTGGTTATGCTATTGAGTATGACTTCTTTGATCCGCGCGACTTAAAGCAATCATTAGAAACTAAGTTTATTAATGGTTTATTCTTCGCAGGCCAAATCAATGGTACAACCGGTTACGAAGAAGCCGGCGCACAAGGTTTAATTGCGGGTATGAACGCCGCATTACAAGTACAAGGCAAAGAGTCTTGGACGCCACGCCGTGATGAAGCATACACAGGTGTACTAATTGACGACCTAGCAACATTAGGTACTAAAGAACCGTACCGTATGTTTACTAGCCGTGCTGAATACCGTTTATTACTTCGTGAAGATAATGCCGACATTCGTTTAACTGAGAAAGGCCGTGAACTTGGCTTAGTTGACGATGCTCGTTGGGCTGCATTTAACGAAAAAATGGAAATCATCGAAAAAGAAACGCAACGTTTAAAAGAAACATGGATCCACAAAGATCATGTTGCTGTTGATCAAGTAAACGCGTTATTAAAAACACCACTGACTCGTGAAGCGAGCCTAGAAGATCTGATCCGTCGTCCTGAAATTCGTTATAACGACTTAATGGCAATCGATGGTTTAGGTTCTGAGTTTGATAATCAAGCAGCACTTGAGCAAGTTGAGATCCATACTAAGTACGCAGGCTATATTGCTCGTCAGCAAGATGAGATCAATAAGCAGCTACGTCATGAACAAACTGTATTACCAAAAGACTTTGATTATTCAACTGTTTCTGGTTTATCAAATGAGGTTATCGCAAAGCTTACTGATAGTCGTCCAGATACAATTGGCCAAGCGTCACGTATTTCAGGTATCACCCCTGCTGCTATTTCGCTATTATTAGTCTATCTGAAAAAGCAAGGCTTACTGCGCAAGACTGCGTAGTTGGTGAGGAATACAGTGTTACAACAACAATTAACTTCGCTGTTAGCGCAAACTGATATTGCGCTAACAGAAAAACAGCAACAACAACTTGTGCAATATGTTGAATTATTAGACAAGTGGAACAAAGCCTATAACTTAACCTCTGTTCGTTTACCTGAAGAAATGATGGTTAAACATATTATGGATAGCTTAGTTGTTGCACCACACCTTAAAGGCAAACATTACATTGATGTAGGTACGGGTCCTGGTTTACCGGGTATCGTATTAGCCATCGCTTTACCTGATACACAATTTGTATTGTTAGATAGTTTAGGTAAACGCGTACGCTTTTTGATGCAGGTAAAACATGCACTTGGTCTTGAAAATGTAACCCCAGTGCAGTCTAGAGTTGAAGAATATCAACCAAGTGTTAAATTAGATGGTGTATTAAGTCGTGCATTCGCCTCTTTACAAGATATGGTTGACTGGTGTGCGCACTTGATTGATCATTCAGGTAAATTTATCGCCTTAAAAGGCGTATTTCCGAGCGAAGAACTAGACTCATTACCTAAAGGTATTAAGTTTGATGAAAAAATCAGCTTGGAAGTACCTGAGTTAGATGCGCAAAGACATTTAATCATTCTATCTAAAGACTAGGGATCAGAGCACTGTGGCAAAAGTCATCGCATTAGCAAACCAAAAAGGTGGTGTTGGTAAAACAACCACCGCTGTGAATCTCGCGGCATCGATGGCCGCGACGAAGCGTAAAGTGTTATTAATCGATCTTGATCCGCAAGGAAACGCTACCATGGGTAGTGGTGTCGATAAATACGGTGATGTTGCGACTATTTACGATTTATTGATTGAAGAAACACCAATCGATGAAGTGATCAATAAAGAAACCTCAGGTGAGTATCACTTAATTGCTGCTAATGGCGATGTGACTGCCGCTGAAGTTAAACTAATGGAATTGTTTGCTCGTGAAGTGCGTTTACGTAATGCGCTTGAACAAATTCAAGATCAATACGATTTCATTTTTATCGACTGCCCGCCTTCACTTAACATGCTTACTGTTAATGCAATGGCTGCCGCAGATTCGATTTTAGTTCCGATGCAATGTGAGTATTATGCCCTTGAAGGTTTAACGGCATTAATGGATACCATTACTCAGCTATCTAAGCTAGTAAATCCAGCGTTAACAATTGAAGGGATTTTGCGCACCATGTATGATCCGCGCAATCGCCTTGCAAATGATGTATCAGAACAACTCAAACAACATTTTGGCGATAAAGTATATCGTACCGTTATCCCACGTAATGTCCGTTTAGCAGAAGCGCCGAGTTTTGGTGCCCCTGCCATGTATTATGACCGTGCATCAAGTGGTGCTAAAGCTTACTTAGCCCTAGCCGGCGAAATGTTACGTAGAAAAGAGAAAACATCTTCAGCAGTAGCCTAACTTCGAGGTAAAAAAATAACATGTCTGCTAAAAAACGCGGTTTAGGCCGAGGACTCGACGCTTTATTAAGTTCATCAAAACCTGCCCCAAGTGCAAATAATCAGCAACAAGCGACAGCAACACCAGAGCAAGTCTCTGAAGTTGTTGCAGAGCAAAGCAAAGGTGAGCTGCAAAAATTAGCGATTGAGTTTTTACAATCGGGTAAATATCAACCGCGTAAAGACATGTCTGAAGAAGCGCTAGAAGAGTTAGCCAGCTCAATTCGTGCTCAAGGCATCATTCAGCCTATTGTTGTGCGCCAAATTGGTGCAGACAAATATGAAATTATTGCTGGTGAACGTCGCTGGCGTGCTGCTCAACTTGCAAAATTAGATGCTGTTCCATGTATCATCAAAGATGTACCAGATGAAGCAGCCGTTGCAATCGCATTGATTGAAAATATCCAACGTGAAGACCTAAACGCGATGGAAGAAGCGATTGCATTGAATCGTTTACTTAACGAATTTGAACTCACTCATCAACAAGTCGCCGAAGCTGTCGGTAAATCGCGTACGACTGTGACTAATTTACTACGTCTAAATAACCTTAACGAAGATGTTAAAATCTTGTTAGAGCATGGCGACATCGAAATGGGCCATGCACGCTGTTTATTGGCACTTGAAGGCGAAGCGCAGTCAGATGCTGCTAGATTAGCCGTTGCTAAAGCGTTGACTGTTCGTGAAACTGAGAAATTAGTTCGCTCTATCTTAGAACCAGCTCCGAAAAAAGAAGTGCAAGAAAAAGATCCGGATGTCAAACAGTTAGAACAAAAACTTGCTGAAAATTTAGGCGCCAAAGTAGAAATAAACTACAATAAAAAAGGCAAAGGCAAACTGGTTATCTCTTATACAACTCTTGATGAGTTGGATGGCATTTTAAGCCGTATAAATTAAGACTATTCCCGTCATTAATTAATAACATGTCCAAAAAGAGACATTTGTGGTGTTTTTGCACTACAAAGGGTCGACTCAAGTTGCAAAACTGGTAGGAATCAGTATAATTTCGCCAGTTTTCATACCCTGACAATTTAACGTTCTAAAGGTTAACAAAACGTGACTAATAGGTTAGCAAGGCCGTATAGGCTTGCCGCATTTAAATTAATTTGTCTTCAGGGTATCGTAGCATTAATCGCTGCAGTAATTGTTTTTATAGGTTGGGGAGTCAATGCCGGCCAGTCAGCGCTTGCTGGCGGAGCTGTTGCACTACTCCCTAATTTTGTATTTGCTGTCTATGCATTCCGTTATATGGGTGCAAGTCGAGTAAATCAAGTGTATGCCTCGCTGAAGCGCGGCAACGGATTAAAATTTATGCTAACAATCGTTTTGTTTGCACTGATACTGAAGTCTTACACGGTCGTTTTATTACCGTTTTTCTGTGTTTATGTATTGGTGTTATTTAGCGGATTGTTTGCGCCCGTTTTTTTTAATCATTAACTTTTGGGATATAACATGGCTGCAGAAGAAGTAACTCTATCAAGCCATATTCAGCACCACTTAACTAACGCTAAGATGTGCTCGACCGACGCTGGTCTTGCCTTCAACAAAGCGTGTACAGACAGTGGTTTCTGGACATGGAATATAGATACCCTCGCATGGTCAATCGGTCTAGGTCTTGTATTTTTATGGATCTTCCGTAGTGCCGCTAAGAAAGCAAATACCGGTGTACCTGGTAAATTTCAGTGTTTCATTGAAATGATCGTTGAGTTCGTTGGCGACAACGTACGTGACACATACCACGGTAAAAGCGCATTAATCGCTCCATTAGCTCTAACGATTTTCGTTTGGGTGTTCTTAATGAACTTAATGGACTTGATTCCGGTTGATTTCCTACCTGCATTCGCTGGCTTCGTTGGCGAGCAAGCGTTTGGTATGGATTCTCACGACGTTTACATGAAGATTGTACCTACAACAGACATCAACATGACTGCTGCACTTGCTATTGGTGTATTCATTCTGATGATCGGTTACGCAATCAAAATTAAAGGGATTGGCGGATTCTTAGCTGAATTAACGCTTCACCCGTTTAGCTCTAATAACAAGCTAGCGATGGTGTTCTTAATCCCATGTAACTTATTACTAGAAACAATCGCTTTAGTTGCTAAGCCGTTCTCGTTAGCACTGCGTTTATTCGGTAACTTATATGCTGGTGAGTTGATTTTCATCTTGATCGGCGCAGTTGGTTTAATGCAACTACCGTTGCACTTTATTTGGGCTGTATTCCACATCTTAGTAATCGTACTGCAAGCATTCGTATTCATGATGCTTACAATCGTATACCTAAGCATGGCAAGCTCAGATAATCACTAATTTTTTACACTTTTAAATTTTAACTTTAATTTACAATTGAAACTTTGGAGAAAAAAATGGAACTAATGATTGGTCTTAAGTACATCGCTGTTGCTCTACTTATCGGCTTCGGTGCAATCGGTACTGCTATCGGCTTCGGTAACATGGGTGGTAAATTCCTAGAAGCTTGTGCACGTCAACCTGAACTTGCACCTTCATTACAAGTTAAGATGTTCATCCTTGCTGGTCTAATCGATGCCGTAGCTATGATCGGTGTTGGTATCGCAATGGTATTGTTGTTCGTACTTTAATATTATTTTTTGAACAGCTTACTATTTTAAGGAGGAGCGGTCGTGAACTTAACAGCCACTCTTATCGGTGAATTAATTGCATTTACGGTTTTCGTACTTTTCTGTATGAAATACGTATGGCCACCACTAAATGGTGCAATTGAAGCTCGCCAGAAGAAAATCGAAGATGGTTTAGCTGCCTCTGATAGAGCCGAAAAAGACTTAGAACTTGCGCAAAAGAAAGCTGCTGAGCAGCTTAAAGAGGCAAAAGCTCAAGCGGCTGATATCATTGAACAAGCTAAAAAGCGTGCCACGCTAATCGTTGACGAAGAAACTGTTCGTGGTCAACAAGAGCGTGAAAAAATTATTGCTCAAGGGCACTCTGAAATCGAAGCAGAGCGTAACCGTGTAACAGAAGAACTACGTAAACAAGTAGCGACGCTGGCAGTGGTTGGTGCTGAGAAGATTTTAGAGCGCGAAATCAATCAAGCCGCACACAGTGACATCGTTGAAAAACTTGTCGCTGAGCTGTAATTAGGAGGGTATGAGCATGTCTGAATTGGCTACTATCGCTCGCCCATACGCTAAAGCGGCTTTTGAACTTGCCGTTGAAAAAGGCACTGTTGAAAGTTGGAACGACATGCTGTTCTTTGCTGGCCACGTTGCCAGCAACGAGCAAGCCGCTGCCGCGCTAGCTGGATTGCCTACTGCTACTGAACAAGCAGATCTATTTATCAAGATCTGTGCAGAGCAGCTCAACGAACAAGGTCAGAACCTAATCAAGGTGATGGCTGAAAATGGACGTTTAGTTGCACTGCCTGCTGTTGCTGAGTTATTCGCTGAATTTAAAGCGGACTACGACAAAGAAATCGACGTTGACGTGATTTCTGCAACACCGCTTGCTGCTGAGCAGCAAGCAACATTGGTAGCGGCACTTGAAAAACGTTTCGCACGCAAAGTTAAGCTGAATTGTAGTGAAGATACTACAGTTGTTGGCGGTCTTATCATTAAGGCGGGTGACACTGTAATCGACGGCTCAGTACGTGGCAAATTAGCCCGCTTAGCTACATCACTACAATCGTAATTGGGAAAAAGAGCATGCAACTTAATTCCACTGAAATTTCAGATCTGATCAAACAACGTATTGAGCAGTTCGAAGTTGTAAGTGAAGCTCGTAACGAAGGTACTATCGTATCTGTTACTGACGGTATCATCCGCATCCACGGTCTTGCTGACTGTATGCAAGGTGAGATGATCGAGCTTCCTGGCAACCGTTATGCTATCGCACTAAACCTTGAGCGTGACTCAGTAGGTGCTGTAGTAATGGGTCCTTACGCTGACCTTAAAGAAGGCGTAAAAGTTAAATCAACTGGTCGTATCCTAGAGGTTCCTGTTGGTCGTGGTCTACTTGGTCGTGTTGTTAACACACTAGGTGCACCTATCGACGGTAAAGGCGCTTTAGATAACGACGGTTTTGAACCTGTTGAGAAAATCGCACCAGGCGTTATCGAACGTCAATCAGTAGATGAGCCAGTACAAACTGGTTATAAATCTATCGATGCGATGATCCCAGTAGGTCGTGGTCAACGTGAGCTTGTGATCGGTGACCGCCAAACTGGTAAAACTGCATTAGCAATCGATGCTATCATCAACCAAAAAGGTACAGGCGTTAAGTGTGTGTACGTTGCAGTTGGTCAAAAAGCATCTACTATCGCTAACGTAGTACGTAAATTAGAAGAGCACGGTGCATTAGAAAACACGATTGTTGTTGTTGCATCTGCTTCTGAATCTGCGGCACTTCAGTACCTAGCACCATTCTCTGGTTGTACTATGGGTGAATACTTCCGTGACCGTGGTGAAGACGCGCTAATCGTGTATGATGATTTATCTAAGCAAGCTGTTGCTTACCGTCAAATCTCATTACTACTTAAGCGTCCACCAGGCCGTGAAGCATACCCAGGTGACGTATTCTACCTTCACTCACGTCTTCTAGAGCGTGCATCACGTGTAAACGCTGATTACGTTGAGAAGTTCACTAATGGTGAAGTGAAAGGTAAAACAGGTTCATTGACGGCATTGCCAATCATTGAAACTCAAGGCGGCGACGTTTCTGCGTTCGTACCGACAAACGTTATCTCTATCACCGATGGTCAGATCTTCTTAGAAACTGACTTATTCAACTCAGGTATCCGTCCAGCTGTTAACGCTGGTATCTCGGTATCTCGTGTTGGTGGTGCAGCGCAAACTAAAATCGTTAAGAAACTAGGTGGTGGTATCCGTCTAGCGTTAGCTCAGTACCGTGAATTAGCTGCGTTCTCGCAGTTCGCGTCTGACCTTGACGATGCAACACGTGCTCAATTAGAGCATGGTGAGCGCGTAACAGAGCTAATGAAGCAGAAACAGTACGCACCAATGTCTGTTGCTGAAATGTCTCTGTCGCTATTTGCTGCTGAAAAAGGCTACCTACAAGACATCGAAATCGCTAAAATCATGGATTTCGAAGCTGGCCTAATTTCTTACGCAAACAGCACATACGCAGAGCTAATGGCTCAAATCAATGAAACTGGTAACTACAACGCTGAGATTGAAGCTCAACTTAAAGAACTTCTAGAGAAGTTCAAGTCGACGCAAACTTGGTAATTTAGTTATGAATGGTGAGCTTTAGGTAACTAAAGCCCACCTGATTCGGAGAGAGAGTCATGGCCAGCGGAAAAGAGATTAAAAGCAAGATCGGGAGTATCAAGAATACTCAGAAGATCACCAGCGCAATGGAAATGGTTGCTGCGTCTAAAATGAAAAGAGCGCAGGAACGTGTGGCGTCAAGCCGTCCATACGCTGAAAACTTACGCCAAGTAATTGGTCGTGTTGCTCAAGCAAATCTTGATTTTACTCACCCTTTCTTAGAAGAGCGTGAAGTAAAACGAGTTGGTTATATTGTTATCTCTACTGACCGTGGTCTATGTGGTGGCTTGAACTCAAACGAGTTCAAAAAAGTTGCCCTAGATGTTAAAGCGTGGAAAGAAAAAGGCGTTGAAGCTGAATTTACTACTTTAGGTAGCAAAGCAGCTGGCTTTTTCCAACGTTTTGGCGGTAAGTTAGTCGCTAAAAAAGCGAACTTAGGAGATACACCTTCACTACAAGACGTTATTGGTCCTGTAAAGACAATGCTAGATGCATACTCTGAAGGTAAAATTGACCGCTTATACGTAGTATTTAACAAGTTCGTTAATACTATGAAGCAAGAGCCAACAATCGATCAGTTACTCCCTTTGCCAAAAGCTGAAGAAGAAGTATCTCAACATTCTTGGGATTACTTATATGAGCCAAACCCAGAAGCGATTTTAGAAGCTCTGTTAGTACGCTTTATTGAGTCTCAAGTATACCAAGGTGTAGTTGAGAACGCTGCCTCTGAACAGGCTGCCCGTATGGTTGCAATGAAAGCTGCAACTGATAACGCAGGCGACCTTATGGATGAGTTACAGCTTGTTTATAACAAGGCTCGTCAAGCTGCAATCACACAAGAAATTAGTGAGATTGTTAGCGGCTCGGCAGCAGTTTAACGCTTCGGCAAAGTTTAATGAGAGGAATAGACATGAGTTTAGGTAAGGTCGTCCAAATTATCGGCGCCGTTGTGGATATCGAATTTCCACAAGACAACGTGCCAGCCGTATATGACGCACTAAAAGTAACAGATGGCGACTTAGCTGGTTTAACTTTAGAAGTTCAACAACAGCTAGGTGGCGGTGTGGTACGTGGTATCGCACTTGGTACTACTGACGGTTTACGTCGTGGTACTGCAGTAGAAGGTACAGGTCAGCCAATCCACGTTCCTGTAGGTACGAAGACACTAGGTCGTATCATGGACGTATTAGGTAACCCTATTGATGAAGCTGGTCCAATTGGTGAAGAAGAGCGTATGTCTATTCACCGTGCAGCACCTTCTTATGAAGAGCAATCAAGTTCAGTAGAACTTTTAGAGACTGGTATCAAGGTAATCGACCTTGTATGTCCATTCGCTAAAGGTGGTAAAGTTGGTCTATTCGGTGGTGCCGGTGTTGGTAAAACCGTAAACATGATGGAACTTATCCGTAACATCGCAATCGAGCACAGCGGTTACTCAGTATTCGCAGGTGTTGGTGAGCGTACTCGTGAGGGTAATGACTTCTACCATGAGATGAACGACTCAAACGTACTAGATAAAGTATCTCTAGTATACGGTCAAATGAATGAGCCACCGGGTAACCGTTTACGCGTAGCGTTAACTGGTCTTACTATGGCTGAGAAGTTCCGTGACGAAGGTCGTGACGTACTTTTCTTCGTTGATAACATCTACCGTTATACTCTAGCGGGTACAGAGGTATCAGCACTTCTAGGTCGTATGCCTTCAGCAGTAGGTTACCAACCAACTCTTGCTGAAGAAATGGGTGTACTTCAAGAGCGTATCGCATCTACTAAGACGGGTTCAATCACTTCAATCCAAGCGGTATACGTACCTGCGGATGACTTAACTGACCCATCTCCAGCAACAACGTTTGCTCACTTAGATGCAACAGTAGTACTTTCTCGTGATATCGCTTCACTTGGTATCTACCCTGCGGTAGACCCACTTGATTCATCTTCACGTCAACTTGACCCACTAGTAATCGGTCAAGAACACTACGATACAGCGCGTGGCGTTCAAACAGTTCTTCAACGTTATAAAGAACTTAAAGACATCATCGCAATCCTAGGTATGGACGAGCTTTCTGACGAAGATAAGCAAGTTGTATCTCGTGCACGTAAAATCCAGCGTTTCCTATCTCAGCCGTTCTTCGTTGCTGAGGTATTCACAGGCGCGCCTGGTAAATACGTGTCACTTAAAGACACAATTGCTGGCTTCAAAGGTATCTTAAACGGTGAGTTTGATGATATGCCAGAGCAAGCGTTCTACATGGTTGGCTCTATTGAAGAAGCTCAAGAAAAAGCCAAAAGCATGTAATTAGGAGGGTAGTATGGCGGCTATGACTGTACATCTTGACGTAGTAAGCGCAGAAGAGAGCTTGTTCTCTGGTCTGGTTGAATCGATTCAAGTGAGTGGTAGTGAAGGTGACCTTGGTGTTAACTATGGTCACGCTCCATTATTAACTGCCCTAAAACCTGGTATGGTACGTTTAGTTAAGCAGTTTGGTCACGAAGACGTGATGTATATTGCTGGCGGCACGCTAGAAGTTCAACCGGATCGCATCACGATTCTTGCAGATACTGCAGTACGTGGTGAAGACCTAGACGAGCAAGCGGCTGAAAAAGCTAAACGTGATGCTGAAGAGCAAATGGCGAATACGTCAACTGCTGAGTTAGATTATCAACAAGCTGCAGTGCAACTTGCTGAAGCAATCGCTCAACTTCGCGTAATTCAACAATTACGTAAAAAGTAAGCCTACTCGGTTTTCGAAAAGCCCACTTTACGTGGGCTTTTTTGTGCCTAAAATTCACTGTTTTATACCCTATTCTGATCATTGTACTTATAACCTGCACTATTCCCCGCTACAATGTGTTAATTGATAATGAGCTAAGCTTTTATACAAGGTTCTTTCCTGTAAGCTAGGATTGAGTATTTGCACATGATGTGACTTGCGTAACTTTGCATGTTTATAGCTAAATTCATTACGTCCCACTAAAACAAAGAAAGAAGGATATTGTTTTAATGTCTCTGACTACCGTTATTCTCGCTGCGGGTAAAGGCACCCGTATGCGCTCTGCTCTACCTAAGGTATTACACAAAGTTGCTGGTAAACCTATGGTGCAACACGTTATTGATAATGCCACTGCTCTTGGCGCTCGTGAAACAAATCTTGTTTACGGTCATGGCCGTGATCAGCTTCAAGAAGCCCTATCGCACAACCAAGTAAACTGGGTATTACAAGAAGAACAACTCGGTACGGGTCATGCTGTTGCTGTTGCTAAAGAACACATTGCCGATGATGACACCGTATTAATTCTCTATGGTGATGTGCCACTAACAAAACGCGCTACCTTAGAAAAGTTACTTGCTGCGACTCCAGAAAAAGGCTTAGCAGTATTAACGGTTACCTTAGATGACCCATCAGGTTATGGTCGAATGATCCGTGAAAATGGCAAGCTAGTCGGTATTGTTGAACAAAAAGACGCTTCACCTGAGCAACTTGCGATTAAAGAAATCAATACCGGTATTATGGCTGCTAATGGTGCGCTACTTAAACGTTGGTTAGGTAACCTATCTAACAACAACGCCCAGGGTGAATACTACCTAACAGACATTGTTGCGATGGCACACAGTGAAGGTGTTGAAATTACCTCTGCACAGCCTGAGCATCCGATGGAAGTTGAAGGTGCTAATAATCGCGTACAACTTTCAGCGCTTGAACGTGCATATCAAGCATGGCAAGCAGAAGAGCTAATGCTAAACGGCGCAACACTTGCTGATCCTGCTCGTATAGATGTACGTGGTGAAGTAACGACTGGCGAAGACGTACTGATCGACGTTAATGTTATTTTCGAAGGTAAAGTAACTCTGGGTAATAATGTACAAGTTGGCCCAAATTGCGTACTTAAAGATTGTACTATCGGCGATAGCGTTGTTATTAAAGCTAACTCACTTGTTGAAGAGGCTAGTGTCGCAGCTAAATGTACTTTAGGTCCTTATGCCCGCCTTCGCCCTGGTGCGATTATGGAAGAAGACTCGCACATTGGTAACTTCGTTGAGATGAAAAAGACTCGCTTAGGTAAAGGCTCAAAAGCAAACCACCTAACCTACTTAGGCGACACTGAAGTTGGCGAAAAAGTTAATATTGGCGCAGGGACTATTACTTGTAACTATGATGGCGTAAATAAATCAAAAACCATTATTGGTGATAATGCCTTTATCGGTTCTAACTCATCACTGGTGGCCCCTGTTAATATTGGCTCAATGGCAACGATTGGCGCAGGTTCTGTTATCACTAACACTGTTGAAGACGATCAGCTTGCCGTCGCTCGTGGTAAACAGCGTAATCTTACTGGTTGGAAGCGCCCAACCAAAAAGTAATGAGCTACCCTACTAATTTATAAATAAAAAGCGAGTTTATACTCGCTTTTTTTATGACTAAATTTTGTTCTCATAAAAGTGCCATATAGTTGTAATGCCTGCGTGTTGTAATTGCCTCAATACAATTCCAAGGAAAAATAATAATGTTAAAAAGATCAATTATTGCGCTATCACTTTTAACCATTCTTTCTGGCTGCTCATTAGACGGTGACGACGGCAAAGACGGCCTACAAGGTGAACAAGGTCCTGCAGGTCAAAATGGAACTGATGGGGTAAATGGCACCGATGGTACAAACGGAACTGACGGAGCAAACGGTACAGATGCAAACGCTACTTTAAGTATAAATCTTATCGGCCGTGCAGTGCTGAACGCAGAAAGCCCTGAAGGTGCTGCGGAAATTGTCGCTTATCAAGCATCTAAACAACGAATTTTTGCTATCAATAGTTCCGGTGATTCTGCGGTCGTTAATATCATGAAAGCCGATAGCTTTGACCGTGCAGCTTTAGTTAAAGATAACGAAGGGGTTATAAACGGCACTAATTTAAGCTCAGAGATTACCCTTGCACTTAATGAGCACAGTGTGGGTGATGCAAACAGTATCGCTATTGATGCTAATAATGAACTTTTAGCCGTCGCAATGGCAGCGAGTAATACCGGTGATACTGGTTTAATCGCATTTTATGATATCAGTGGCGACGAGCCTCTGTTTATTAAAAATGTTACTGTAGGCGCCCTACCCGACATGGTTACTTTTAGCCATGATGGCAACAAAGTATTGGTTGCAAATGAAGGCGAACCTAATGGTGATTACAGTATTGACCCTGAAGGCTCTATCAGCATTATTAATATCAATGATGGTGTAATTGCAGATACTGCTATTAGCATTACTTTTTCAGCTTATAACGACAAACTAACAGAGCTTGAGGAACTTGGGATTGTATTTGCTAACCCGACAGGTCGAACAATCAACGGTAACTTGATTAATACAACCGTAGCTATGGATTTAGAACCTGAATACATCAGCGTTTCGAAAGACAATAAGTTTGCCTACGTGTCACTACAAGAAAATAACGCCCTTGCTATCGTCAACCTTGAAGATAATAGCCTAGAGCTTAAAGGCTTAGGTTTTAAGGATTGGTCTAATTTACTTTTTGATGCATCAGATAAAGACGGTGGCGTTAACTTTAAATCGTACCCTGGTCTCTATGGCATGTATCAACCAGATACTATTTCAAGCTTTACCTGGAAAGGTGCTAACTTTATTGTCACAGCGAACGAAGGTGATGCACGAGAATACTTCTTTGATACAACCGACGAAGCTGATTGTTTAGCAAAAGGTGGTCTAGATTACGATGAAGATGATGGTTGTTTATCATATATAGATGAAACCAGAGCTAAAGATTTAACACTGGCAAGCAATTTTGACTACCTGAACAATGACAACAGTGATATTGGCCGTTTAAAAGTGACCACTGTTAAAGGTGATGAAGATAATAATGGCGAATATGAATCACTCTATGCATATGGTGCCCGCTCTTTTACCATTTGGGATAGTAACGGCATGGTGGTTTTTGACTCTGGCGATCAAATCTCACGCATTACTGCATCAGTTCACGGAGCAGCATTCAATAATAACGAAGATGAAAATGACGGTGATAGTCGCTCTGATGACAAAGGTGCAGAACCAGAAGCGTTAGCACTGGGTACGATTGGCGAACGTACATTTGCATTTATTGGTTTAGAGCGTATGGGTGGCATTATGGTGTTTGATATTACTAATCCATACAATGTGACATTCCAAGATTACTTTTTTAATCGTGGCCTAGAAGCTGATGCAGATATAACAGGTGATCTTGCTCCTGAAGGTATGGCATTTATACCTGCAGAACAAAGTGCAACGAATGAAGCATTGCTAGTTGTTGGTAATGAAATTTCGGGTTCAATCGCTGTTTGGGAAATTTCTACTAACTAATCCCCTTATAAAAATAAAAAGCGACATAGCTAAGTTAAAGTATGTCGCTTTTTCTATGCCATTTTATCCTCACAAAAATGACTGCTTTTTGAGCTAAAACCTCTCTGTAGCCCTTTATTTGTATGGTTATTGTACTAATTTGAAAATATTCAAAAAAACCTCCAAAAAGTGCTTGCGTTAATTCTTCGTATCCCTATAATGCGCATCCACTGACACGGCGGGCAGCAATGAAAGCGCTGAACAAAGTGACACAGAGTTAAGTAAAACTTCGGTTTAAAACGGTCTAAAAAGAAAGTTTAAAATTAAGTGTTGACTCGA